>CANPYW010000019.1 GCA_947588745.1 Candidatus Gastranaerophilales bacterium
TTGTAAGGGTTGAAAAATTGTCAACTATCGGTTATAATAAAAATATCGGGGCGGTAGCTGGAACTACCGTAACCTACTTAAGAAATCGAAGTGGCACTTAACGCTTGCGTTGGGTGCCACTTTTTATTATGTATAAAATCAACAAAAGTAATAATAAACTCAAATTGAATTCGTCCATAATTGACCTCCTTTCATTCGGAACTATCGACCGAAATCGAAGTGTTGATGTTGTGCCGATGTTCTTTTGAAATGTAGGCTTGCCCCGATATTTAATTTTCAAAGTTCGTTTATATTTTGATTATATAACAACTTTGCTTTTGTAAGTAAAGAAATAAAATAAATATACATATTTATTTTATAGGAGCGTGTATAATTAAAACTTTATATTAAATGCTGAAAATTTTTCTAAAATTAAAAGATTTTCGGGTTCTTGCATCGTGTTTACAAGGGTTTTTATACATTTTAAAAAGTTCGAACATTGACCAACGAAGCCCACCATTTATAAAAGAGGTTTAAAAGCCTCTTTTTGTTGCGTTTCGAGACTACGTCTCAGCCGGGCTTAAGAAATTCTACGTTTGCTGTTGCAAACTTGAATTTTAATCAACCCGTCTCATACTTCACTCGTAAAGTTCGCAACGCTCACAAATGATTGAAGCATTCCCGCCCGCCGGTTTAAAAGAGGTTATAAGCTCTTTTTTTGTCTTATAACTGCACTTTACAAACCCAAAATTAAAATCTGAAATATATAAACGGATTATATGTATTTGCCGCCATGGTTATTACGGATAAAAACAGCAAAAACAACAACCATATATTCACTGCCGCTTTTAACGGTTTGTTTTTATAATATAAAAAATTTTTAAATATCGGTATACTTAACGTTATTGCCGCTAAAAATACTATAATTTCCAATCTTCCCGCATAATACGACATCGGGTATATAATATTTTCCTTATTTATGTTCATCAAACCAAACATATTCATTAAATAATCTTTTGCATATTTTATGTTATCGGCTCTAAAAATTACCCAGCCGGTCATAAAAGCGAAAATACAATATATGTGTCTTAAAAAGTTAACTTTTGGCGAATGTTTTTGTTCATCAAATTTTTTAATGTTAAATAATTTTTCCGTAATAATGAAAAAGCCGTGCCAAATACCCCAAACAATAAACGTCATGTTTGCACCATGCCAAATTCCCGTTAAAATAAATACAATACCCAGATTTATAACGTTTTTTAATTTGGAACACCTGTTTCCGCCCAGCGGAATATAAACGTATTGTTTAAACCATGTTGATAGAGATATGTGCCATCTTCTCCAAAATTCCGTAACGGATTTTGATATATAAGGATAATTAAAGTTTTCCATAAAATTAAACCCGAATATTAATCCCAAACCTATTGCCATATCCGAGTAGCCGCTAAAATCGAAATATATTTGAAATGTATATGCAAAGGCACCGAGCCACGCCGTCAGATGGGAAAAACTGTCCGGAGTCTGTGCAAAAATTTTATCCGCAATTAATCCCATGTTGTTTGCTATAAGCATCTTTTTTGCTAATCCCGTAATAAATCTTTTTACGCCGAGGTCTACTTTGTCAAAATTTACGGTTCTGTTATCAATTTGTTCCGAAACATCGTGATATTTTACGATAGGCCCCGCAATAAGCTGCGGAAATAAGCATATATAAAGCGATAATTTATAAATATCTTTTTGTGCTTTGCATTCGCCTTTATAAACATCCGCAACGTAAGATAAAGCCTGAAACGTATAAAACGAAATTCCTATCGGCATAATTATGTCCAAAGTATTAAAATTTACTCCGGGTATAGCGTTCAAGTTCGATATTATAAAATTAAAATATTTATAATAAATTAAGAAACTTAAATCGGATAATACGGTTAATATAAGGATTAATTTTTTCCGATTGTAAAATTTTTCGATTGCCAATGCTCCGATATAGTTTATTATAACGGTTAAAAACATTATGGCGAGATATTTCGGCTCACCCCAGGCATAAAAAATAATACTCGCAGTCAAAAGTATGGGGTTATGAAGTTCTTTTCTTGCCGCCAAATATAAGGTAAGAACTGCGGGTAAAAATATAAACAAAAATGTCATGGAACTGAATAACATAAACTACTCCATATTAAACAAATTATGTAAATTAACCGCCTGATTAAATGTAAAGCAAAATATAATAATATCGGGTTTATATTCCAACAGTTCCCGTTTATAATATTTCATTATTTTAAAAGATTCGCTGTTTTTCAATTCTTTGACATTATTATTTCTTATTCTTTTTACGTATTTAAACGTGTATGGTATAAATTCGACTAAATTTTCATTTTGACTTGTTCCCAAAAGAATAACTCTCAAATCGGCACCATTGGGGTAATAAAATTCCATCTCTTTGTGCAGCGGTATATCAATAATGTTCTGTTTAATTAATTCATTATGGTTTTTATTCGTGTAATATTTGTATTTAACCCGATGATATTTTTTCTTATTTCTTATTCCGAGCACATTACCCGTTGAACCGTAAGTATAATTTCGATTAAAATCACTTGCTCTTATAAGATTATTGTAAGAATAATCATAATCACTTTCCTGACACACCCTAATGTTCGGAAAATCCTTTTTTACGACCTTCATTAATTCGGAATATCCTATAAATGCACCGTATTCCGTCCAATGATGTTCCGTTTTATAAAATACATAATCATTTTCTTTTGCTTTTAAAAGTTCATTATACGGATAAATAATGTTTAAATTTGAAGTTTTAATGTATTTAATGAACTCTTTCGGGTTTGTTAACTCCAATTTGTTTGTTTTGCCGGACGGATAAATTCCGTTTTTACTCGGAACAACTAAAATATATAATTTGATATTGTGTTGTTTGCAAAAATCATTGAATTTTATTAATTCGTTATAATTATACTTTATTTTATCGAACGGTTTATTATTATCATTTCTGTATAATATTTTTGTTTTTTCATCGATATATCCGTATGCATTTTTGTTGTTTAGCCATAAAACAATGGAATTGTATATCGAAATAAAATTTTTTCTCGGAAAAAATCTGTCATTAAACCACGCATCAAATTCTTTTCCCCAATTATAATTAATTCCTTTTTCCGTATCGTAAAATTGAGTGAGTTTTGCCAAAACTCTGTTTTCTTTTTTTGATATTTCGCTTTTATCTATATGAAGTATCGGAACAAATAAAAACATAAAAAATACGGAAAGAAAAATTATCTCTGTTCTTGATTTGTTGTTAACGCTTTGAAAATCTGCGGCATAATTTGTCAATTTATACGATAATAAACCGAATATGACAATAATTATAATTAACAGATAAAAATCAATCACAACGGGTGATTTTATGTTTGTATTGCCGTAATATGTTAATTCACAGCTGTTTAGCCCCCGGGGGGGGGGTAAAATATTCAATTCATTATTGACTACCGCAATCCGGCAATTTTTTGATTTAAACTTATTCAAATCATAATTTTTATTATTTATTTTTATGTACTTTATAATAAATGTATGATTAATATTCAAATCGGAAATTATAATTCTTAATTTACGTCCCCTTGAAACATCTTTTCTCTCCAAAAGAAAAGTTTGCAATTCGTTATTATTTATTGATGAAGTTTGATTATTTGTAAAAGATTTACTTACTTCTTTATTTTTTTCAAATTCAAAATTGTTCTTTTTGTTTATTTGTACCGTTATGGTGCAATCATTTAACTTTTCCGCTCCGATATCAATTGAAACGGGCTTTAAGTGATACCAAAGATGATAAGTAATTGCAGTAAATATAATTGTAAAAATTATGGATATTAAAACTCTCTTTTTCATTTTATTCTTAAAAAAGACTAATACTTATTTTATTTTATATAAACAACTTTTATAAAACTATAGTTAATTAAGTTTTGTAATTGAATAAAAGTATAATAAAGAGCTAATATAATGATTATGAAGTTATATTTTTAGGCACAACAAGCCAATCAATTTCTCCTATATTTTTGATGTTTTCAGTATTTATCCAATCCAACCCCGTTGAATTAAAATATACGGACTCTTGTGCAATATTCCCTATAAAGTCCATCGGAGCATTTTTTCTTGTTAAATCTTTTGTCGGAACATGAATATCACCCGCATAAAAGTATACGGAGCTGTCTTTATTACCCGTTACTTGTTTAACATATTCGTTCATATATTTAAAAAATCCGTTTCTTACCTCGGTAAGTTCTCTATCCGGCATATTTTTAAAATAAGTTTTATTTAATTCAATATTATCCATGATTAATGAGGGTTTATTATCGACATTACTCATAAAAACCCTTGACATACCTACGGTATTATTATTTTCATCATATAATTCAACAACATTAAATGCCGTTGAAAGTAAATACAAAGGAGTTGCGGCAGCATTACCGCCCGTACCGATTGCGGTGCAGCAGGTTGTTTTATTACCCAAAAATAAATCCTCCTGCGGATTTCTTTCCCATAATTTTATTTTCAGCGGTTTACCGTTAATATTCATATTTACATCATCCAAATTGGGGTTAAGCCATTTATCATAATTTAACCCTAAAGATTGGAAATCCTTTTTTGTTTTAGCGTTTGTTTGACCGTAAATATTATCGAGGTCGGAAATGAACTTATTAAAATCGTTTAATATTGAATTGCTTATTACGGTATAAAGCTCTTGACTGGTTTTATAAAGTTTATTATATAATTTTGCTTCTTCGATAAATACGTCGAGAAGCTCGTTATCGGAGTATTTGTCTATATTTTTGCACATATAGGTTAATCGTTCCAAAATAGGACAAATTGCTTTATTGGGATTTTTTCCGTACCTTAATTGTAAATTATTAACATAAATTTCTCTCTCATATTGCGATTTTCTTCTTATCCTTTGAATCTCATTTCTAAATTCATCTTTTATTCGTTCTCCCATAACGCCGTCAAACATTTTATCCGAATTTTGCAGTGCAAGATAAGAGTATTCTTCATTGAATTTTATTTTATCCTTGGGAATAGAATCTAAGTCTTTTTCATTGACTCCCACATTTAAAATTATTTCTTTTGTAATTATACTTTTTGCTTTTGGAATGTCTATATTCCCCGATTTTGCCATTTCATACAGCAGTGAATTATCTATATTTGCTTCCTGGTAAATTTTAACTATCTCGCATAATTGTATTTTATCTCTTGCCGTTAAATCTTTTCCAGTTAATGCGGATTTACCTTTTGTTAAATCGGAAAGCAGCATATAATTTTCATCACTCAACAAATCCAATTTATCCAACGAGTCCTCAAATAAATCGGTTCGCTTATCCATCATCTGATTTATCGTATCCGTATCAAGATATTTTAATGCCCTTGCTATTTTGCAGGCGTTATCCTTAAAAAAATCACAAACTTTTTTTTGCTGCTTTAATAAAACATCTTCAGGTAATTTTATATATTTTCCGTTTTGTTTTGTTGTATATTTAATATCAATTCCGCTTAAATATTGGTTGGGCGTTGACATTGCCAATTTAAAAACTGATTTTGCAAGCTTTTTTATTGAATTTAAATAATCCTGTTCGCTTAAACCGCTGTTTAAAAGATGTTTCCTCGCTTCAAAAGTTAAATTTTCGGGTGCAAGAACGGATACCAATTCTTTTTGATACTTACCTTCTGAAGCTTTTTGAATTTTTTCGAGGCAATCTTCCGAATTCAAAAAATCACGCATTTTATTCGGAATTGAATTTATTTTTTTCATCTCTTTGTTAAATTCATTCTCATCATTGCTTATTTCTTTTGCATCAATAATATCTGTGCCGTTTTCAAGAAGTTTGACAATCATATCGTATTGTTTATCGTCAATTTCTGCCAAATCCTGCACTAAAAAAGGGTCTATACCTCTTAAAAATAAATATGTAAACTTCTTTATTTGCTTATCCGCAGCCGTATTGGTTAAGTTTAACGAATAAAACGGTTCAATGCCCAAATCGTATAACTCATCGTATTTCATACGTTGTTCTTCGGGCAGATTAACAATATCCGCTATAAATGCAGCATCAGTTCCTTTATTAAGCAAATCAAGGCTTTCCTCATATTTATCGTCATCTAAAGCCGCAATTCCGTATATAAAATATTCATCCACGTTTTTATCAATAAGATTTAAACATCTTTCATATCTTATATCATCCAAAGAAGTTAAACTATCCACATTATATGCACTAATTTTCTTTTCAATAAGTTCAATTGCTCTTTGATATTTTTGTTTGTCGTGCAGTTGAGAAGTCAGAAGTTCAAGTTCTTTTGGTTTTATTTTAAATTCCGCAAATTTTTCCAGCTTAGGTAAATCTTCTTCTTTTACAACGTCTGGCTGTTTTATTGCAGTTAGCACAACATCTTTTTTGTAATCACCCGTATCTATAAAATTTAATATTTTTTGAGTTTGCTCTAATCCTTTTGCACGATAATAATCCACAATTTTACAAACATCATCATCACTGTATCTGTATTTACCATTATCTTTCTTTAAAGCAACATCAGCAATAAAATCAATATTATCTTCCGTTAATGCATTCTCTAAAACATAAATACAGTATTTATCAAAAATCGGATAACCTTTTTCATTTTTTGCCGTTAACAATTTATCAAATAAAAATTCCTTTTTTTGATTGAAAGACATTTTCGAAAATTCGGAATTGTTATTTTTTGTCTTTTGAGTACTGTTAATTTGTGCCTTTGAATAAACAGCCAAAATATCCGACGCACTTGCTTCGGCCGTTTTATTCTGAGGCTCTTTTGATTTTCCCGATGTTTTTTTGTTTTTTTTCAAATCATTATTTGAAGGAAATACCGGGCCTGTATTAATATTCATAATTACACTCCGAATTACTGTTTATAATATCGAATGATTTAACAAAAACTTTAACAACTCTGAAATAAATCTAAAATTCAGCAATGGTAAAAATATATAGTCTTTTAGTTTACTCAAGTCTAATATCATTTTTATACAATCAGTTAATATACGAATTAAAATTATATAAGTATTATAAAACTATACATATTCCACTCTCACTCGTAAACTGTTGACCGAATTATTCGGTCTTTTTTTTAATTAATATATTAAGAATTATAAAGAAAATATATACTTTTTATCTATAAAATAGCAATTTTATATATCAAAAATACTTTATATAAATGTAAGAGATAAAAAACAAAAAAGATAAGCAAACACGAAAAACACGATAAGAGAGATGTAAAAAATCCTGAAAAAGGAAATAAAAATAAGGTCTTAGGGAAAATAAACAAACAACAGTATGCGCATACACCCTTTCGGAAAACAACAATTAAAACACAATTACAAAAGTTTCAAAAAACTAAACATACCAAACTACATTACTACTAACTACTTAACTACACACGATGGATAGTAAAAAATTTCTTTTACATTCCGAATTCCGGGGCATTTGATGTCCCTTTTTTTTGTGTTTATACAATTATTCAATTTCGTTTTTGCAAAATAATTTAACGCAAATAAGACCTGCTTCAAAAAGTAAATATGTGGGCAGGGCAAGCATTAACTGGCTTATGACATCCGGAGGGGTTAACACTGCGGATATAATCAGTAATCCGACCACAATATAAGGTCTTTTATCCGCTATCGTATTATAATCTACAACTCCCGATTTTATAAGGAAAAAAGTTGCAATAGGCACTTGAAACATTAATCCGAAAATTACGCTCATCCATAATGCCAAATTTATTATATTTGATATGCCAAGCAACGGAACAATATTATTGCTTTGAAAACTCATGCCGAAATTTATAATTAACGGCAAAATGCAAAATAGACAAAATGCCATGCCCGCAAGAAACAGTATGCTTGAAAAAATTACAACCGTTTTTATGAATTTTTTTTCGTTTTCATATAAAGCAGGCAGAATAAAATTCCAAATTTGTTTTAATACATAAGGAAAACAAATGATTAAATCCAGAACAAATGCCAATTTCATTTGTATTAAAAAGACTTCAACCGGGGTAAAAAAGTTAAGCTTAAGATTAGTTCCGCTTAAAATAAATTTAATTAATAAATCAAGAATTTTGGGTGATATAAAAAACATTACAGGTAAAACAAAAGCAAGTGCATAAATACACCTTAGCAAAGTTTGTCTGAATGCTTCAAGATGTTCTAAGAAACTTTCGTTGTCTTCATTATCATTCATTACTAAACATCTTCCGGTTTATATTCTTCAGGCTTTTCTTCAGCTGCCCTAATTTCTTTTTTTATATCTTCCGTTTCTTTTTTTACGATTTCTTTTGCTTTCTTAAACTCGTAAGACGCTTTACCGAATGCACGTGCAAGCTCGGGAACTCTTTTACCGCCGAATAACAGTAATATAACAATTAAAATTAATGTAATTTCCGTAACACCTAATGACATTTTCACTCCTTCTTTAACTATTATACTGTTCTTTGCTCATTTACTCCAGATATCTCAATGGCATTATTTTTACAAGTCGATTTGCATAGTCCACAACCTATACATTTTATAGAATTTACAATTGTATCCCCTTGCTCATCTTCAAAAATAGCCCCTCTCGGACAAACAGGAATACAAGATTTGCATTTATCACAATTTTCTTTATTTATTACCGCCATAGCTATTCTCGTGTGCTGTTTTTGCTCCAATGTGATTTTTTTCAAAGCACCCGACGGGCATACCTGTGAACATTTATTACAGGTATTGTCGCAAAATCCCTTCTCACCGTATTCTATATGAACTGCACCAAAATTTTTATCGCTTTTTTTGATTATTTTATTCGGGCATGCTTTAACACACAAATTGCAATTCAGACATTTATTTAAAAATCTTTCAGGAGTTTCGGCTAAAGGCGGAAGAATAATTCCGCTTATTTTCTGTACCGTATTTTTTGAAACTTCAATTCCCGCTTTAATCGCAGCCCCAAATACGGCTAAAAATGCAGCCGAAATTATAATTTTTCTTCTTTTTTCGCTGAATTTAATATCAGGCATTGGCTTTAAACCGTAATGAATTGCTTCTTTAGGACATACTTCAAGACATTTAAGACATTTTATACAGTTTTCATTATCAATTTCCTGCTCGTCTATACTTATACAGCCTGTTTGACAGTTCCTTTCGCACATAGAACAGGATATACACTCTTTTTTATCAATATACATTTTTAAAATCGAGAATTTTGATAAAAGCCCTAATATCACACCCGCAGGGCATATATAAGTACAAAAAACCCTGCCTTTAAAAAATGCGGCAATTGCAATTAAAATAAGGCTGATTATGCCAATGACGGATAATGTTAAAGATGAAGAGAATATTGTATACGGGTCTATATATCTTATTGCGATAGCCGTTCCGCCAATTAACATCCATACTGAAATTGCGAAAATAAAGTATTTTAGTGGAAAATTTTGACGTTTTTCGTAGTCCTTATTTGTAATTAAAGAAATAAGTTCTTGCAAAATACCTAAAGGACAGCATAATGAACAAAATATACGACCTAAAATTAACGTTTGCACCGTAACAATAAGTGCAGCAATTATAGCACCCGTTGAAAAATCAATAATTAATCGCTGCAAAAAAGGAATTACTTGAAAATTAAATATTTTTACAGGGTATATAAAAAACAATACCCCCGCTATTGCAGCTATTACAACCAAAATTGCTAATATTAATCTTATTTTATATAAATATTCTCTCATGTTTATTGCTTTCAAGCTTGTATTTCTTTTCGTAGCTGTACTATCTTAGC
Source organism: Candidatus Gastranaerophilales bacterium (assembly GCA_947588745.1). GTDB lineage: Bacteria > Cyanobacteriota > Vampirovibrionia > Gastranaerophilales > Gastranaerophilaceae > Avigastranaerophilus. The sequence continues at coordinate 9,807 of CANPYW010000019.1, forward strand.
GAGTAGTTCCGGAATTTCAATATTTTGCGGGCAGTTAGTTTTACATAATCCGCATTTAATACATTTATGAGGTCTTTCACTCTCCGGAATTGAATCATAATATACTGCAAAAAGATTTTTATTATTTGTAAGCTTGTATTGATTATACAAAGAAAATGCAGCTGGTATGTTTATTCCCGCAGGACATAATTCTATGCAGTATTTACAAGCTGTACAGTTTATTTCACCTTCTGATTGGATAATACTTGCCAATTCTTCTGTTTGCTGATCTTGTGAAGTTGTAACAGGAATATAATTTTCAAATGTTTCAATATTATCAATCATTTGATCCAAATTACTCATTCCGCTTAAAACGGTTATTACGTTATTTCTGCTTGCAGCCCAGCGTAATCCGTAGCTTGCGGGAGTATCATTCGGAGCAAATTCATAAAGTTTTTCCAGTGCTTTATCGCTCAAATTGCAGAGGACACCGCCTCTTAAAGGTTCCATAACTATAACCGGAATTTCGTGTGATTGAACTATATTATATTGTTCTTGTGCCTGCATAATATTCCAATCAAAATAGTTAAGTTGGAGCTGTGCAAAATCCCAAGTATTTTCTTCTGTAATTTCTTTTAGCATATCAGGTGTGCCATGGAATGAGAAACCTACATTTTTAACAAGCCCTTGTCTTTTGAAATCCATAATTTGATTGTACATATCAAAATTTTTGTAGTTATCTATAGTATTTTTATTAATATTGTGAATTAGATAGAAATCAAAATAATCTGTTTGGCATTTTTTTAATTGCTCTTCAAAAATCTTTTTAACATCATCTTTTGAATGCATAAATATAGTTGGACTTTTATCTGCAATAATAACTTCATTTCTTTTATATTTCTTTAGTGCTTTTCCAAGTGCCGTTTCTGACTTTCCGTCTACATACATATAAGCTGTATCAAAATAATTAACACCATGACGAATGGCTTCTTCAACCATTTGTTCAAATTCAAACATATCTATCTCTTTACCTTTCATAGGTAAACGCATACATCCGAATCCTAACAAAGGTACTTCCATATCTTTGAATTTTCTTTTTGCTACTTCTCCGTCATATTGTATTATTTCTTTTTTTCCGCAGCCGGCAGTCATTATAGCTGTTGCCCCTACTGCGAACATTGAGTTTAAAAATTCACGACGTTTCATATTGTTAATTATCTCCTTATATTTCTATTTATATTTTTTGCCAGACAGCGGTTATAAGTCAAGCAAATATTTTTTTATTTTACAATATAAGAAAAAAGCTATGATTTTATCATAGCTGTAGATTAGGGATATGTGTATCATCGTTTTTTTCCAAGGAATATAGGTTAATATTAGCAATACAATTTGATTTTTAAATCATACATAATTATGAATAAATTTATACTAATAAAACTTTTTTCGTATAAAAGAAGTATGTACGATTATTAAAACTGTTATAATCAGGGGGTTAAAAATTTTTAATTAAACAAAAGAATACTATTTATAATTAAATTTGTGTTATATAATAAATATTAATAAGTCAAAGAATAATAAAATAAGGAAAAAACTAATGACATCAAACGGTATTTTAGCACAAGCACAAATGTTGACGGATGAAGAACAATATGAAAAAGCTTATGAATTGCTTTTCAATTCTTATGACAGTTTAAAAGACGACGCTGAATATCTGGAAAAAATTGCATTACTTGCTAAAATGCTTGAAAAAAATGATGAAGCGGCTAAATATTGGGAAGAACTTGTCAGTGTTGACCCGAATTCACTTGTGGCATACTCCGAATTACTTGATTTTTATATGAATACGAATAAGTATAAATACTATATTACAAGAGCTAAGTATAAAATATTAAACGAGAAAGTTAATCAATCGGTGGATGACTATAAAAAAGCAATCGCTTCCACGCAGGAGGAAGATGAGATAATCAATGCGGAGTTTTTGCTTGCCAAATCGTATGAATATTTAGGAAAAATACAAAATGCTATTGATGAATATCACCGTATTCTTGAACATAAGGATGATATGGCAATATATTACAAACTTGCCGATTTATATGCTCAAACGGGCGATAGATTTTCCGCAATAAACGTGCTTGAAAAAGGAGTAAAAGTATTCCCGAATATAATAGATTTGAGCGAATATTTATCTGCCTTATATTTAAGAGAAAATCAATTTGATAAAGCAATTGAATATGCCAAGAATGATTTTTCAAAAATAAAAGCATATCTGATGAAAGGTGAAAATGAAACAGCGTTTGAAATGCTTTCTAAAATAGAAGATAAAACAAATGCAAACTATCCCGCTTTAATGGCTGAATACTATTTTAACAAAAAAGATTTTGTAAAATGCAAAGAATATATTGAAGAATTTAAAAAGATTGATAATCAAAATCCAATGGTATATCAAATGCTTGCCCTTGTATGTGACGAAAATAACGATTCATACGGCTATCATTATAATATGGGCAGATGTTATTCTTACAAACAAGATTACGACCTTGCACTGGCAGAATATTTGAATGCACACAGGTTCGACCCCTCTAAAAGTGAAGCTGTTAAAGAAATAATTAAAATTAACGAAGCAAAAGGCGATAAAACAAGTTTGATGGAATTTTACGAGAAACTTTATCGTCAGGAACCCGATAATACAATGGCACTTAAAGGATTGGGCGATGTATATGCCGATATGTATGAATTTAAAAATGCTTTGGAATATTATGAAAAACTTGTAAAAGCAGATTTAAATAACTATGAAGCGTATAAGCAAATAGGTTTTTGTTATGAAAAATTAAAGAATTTAAGATTGGCAAAAGAAAATTATGAAAAATATCTTCAAAAAGCACCTTTATCACCTGACAGCGAAAAATTGAAAGAAAAAGTTTCAAAGATGGATGTACAAAATACAAAAGAAGCTGATGTTAATGAAGAAGGTTTTATTGATAAAATTTTTAAAATTTTCGGTAAATAAATTCTCGTTTTGCGGATGTTAAATGGTGTATTATATAATTCTGTTTGTTTAGGCAGATGAAAAATTTTCTTGTCAAAAAAAATATTTATTGTATAATTATCTTGTAGAATATTAGTTGATTATAAGGTGTTACTGCTCAACATATAAGTTTAAATATATGTTTTTTTGCAGAGATAACGATAAAGGAATTAATGTCAGTTTGTAATTTTAATTTCAAGTATTTAAAAGAAAATTCGACTCCCGGAAGTTGGCGTAGAGGTTACGAATACTATCAAAAAGAGCAGGTTGAGTCTATGGAAATAGGCAAAACCGGAATTAAAGCCAAAGTAAAAGGAAATTTTAAGTCATATTATGATGTGGAATTAAAGTTTAAAAAAGGTGAGGTAGAACCGTCTTGTTCCTGTCCGTTAAAAGAAAAATGGTGTAAACACACTATTGCGGTAGGTCTAAAAGCAATTGAAGCTCATGCTTATGATGAATTTCTTGAACGCAGATTTAAAATTCCGGCGGATTATTCAGATACACAGACTGAAATGGCTTCAGACCCCAAGGGCGGTTATATTTTCCATTTTAATGCAAAAAGAAGGCAGAATTTTTTCTCTATTCTTGTAATGGATAGAAATACAAACAAAGTTATAAGAGATATCGAAGGTCTTTTAAAAGCATTAATAGCAGCTCAAAAAGCGGATGAACATTTTGAATTAAATAGTTCGCAAAAAGTTGAGCTTGCAATATTCCAGCAATTATTAAAAAATTCAAGGTTGGATAAAAAAGCCGGCTGGTATGATATTCCTATTGTTAAGTTTGGTGGTTTCTTTCAGCTTCTTGCAAAAGCAGATGATGTTATTGACGGTAAATCTAAACATAAGCTTGTGTTTGGCGATGAAGAATGGAAATTATCGCTTTCAGTAAATTTTTCAATGGTAGGTAATGTTTTGCTCTCGTTATACTGGCAGCGTCCGGATAAAGATGATATTATTCCGTTTGAAGAAGTAAGATATTTTTCCAGACAATTAAAATGGGGAAGGTATAAAAATAAGATATTTCCGATAAACATTGCATTGTCGGCATTGCCTCAAACGCTTATTAAATCTACTTTTACAGATGTAAAAGATGCGGATGGTGCAAAGTTTTTATATGAAGAATTGCCTAAATTAAGACAGTTAATACCCTGTGAAGTTTCTGAAATAATAGATAAATTAACATTGGAACAAAAACCCCCGTTGAATATAGTAACAATGGGATTGGACTATGACGGAGCATTAAAAGCTGAACTTGAGTTTGATTATGATGGAACAAGAGTGGCATATTCAAAATCAGCCGCTAAAAGTCCTTATGTAACAATAAAGAAACCAAAAGAAGATTTATTATATTGGGTAAAAAGAAATATTGCACATGAAGAGAGAGCATATCAAATGCTTTTGGCTTGTAAGTTTGCACCTATGCAAACCAATAATCTCGCTATTGAAAAAGAAAATGCAATAGATTTTTATAATTACTATTTAAAAAGAGCAGGTGATGGGTGGTCGTTTATAGAAAAAGATGATATGTCATTTTTCAAATTATCACCAAAACCGTTTGAATTGGTTGCAGATATTGATTTTGCCGCAGATACTACAGATAGTTTTGAAGTATCATTGTATGGGCGTGTTGGAGAAGAATTAATATCGTTTGATGAAATTTATAATCTCATAATAGAGGGGGATAAATATCTCAGGGTAAAAAATTACGGATTTGTTGAAGTCCCCGGTGCGGATATTTTTTCTCTCTTAAAATCTTTCAATACTTTTGATGTATATAAAAATGAAGATAACAAATATATTGTAAAAACATTCAGGGCCGGATTAATCTCCGAAATGCAAAATTTAGGGTTTAAATTAAAAATGAGCCGTAAATTTTCAATGTTTTGGAAACAGATTTCAACCTTTTCAACAATGGATAATGCACCTTTACCAAAAGGTGTTAATGCCGAATTAAGAGAATATCAATCAAAAGGATACAGCTGGTTATGGTTTTTATATAAATACGGATTGAACGGTATTTTGGCTGATGATATGGGGCTTGGTAAAACGCTTCAAGCTCTAACGCTTTTACAAAAAACAAAAGAGAAAGACAAAAAAGCTCCTAATCTTGTTGTATGTCCCACATCTGTTGTATTCAACTGGGAGTCTGAAGTTCAGAAGTTTATTCCGACATTAAAGTGTTTAAAACTAAGCGGGGCAGAAAGAAAAGAGCATTTTAAAGAAATTCCTAAATATGATATTGTAATAACAAGTTATGCACTTATAAGGCGTGATATAGATAAGCTTAAAAAGTTTGATTTTAGATATATAATTCTTGATGAATCACAAAATATAAAAAATCCCGAATCTATTACTGCTAAGTCAATAAAGATGTTGAATAGCGGGCATAAGTTAGCTTTATCCGGTACGCCGATTGAAAATAAATTGGAAGAATTATGGTCTGTTTTTGACTTCTTAATGCCCGGATTTTTATTAAACCAATCCGAGTTTAATTACAGATATGTTACTCCGATAGTCGATAGAGGTGAAAAGGTTGTAGAAAAACGCTTAAAATCGCAAATATATCCGTTTATTTTGCGTCGTATGAAGCGTGACGTTGCAAAAGATTTACCTGATAAAGTAGAAAATATTGCGTATTGCGAGTTAACGCCGGAACAAAAAGATTTCTATTTGGAAGTTCTTGATTCAACAAAAGAAGAATTGTTTAAATCGATTGCGGAAAACGGACTTGAAAAGAGCAGAATGAGTATATTCTCAGCCCTGCTACGTTTAAGACAAATATGCTGTCATCCTCGTTTATATGATAAGGATAATAAAAAGGGGATTTTATCTTCGGGTAAGTTTGAGCAGTTAAAATCTATGCTTGAAGAAATTATATCTGAAAATCATAGAATATTATTGTTCTCTCAATTTGTTGATATGCTTGATATTATTAAAGAATGGCTTGTTTCAGCCGGTATTAAGCATGAATATTTAACGGGTTCTACGAAAAATCGTCAAGAAGTTGTTGAAAGATTTAATAATGATACGTCAATTCCAATATTCCTTGTTAGTTTAAAAGCCGGAGGAACTGGTTTAAACCTTACAGGGGCAGACTATGTAATACATTATGACCCCTGGTGGAATCCTGCTGTTGAAGATCAGGCTACAGATAGAGCTTATCGTATAGGTCAGACAAAAAAGGTGTTTGTTTACAGATTAATAACTAAAAATACGGTTGAAGAAAAAATTCAGAAATTAAAACAAGATAAAAGAAATCTTGTTGACTCGGTTATTTCTGTTGACAGAAATATCGGAAAAACTCTTACTTATGCCGATTTACAGGATATCTTTACTCTGGATTAATTAAACAAAATTTTGGGGATTATGCTTTTTGATTGATAAATACATGTCAATACTTATGCCATATTTTTAAATATTTTAGGTGTATTATTTGAAGATTTTATTTTTTTTTGATTTTCTTCAAGTAATTTTGCCGCTTCAACTTTTTTGTTTGTAACTGAACGATTGTATTTAGGAAGAAGCACGCCCAGCATTATGAAAGAGAATGCGATATCTGCAACCCTGCATATATTACGTAAATTTCTTACATTAACATTAGAAACCTCAGCCGCAGTTTTTAGTTCTGTATTTTTAATCCAGTTGCCGAATTGTTTTGCTCTATATTTTGTATTAGTAATAATTTTTTTTGATAAAGAAGTACCTTGTTCAATGACCGGTTTTGCTACTTCTTTTTTTCTGTTTAGTAATACAATGTTGTTACCCAAAACTTTTGAACCTGCTTTTGTTTTTGATAATGCTTCCATGGCAGAAGCTGCACCTTTTTTTACATAATCACCGAGAAAATATAAACCAGAGAAAGAGGCAATATCTCTAACAGTTGTTTCTCTCAATTCATTTTCATCTTCCGCACCGAGCATACGGCTTGCAAATGTTGTAGAGGCAATCCAGCGGCATTGATCCATGGTTGGAAATATATTTGAGAACTGGAACATGCCGACAGACGGCTTTTTCATCATTGAAGCGGCGGCTAAACCATACATGCCTGCGGCAGCAATACCTTTTTTAATTTTGAATACCTTTTTTTGTTTCTCGTTCATTTTTTGAGTGGTATCTTTTTTCCCAAAATCTTTATAAATGGGAGCACCTTCCGCACTAAACTGTTTGCGGGTAATAGCCCTGTTAATTGTTTGTACGCTTGCCGCAATACCGAGAACCAAAGCTAAACCAATAAAGCTTTTTTTGCTTACGAACTTTTTTAATGAAGAAGAATATTCGCTGACAGCCTCGGAAACTCTGGTGGAAATTTGTTCCGAACTCATTTGGTGAACATTTTCACCTAAAGATTTTATGGTTCTGTTTTTAACCGTATTAAATTTTTCACCGGCATCAACAATATCTCTTAGTGTTTCAGAAAGATTAGATTGAGGTTTACCGTTGAATTTTAATACATTTTCTGCTTTTGTTACGCTGACAATTTCGCTTTGAGCTTGTTTTAATAAACTTTTGCGTTCTTTTCCTCTTTTCGAAATGGCTTGTGTAATATGGTCTATAGCATTGTCAAAAGAAGTTTTAACAGGTATATTATCAGAAGCATTTCTGCTTGTTCTTCTTGTAGCTTCTTGAGCCGCATCGCCAAAATTAACCCATCTTTTACCGTTAAGTCCTTCTAAAGAACCAAGTGCCTGTGTAACATACTCTTTTGTTGTATCAGCAGCACCTGAGTTTAGTGCATTTGTGTATACTGTTTGTAATTTATCTATAACATCACCGTTCGCCCATGAATTAACAACCCCTGTACCCTTTAAAATATGAGATTTCGGCAGTAATGCCGCAATACCTCCAACTACAAGCCCCGGCATTAAGCAGTTGACAAAAAGACCGGAAAACTCACGCCGGCATGTTTCAAAAGCGGCAGCCAAACCTGTTTTTAAATCGACTAAAGTACGTGGTATGTTTGTAGATAAAGTATCAACAAAGGAAACTTGAATCATCGCATTTTTGTCAAGTACACTGAAGCCTTTATCAAGCATATTGAATGCGAAATCTGAAACACCTCCTTTAAAATTAGGTGTTTTAATAGCATTATTAAGTGAAGATTTATTTTTTAAATTTTGATTATTTTTGTTTCCCCGACTTTGTATTGCAGGGTATCTACCTATTTGAGATGCTATTTTCACGTATACTTACCTTCAATGCATGTTTGACCTTTAGCAATGATATCAATTTAAAATATAAAAACAAATTTTTTTGCTAGTAAATAATATTTACTAAAGCAATTTGCATTCAAAAATTTATGTTTTTGAATAATTTTGTATGTATTTTGGGCTATTTTAGTCATAAATTTTGATAAAATTATATTTTTTTATAAAAAAATCAAAAAAAATTATAAAAAAAATTCAAATTTACAAAATTTAATCAAAGCCGAAAAAAACATTTTTTGGGGTTTTAACTGTATTATGAAAATAACGGCTATTTCCGACAGTTTTATATCCCCTAATAAAACAAATAATTTGTTTGCTAAAAAATGCAAATCAAATAATAATGCTGCATATATCCAAAATGCAAATAATTTAATATTTAAAGGACAATATAGCGATAAAAATTTTTCGGAAAAATCTGTTTCTGAAAGATTAATATCACCCAAAAAACAAGCAGAATACGGCTTTGAATACAATAAGGTATTTCCCCGTAAAATTTATTTTTATCCTTTTCCTTTGAGTTTTGGTAATAGAGTTTACTCAACAAATCGTGAAGATTTAGCAGAAACTCCTGAAAATTTTCAAATTTCAAAATTTGATAATATATCCTGCCCAGCTTGCGGAAGCATAATGATGACAAAAGAAATATTCTACGAATTTAAGGATAAAATAGATAAAAGTGAACCCGATGAATATTTATCAATACTGTCAGAATATACTAAATATATGCGTCCTATTGAATTGAGTGTATATAATGAAATTACTGCATTATCGAAAAAATCAGGTGAAAAGGATGTATCTCAACTTGTAAAAATGCTGAGAGATACCAAATTAATCCAGCTTCAAAAAATTCAATTGAGCAGAGTAAGAGAAATGTTACGACTCGCAAGGACTTTGTCACCATCTGAAAAAAAAGTTTTAAACGGAAAAATTAAAAAGTTAAAAAAACAAATAACACGTAAAAATTCTGAAGCTCCTTTTAGAAGAAAAATTATGATTGAAAGAATTTCCAAAATAAGACTTCATAATGAAGAACAGCAAAAGAAGCTTAAAAATATTGCCATAAGTTTCCCCACGTCTAAAGACCTGAATTCAGCCTGGATAGTTAAATATTCGGGATATAATAAGCAGGGCGAATTATGGAGTTCAAAAGATATAACGTTAAGAATGTTATCTGATTCAGTGCCGAACACGGATCATATAATAGCCTACAGCAGCCCTCAAAACCACGATGATATAAGTAATTATATGTCTATGCATAAAGGATGTAATGTTCAAAAATCTAATAAATCTTTTCTTCAATGGATATACGAAAATAAAGACTTAAGATTAAAAAGTTTACAATTGTATTTTAACGATGTACAAAAAGTAATTAATCAAGGTAAAATTTCAGATAAAAAATACGAAAATTATGTTGCTTGTGCAACAAAAACTATAAAAGAAGCTTCAAACGGAAAGATAAATTTGACTATATAAAACTAAGCCGGTATATTAATTATTGGTTTTTTTAGTTTATTAATTTGATTTCTCTTTATTTCTTCATTGATAACTTCATTAACATACAATCTCTTTTTTACTGCAAAATAAAATATGCAGGCTGCAATTACAATATATCGGCATTGAGATAAAGTCTTTTTTAATCTTGCAGTTGTAATCTCATCATTTGTAGGCTGTGCCGGTGCTATAGCTGCATTTGATGCATTTTGCCTCAGCCCCGGATTGTATGATATAATTTTGCTAAAATCGGATGTTACCAACATAAACTTACCTATAAATTTTGTTTATATACAGCTACACCGGAATTCTCAATATCAGGAGTATCTATTTCAAATAAATGAACTCGACCTTTGCCTAATTCCACATTTATTCCACCGTCAACGGCTTGTAAAGTTGAATTATCACCATAAGATTTGAATAAATTATTTAATTTTTGATTTTCTTTTAAACCCGGAATTTCAATATGCCCTGATTGTTTTGCGTTTACATCTCTGTTTGCAATAACAAGAAGTGTTTTTCCGTTTAAATGACGTGCATAACTTATGATTTGGTCATTTTTATTATTATCTGTTTTTAAAGGTATGAAAGAACCTTTAGTTAAAATATCATTGTACTGTTTTCTAACTTCTAATGTATTTTTCATAAAATCACCGATTTCGGGATATTTACCTATTAACGGTCTTGAATAATTAAAAATATCGGGTTTACTTCTGTGAACGGTACATTCATTAGAATCGGTATCCGTTTCTTTGTCTGTTTGTCCTTCAAAATCATACATATAATCGTCGCCGGATTGATATCCGTCAAAGTAATAAGGATTTAGCATAGGTAATGTTGCTTGAATACCTGAAACAAGGTTAGAATATGTAACTCCACCATGGTTCATAATCGAAACATCATCGTGTGTGCCAAATGAACCTATTAAAGATTTTCCTTGTTCTAACTCTTTTGACATTTCAAGATTTTCAGATACATAATCAATTAAATTATGAGCTTTTGTCCACTCGTGGAATATATGATATTGACCGTAGAAACTGTCAAAACCTGCATTTAATGCATCCTGCGGTCTGTCATAATCCATATTTAATTGAGGAGAAGCATCTTCATAAGTGTAACTTTCTGCTAACCATGCGAATTCCGGGTCTTTTTCTCTTGAGTATTTTGTTAATATGTCCCAAAATTGTGTTGGTTTTGTTCTGGATACATCGGCACGAATACCGTCAACACCCAAATCTATACACATATCAACAAAATCTTTGTGCATTTGTAATAAAGCCGGATTTAATTCCTTTTTTGTTTCATCTTTCCAAGGGTCAAACATTTTTATATCATTCCAGCCGCCCGGAGTCTTAGATGTTCCGTCTTTATTGAATGCCATTAAATCGGGACGGGCTTTAAACAAATCATAAGAAGCACAGCTTGGTAAATCAAGCATAACAGATATTCCTGATTTATGAGCTTGATTTACAAAATACTTAAATTCCGCAAATGCTACATCGGGATCATCCTTATCTATTTTTTCAAGTTTTTTACCTGTTTTTTCTTCATATATTTTTGCTATTTCTTTTTTTGCTTCTTCGGGTGGATTTTCGTCAACAAGTGCAGGGTCAAGTTTCAGAAAATCTTGCGGAGAATATAAACTTCCCGCTGTACCGAATGCATTTTCTTTACCCGGAGGATTTATAGGCAGTACGTGTAATGTATTTATTCCCAATTTTGAAAATTCATCCAATCTTGAAACAGCATTAACATAAGTGCCTTTTACGTCACCTTTTCTTATAAGCTGATTTCCCGTTAAATCTTTTGCACCTAAATTTCTCATTATGACGCCCAGAATAACTGCGTCATTATTTTTAAATTTTGTTCTTAGATTATTTTTATATACAGAATTAACCGGATTAGATTGTGTTATTGTTTGAATTTGAGGAATAGCTATTAAACTGCGATTTTGCAGATATGTTTCCAATATATTTGTGCCGAAAGGCTGCGGTTGAATTGTTTGAACCTGTTGTGAAACCATCATAGCGGGTTCTGTACGATTTTGAATATATGATACAGTGGGTGTATTTGTAAGTATTTTATCCAAATAATTAGCCATTTACTTTATTCTCCGCCTCAAGTTCTTTTTCTGCTTTACTTTTTCTTCCAATGGCGAATGTTGCGGCAATCGTAGCTGCAGTTAATACTATCATACCTCCGCCAAATATTTTTAACCATTTATCAGACCTTAATCTTTTTGCTGCCGCATCTTTTGCAAAGTCTAATACGGATTTTCCTACCAATGAATTGCGGGCAACAGCATCTGCACTTTGTGCTGCCTCTCCTTGTGTACGTCTTGAAAGTTCCGGAGTAATACCGTTAACCCAATTTACAACTTTTTCTTTGTATTCTTCTTTGTATGAATTAAATCCTTCTAATAACTTATTGGCTTCTTCAGGTTTAATTTTTTCTGAAAGACTTCTTGTAATTGAATTTTCGGCATTAGAATTATATAGAACATTCATCATTATTTTAAATTCATCTTCAGATACATTAAAGCCTGCTGATTTTAATTTTTCAACATTGTCTGTTGTTGTTGCGGTTAATAAATATTTTTTGCAAAGACTTATTAATCTATCTATTGTGGCTTTGTCGGCCGTTTGTCCTTGTGCTTCTATTGCATTTCTTAATACGCTTTCAAAACTTCCGTCTTGTACTTGTTTAAATAAATCAATAGTTTGCAATAACCTGTAAAAAGATGACCTTGCACCTGATACATTTTCTTTTACACTATTTATTAATGCATTTTGTGCTGTGTCTTTTATTTCTCCGTTAGAAGATATTTTGTTTGCAGTATGAATGAAATTTTCTTTTTTCAAATTATTTGAAGTCTTTTTAAATATTTCTTTACCTTTTTGTTCAACATTTTCAAGGAAAGATTCTCCGACTTCTTCTTCATAGCCGTTTACCATGTTTATTAAATCCATAACGACTTTATTATAGTTTTTGCTGCCTGCAAGTTTATCTAAACATTTTGATAAAGTTTCAATATCACCATCAGCAATTGCTTTAAGTTCTTTAGGACTTAAAAATGATTTAGTTTTACCCGTTAATCCGTTTAAGAATTTATTTGAAACTCTTTCCCAATGATTAGCTACATAAGAACCGGCACCTACGGCTCTTACATTAATATAATCATCAAGAATTTTTCTTTCTCTACCGAATTGCGATAAATTTTTATATAGTGACATTAATCTTTCAGAGGCTTCTTGAACAGTTGTGTTTGATTTTAATTCGCTTTTTTCTGCTTTTAAGGTTTTTACCAGCGAATTTATAAACTGATTTCTTGCTTTCTTATTTTTTGCTCCGGTTAAATTTGAAGTATCAGCAGCTAGTTCCGCAATTTTGTTAAAGTTTTGTTCTGATATTGCTTTATTTAATTCTTCTTTTACATTATCTGATAAACTTGAAATATCAACTTTATCTTTAAGAATTTTCTGTATTGCTTCAGCTGATAATGTTGGTTTTTCAAGCAGTGCATTTAATTCTTGTTTTAATCCGTCATTTATTGTTGCCGAATTTGTTCCGGCACTTAATTTCTCAAATAATTGTGACATGAATTCAGGATTGCTTAAAGATTTATTTTTATTCTTTTTCAAAAATTTTGAAAATTGTAATTCTTTTATATCGGATTTCATAATAGAAACATTATCAAAAACTTCAGGGGTATTAATTGCCCTGTTTGTTGATACAAGATTTGAATGTTCTATTAACTTTGAAACAGGTTTTTCTAATGCATTACAAGCCAATGCACTCATAACGGGGGTTGCAGCACCGGCTGTCATCATCCATAAGGTATTGCCTTGCAGAGCTGTTTTTTGAGCACGCTGTTTAATAAAATTATCTCTGTCGGGCAAATTTTCACTTACTTTTAGCCCTTTTCCTATTCTATCCAAATCTTCTCTTGAATATAAATCGGTTAAAACGTACTGTGGGTCAAGGTATAACATCTTTTTTCTTCCTTGACTATCAATGTATTTTTGATGTATATCAACACCGGTTCTTGCTTTTATGGGAAGTTGGATTGCCAATTTAGGCCATACTGCCATGGAAGCAAAAAATGTTCCAAATCCTATATATTCTTTTACTTTATTTAATTTCAGCGGATTTTTTACGAATAAATATGAAGCTAATGCCAGTGAACCCAATTTCATTGCAACATCGTTTATTCTTCCAAGTTTATAGTCATTAGATTTTCCGTTAGCAGCATCTTTTATATTAACAAAATCATCTTTCAGGTCTTTTGCATAAGTAACAGGAGAACCTATAATCCTTGAAGGAAGCAGTTTCCCTTTATATTCAAGCGGTGTGACTTTGCCTGTTGTGTCAATAGTAAACGACGGCTTGCTTATAGTTTTATTATTGCCTTCTTGCTGACTTATTATAATTGAACTTATAAGATTTGCCATCTAACACACTACCTTTTCTTTATTTTCATCTATTATCGATGTTGCTGCCGAAGAATTTGTCCCCCTATTTTTATTAAAGTCAAATAATGTTGAAAAATTGCCTAATAATGTCATTGCAACCGCACTCCCCAACAGCAGCCTGCCGGCTATTGAAGCGGATTTTGACTCATTGTTAACTAATTTGTAGCAGCTTTCACCAAATCTTTTTCCAAAATCTTTGAACCAATTATTTTTTATCGCATGCTCATTTTGTTCTATAATTTTTGAATTATTTTTAAATGTTTGAATTATTTTTTTAGGATTAAATGTTATATTTTCCCAGGGTTTTTGCATCGCAATGCCTACTCCCGTAGCAGCCCATAAATATGATGATAAAGTAGAAAATACCTTTGTTTTGACTACTTTATCGGTTATTAAAGGTTTAACTTTTTGGTCAGCTGCCGTTCCAAGTTCTTCATTCGTTAAGCCGAGCTTTTTCCCTATCTTTTTGTAGTACGAATTTCTTTCATCTCCATAAGATTTATTATCATAAAATAAATCCCAGCGTGAAAAATCAACACTTTCATAGGCTTTATGATATTCATAAGATACTAAATCATCTTTTTTATTGTTATATTCTGGAAGCTCATCTATTTTCTTTTTATACGGTAAATTTACATCTATTCCGTATTTCATATTGACGGGAACTTCAATAAGTTTTTTGGAAAAAGTTTTTCCGAGTCCGTATAATAATACGCCTAATCCCATCTTTTTACCGATTTTTGAAGCACTTTGAGCAGACGGAGTATCGAAAAACTTACTTGCAAGATTAAATGTTGCAATCATCATCCCGCTGCCGATTAAATAAGGCACTTCACCCATTGTTAAAAATTCATAAAAATTGGCATTTTTACTTCCCTGTAAACCTTTTTTCGGATATATAGTACATGCCTTTTCTAGTTTATCTGCTTGAATTTTTGCCCCTAATATTAAAGGATGTTTCTTTTTTTCGTCGTATAACAATACATCCGATTTATGTTCAATCTTTTTTTCTTTATCCTGTTTACTACCAAAAGATATAATTCCATGGTTGTTATTTATATTTTGTAACCCTAAATTATAGACCATAGTTCCTCACCGATGCATACCAATAATCATAAATATCATAAATTTTTATTGTTGCTACATGACTTCTTTTAAAAAAAGATTTTTTTACATTTCGTAATAATTAAATTTTTACAATTTTTTATTTTGATTATTGCTAAAATTCAAGTTCAATTATACAATATTATATTGTAGATAACTATTTAGTAATTAAGCCTTTTAATTCCTATCGCAAATTATTTACAAGCATTACAAACTAAGGAGAAACCAACATGTACGAAGACGAAAAGCTTATTTGCGAAGATTGCGGAAGTGAATTTGTATTTACTGCCGGCGAACAAGAATTTTATGCGGCAAGAGGTCTTGTTAATAAGCCTAAACGCTGTCCAGAATGCAGAAAAAACAGAAGACAAAAAAACAGAAGAAAATTGTATGAAGTTACCTGTTCAAAATGCGGATGCCAAACTAAAGTTCCTTTTAAACCAATAGAAGGAAAAGAAGTATATTGCAAAGATTGCTATGCAGCCGTTAAAGAAGCTCAGTAATTTTTATATATTGTAAAAAAGGGGAGTTTTAGTAAGCTCCTCTTTTTTTGCGGTTAAAATTGTGATTTAATTATTCTGTAATATTTATTCGGAGTTATTATGAAATCATTAAAAGTAGGTATTATTGGTTTTGGAACGGTAGGAACGGGAGTATATAAAGTTCTGAAATCTTTTCCAAACATTGAAATTAAAAAAATTGCAGTCAAAGACATCAATAAAAAACGTGATATAGAAAATTTTGATTTATCTTTATTAACGGATAATCCTTATGATATAGTTTCCAATCCGGATATTGATGTTGTTATTGAAGTTGCTGGCGGGGTTAATCCCGTTTATGATATTTTAAAAACCGCAATCCAAAATAAAAAACATATTGTATCTGCAAACAAAGAGCTGCTTGCAAAAAAAGGCAGCGAGTTGTTTGCTTTGGCTAAAGAAAATAATGTTATTATTCTTTATGAAGCTGCCGTTGCAGGCGGTATTCCCATAATCATGCCTGTTAAAACCATTCTGAGTGCAAATAAGATTACCAAAATAGCCGCTATTCTTAACGGTACCACGAATTATATTTTGACGAAAATGGCAGAACAAAATCTTTCTTATGATGTGGCTTTAAAACAGGCTCAAGAGTTAGGCTATGCTGAAACTAATCCGACGGGTGATGTTGAGGGATATGATGCGGCATATAAAATCGCAATTTTATCAACAATATCGTTCAATAAAAAAGTTGATATAAACAAAATTTACAGAGAGGGAATTACAAAAATTACCGCTCAGGATATTAAATCCGCAAAGGCTTTAGGATACAGAATAAAGCTTATTGCTATGGGACAACTGCTTTCTGACGGAAAAATCGATGTAAGGGTTCATCCCATGCTTGTTGCAAAAAAACATTTGCTTGCAAAAGTTGATAATGCGACAAATTCAATTATGCTTTCGGGTTATCCCGTTGGTGATTTGGTATTTACGGGTGCGGGTGCGGGTGCAGAGCCTACTTCAAGCTCAGTAGCCGGTGATATACTTGTGCTTGCAAGCGAACTTGAAACGACATCAAATCCGCTGCCTCAAACAATATGCCGTCATAATGAAATTGCGGAACAAATTGATATCGGTGATACTTATAACGAATACTATATTGCAATTAATGCAAGCAATAATCCCGGTACAATCGGTATTATAGGAACTGTTTTCGGCAAACATAACATAAATATTTCAACAATAATGCAAAACGGAATTAACAGTGATAATACGGCAGAAATTATTGTAATAACCGAACTCGGTAAAGAATTTGACGTTCAAAATGCTTTAAAAGAGCTTTTAAAATCGGATGGCATTAATAAAATCGATAATTTATTAAGAGTTATGAACTAGGAGGATATATGGAAAAAAATCATTATCAGGGCTTAATTAATAAATACAGGCAATATCTGCCGGTTACGGATAAAACTCCGATTGTTACACTTAATGAGGGGAATACTCCTTTAATAAAAGCCGAAAATTTTGCAAAGGCAATCGGCTTAAAAGCTGATGTTTATTTCAAATACGAGGGGGCTAATCCGACGGGAAGCTTTAAAGACAGAGGCATGACAATGGCTGTTACAAAAGCAGCGGAAGATGGTGCTAAAGCTATAATATGTGCTTCTACAGGAAATACAAGTGCCGCTGCTGCAGCTTACGGTGCAAAAGCAGGCATAAAAGTCTTTGTGCTGATTCCTGACGGTTATATTGCACTTGGTAAACTTTCTC
Source organism: Candidatus Gastranaerophilales bacterium (assembly GCA_947588745.1). Lineage (GTDB taxonomy): Bacteria > Cyanobacteriota > Vampirovibrionia > Gastranaerophilales > Gastranaerophilaceae > Avigastranaerophilus. The sequence continues at coordinate 27,336 of CANPYW010000019.1, forward strand.
AGGCAATGATGTACGGTGCCGAAATTATAGCCATTCAGGGAAACTTTGATGAAGCACTCGAAATGGTAATAAAAATATCCGAAAATTCTCCGATTACGCTGGTAAACTCAATAAATCCGTACAGAATAGAAGGTCAAAAGACGGGAGCATTTGAAATTATTGAATCATTGGGAGATGCCCCGGATTATCACTTTATTCCGGTCGGAAATGCTGGTAATATTACAGCATATTTTAAAGGTTATGAAGAATTTTTTGCATTAAAGAAATCTTCACACCTGCCAAAAATGATGGGCTATGAGGCTGAAGGTGCAGCAGCCATCGTTCGGGGAGAACGAATTCTTCACCCCGAAACAATTGCAACCGCTATAAGAATAGGTAATCCTGCAAGTTGGAAACAGGCAGAGCGTGCAAGAGATTTATCGAAAGGCAAAATTGACTGTGTCAGTGATGATGAAATTATAGAAGCTTATAAATTGATTGCGTCAACGGAAGGTATACTGGCAGAGCCAGGTTCTGCTGCTTCCGTTGCGGGGTTGATTAAAGCTCACAAGCAAGGACTGGTTAATGAAGGTTCCGTTTCCGTTTGTATATTGACGGGTAACGGTTTAAAAGACCCCGACAGTGCAATTAAGTATTCAAAATCCGAGGTTAAAAGGACAAAAGCGGATTTGAAAGAAATTTTAAAAGTAATGAATATGTAATAAAAAAGCCGCCTAAAAAGCGGCTTTTTTTCTTAACAATAAACCTTATGGAATATTTTTTTCCCTTTTTTAATTTTGACACCTTTATTAAGCATGTCTTTTGTCAATTTATAATCAGATGATGAAATTTTTTGTTCTTCAATACTTATGCCGCCCTGTTGAATTAATCTTTTCGCTTCTCCTCTGCTTGCACAAAGTTTACATTCGACAAGTACGTCAAGTATGGATATTTCGTTTTCGTCCGATGAAATTTTTGTTGAGGGCATATTTTCATCATCCGAACCCGATACAAACAGTGCTTTTGCTGCTGCTTGTGCTTTTTCCGCTTCATCCGTACCATGAACGAGTGCTGTAAGCTCATAAGCCAGTATTTCTTTTGCTTTATTAAGTTCCACACCCTGCCATTTTTCCATTTGTTCTATTTGTTCAAGAGGCAGGAAAGTAAGCATTCTTATACATTTTAATACATCGGCATCCTCAACATTTCTCCAATATTGATAAAAATCATATACGGAGGTTTTGTTTTTATCCAGCCATACGGCTCCCGAGGCTGTTTTACCCATTTTTTTGCCCTGAGAATTCATTAATAAAGTAATTGTCATGGAATGAGCATCTCGGCCCGTTTTTTTTCTGATTAAATCAGAACCCGCAAGCATATTCGACCATTGGTCATCCCCGCCGAATTGCAAATTGCAGTCATAATGAGAATTCAGGTAATAAAAGTCATAAGCCTGCATTATCATATAGTTGAATTCCAAAAAGCTTAAACCCTTTTCCATTCTTTGTTTATAGCATTCGGCTCTTAACATATTGTTTACCGAAAAACATGCCCCCACATCTCTTAAAAGTTCGATATAATTCAGTTTTAGAAGCCAATCGGCATTGTTTACCATAATTGCTTTATCATTGCCGAATTCAATAAAGCGTTCCATTTGCTTTTTAAAACATTCGCAATTATGTTCAATTACCTCTTCAGACATCATGGAACGCATATCGCTTCTTCCCGACGGGTCGCCGACATGCCCGGTTCCTCCTCCGATTAGAACAATCGGTTTATTTCCCGCCATTTGAAGTCTTTTCATTAAACAAAGTGCCATAAAATGACCAACGTGCAAAGAATCTGCAGTCGGGTCAAATCCTATATAAAATTTTGCTTTACCGCCGTTAATAAGCTCTCTTACTTCCTGTTCATTAGTGATTTGAGCTATTAATTGTCTTTGTTGTAATTCTTCAAATATTTTCATTTTTACCTCTTTTAACATCAAACTAAGCCAATTATACATAAAAAAAGGGAACTTAAAAATAAGTTCCTTTTTAGCTTTTCACTTTACTGTTTGGAATTAAAGTTTAGCTAAATATTCATTTATAGCTTTTGCGGCACGTTTTCCTGCCCCCATGGCATTAATAGCCGTAGATGAACCGGTGGGTGCAACATCTCCGCCGGCAAATACGCCGTCAACGGAGGTTTTACCAGTTTCCGCATCAATAATAATATAACCTTTCGGATTTGTTTCTAAATTCATGTTTTCTCTTAACATAGAAGCCTGAATTGTCGGATTTGGGCCTGTTCCTAATGCAACTACTACGGTATCAACATCCAAATCAACCGTTTTCCCCGTAGGAACAGGTTTTCTTCTTCCCGATTCATCGGCTTCGCCGAGTTCCATAATCTCAAATTGCATACCGTTAACATAACCGTCTTTGTTATATATTTCTTTAGGTGCGTGTAAGAATTTAAAGATAACGCCTTCTTCTTTTGCGTGGCGAATTTCTTCAAGTCTTGCGGGTAATTCCGCTTCTGTTCTTCTGTATACGATATAAACCTCTTTAAATCCTATTCTTACGGCTACTCTTGCAGCATCCATGGCAACATTTCCGCCGCCGATTATTGCTGCTTTTTCGCCTATCCTTATAGGTGTAGCGGTTTCATCCAGGTTAGCCTGCATTAAGTTAACTCTTGTTAAAAATTCGTTTGCGGAATAAACACCGTTTAAGTTTTCGCCGGGAACACCCATCATTTTGGGTAAACCTGCACCCGAACCTATTACAACCGCATCAAATCCGTCTTCTTTTAATTGCTTTATGGTAATTGATTTACCCACTACCACGTTTGTTTGGAATTTAACGCCCATTTCTTTTAAGTTGGAAATTTCTTTATCGAGAAAAGTTCTGGGTAAACGGAAAGGAGGAATGCCGTATCTCAGTACCCCGCCCAGTTTATGAAGTGCTTCAAAAACAACAACTTCGTGTCCTGCTTTTCTCAGGTCGGCAGCAGCTGTAATACCCGCACATCCGGAACCGATTATAGCTACTTTTTTACCCGTAGGTACTATTTTACCTACTTTTAAAGCCGTAGCGTCACCTACGTAACGTTCCAAAGCTCCGATTGCTATTGGTTCGGATTTAATTCCCAAAACGCATTTCCCTTCGCATTGACGTTCCTGAGGGCAAACACGTCCGCATACGGAGGGTAATAAACTTGATTCTCTGATTATATCGCCTGCTTTTTCGATATTTCCTTCTTTAACTTCGTGAATAAATGCCGGAATATTAATATTTACCGGACAACCCTGAACGCATCTGGGGTTTTTACATCCCAAGCAGCGGCTTGCTTCTAATTTTGCCTGTTCATCCGTCAGATTGGATTCAACGGCATCAAAATTAGTACGTCTTAACATAGGGTCTTGTTCGTGTTGTCTTTGTCTTACTGCCATATTTTTATCCTTTTTATTAACCTTATATAAATAAATTATACTATAACTATCTTACTATTTTGATTATATCATTGATATTTTCAAAAATTAATATTTAAAAAAATTTTATTTTTGAAAAGATAAAAACTTTTAATTAAATGCAAAGTAAATTATAATTATTTTTATTTAAGGAGAGTTTATGAACATAAATCAAAATTATTTGAAGCTTGAAGACAGCTATTTATTTTCGACGATTGCCAAAAAAGTTGCGGAATTTACTGCAAAAAATCCGCATGCTAGTCTTATAAAACTGGGAATAGGTGATGTTACGCTTCCGTTAGCTCCTGTAGTTATCGAGGCTATTAAGCATGCTGCAGATGAAATGGGTAAACAAGAAACATTTAAAGGCTATGGGCCGGAGCAAGGCTATGCTTTTTTAAGAGAAGCCATTCAAAAATACTACATGCGTAAAAATGTAGAGCTTATGGCCGATGAAATTTTTATATCGGACGGTGCAAAAAGTGATTTGGGTAATATTCTTGATATATTCGGGCTTGACAATACGGTTCTTATTCCTGACCCTGTTTATCCTGTTTATGTTGATACAAATGTAATGGCAGGAAGAAAGATTGTTTTTATTGATGCAAATCGACAAAATGAATTTTTACCGTTGCCTGATGACAATATAAAATGTGATATTATTTATATTTGCTCGCCCAATAATCCTACCGGTGCTGTATATTCCAAAGACGGATTAAAAAAATGGGTTGATTATGCCTTAAAAAATAATTCCGTCATTCTTTTTGATGCCGCTTATGAGTGTTTTATTAAATCTAAAGAGCTTCCTAACAGCATTTATGAAATCGACGGTGCTAAAAATTGTGCGATTGAGTTTTGTTCATTATCAAAAACCGCAGGATTTACCGGAACAAGATGCGGGTATACGATTGTTCCGAAACAGCTTGTTAAACAGGGTGCTTCTTTAAATAAATTTTGGGTCAGACGTCAGACTACAAAATTTAACGGAGTTCCTTATATCGTTCAAAAAGCTGCGGAAGCTGTTTTTACGGAAAAAGGACAAGAGCAAATCAAAGCAAATATTACCTATTACAGTGAAAATGCAAAAATCATTTCGGATACGATGGATAGAAAAGGAATTTGGTATACGGGCGGAAAACATTCGCCTTATATATGGCTTAAATGCCCTAATAACATGTCATCTTGGGATTTCTTCGACTATTTGTTAAATAATATTGCAGTCGTCGGAACTCCGGGTGCCGGGTTTGGCAAGAACGGCGAGGGATATTTCAGGTTAACTTCTTTCGGTAACAGAGAAAAAACACTCGAAGCCATGGAACGATTTTCCAAATTGTTTTAAAAATTTCGGATTAATTTTATGAAGCATATTTTAATATGCTTCTTTTTTATATTTAAAATCCGATTTACGCTAAAATGCCGTTTGAATTTATTTTGATTTATCGAAATCATTTTACGGCTATGTAACACTTTGTAAGTCTGAAGTCCTATTCTCTTGTAGTTCGGGCATGTTTTTTGTATCCTTGAAAGGAATTGATTTTTTGGAGAGTGAGTTAAAGTATGAGAAACCTTAAAATATTATGCAGTTTGCTTTTAATGTTTTTTTGTACGCAAAGTGCGAATGCGATGGGAATAGATGAAACCATAGAAAAATACTTTGCTCCCTTTTCCGATAAATTCTCCGAGGTTATATTTGCTCCCGTTGAAATATTGGGAGCTCAAGTGCCTGTTTTGATTTTCCTTATGATAGCCGCAAGTATTTTTTGTACATTCTATTTAAGATGTATAGGAATATGGGGTTTTAAGCACTCTTTATTTCAAATTTTTCACAAAAAAGATAACTCCGGGCATGATGGTGAAGTATCTTCATTTGGAGCATTGGCAACGGCATTATCGGGGACTATAGGACTGGGTAATATAGCAGGTGTTGCAATTGCTATTTCTATAGGCGGCCCGGGTGCAATGTTTTGGATGTGCTGCGGTGCAATATTCGGTATGGCACTCAAATTTTGCGAGGTTACGTTGTCTTTAAAGTACAGAAGATGCAATACTGACGGAACGGTATCGGGCGGGCCCATGTTCTATATTGAAAGAGGGTTTGCACAAAAAGGATATCATAAGCTCGGTAAAACTCTTGCTTATATTTTCGCTTTGGCATGCCTTCCGGGTACTGTCGGCGGGGGCTGTATGCTTCAGACAAATCAGGCGGCACAGCAGTTTATTGTTATAACAGGCGGGGAAAACAGCTTTTTTGCTTCTCAAAGCTGGGTATTCGGTCTGATTGTGGCTGTTATTGTAGGTCTTGTTATTGTTGGCGGGATTAAAAGCATAGCAAATGTAACATCAAAAGTTGTTCCGATTATGTGTCTTGTTTATCTCTTTTCGTGCATAATAATCATTTTGACACATTTTACATTGATACCCCACGCAATTTATACAATACTTAAAGAAGCTTTCTTCCCGAATGCCGTAGCCGGAGGGATGATTGGTTCGGTTATTATAGGTTTAAGACGTTCAATACAATCCAATGAAGCGGGTATCGGTTCATCACCCATAGCTTATGCCGCAGTTAAAACAAATGAACCCGTTTCACAAGGTTTTGTATCCATGATAGAACCGTTTCTTGATACGGTTATTGTGTGTTCAATGACTGCTTTTGTAATAGTATTAACGGGAACATATAAAAATTATACGGACGGAATTTCGGGTGTTGAACTTACTTCCGCAGCATTTCAAAGTGTAATGCCTTTCTTTCCGTACATTTTAGCTCTTGTAATTATTTTATTCGCTCTTTCAACCATTCTTTCCTGGGCATATTACGGTCAAAAAGCGTGGACTTTTTTGGTCGGGGAGGGAAATAAACGTGTCAAATTTTACCAGATTGTATTTTGTATATTTATAATTATAGGTTCTTCCATGAATATTAAAAGCGTAATAGACTTTACCGATGCAACTTATCTTGTTATGGCGGCACCTAATTTACTTGCTGTTTTTGTGCTTATAAAGGATATAAAAAGAGAACTTATTGACTACTGCAAAAGACATGATTTGATTTTCAAACTCAATAAAGCATGGTTTAAAGATGAGTAATGATTTAAAAAGAACATTAAATTTAAAAGATTCCATATCCGTTGTTGTCGGTTCAATGATAGGCTGCGGGATTTTTATTGTGACGGCGGATATTTCAAGACAGGTACAATCCGCAAGTTTAGTGTTATTGGTATGGTTTATTGCGGGTATATTCTCTTTAGCCGGTGCAATTGCTTATTCAGAACCGGTTTTGAACATAAAAGATGACGGCGGTCAATATATATTTTTAAAAAAAATGTTTAATGACTTAACTGCGTTTTTATACGGCTGGTCGCTTTTGCTTGTTATACAAACAGCAACTATCGGTGCTGTTTGTATTGCTGTGGGTAAATTTTTAGGTATTTTATTCCCGAAAATAAGTTCCGGACTGTTTTTGGTTAACTTGCCTTATTTTCATATTTCAACTCAGCAGCTCTGTGCTCTTTGTGTATGCTTAGTTCTTACTTATATTAACTCAAAAGGTATAAAATACGGGGTTATAACTCAAAATATTTTTACGGTAACAAAGGTTTTATCAATTGTAGGCATAATTGTTTTCGGTATATTTTTAGGCTGTAATTTGGAAACGATTAATGCTAATTTTTCAAATGCTTTAAGTTTGAGTAATTTTTCGTTCTCCGAGCTTGAAATTATTGCTGCTGCAACTGTAGGTGCAATTTTTGCGATGGTAACGTGGAATAATATTACGTTTATTTCCGCAGAGGTAAAAGACCCCGAAAAAAACATTCCGCTTGCTTTGTTTTGGGGTGTAATAATAGTTATGGTTCTTTACCTGTTAATTAATATGCTGTATGTATTTTCAATTCCCACAGAGCAAATACAAAATTCACCGGAGGATATTGTTGCAGTCGTTCTAATGCAAAAGATTACGGGCAGTGCGGGTAAGATAATTATTGCTTTAATTATAATGATATCTGCCTTAGGAAGTGCAAACGGGCTGATTATGACAGGGGCAAGAGTTTATTATCAAATGGCAAAAGACAGATTATTATTCAGAAGTCTTGCATTAATAAACCGAAAAACAAAAGTGCCGGTTAATTCGCTTTGGCTGCAATGTTTATGGTCTTGCGGTTTTATACTATTTTGCGGCAATTACAGCGAATTATTGGATTATGTAATATATGCGGCATTAATTTTTTACGTGTTGACCGTAATTGGTATTTTTGTTTACAGAATACGATATAAAGATATTGTTCAAAGCAGAGTTAATAATCTATATGGTGTATTTTTTATTATAATCGGGAGTTTTATAATTTATTCGCTGACAATTCATAAATTTGCAAATTCAATGAAAACGCTTATTATAATTGCATCCGGAATTCCGATTTATTTAATTTGGAAAAAATTAAAAATAAAAACGTAATCTTGTGCAAATTCGAATAAAAATGTATCATATTCTTATTAAGGAGAATAAAGTATGATAATAGATGACTTATTAAAAGAAGTTGTGGAATACAAAGCAAGCGACTTGCATATTTCGGCTGGACTTCCACCTGTAATAAGGGTTGACGGGAACTTGTTAAGAACGAAATATCCTCCGTTTACGCCGGAGCAAGTTGAAGGACTGCTTTTCCCTATGTTGAATAATGAACAAAGAAGAAACTTGGAGCAGACATGGGAACTTGATATGTCTTATGGTTTAGTTAATTTAGGACGTTTCAGGGTTAACATATATAAAAATAGGGGTACTTATGCTGCTGCATTCAGAACAATTACCAGTCAAATTCCCTCGTTTGATACATTAGGGTTATCTCCGATTGTTAAGACAATTACAAGCAGACCACGTGGATTGATATTGGTAACAGGGCCGACCGGAAGCGGAAAAACGACAACACTTGCTTCAATGATTGATCATATTAATGAAACAAGAAGCGAGCATATTTTAACAATTGAAGACCCTATCGAATATCTTCATAAAGCAAAGAAAAGCGTAATTCACCAAAGAGAATTGGGGCAAGATACACGTTCATTTGCAAATGCATTAAAATCATCATTAAGAGAAGACCCTGATATTATTATGGTAGGTGAAATGCGTGACCTGGAAACGATAAGTCTTGCCATAACGGCAGCAGAAACAGGTCACCTTGTATTCGGAACACTCCATACTTCATCGGCTTCACAAACAATTGACCGTATTATAGACGTATTCCCCGAAATACAGCAGCAGCAAATAAGAGTTCAATTGGGCGGATGTCTTGAAGCTGTATTTGCACAAACTTTAGTTCAAAGAGTTCAACCTGACGGTACAAAAAAAGGACGTGTAATGGCTCAGGAAATTCTTGTTAAAAATAATGCTGTTGCCAATATGATTAGAGAAGGGAAATCAGCTCAAATATATTCTGCTATTCAAACAGGTTCCGGAAGCGGAATGCAAACACTTGAATTCGCATTAAGTGAACTATATAAAAAAGGTATGGTTACTGCTCAAGATGCACTTGCAAAATCTCAAAGACCTGATGAATTAAGAAGATTAGCAGGTATTACGGAAGTGGCAAAAAACCCTCAATAAAATAATCTTCATAAATTAAAGAGAAACAGGGCAATTTGTTCTGTTTCTCTTTTTGTATTTGAAAGGGGGAGTAAAATGAAAAAATTTGAATTTATAATTTTGGTGTTTTGCCTACCTTAAATTTGAATCCGAAAGTAATTGCGACACCGTTTCTTCCACCGTTACGTACCATTGCTTGTATAAATCCCGTAAAACGGTCTTTCCAGCGTTTTTGAATACCTACTCCATATTCGGCATAAGGCTTAATGCTCATTGAAGGTAATTTAACGTCGTTAGCCGTTACCTCACTTTTATCGAGTACATTATACACAACACCTGCGGAAACATAAGGTTCCCAGCCTTTTTTGGTATTATATATTACTTTCACATCCGGATGAATTTGTAATGCGTGCAAGGGTTCAGATTTTATTCTTACACCGGCTGCATTATTGTAATCAAATGTATTGACAAATGTATATCCTAACAGTAATGACGGTTGGACTATAAATTTTCCGTCCTTAAATTCAAAATCATATCCGGTTTTTGAAGCAACACCACTCATCAGCATTGTGAAATTTTCTTGACCGTACATATTATTAGATATACCGACGGATGAACCGGCTAATGCCGTTATTGCTGTATAGAAGTTATTCTTATAGAATGTTTCTGTTATACCCAATAAACCGCCGTTTTGAATTGTATCCGCACCTTGATAATGCTGTGTTGAACCGTTATATCCGACATAACCGGTGAATACGGTATTCCAACCATGGCTAAGCGAAATTAAACTGCTATCGCCGCCAACCAAAGTACCATAAGTAATGGTATCAACATTCGGGCCATTCTTTAATCCTATATTTTCAAACGTTGTATATGGTCTTATCCACAATCCGCTTTGTGTATCAACGTTCTTTTCCAAATGAGCATATAAAGGTACCGCTTCATTTATTGCATATTTATTTGCATTAAGTATTACGCTTCTTTCCATTGACGGTATCATAGAATATGCATCGGAGTGTTCAAATGCGAAGTTAAATGTTTCATTTACCGTTGCATATCCTCCCGATTGAGAAGAAACGGGTGCTGATAAAACAGCGGGGTTATAGCTTTCGGGTTTTCCCGACGAATATCTTGTAAAGACAAAGTTTCCTCCGGGGCCATAGGTATCATCCGCACTGTACTCAACATTATACTTGTATATAGGAGCATACACATCGAATTTTTGATGTCCGTCCGGTAAAGTTTTTATATCCGTTGCCACTCTGTCTCTTATCGGGTCATCCGCAAACAGAATTACGGTTGTCTTTCTTGTTGTATCGGATAATAAATTCATTCCTTGAATTACAATATTTTCGGCACTATAGCCTAAATTATCATAAGTATCGGCAGAAATACGACCCATTTTTTGATTTTGCAGGTCTACATCAACCAAACCTATGTTTAATGTTGCGTCGGGTAATAATTCAAATGAATTTAAGTGAACATTTTCCATACCCAAATTCATTATGTTAAATCTTCCTGCATTTAAGGACAATGAATTATTATTATTTAAGTAAGAACCTAACAGTACATTTGTTGTTACATCAGTTCCCTGATTTATATTTGCATTTTTAATGTCATTATATATATTGATTGTACTGTCGTTTGTACCGTTTAAGTTTAAGTTATAGGTTTCTCCGTTTATCTTATCGTATAAGTTTATTGTTCCTTCATTTTTTGATGTAAGGTTCAAATTTGTATTATTGACAAATATTGCTTCCGATTTGCCGCCCGCAGTATTTCCGTAAAATTCGCTTAAGCCGTTATCTGCAATTATATCTGTATTACTGTTGGCATATATTGCACCGCCGGCAGTTGAAGCGGAATTGTAGTAGAAACTTGTGTTTACTATTCCGGATGTTGATGTTTCGTCGTTTATTGTTCCGTTGTTGTAAATAGCACCGCCGTAACCTTCGGTACCTGTTGCACTGTTTCTTGCAAAAGTGCCGTTTTTTATACCGTCTATTGTACCGCCGTTATATATGGCACCGCCCTGTGCTATTCCGCCGGAAGCACTGTTGCCGTCAAATACGTCTTTTGTCATCATACCGATATCATTGGTATTTGCGACAGCACCACCTTGAGATAAATTTTCACCTTCGGTATTATTATTCATAAATATATTTGCATTGAGTTCTTTAATTACGGATGAATTATGTAAGGCACCGCCGTGAGCCTCAGGGCCTGTTGCTTTGTTTCCGACAAATTTGTTGTTTGACAAATCGGTGATTGTACCTGTATTATAAACCGCACCGCCGTCTGATGAATTCAAACCGTCGACATAATTATTTAAGAAAGTATTGCCGGTAATATTTGTAATCTTACCTTCGTTATATAATGCACCGCCTTGTGTTTTATACCCGCCTTGTGCATAATTCTCCGAAAAGATATTTGAAACCAAATCTTTAATTTCTGAGTTATTGCCATTATATACGGCACCGCCTTTTATTTCGCTTGTATTTTCCTGTATGGCATGGTTTTTTATAAATGTATTTTCGCCGATTTTTTCAATTGAAGATGTATTATATAAAGCTCCACCTTTAGCAACTCCACCGGAAGCATAATTATTGGCGAAATCGTTATTTGTTAATGTAGTAATCGTTCCATTCTCATCATTATAAATGG
>CANPYW010000020.1 GCA_947588745.1 Candidatus Gastranaerophilales bacterium
TCCACCGGAAGCATAATTATTGGCGAAATCGTTATTTGTTAATGTAGTAATCGTTCCATTCTCATCATTATAAATGGCACCACCCTCTGATACTTCCGTACCTGAAACATAATTATCCGCAAAAACATTTCCGTCAAATGTTGTAATTGTACCTTTGTTATATAAAGCTCCGCCTTGAGTTGTTTTGCTCGTTGCATAGTTACCCGCAAAGGCACTGCTTTTCAAATTATCAATTGTTTTTTCATTATATATAGCACCGCCTTGTGCATTAATTGTACTATTTGTGTAATTATTAAGATAAGTGTTATTACCGATAGTTCCAATATAATTTGCATTATATAATGCACCGCCTTGTGCATCATAACTATTAAATCTTTCTTTTTCTGTATAGTTGCCGACAAAGTCGCTGTTTATCAAATTTGTAATTGTTCCCGAATTATGAACGGCTCCACCCTGAGAAGATTCAATTGATATCAAATAATTATTCAAAAAAGTATTTCCGTCGATACTGCCAATTGTACCTTCATTATGTAAAGCACCGCCGTAAGAATGAAATCCGAATGTGAAATTCTCGACAAAAGCATTGTTTTGCATATTGCCGATTTCGTTTTGATTATAAACAGCACCACCTTTTCCTGATGAAGTTCCATCGGCGTGATTTTTCCAGAAAGTATTTCCTTCAAATGTTGTGATTGTACCGAAGTTATATAAAGCACCGCCATTTGCATAATATTCAGAACCGTTTTCAGTGCTGTTTTCAACAAAATAGTTATTGGTTAATGCTGTGATTTTACCTTCATTATATATAGCACCGCCTGCTTCATCGAACATTCCGGTTGCATAATTCTTTATATAACTGTTTGAATCGATTGTTTCAATTGTTCCGGCATTATATATAGCACCGCCGTATACTATGCTTCCATAGTTGATAATACCGTTGCTGACAAAATCATTGTTTGTTAATGAGGTAATTGTTTTTCCTACATTATTATATAAAGCACCGCCTTTTATGTCTGAACCTGCTTCAATTTTATTATTCAAAAAAGTATTTCCGTCAAATGTTGTAATTCTACCATCATTATATAAAGCACCACCCTGGGCAGAAGAAAAATAGTGGTTTATATAGTTACCGACAAAGATGTTGTTTGTAAACTCTTCAATTCTTCCTGCATTATAAACGGCACCACCTTGTGATAATTCCGAACCTGAAACATAATTATTCAAAAAAGTATTTCCGTCAAATGTTGTAATTGTACCGGAGTTATATAAAGCACCGCCTTGTGTGTTTGCACTCTCTACATAGTTACCGACAAAGCCGTTACTTAATAATTCGGAAATTTTTCCGCTTGAATATATAGCACCGCCTTTTGCTTTGTCTTCGCCGCTCGAATAATTATTTAAATATAAATTATTATCCATGGTTCCTATATTGGCAGCGTTATATATAACACCACCATAGGTGTTTTCAGATGTTGTATAATTTTCTACAAAATTATTGTTTGATATCCTTTTTATATTGGTCCTTCCCGATGTGCCGCAATTATATATAGCACCGCCTATGGATGCGGAATTAGCTTTGAAAGTTGAATTAAATATTCCACCGTCATCTTCGATTCCTATGCTTGAATCATTATATATAGCACCGCCTAACCCGTTTCCGGTAACTTTTGCGGAATTTTCCACAAAATTACAATCTGTGATTTTGTTTATTGTTGCATACCAATTGTATATTGCTCCCGCCTGGTTATACCGGCTGTCTCCATTTGTGTAGTTACCGATAAAATTGCTGTGTTCTATTGTTCCTATACTACCTTCATGATTATATATAGCACCGCCGTATATTTCAAAACCGCCTTCTACATAATTATTTACAAAATTACTGTTTGTTATGTGATCAATGCTACCATAATAATTATATATAGTACCGCCATGTGCATTTGTGTCTGTTGCATGATTACCCACAAAATCATTGTTTGCTAACTCGGTGATTGTACCAGTATTATAAATAGCACCACCTCTTTCGGCATAGTTACCGACAAAGTCGTTGTTTGTAAGCTCTTCAATTTTATTCTCGTTATAAATGGCACCGCCATCTGAGGTGTAACTTTCGCCAGTATAGTTCTCGATAAAATTATTGTTTTCTAACTTTGTGATTGTACCTTCATTATAAATAGCACCACCTCTTGATGAATAGTTACCTACAAAGTTGTTGTTTGTAAGTTCTTCAATCTTATTCTCATTATAAATGGCACCGCCATAGAATGCTGAACTCCCGTTAGAATAGTTCTCGATAAAATCATTGTTGTCTAACTTTGTGATTGTACCTTCATTATAAATAGCACCACCTTTTGAGGAATAGTTACCTACAAAGTCATTGTTTGTTAATGTGGTAATTGTTCCATTCTCATCATTATAAATGGCACCGCCTCGTGAATTTGTACCGGTACTATAATTCTTTAAAAAAGTATTTTCTTCGATTTTATCAATTGTTCCCTGATTGTACAAAGCACCGCCAAAGGAGGCAATAGAAGCGTAGTTAGCATGGTTTTCGACAAAGTCATTGTTTGTAAACTCTTCAATTCTTCCTTCATTATAAACGCTGCCGCCTTTTGATTCTGTAGTTCCTTGAACGTAATTTTTCAAAAAGGTATTACCGTCGAATTTTGTAATTGTACCTTCGTTATATAATGCACCACCTGCTGCTACCTTGTTATCAGCTTTGGCATAATTGTTCGAAAAAATATTTTCGCTGAATGTTGTAATAGTACCGGCATTAAATAATGCACCGCCATTTGATAATCTTCCACCTTGTGTGTAATTATCCACAAATTTATTTGATTTGAAATTTTCAATTTTATTTTTATTATATACAGCACCGCCTTTTGCTGCCGGCCCTGATGTATAGTTGCCGGCAAAGTTGTTACTTAAGAAATCGGTGATTGTTCCTTCATTATATACGGCACCACCACGTGATTCATCAATACATTGAGCGTAATTATTTAAAAAGGTATTTCCGGTGAAAGTTTCAATTGTACCTTGATTATATATAGCACCGCCGTATGCTTTGTATCCGGCGTTTTTAGTATAGTTTCCGACAAAATCGTTGTTTGTAAAGGTTGTAATTGTTCCATTCGACTCGTTATATAATGCACCACCTCTTGCTACTGATTCACCTTCTGTATAATTATTCAAAAAAGTGTTTCCGTCAAAAAGTTCAATTGTTCCTTTATTATATATACCGCCGCCGTATGCTGCCCAGCCTTTTGCATAATTGCCGACAAAATCGTTGTTTTTCAAATTTTTGATGTTATGCCCCGACTCGTTATAAACAGCTCCGCCCAATGATTCCGAAAAACTTTGTGCATAATTATTCAGCAAAGTATTACTCTCGATGTTTTCAATTGAACCGTTATTATATAAAGCACCGCCTCTTGCATAACTTTCTTTCTCATTTTCTCCTTTGACATAGTTTCCGACAAAGTCGTTGTTTGTCAATGTTGTAATTATTCCATTCTCATCATTATAAATGGCACCACCTCTTGCAAAGGTTTGTGCTGCGGAATAATTATTCAAAAAGGTATTTTCGTCAAGTTTTTCGATTGTACCTTTATTATATAATGCACCACTGTATGAAGAAGCTCCTTCTGCATAGTTGCCGACAAAATCATTGTTTGTCAAATTGGTGATTTTATCATGGTTAGAAATGGCACCGCCTTTTCCTTCTGATGTTCCTTTAGAATAATTATTCAAAAAGATATTTTCATTAAGATTTTCAATACTCTCTAAGTTATAAATAGCACCGCCTTCTGAAAGAACTCCGTTTTCATTTAAAGCGTAGTTTTCGACAAATTGGTTTTTTGTTAAATTTGTGATTGTACCGTTATTATAAATAGCACCACCTGCTGTGTATTGGCTTCCCTTTGAATAATTTTTTATAAATTTATTTGATTCGACTGTTTCAATTTCGCTATTATTATATAACGCACCACCTTGTGAAGTTACCCCGTCGGTGTTGTTACCTACAAATTCATTGTTTGTTAAACTGCCAATTTTTTTATGATTATATACGGCTCCTCCGTTTGCATCTTGATGACTTTTAACGTAGTTGTTTAAAAAGGTATTTTGGTCAATTTTATCCATTGTACCTTTATTAAATAAAGCACCGCCTTCAGCTTCCTTTCCTCCGATATTTATAGTGTAGTTACCTACAAAATCACTGTTTAATAACTCTGTGAGTGTATTTTTATTGTAAATTGCACCGCCGCCGCCATAGGAATCTCCTTCGTACTGTGTTACTTCGGTATAATTATTCAAAAAAGTACTTCCGTCGATTTTAGTAATTGTATTTGTGTTATATATAGCACCGCCTTGTGCAATATTTCCCAATGAGTAGTTGCCGGAAAAATAGCTGCTTAATATCTCCTTAATTGTTCCGGTATTATGAATAGCTCCACCATTAGCATCAATATTACTTTTAACAAAGTTATTTAAAAATGTATTTTTTTCGATTTTATCAATTGTACCATCATTAAATATAGCACCGCCATCAGCGTTATAACTATGCATATTTTCTGCATAGTTGCCTGAAAAATTGCTGTTGGTTAAATTTGTTATTGTGCTATCTTTATCATTAAAAATAGCTCCACCTGCAGCATACTCATTTTCTGTTTCAGAAGTCGATGTTACCGTTGAATGGTTATTCACAAAAGTACTTCCATCAATATCTTCGACAACATTGTTGTTAAATATAGCACCACCTTGTACTGTTGAGCCTGAAGTGCTGTTACCGGCGAAATTATCGCCAGTTACTTTTGTAATTGTACCTGAATTATAAACGGCACCACCTTTTGCAAAGTTACCATTTGCGTGGTTTTCCACAAAAACGTCCGTTCTCAGTTCTATATTTTTGTCGGTATTTTCAATTGCACCGCCAGTTGCGGTTTCAGTACCGCTTGGAAGATTTGAAAAAGTCTTATCTTCTATTACTTCAGGAACATTGTTTTTGTCATATCTTTGTTCACTTGTGGATGAATATTGAACTACAATTGACTCATCAGTTTTCTCTTCCTGCTTTTTTAATACTGTATGGTTGTTTTCATCCTGTTCCCAATTGTAATAAAGTTCTTTATCCTTAACACTTCCGCTCTCAGCCGTTTGTGCCAGGGCTTGATTTATATTAAATGTGCTAATTCCAAAAATAGCAAATGCTGAAACCAACATTTTCTTATATTTTGTTCCGTTAGTACTCATTATAAGACTCTTTCTCTTTTATATTCCAAAACTATATTTTCTTTATTATTAATTCCACAAATTGATAAATTTCTATTCAATTATATAAAATTTTTAATAAACGATAATATTTTTAATAAAAAATGTCCGGTTTTATTGTATTTTATCTAATAAAATCCAAGTTACAAACTGTAACACTTGGAATTTAGAGAATTTTTTTCTGTAATCATAAATGATTGTAAAGATACATACTGATTTTTATTTATTAAAATCGGAATATACCTGTACAAAATAAATGGTTTAATATGATATTGAGCAAATTACATTTGAAGATATTTCATTGTACAGCTCAATCCTTTACCGCTCTTTGAGCAATCTTTGTCTATTTTATCTTTAGTTGCATTCGAATATGGTGTAACTATGCCTTTGCCGGGAACATAAAACAATGTAGAATATATCCTTACCTATCGTATTTGGTTTCCTTATTTTAGTATATTAATTTGCATCAACATAATTTTTAAACTTTTATACATAATAATATTTTCTTAACTTAAAAATAAAATATATGCAGCAAACGGATAAAATTAACCCCAGAAAAATAAAGGTTTTGGATATTCCTAGTGTGTGTGTAACCGTTCCCGCAAAAAAGTTGCTTATTGATTGTGTGCCTAAAAAACAGACGGAATGAATGCTCATTACTCTGCCTCTTATATCATTATTTACAACAGATTGAATTAATGTGTTTAAAGATGTTAACGTGCCTATGCTTCCGACACCCACAATAATCATAGCCAAAAAAGAATAAATTTCGGCATTTGTACGACCTAAAACAATAAACCCCAAGCTGAGCAATAATGTTGCACTAAACAGAAAATTTTTTAATCCTTTAACGGATGATTTAGAGGCAAGGTATAAGGACCCCGATATTGCACCTATTCCGCATACGCTCATCAATAATCCCATTGTATCGGCACCTTTATGCAGTACTTCTTCCGTATAAACAGGCATTAATAAGGGATATGTCATACCCAAAAAACTGAAAATCGCAATGTATACCAATAAAAGTCCTATTTTAGGAGTGTTTAAAACGTATGTAATTCCTTCTTTTAAACCTTCAAAAACCGTTTCATTCTTTATTTTTTCGCCTTTTATTTCATTTATCGTCATAAACTGAGTCAGTATATTGACCGGAATAAAACATAAAAAATTAATTAAAAAACAATATTTTATGCCTAAATATGCAATTAAAAGACCGCTGATTGCAGGCCCAATCATTCTTGCGGCATTAAAACAGGTGGAATTTAATGCTATTGCGTTATTTAAATCCTCTTTATTATCTACGAGCAAAACGAACATGGATTGTCTTAAAGGCCCGTCTATTGAAGCAATTATGTTTAAGAAAACACCCATAATCGCAATCCAAATAATATTTATATGTCCCGTAAACGTTAAAACCGTCATTATTAAAGCCTGCATGGCATATAAATGTTGAACAAGCATAAGCAGTTTATGTTTATCGAATTTATCGGTTATAACTCCCGCAAACGGAGTAACAATAAACAAAGGCAAAGCACTAAGCCCCATTATCGTACCCATTACAAACGGAGATTTCGTAATATCGTACACAAGCCAGCTTATTGCAACATTTTGAGTCCACATGCCTATTTGTGCCGTCATCAAGCCCGGAAAAAATAATCTGAAATTTCTATATTTTAATGCTCTAAAAGTGCTTATCATAAATTTATATTAACACAAATTTTAATTATCAAAATTAATTAATCCTTTTTACGTTTTATCGGGCTATAATGACTTATTGAATTTGTTATATAATATAATTATAAAAATTCAGAGGAGTGAAAATGAAAAAAGTATTTGTTGCAATTACGTTTGTATTTATCGGTTTAAATGCTTTTGCCGCTGATTTTTCAAGTTTTAAACTTGATAACGGGCAAAATGTAGTTATACAGGAGGTTCACGATAACCCGATAGTTATTATAGATACCTGGATTAAAACCGGCTCCGTTAACGAAACGGACGAAAATAACGGAGTTGCACACTTTTTAGAACATTTATTCTTTAAAGGTACGGAAAAACATCCCGCTAAAGAATTTGACAGAATATTGGAAGCAAAAGGTGCCGTTACTAATGCTGCTACCAGCAAGGATTTCACTCATTATTATATATTAATTCCGTCACAATACTTTGAATTGGCACTCGATTTACACGCCGATATGCTTTTGAACCCCATGATACCTCGAAAAGAGCTTGAAAAAGAACGCAAAGTCGTTATTGAAGAAATAGCAAAAAATAATGATAAACCTTCAACGATATTGTACAGAAATCTTATTAAAGGTTTTTATGCAACTCATCCCTACAAAAGAGATGTAATAGGTACAAAAGATGTCATAGAGACCATTTCAAGAGAGCAGATTTTAGATTTTTACAACAAATGGTATTCGCCTCAAAATATGACTACGGTTATAATAGGCGATGTTGATACTCAAAAGGCTTTAAATCTTGTAAAAACTAAATTTAATGCACAGGTATTACCGGAAACAAAAAGACTTAAAGTTGATTATAAAGCGGATAAAAAGCCTTCAACTCCCGTTGAGAATAAAACGTCTATGAATGTTGAAACGGGTTATTTATTAATCGGGTTTAAAGGGGCTCATCCCGTAACTTCCAAAGATTCTTACGCTTTAGATGTGCTTGCGACAATTTTGGGAGAGGGTAAATCTTCAAGGTTATATAAAGAATTTAAAGAACAAAAACAGCTTGTCCACTCGATTTCCGCAAGCAATTCATCAATGAAGGATGATTCAATTTTCTATATTTCAGCTAATTACACTACGGAAGATGTTGAAAGATTAAAAAACTTGATTTTCTGTGAAATTGAAAAACTTTATAAGTCGGATATTCCTGAAGATGAAATTCAAAAAGCCAAAAATATAATCGAACGTGATACTTTTTATTCAAGAGAATCCGTTTCAAATATTGCTGAAGAAATCGGTTATACTATGACTATCACTAATGATACCGACTTTTATAAAAATTATCTTGAAAATATCAATAAAGTTACCGCTGAAGACCTTAAACGAGTTGCAAAAAATTATTTAACAAAAGACTCCTCCGTTACTTCAATTATTACTCCGAAAACAAATGGTTATCACAATATTGCTGATAAACATCAAAAAGATTATCAGGCAAAAGTTATAAGTAAAAATGAAAATACTACAAAGTATCAACTTGAAAACGGTGCAACACTGCTTATTACTCAAAATACCGCAAATGATATTATTGCCATGGAAATAGCCTCCGTCGGCGGTAATAACCTTGAAAAAATACCCGGTGTTGCCGCAGTAACAGCTCAAACAATGCTTAAAGGTACGCATAAATATACAAATCAGGAGTTATCTCAAATTCTTGAAGAAAACGGAATTATGCTTATTCCGCAAGCTCAGGGTGATTCGTTTAATGTTGAAATAAAATTTACAAAAAACGAAAAGGATTTGGCTTTGGATATTCTGGATGAAGTCACAAAATCCGCTTCCATGGATATGTATGAAGTGGAACGTGTTAAAAATGACAAGCTAAATTCAATAAAAAATGTAAAAAATACCCCCGATACCCTTGCTTTTGACGAGTTCAGAACGGCGCTTTGGGAAGGTACTCCGTACGGAAATACAGCTAAAATACTTGAAAAAACCATTCCTCAAATACAAAAAAGCGATGTTGATGAGTTTTACAAAAATTTATTCTCCGCTCAAAATGTAATTATAACCATTAACGGGAATGTTAACAAGCAGGAATATATCGATTATTTCTCAAATTTATTCCAAAATACCGGCTCTCAAAAAATTAATTTGACTGATTACAAATGTAAATATAAGCCTTTGCTTCAAAATAAAACGGTTAAAGTCGACAAACAATCTCAAGCCGATTGGCTGCTTTTGGGCTGGTTAACCGACGGCTCGGTTAACGAAAAAGATTGGGCAAGCTTGCAGGTTATTGATGCTATTCTGGGTTCGGGCATGAGTTCACGTTTATTTACAGATTTAAGAGATGAACAGGGGCTTGCTTATCAGGTTGGCTCAAGCTTTGCCGCAAATGTTAATCAGGGCGTATTTGCGGTTTATATAGCTACAAATCCCGAAACGGCAGCTACCGCAAAACAAGGTTTATTGAATGAAATTGATAAACTTAAAAAAGAATTTGTGACGGATAAAGAGCTTGCAGAAGCTAAAGATAAATTACTGGGCAATTTCGTATTATCCATGGAAACAAATATGGATAAAGCTTCAATTGTAAATTCGCTTGAAGTAACGGGCAGAAACTATGAATTTTTGGAAAAATATCCTCAATTAATAAATCAGGTTACAATTAAAGATGTAATTAAAACTGCAAATAAATATTTCAGCAAGCCTTATGTATTTACGGCACTAGGCCCGAAACAATCTATTGAAAAATTATAACTAAATTTTTATAATGAATATATAAGAGAAAAATTATGCGAAATACGATAGAAAAAAATAAAGAGTTTAATATTATTTCAAGAAGCATTGATAACGCTTCAAAATGCACTGTAACAAGTGTACAGGAAGATTCTTTTTCGGTTAAAGTGCCAAAATCTTCAAGGTTTGAAACGGGTGAATCCGTTGAACTGTTTGCAATGACTTCTAAAGGTCAATTATATTTTGAAACTCTTATAAAAGAAATTAATAATGATATTCTTACAATTTGGTTTCCGATTTCATATAAATACCTGCAAAGACGAGAATATTCAAGAATTAAAACAGAACAAAATACCGAACTTACTTTCAATGATAATAAAATAAATGCTGTAATACTTGATATAAGTGCAGGCGGACTGAAATTAAAAACAGATGTTCAGCTAAAATTGCTAAATGAATATTCGATTACTGTTAATATAGATAATAAGCTAATTGACACTGTTTTTGAACCAATCCGCACAGAAGCCTCTCAAGACGGTTTTATATCATCGGGCAGGTTTAAAAATTTAAATAACTACGATAGAATTAATCTCGTTCAATATTGCTTCATAAAACAGATTGAAAGAAGTAATAAGTAAACTTTGCAACTTTATCGTTCATTATAATTTCTTTATTTCAAATTGCTCGTCGACTGTAGCTGTTCCGTTTGCTTGTTCTGATACGGAATAAGATATCAGCCATGGTGTAAATTGATTAACGCCTGAGGCTATGAAGTTTGCATGGATTTTTTGTGAATTTATTTTATTTTCTTTTTTCACAATTTCTCCATTTTGGTTATATGTAGTCACAATAGTTGGGCGTTCTGTCGGATCATAAGTAACCCAGCCGTATTTGTTATAATAAACTTCAACCCAATTGTGCTTTGTATCTCTATCTCTTGCAATTTGCCCTACAACAATACGTGCGGGAATTTTTTTAGCTCGGCATAAAGCAACCATTAATGCCGAAAACTCACTGCATTTGCCTTTTCTAATCTCTAATGCTTTTTTTGCACCTATATTGCCCGGAATTGGAGTATAATGAATGTTCTTTGAAACGTATTCATAAATGTTGTTAACAATTTCTTCCTGAGTTTTCCCTTTAATTTTTCTTGCTACAGATTTAATTATTGGGGCATTGGATTCGATTAACGGTTCTGCTGCTAAATATTTACTTAAATCTTTTTCTGATTTTTGTTTGGTATTAATTATTGAAGCTGTTGAATAATCATAAGTCCTTACTTTTGCCAGCCCTGATAATTCAATAACAAACGATTGGTTATTCAAATTATCAAGATGAAATTCGGCTATGGTATTGTTCTTTTCGTTATATATTCTTGATGGTTTCATCGAGAAAGTGTATTCTGTGATATACTGTTTTTCATTGTCGTTATAAGGAATAGGCAGTTTAAAAATCACTCTTTTTATACGTCCTGCAACATTAATTGTATATGCGTATTTATATGAATATCTTGAGTAATCAGGTATTTTTACGGGTTTAATGCCGGATGAAAGTGCAGGCATTTCCATTTTTTCTTTATATGCATTTTCTGTGCTTTCCATAATCTGTGAAACATTTTGTTTCCCGCAAATAATGTAAAGTCCGGTAATTATTGAAATGAATATAATAATAAATACAATCTGGAAAATAATAGACTTATATGTTTTTTTCATATTTTAAGAACACCTTATTTTAATAATACTAACTTAAATTATATCATATATATTTTTATGATAAAAACGGTATTGAAAAATCGTCTATTTCAATAGACTCGCCATTTTCGGCACAAAAAGTATCTACAAGTAATGCCTTCTTTTGCATTAATCTGCTGATTTCATCAAAATCTTTTTTCTCTTGAGGCATTAAAGAAATTTTAGATTTAATTATTTCAGAAATTTTTTGGATGGGTGATAATTTAGGATGCTGTTCTACAAATTTATCGGCAACATAGCCTGAACAAGCACCTAACATACCTGCATTAATCGAATAAAAAGTATCTTTAGGTTTTCCTGTAATATTTGAAAGCATTTCTTTGCTTACGGGAGCACCTCCTGCAATCATGGCAACTTCTCTTGTATTATATTTTGCCCCAAACGATACATTACTTATCATAAAATAAATCTCCTTTGACACAATAAATAAATCACATAAAAATAAAAATTGCCATTTTACTTTATATTTATTCATAATCCCAGGAGTTTATACTGCCGCAATATTTACACACAGCGTGTCTGTTCATAAAGCTTAAATCGGGAATAAATGTATAACCGTCAACGGTGATTTTAATATCATTATTAAGAGTATATTGATATTCAAACGTGCAAGACCCTTGATATTCAGGGTTAAACATCAATTCGAATTTATCCGAAGAATGACATTTCTTGCATTTAAACATAATTAAGCGTTAACCTTTTTTTGAGCGAGTTGCACGTTTAATAATTTCATCGGTTTCTTTTGAATATTCTTTAATTGTATTATTGTCAAAAATTCTGTACATATTTGTAAAACAACAACACCTGAAAGGAAGCGACAATGCTATAATCATGCCCGATATAACCGTTTGAGCCACATATTTTGAAATCACTTCGGGGTTTATGGATATATTACAAAAACATGCCAATAATTCGTTAACTGTTTTAAAATTTTGCTCGGGCATTAAATTTATTAATTGCTCGATACTTAAAGACATATATTTTATTAACAATATTTTATTGAAAAACCAAACAAATACGGCGGGGAAGAATATATAAGTTGTTGAAATACATAAAATAAGCATTATTAATGTCGGTATGAAATTGTTTCTAACCATTACGATACTTCTTGAAATTGCACCCGTTGCTGATGTATCAGGTTCAAGTGCAAATATTTGGAATGTTAAACATAAAAATATCCAGGCAACAGGTGATACAAATATTAATGGAGGAATACACAAAATTAACGTTAATAAAAACATTAACACAATGTATCTTAATAATCTTCTTTTTATTACGCCTTTATTTGCTTTAAAATCAATATTTTTGACTTTCTTTTTATTGGAAACCGTATAAAACAGTATATTTAATGCGGAAAAGGTAATTATATAATCGAATAATGCTTTTATAAAAATGATTAAAAATGGCAATAATACAATTAAAACAAGTATAAAATAATTTTTATCCGATTGAAATAACGGCAAATAATTTCTTATATTTTCTTCATTCAAACAAAAGAAGTACAATAAAGAAAACATTATCGTTAATGAAACAAGCTGCCCGAATATCGGAAAATCAATATATGACAAACATTCATCAAAATATAAAAAATAAGTTTTTATACTTGCAAAAAATATTTGAAATACGCCTATAAAATTGTTAGATTTTTTCTTTGCCATACTTTCCCTTTTTCTTATTTTATATTAGCATATAAATGTATGGATTGAGATATGTTTATTATGAATAAAGAAGAATTAAAAAATTTATTATTATCATTTGAACAGGCTGATTATTGCAAAAACGTGGATTTACATATTCACTCGTGCAATTCGGACGGGGAAATGACCCCCTACGAAATTGTGGAGCAGGCAAAAGAGCTTGAAAAAAAATACATCGCAATTTCTGACCACAATTGTATTGACGCTTATTTAACAACAAATATATTACGTGAACCCATTGTCATTCCGTCAGTTGAGTTTGATTGCTTTTTCAAAGGTGTTTTAATACATATTCTCGGATATGGAATAGATATAGATAACAAAGAATTAAAACCTTTATATGCAAAAAGCAGCTGTGGTAAAAAATGTAATTTTTGCAGAATTTTTAAATTAAGAAATCCCAAAGATGTTATTGAAAAAATTAATAATGCGGGTGGAATTGCAGTTTTGGCTCATCCCGCTTGCTGTTGGACTTCTGATTTAGACGGATTTATTAGAGATTTAATATCCTTCGGACTTTCGGGCGTCGAGCTCTATTATCATTACAGAGGCGTAAGAAAGTTTTTACAATTTCATTCAAGAAAAGAAATTGCCGATTTAGCCGAAAAATACGGACTGATAAAAACAGGTGGGACGGATTCGCATGGTAAAAAATTAATTCACGAATAATTTACCATGTGGCAAAATACGTTTAATTTTTGAATTTCCTGCTATTTCTTCGAGCCTATTGCTTTCATATTATAAAGTTCTTCACGCCGTTTTTTTACGTTTTCACTTATCAGATAATCTTCATACTTCATTTGATAATTCAAATACCCGTATGGAGTAATTTCAATTATTCTGTTAGCAACAGTGTTTATAAACTGATAATCCTGAGAAGTAAAAAGAACAGTTCCAGTATAATCAATAAGTGCATTATTTAAGGATGTAATTGCTTCCAAATCCAAATGATTGGTAGGTTCATCAAATATCAGCACGTTTGATTCTTCTATCATTGCCTTTGCGAACATACAGCGTACCTTTTCTCCACCCGATAATACTTTTACCGATTTTTCCGCATCCTCACCCGAAAAAAGCATTCTGCCCAAATATCCACGTAAATAGTTTATATGCTGTTCTTTTGAATATTGTCCGAGCCAATTTATTATATTTTTATCCGTATTGAAAAATCTTGTATTATCTTTTGGACAATATGAATGTGTGGCAGTAATTCCCCATTTTACTTCCCCTTTATCCGGCTCGAGTTTGCCCTCTAGTATTTCAAAAAGAACGGTAACGGCATTTCTGTTTTGAGATATAAATGCAATTTTTTCACCTTGCATGACATCAAAAGATAAAGATTTAATTAATACTTCATTATTTAACGATTTATTCAATGATTTAACTGATAAAACATCTTTCCCAGGAATTTTTGAATATTTAAAAACAATACTCGGATATTTCCTTGTGGATGGTTTGATATCCTCCAAGGTTAATTTTTCAAGCATATTTTTTCTTGATGTGGCTTGCCTTGCTTTAGATGCATTTGCACTGAATCTCGCAATAAACTTCCTGAATTCTTCCGCTTTTTCTTCTATTTTTTTATTTCGTTCTTCTTTCTGTTTCAGTATTAAGGCACTTGCCTGTGTCCAAAATGAATAATTCCCCGTATATAATTGTATATTTCTGAAATCAATATCGGCAATGTGTGTGCATACTCTGTCAAGAAAATTTCTGTCGTGCGATACCACAATAACCGTATTCGGAAAATCTGCAAGAAAATCTTCAAGCCAATTAATTGTACTAAAATCAAGGTGGTTTGTTGGTTCATCAAGCAGCAATATATCAGGCATGCCAAATAAAGCCTGAGCTAAAAGAACACGCACTTTTTCATTGCCTGTAAGGTCTTTCATTAAAGAGTAATGCAAATCTTGAGAAATTCCTAAATCATTTAACAATGAAGCGGCATCGGATTCAGCCTGCCATCCGTCCATTTGTGCAAATTCAGCTTCCAATTCCGCAGCTTTAATACCGTCTTGTTCATTAAAATCGGGTTTTGAATACAGTTTTTCCTTCTCTTTCATAATTTCATAAAGACGCTTATGTCCCATTATGACTGTATCCATAACACTGTATTCGTCAAATTCAAAATGATTTTGTTTTAAAACCGCAATGCGTGCTCCTTTTTTTATGTGAACAAATCCGCTTGAAGGTTCAATTTCACCCGAAATAACCTTGAGAAAAGTACTTTTGCCAGCACCGTTTGCACCTATTAAACCATAACAATTCCCTTGTGAAAATTTAATATTAACATTTTCAAATAGCGGTTCTTTTCCGAATTTTACCGTTAATCTCTCAGTTGTAATCATAATACTAACAGTTTAACACAAATGAACTTAAATTTATTCAAATTAATTCACTTGGGCATACTCTTTGTATTTTTCGTTGTCTTTTTCGGCTGCTTCTTCATTATTGAGCAATTTATAAGCACAACTTCTCATATAATACAAATGTGCTTTATCGGGTTTTAATTTTATTGCCTGCGTATAGTCGTCCACCGCACTTTGGTAATTCTTTTGTTCAAACTCGTAAAAACCTCTTTGTGAGTATAAATCATACGATTTCTTATCTCTTAAGATTGCACCCGTATAATCGTTTATTGCACCTTGAACATCATTTATATAATATTTTATCTGGGCTCTATATTGGTAATAAGGTATACAATTATCATCTATAGAAATAGCACTGGTATATTTTTCGATAGCAAGCTCGTATTCTTTTAAAATCCTGTATAAATCTGCTGTCTGAGCAAATATAAAAGCATTGTGAGGGAATTTTTCGCACGCATCTTTAGCATAATCAAGTGCATCTTGATACTTTCTGCTTTTTTTATTCAGTCTTATTAGTGTTTTATAAACCGATAAATTTTTATGGTCTAATGTAAGTGAAATTATAAATTCTTTAATTGCTTTGTCATATTCGCCTAAAAATTCTCTGTTCATTCCTTTGTTATAGGCTTTCCAAAATATAAAATATTTCTTTATGTTTTTATAATAAGTCAATATGAACTCCTTAATTGTTCAGGCTGTGAATAGGTGCAGGTATTCTGCCGCCCCTGTTAATGAATGTTTCCGAAGATAATTTATTTACGGGCATAATTGGAGCTTCACCCAAAAGTCCTCCGTATACGGCGTAATCACCTACTTTTTTTCCTGGAACGGGAATAATTCTTACCGCCGTTGTCTTTTTATTTATCATTCCTATAGCCATTTCATCTGCAATCATGCCCGAAATCGTTGTTTCCGGCGTATCTCCCGGAATTGCAATCATATCAAGCCCGACGGAACAAACACAAGTCATAGCCTCAAGTTTATCAAAAGTAAGCACACCTTGTTTCGCCGCTTCAATCATGCCGGCATCTTCAGATACCGGAATAAACGCACCCGATAATCCTCCCACATAAGAGCTTGCCATAATTCCACCCTTTTTAACCGCATCATTAAGCATTGCAAGTGCAGCCGTTGTACCATGAGCACCTGCGTGTTCCAAACCCATTGCCTGAAAAATTCCTGCAACCGAATCACCTATTGCGGGGGTAGGTGCAAGTGATAAATCTATAATACCGAACGGGATATCCATTTTTTGTGCCATTCTTCTTCCGACAAGTTCGCCGGTTGAAGTTATTTTAAACGCAATTTGCTTGATTTTATTTGCGAGTGTACCGAAATCGGCATCTTTTGGTAAATTTTCAACTGCGGCTCTGACCACACCCGGCCCCGATACACCTATATTTAAAGCACACTCAGGTTCTCCGTAACCGTGAAAAGCACCTGCCATAAACGGGTTATCTCCGGGGGCATTGCAGAAACAAACAAGTTTTGCAGCCCCGATACCGTCAGCCTCTTTAGTAAGCAAAGCGGTTTCTTTTATAATCCTGCCCATTTTTTTAACGGCATCCATATTAATTCCCGCTTTTGTTGAAGCCAGGTTTATGGAAGAACATACTCTTTGAGTTTCTTTTAAAGCCTGAGGAATACTTTCCAACAGGGCAATATCACCTTTGGTACATCCTTTTTCAACAAGGGCAGAAAACCCGCCTATGAAATTTACATTAACCTCTTTTGCAGCTTCATCAAGAACTTTTGCAAGATATACATAATCGTAATCCTTGGAAGATTCGCCTATTAACGATATGGGGGTAACGGCTATTCTCTTATTGATAATCGGAATTGAATATTCGTCCTCTATTTCCTGTGCATATTTACACAAATTTTTTGCATATTTGAAAATTTTGTTTCTTATTTTGTATCCCGTATCTTTAACATTGTCGCAGCAACAATCTCTAAGACTCAATGACAGCGTAACGGTTCTGATATCGAGGTTATGAACCTTTATCATATTTATTGTTTCAATAATTGAATTTTCATTAAAAAAAGTCATTTATAAACCCTTAAATAGTGTGCATTTTATCAAAAATTTCTTTTTTTTGAATCCAGATTTCCATTCCCAGTTTTTTACCCGTTTCCGTTGTTGCATCTTTAATTTCTTTAAAAGAATACTTTGATTTGCTGATATCACCGAGCAAAAACATCATAAAACATCCCTGCATAATGGTTTGTCTAATATCTTCAATATTAACTTCATATTTAGCAAGTACGCTTGAAATTTCCGCAACTATACCAATACCGTCTTTACCCGATATTGTAACGATTATCTTATCTTCGCTCATTTTTACTCCAATTATACAATTTATAGGTATATTTTAGTTGTAAAGCCCGTTTATTGCAATAATGATATTCACTCATTCAAGATTAAACAGGTTACGTTATTTAAAATTCTTTATGTACGACTTTTGCAAGCACTTTTAATTCCTTATAAAGCTCTGCAAATTGTTCCGGATACAATGATTGAGCTCCGTCACAAACTGCGGTTTCGGGTGAATGATGAACTTCTATTATGAGTCCATCTGCACCTGCCGCAATGGCTGCTTTTGACATAGGTGCTACTTTATCTCTTAATCCCGTAGCGTGACTAGGATCTACAACTATAGGAAGATGACTTATCTTTTGTACAACGGGAATTGCACTTATATCAAGTGTGTTTCTCGTAATATGTTCGAATGTTCTTATTCCTCGTTCGCAAAGAATAACTTCTCTGTTGCCTCCTGCTAAAAGATATTCCGCTGACATCAGCCATTCTTCAATTGTGGCACTTAATCCTCTTTTTAACAGTACGGGTTTTCTGATTTCTCCCAAACTCTTTAACAGATTGAAATTTTGCATATTTCTTGCACCTACTTGCAAAATATCAACATATTTTAAGAATAAAGGAATTTGAGATACTTCCATAACTTCCGAAGTTACTGCCATATTATACTTATCAGCCACTTCTCTCAATATTTTTAAACCTTCTTCACCCAGCCCTTGAAAAGAATACGGTGATGTTCTCGGCTTAAAAGCACCGCCTCTTAAAATTTTAACACCGCATTCGCTAAGCAACTTTGCCGTTATATCCATCTGGTCATAAGTTTCAACTGTACAAGGGCCGGCTATCATGCCGGAAAACCCGCCGCCGAATTTTACGCCGTTAACATTAATTATGGTATCTTCGGGTTTAAAAACTCTGCTAATGAGCTTATAAGGTGAAGTAATTCTGATAACTTCTTTTACACCGTCCAAAAGTTCAATATCTCGTTTATCCATGACTTTTCTTCCGACCGCTCCGATTACGGTGTGGTCAGCACCTTTTGAAACGTGTGCATCAAACCCTTTTTCCTTAATAAAATCTATAACTTTTTGAATTTTTTCATTCGTTGCATTTGACTGCATTACAATTAACATAATAAATCCCTCTCTTATCTTTCATTATATAATAGATATAAAAATTTAAAACTGACAGGTGAATTTTATGAAAAGTTTTTTTGCGGATAAATCTTTATTTGTTATTTGTATCGTAGGTATACTTTTTGTTTCAGTATTTTTTTATATAGCTCAAAGTTATGCACTTGTTTTTGATGATTATAATTTTTCCTGTTATTTACATAACGAAAGACTTTTTGCACCGCTTGTTCCGTATAAACATGGCGGAGGATATATAGGATACCTTTTAAGTAAAATGCTGTCTTTTTATATCCCTGTAAAATTAGGTATACATCCTTGCGATTTTTATTTTCATTCTGTTTTAAGGGCCTGTTTTGCGTGTATTATATTCTTTTTAATCTCAAAATTTATTTGTATATATTTTAAATCGGCTAAATTGCAATCATTAGCTTATACTTTTATTTCGTTATACTTTTTGTATTTAGCTTTTAAGTACTCGCCTTTGATAATCGGGGTTAATTATAACTATTACCGATATGTTTTTTCTTTAATTTTTTTCTGTCCTTTTATCGGATTTTTGTACAAAAATTTAATATCAAACCGCAAAATTTCGGTTAAACAATTGTTTTTATATTCGTTGTGTGCACTCGAATGCGGTTTTGCAAGTGAAATTGAATTTGTTTCTTTATCCGTTTTGTTTGTTTTAATCTTTTTATACAACATAATTTTTAAACACAACAAAACTTTTAAATTCAACTTAAATAAATCATTTTATATTCCGTTTTTTACATTTTGCTTTGCGGTTTTATGTTTTACGGGTTCAAACGGGTTTCAAAAAGTGGCAAAATCAAGAGGAATAGGCAGTGTTGTTATGACAAAAGATTTAATAACCGATTTTTTGTCACAATTTTACGATTTATACATTTCCGACTTTAAAATATATTGGATTTTATGCCTGATAATATTTATATCTGCCTTTATTTCTGCATATAAGAGAAAGGAAATTAAAAAAATTATATTTCCGTTTTTCCTGACTGTTTCAATAATAATATCTATATTATCGCTTGTTTTTTGCGGAAGAACATATTATAACCATACGGATTTTTGGCTTGTTCACACACAAATAAGAACTTTATACGGAATTTTGCTGTTAATTCCGTTATTTATAGCATTTAGTTATGCAATCAGAACAATTTTACCGAAAATGAAAAGCCATAATAAGCGTAAAACATTTGTGAAATCAGTTATAATTTTATCAATTTTCTTATGTATATTACCCTTAGCGGGAATTTTTAAAATGAAAAACGATATTATTGAAGAAAACAATAAAGCATTAATGTTTAAACAAATATTATATAAAACCGAAAAAATGTACCGTTTTTTCAGATTAAAGAATGAAATACCTTATCTGCCGAATAATTTAAGGCAAAGAAATATTTTTGATATGTATGAAAATCAAGATTATTGCATATATGAGAAAAATAAATTCTTTTTGGGCTATTATCCGTTAATATATAACGATAAAAACATAGAAGAATTTCAAATGTACTGCGTGAAAAGCGGTTCATCTGAAATATATAACACAATGGGAGGCACGTTTAACGAGGAAGAAATGAAACACATTAAATTTTCACGATTGTATGACGAAAATTTTGTTTTGAATAAAAAATAAAAATGAATTATATTGTATTTATTGAAATCATTTGATAAGATTTAAGTATAGTTAGGAGGTTTTAATGTCAAAAATAAGATTAGTGATTGCGGCATTCTTAATAATGGTTGCAACTAACATATCTGCAAATGCGGCAACAATAGGTTATGCTGATTTTCAAAAGGTAATAACAGAATATTCTTTTGCACGCAATGCATATAAAGATATAGATAACAAACTGCTTGAATTGCAGCAATATGCAATTGATAAAGATAAACAATTTAAAACCATAGAGTCACCATTACAGAAAAAAACATTTGAAGATCAGGTTCAAAAAGAGTTTAAGTTAAAAGAAGATAGAATTTATACTTTAAAAGAGCAAAAAGAAAAAATTATTAAAGATAATGTTTTGGCTGCTTCAAAGGCTGTTGCTGCAGCTAAAAAGCTTGATGTTATTTTGGACTATGGCGTTGTTTATGCCGGCGGCGTTGATGTTACAAACGATATTATTCAATATTTGAACACTCAAAAACAATAATATATTTATTTTAATTGAAAGAGAAGCCATAACTGTTAATTGGGCTTCTCTTATTTTCTCTTTTTTACGGAATTCGGAGTATATTAATATGAAAATTGTCGATATCATAGAAAAAAAGAAACTCGGACAGAATCTTAATGAGGAAGAAATAAAGTTTTTTATATCGGGTGTTATGTCGGGTGCGATTGAAGATTACCAAACAAGTGCTTTACTTATGGCAATTTATTTTAACGGAATGGATATCGATGAAACTACCCTGTTAACAAAATATATGGTTAATTCGGGTGAAATATTGGATTTATCGGATATTTCGGATAATATTGTTGATAAACACTCAACAGGCGGTGTAGGGGATAAAATTACATTGATATTCCTTCCTTTAATTGCCGCAGCGGGTGTTTACAGTGCAAAATTATCCGGCAGAGGCTTAGGTCACACAGGCGGTACTATAGACAAGCTGGAATCAATTCCGAATTTTAAAACGGATTTGTCTGTTGAAGAATTTAAACAAAATGTAAAACTTCATAAAACGGCAATAGCAGCACAAACTCTTTCTTTAGCACCTGCCGACGGAAAGCTTTATGCACTTCGTGATGTGACATCAACCGTTGATATTATTCCTTTAATCGCTTCATCCGTAGTATCAAAAAAAATAGCCTCGGGTGCTAATCATATTATTTTGGATGTAAAGTATGGTTCGGGTGCTTTTTTAAAGACGGCAAAGGAGGCTGAAAAACTTTCAAAAATTATGGTAGAAGTCGGAAAAAGACTTAACCGTAATATTTGTGCGGTTATAAGCTCTATGGAACAGCCTTTGGGCAGGGCAATAGGAAATTCGGTTGAAATTCAGGAAGTTATTGAGTTCTTGAAAGGTAATATGGAGCCTGATTTAAAAGAAATAACATTTACTTTGGCTCAAACGGCTCTTGATAAGACAGGTAATTCGCAAAATTTGGAAGAACTTGTTACTTCAGGCATGGCACTTCAAAAGTTTCGTGAAATAATAAAGGCTCAAAACGGTGATGACGGTATAATCGATGATTATTCCAAACTGCCGCAGGCGGGCATAAAATATGAAGTAAAATCGAAAAGTGACGGTTTTGTAAAAAATATAGATGCATTAAAAATAGCAAAAGCTTGTAAAAATTTAGGTGCGGGCAGAGAGAAAAAAACAGACAAAATCGACTATTCTGCAGGTATTTATTTAACTCAAAAGTATGCTGAACCCGTCAAAAAAGGTGAAACAGTTGCCGTAATTTACACAAATAAAAAAGAAAGTGTAAAAGAAGCCGAAGATTTAATTCTTTCTGCTTATGAAATCACTAACGAAAAGCCTAAATCAAAATCTTTGATTTATAAAATTATTTAAAAACGTGAATAAAATCAACTTTTGAAAATCCATGTAATGCAAAAATATTCTATTCCTTTGTTAAATGGAGTGCATTTGCAAGAGCCGGAGTAATAACATCCCAAGCTGCTTCATTCGGGTGTCCGTCATTTGGAATTCTATATTTATCATCCCCCATATTTTTATTTGTTATTTTTTTAACATCAACTATAATAAAACCTTCGTCTTGTAATTCTTTCCACCTTTTAGTATTGTATATATCTGCTTCAAATTCGTGAAAAATTAATATTACAATTTTTGGATAAGGAGGGGTGAATTTTTTATGAACAATTTCTTTTGTTCTTTCAAAATGAAGTTTCATATAGTCAAATTTTTTATCAAAATCAATAAAGTCTATTTTATTAAACATATAATGATGTATTACATATCGAACTATTGGAAACCTGTAGAAGAAATAGAACGGTTTAGCGAGTTCCAGCCCGTCTTTGGTTTGTTTATAATGAACGTCATAATAAGCTTCATTAGGCCCCATTACCGGTCTGTATAATCGGTAAATATGGTTTTCTATGAAAACAAAAATGATATATTCCGGATTTGGAATTTCTTTTTCTAACGGATAAGTTTCAAGCATATAGGGCATATCTTGAATACCATAACTGGATATAGAACGATTATAAACGCTTCTTCCTGTTAAGTTTGCAAGTTTATAGGCTAAAGCTTGTTTTTCATCAAGCTTGTATCCGTATCCGAAAGAACATCCGAATATTAGAATAGGCGGCAACTTTGAATTCTCAATTATAGTATCCCGAAAATAGCCGTATTTTTTCTTATGGGCATATACAATGTCAAAATCAGCAATAATATGGCTTTTTATATAATTGAATAGATTACTTTTAAAGTCTCTTTTGTCTGTAGAAATACAATTTGTATAGAAAAAATACTCAAAAATTATATATCCTAATATAAGTATAATTAAATTAACCGATATTATTATAAGTTTTTTCTTCATACTATAATTTTATAACAAATGAACAAAATTATATACCTTAAATATTTAAATATATTTCAAGTTTTTCAAATTGTTCACTTGTATCATCGAGCATATTTTTCAAAATAGAAAGTAAATTTTCGATATCGTTTTTCTTAAAATTTATTTCATCGTCAATGAATAAATCAATGCATTTGGTAAGGCTTTTTGTCATAGATAATATATTGCCGATAGAAACAATTAAAGATTCTAATTGTTCAGTATTATTCATTTTATTTTCAGAATAAGTTTCATTTTTAAAATTTTTGATATTAACCGGATTATTTGCTAATTCGATTTTTGTATTTTTTGTGAGTGTTTTTGCTGTTTTTTTCATAATTTTTCTCCCTTTATCTACGGTTTTATAATAATTTCCTAAATTGAAGTTCTCTGAAATTAATTATACAAGCTCAAGAAGAAATAAAACAAACATATATTCATATTTACAAAATTTTACAAAAATATTTTTGTTAATCATCGTGAATTGTTAATTTTGCAATTTTTTCAGTAAATTTTTAATCTTTTTCTATTTATCTTCTTCTTTGTATAGTTTTGTAAACAAAATGAACTTAAAAACGCAATTATTTATTTTGTATATACTTTATATATGTGTAGATAATAAACAAAAAAAACCTAATTAAAAAAAATTATATATTCATACTTACCTTACTTACTACCTTTACTAACACACGAGGAAATTGAAAAAGATTTCGGAGGAACTTTTAAAGTTCCTTTTTTTTTATGTAATTCCATTTATAAGATTAAATTTTTTAGTTGTAATTTATATAAATTAAAAATAAATAAAAACAGTTAGAATCAATTGCAGTTATTGAATTATCGGAAGAATATGCCAGGGCTAAACGACCGTTTTTTAATGAAAAGTTAGTTGATGCAATTGAATTGGCAATTTTATTTTCGGTATCCAGATAATAAAGTATGGCATTATAATTCCCCGCCAAAATAAATCCTTTTTTGTAATTTGCAGAATGTATGAACTGAATTTCAGTACCGATATTTTTTATCCAATAATATTTTTCTGAGTTTGTTTGATTATATTCATAAACGGAAATTAAATTTTTTTCATCTTTTTCCGCTATTAATGTTGTGCCGTTTGATAGTCTTAAAGTACTTATTATATTTGTTTTCGGGTAGTATATATTATGCGAATAAACTTCATA
The DNA here is from genome assembly GCA_947588745.1 of Candidatus Gastranaerophilales bacterium. Taxonomy (GTDB): domain Bacteria; phylum Cyanobacteriota; class Vampirovibrionia; order Gastranaerophilales; family Gastranaerophilaceae; genus Avigastranaerophilus. The sequence continues at coordinate 24,669 of CANPYW010000020.1, forward strand.
TTGAAGGTTTGCTTTATTTAATCTGCTTAATTGATTATAATCTGCGAAGTAGATATAGTTATAATCTTCGCCAGCTATAAAAGCACCTGTATTAACATTATTAATTTTTTCAATGGTATTAGTTCTGGTATTATATTTTTCAACAAAGTTATTGTTTGTTTTACCTATAATTAAATTATTTTGTTTATCTAAAAAAGCGAAACTGTTTGTATTATCTAAATCAGTTTCTAAACTTGGGCCAGGCGTAATTTTTGTCTTTTTAACGTCAAAAATTTCTGTTGATTTATCATTGCTACCTCCGTAAATTAAAACATTATTATTTGGAAGCAGGAATAATCCCGGATTAATTTTCTCTGAATTTAGTTGAGGTGGAGCTCCATATCTGAATCCGTATGTTAGATTAAATAAATCCGTTAAATTAGAATTATTAAGGTTTGTTTCACGTGAATATTTGTGTTTTCCTCCTGCAATAAAGACTGTATCTTTGTTCAGATAAATTATGTTTCCGCTTTGTCTTAAGGAAGGAAATTTCGAATTGTGAGATTGAGTTGAAGTTACGGGGTAAATGCTTATTTCTTTTGTTATTATTTTTGGTAAGCTTGTATTTTCAGGATTATCTTGTTCTTTAATGATTGATTTATCGGCGTAATCCTGCTTTTCAGAATATTTTAAAGATTTTTCAGGTTCTGTGAGGGTATATTCTTTTTTTGAAACGGTATTTTGAACGGTTAATTTGTAGGGAATTAAGGGTTTGTTAGGATTTTGAAGTGTAAAAATAACTTTTTCGCTGTTTGCTGGAATAAAAGAGCCAATTAAAGATTGTTTGAATAGTTTTTGCTGATTTTTTTCTTTTCGGTTTTTTGCCGCTTTAAAAGGGGTTTTAGCGGCATCTTTAATTAAAAGCGGAATGGCTGCAACGATTAAAGGTGGAAATACAATGGAACAAACACTATACATAAATGTATCATCAGACATTACAAATGAATTTTTTTTAAGTGACATAAGCAAGTTAAAATCGTCCTGATTGTACAATTCACTTTCGTGAACGATTTTAAAATTATTGTTTGAGTTGTTAATTATAGAATATTTTTTGATAATAAACCGGTATGTATTTTCTTCAATATTTATATTTGTTTGATTAGGTTTTTTGATAACATAATTTATTTCTTCATCTTTTTGTAAATAAATATCATCATTTAAAACTTTCGCAAAAGAAGTTTGCGTACAAATGAAGCAAAATGCCAGTAATACAATACATCCTTTTTTTTTAATCATAATTTCCCTTTGATATTTTAATGTATTATATCATTTATTGAAAATTATTATCGATTAAAAAACATCTCACTTTATGATTTTGATTAATCGGTTTTAAATCCGGGTGTTCGGTTCTGCATTTATCCGTAACGTAAGGGCATCTTGTGTTAAATTTGCAGCCTTTGGGTGGATTATTCGGTGAGGGTAAATCCTGTGCAGAGGATGATTTCATTTCATTTTTTGCTTTATTAAGCATGGGAACTGCATTTAAAAGTGCTTGAGTGTATGGATGTTTGTAATTGGTAAAAAATTCTTGTTTTGGTGCAAGTTCGACAATTTCACCCAAATACATTACCGCAATCCTGTCCGATATATATTTTACAACACTTAAATCGTGAGATATAAAAAGCATTGTTAAATTGAGGTGTTGTTTTAAATCAAGCAATAAATTTACAATTTGAGCCTGTATACTCACATCCAATGCACTTACGGGTTCATCCGCCACAATAAATTCGGGATTTAATATAACGGCTCTTGCAATAGCTATTCTTTGCCGTTGTCCACCCGAAAATTCATTCGGATACCTTAAAAGTGCTTCGGCTTGCAATCCTATTATTTCTAGTATTTTTTGAATTTTTTCATCAATTGTTTTTTTGTTTTTTATTCCGTTAACGATAAAAGGCTCTTTTAAAATATCATAGATTTTCATTCTCGGGTCTAAACTCGTATAAGGATTTTGAAATATAGGCTGGGCTTGTTTTCTGAATAGTTTTAAATCTTTTTTATTTTTTGTTAGTATATCTTCATTTTTAAATAAAACTTTTCCGCTTGTAGGTTTAATCAATTTTAAAATACAATTTCCCAGCGTCGATTTACCGCTTCCCGATTCGCCGACAAGCCCCAAAATTTCATTTTCGTATATTTCCAAATCAACGTTATTAAGTGCATAAACATAACCTTTTATATTCCCGAATAAACTGTCTTTTACGGGATAATGCATATTTAATTTCTGTATATTAATAAGTTCTTTCATATTTTAATTATACATTAATTTTTATTTAAAAAAATTGTACAGGGGTTAATTCTTTTGTCCGATATTTTATCAAATGTTAACTTTTGTTAACTAAATTAATCCAAAAAACGCAATTATTTATTTTGTATATACTTTATATATATGTAGATGATAAAACAAAAAGAAACCTAATTAAAAATTTTATATTCATACTTACCTTACTTACTACCTTTACTAACACACGAGGAAATTGAAAAAGATTTCGGAGGAACTTTTAAAGTTCCTTTTTTTTTATGTAAAAGTAAAAGTAAAGGTAAAAATTTCCGGCTTGTCTGTGTTTACGCTATATTTAGCAAGTATTTGAAAAGTAGGTATTAATATCCTCTCTTTACATAATTTAGGTTGATTAAATATTAATTTTTATCAAGTAAAATTGCATTTATTGGAACAATTTTTAATGTTCATGACAAAATAGAATTATTGATAGGAAAGAGTGGATTTATGGTGAATAAAAAAGTAATATCTGTAATTCTTGCTGCGGGTAAAGGTACAAGAATGAAATCTTCTCTGCCTAAAGTTTTACATACCATTTTTAATAAGCCCTTATTGGGTTATGTTCTTGAAGCCGTTAATTCTACCGGTTATGTAAGTGATAATTTTGTTATAGTCGGGCATGAGGCACAAAAAGTTGAAGAATTCGTACGGAATAATTATTCTTTTGTCAAATGCATTTTGCAAATGCCTCAGCGTGGTACGGGTGATGCAGTAAACAGGGCTGTTCCGTTTTTAAAGAATTTTGACGGGTATGTAATTGTTGTATGCGGTGATACTCCTTTAATTACGGGCGAAACTCTTAAAAGTTTTATCGAGTATCACGAAAATAGCAATGCCGATTTAACCGTAATGTCCGCTATATTTGACAATCCGCAAAATTACGGAAGAATAATCAGGGATGAAAATAACAAATTTATTGCAATAGTTGAAGAAAAAGATGCGACGGATGAACAAAAAGCGGTAAAAGAGGTGAATGCGGGTTTATATTGTATCAGCTGGAAAAGTGTTAACGAAGCGTTTGCGTGTTTGAAAAATAATAATGCACAGGGTGAATATTATTTGACCGATATCGTAAAATGGGCGGTATTAAAAGGATTAAATGTTCAATCTTATGTGTTAAACGATAATTCCGAAATATTCGGAATAAACTCCAAACAAAATCTTGCTCAAGCGTTTAAAATTATGAATAAAAAGTCGCTTGAAAGATTGATGTCAGAAGGGGTTCAAATTACGGATGCGGATTCCGTTTATATTTCGCCCGAAACAACAATAGGTGCGGATACGATTGTTCTTCCCAATGTTTATATTTCCGGTAAAAACGAAATCGGAAAGAATTGTAAAATAGGGCCTTTTGCACATATCAGAGATGGTGCCGTTATAGGAAATAATGTCAGAATAGGTAATTTTGTAGAAATAAAAAAATCGGTAATAAAAGATAATACAAATGTATCTCATTTAAGCTATATAGGTGATTCGGAGCTGGGTTCGCACGTTAATATAGGGGCGGGAACAATAACCGCAAATTATAATCCGATTACAAAAGTAAAGAGTAAAACAATTATAAAAGACGGTGCAAATACAGGGTCGAATTCGGTTCTTGTTGCACCCGTTACGATTAACGAAATGGCGTCAATCGGGGCAGGGAGCGTTATTACAAAGGATGTTGAAGAATATGCACTTGCGGTTACGAGAAGTCCGGTGAAAATAATATCAAATTGGGTAAAAAGAAAGATTGAACAATATGTTGGAGGTAATAAATAATGGAATTAGAATTAGCGTTTCCTCAGGGTACGAAAACGATTAATCCGACTCATGATATAAAGTTATTTTCAGGTCGTTCCAATATAAAATTGGCAGAAGAAATAGCCGAATATTTAGGAACGACGGTAGGCCCGATGATTGTTAAAAATTTCGCTGACGGTGAAATATACGTTCAGGTTCAGGAAAGTATAAGAGGCGATGACGTATTTATTGTTCAACCCGTTTGTAATCCCGTAAACGAAAACCTGATGGAACTTTTAATAATGATTGATGCATTTAAAAGAGCCAGTGCAAAGTCAATCACTGCCGTAATTCCGTATTACGGCTACGCAAGACAGGACAGAAAAACATCGGGCAGAGAAGCTATTACTGCAAAGCTTGTTGCCGATTTGCTCACGACTGCGGGTGCCGACAGAATTTTGGCAATGGATTTGCATACCGGACAAATTCAGGGCTTTTTTAATATATTGGTTGATCATATTTATGCTACATCGGTTATTGTGGATTATGTAAAAAGATTAAATATTCCGAAAGATGATTTGGTTGTTGTAAGTCCGGATATGGGCGGAGTTACACGTTCAAGATATTTTGCAAAACAGCTGGATTTACCTATGGCAATCATTGATAAACGTAGAAATCGTCATAATGAAGCAATTGCAGTTAATGTAATCGGTGATATTACAGAAAAGACCTGCATTATGTATGATGATATTATCGATACGGCAGGTACTATTTGCGGGGCGGCTCAATTATTAAAAGAAAAAGGTGCAAGAGATGTATATGTTTGTGCTACTCATCCCGTATTTTCGGGGCCGGCACTCGAAAGACTCGAAAAATCTCCGATTAAAGAGGTTGTTGTTACAAATACCATTCCGCTGAATAAGAGTTTCTTACCCGAAAAAATCACACAACTCAGTGTAGCACCGTTGTTGGGTGAAGCTATTTCAAGAATTCACGACGGCGAATCGGTAAGTTCATTATTCGGTTTTGAAAAAGAGTATGATAAGTAAAAAAGTAATATGAACGAAATCTGAAATTTAGATGAAAGTTAGATGAAAGTAATAATAAAAGACCCGCATTTAATGCTTAATGCGGGTCTTTCGGTTTAAATTTATTTTTGATTTTTTTCTCTTAATTTTAAAACCACAACACCGTTTTCTTCAATCAAAAAGTCATCACCTTTTTTAATATACGGCAGCGGAGTTGATTTATACAAATTTTGACCTGCCGATTTAATTCTTGTTTCATTTTCATTAGGTGAAAGAATACCCTTTGCTACGGCAACGCCTTGCGAAAATCCCGGAACTTTAAGTATTGCACCTGCTATTGTAACGCCGGCTTTTTCTGCCATTTCCTGCATATCTTTAGGCTCAGAAATTCTCATTGTACCCGTAAATTTTTCTTTAACGGGTATATCATTGATTGCTTTAAGCTGAATTTTGAAGTATCCGTTGCGTTTGCCACGTTTCGGATGTATATATTCGGTTAATTCTATTGTTAATTTATCCTGTTTTTTTATGGTAATATCATTCAGTTCATAATCTTTAAAAGATAGTAATTCTATTGTTTTATCGTTATTAACGTCCTGAATGCCAAAAGAAACTGGTGTTACGGCATATATATTTGTGGGAACAATATCTGCTTGAGCGAGTGCGGATTGATTTAAAATGCTGATAAAAGTGAATAAGAAACAAAAGACTTGTAAAATTTTTTTCATATTTAACTACTCCAATAAAAAAATTATATCATCTTTATTTTATAATAGGAAGGGTAGAAATGTAAGGTAATAAAAATGATTTATAAAAGCTGCCAGTGGGTAAACAGGGGTATAGAGTTCAGACGTGATTCTTTAAGAATATGCTGCTATGGATATTTGCAAGGGCGAGAAACCGAGTATCAGACGACAATTAAAGAAGATTACCATGGCGAGCTTTTAGATTGGAATGAAATATTTAAAATAAAAGAAGAGCTGAAAAATCAGCATAAACTGGGTATTTATCTTGATGCTTGTAAGGATTGCATATATTTACACGAGGATGACTGGGATGAAGAAAATTATATCAATCATTTTACCTTAAATCATTGGTCAAAATGCAACTGTAACTGCATATATTGTTATACAAAAGATGATAAAAAAGCTTTTAATTCGTTTAAAGAGTATCCTTTGTATCCGATAATAAAAGATATGTTTAATAAAGAGGTAATCAAGAAAACGGAGAGTTCCTGTATCATATTCGGTGGTGGAGAGCCTACCATATTAAAGGACTTTGATAAACTTATTGATTTATTTCTTGAAAAAGGCTGTAAGAATATAAGAATTAATTCTTCGGGTATAAAGTATTCAAAAAGTATTGAAAAGGGGCTTAAACTTGGGGCAATAAGCCTTGTGATATCAACGGATGCCGGGTGTCAAAAGACTTATGAGCGGATTAAACAGGTTCGAGCATACAAAAAAGTTTGGGAAAATATACGTAAATATGCGGAAGCTCAATGCAAAGATAATTTGATGAAAGTTAAATTTATATTGTATCCGGATGTGAATGATACTTATGAAGAAATTGATAAATGGTTTGATGAAGTTATAAAAAACGGAGTAAAAGCCGTCAGTTTAAGCGTTGAGCAGGATTGGTTCAATACTCACCAGCCTAAATTTACGCCTAAAATATATGAACAGATAGCTTATATGGAAAAACGTGCAAAGGAATTAAATCTGGATATGGAGATTTATTGCGAGGCACTTGCGGTGTTAAGAGAGCATAAAAATTAGAGTTTTTAGTTTCTGTTATTTTTTATAAATATAGTAAATAATTTTTATAGCGTAATGCTTACAAATCAGCATTCAATGATGTCGTTATTGTCATCAATTTGAACGATTGCGGGTTTAAATGTTGCGGCTTCTTCTTTTGTCATTTGAGCGTAGGCACAAATAATAATTTTATCTCCCACCTGAACTTTTCTTGCAGCTGCACCGTTCAGGCAAAAATCTTTGTTTCCGGGCTTTCCGGCAATAATATAAGTTTGAAATCTTTCGCCGTTATTAATGTTTAGAATATCGACTTTCTGACCTTCCATAAGATTTGCTTTATCCAAAATGAGCTTGTCTATTGTAATAGAGCCAACATAATTAAGATTAGCGTCCGTAACGGTTGCACGATGTATTTTTGAATATAAAAAATTAAGAAGCATAATAATCTCGTATATAGTTTAATATTTGTAATTACAGAGATATTTTAACAAAAACAAACTATTTTGAATTAATTTTGTTTAATTTCTTTAAATAATTTTTTATTTCCTGAAGTTGTTTGGGTTTTATATACTTAAATTCGCCTTTTTTGAGTCCCGAAAGGTCAATCGGGCCGATTGCGGTTCTTTTAAGTGATATTACGGGATGACCCAAAATATCGAGCATTTTACGGATTTGACGGTTTAACCCCTGATACAAAACAATTTCCAGAACGGTATTTTTATCTTCAAAGTCAATAATTTGGGCATAAGCGTATGCAATTTGCCCTTTTTCGATTTCGATACCTTTTTCCATAAGAGTTAAATCATTTAATGTTAATTTGCCTTTGGCACAAACTCTGTATGTTTTGGGAACTTTTACGGCAGGATGAGAAAGTTCGTTTATAAAATTGCCGTCATTAGTTAGAACCAAAAGTCCGGTCGAGTCTTTATCCAGCCTGCCAACGGGTTTTAAATTTTGAACTTCTTCTGGGAGTATGTCATATATGGTTTTTCTGCCTTTTTCATCCTCCATTGTGGTAATGTAGCCGGCAGGTTTATAGTATCTTATATAAGTGAGTGTTTCAGGTTTTATCGGTTGATTTCCAATCATAACTCTGTCTTTTGTGCTGATTTGGCAGCCCAATTCGGTTATAACAATTCCGTTAACACGCACTTTGCCGCTTGATATATATTCATCGGCTTTACGTCTGGAACAAAATCCTGTTAATGCTATATATTTATTTAATCTTATTTTTTCATTTCTCATGGTTTTTATGATACAGGGATAAAATTCAAATATCAAGAAAAATAAGATATAATTGTTCAAACTTAATAATCGTGATATACTTTTTGACAAAAGGAGAAAAATATGACATCAATGGTAAAAGCCAGTCATTTACTGGTAAAGACTGAAGAAGAAGCTTTAAAAATAAAAAAAGAAATCGAAAACGGAAAAGAATTTGCCGTTGCGGCAAAAGAAGTTTCATTGTGTCCTTCTAGTAATAACGGTGGTGATTTAGGCTATTTTACAAAAGGTCAAATGGTTAAAGAATTTGAAGATGCCGCTTTTTCAATGAACGTCGGGGAGGTTTCAAATCCCGTAAAAACGCAATTCGGCTATCATTTAATTTACTTAACGGATAAACAGGACTAATGGATACCGAGCTTATTAAATATTTAAGAGAGTTTCTGTCAAAAAATGATATTGACGGATTAATTGTTAATTCCACAAACGAGTTTCTTGTTGAATATAACAAATTAGAGTTGAATTCGAGATATTATGTTACGGATTTTACGGGTTCAACGGGGGATGTTTTAATCACAAACGACAGAATAATGCTGTTTGTTGATACAAGGTATCACGAGCAGGCAGATAATCAGGTTAATCATGATTATGTAGAGGTCGTAAAAATGACGTTATCGCAATCTTTTTTGGCTGCATTAACGGAAAAAATTCCTTCTTATTTTAAATTGGGCTTAATTTCGTCAAAGACTTCAAAACGCTTTTATGATTTTCTCATAAAGAATATGCCGTCAAAAAATGTGGTTGTAAAGCTGTTTAATTCCGACCCCGTTATTGAGTATAAAAAAGATGCGGTTTTAAAAATCAACTATAACATTTTTCAGCCGGATACAAGTATTACGGGCTTAACCGCAGATGAAAAATATGAGATGATTAAAAGCTATGCGGGTGAAAAATTCAAACTTATTGTAACATCTTTGGAAGATATTGCTTATTTAACAAACATGCGTTCTTATGATTTTGATTATTCGTCAATATTTCCCGCTAAAGCTTTGATTACGGATAAAGACGTAAAAATTTTTTCGGATTGTAATATTCCTCAAATAGGGCAGGCTTTTGAGGTGCTTCCTTTGGCAAAATTCGAAGATTATGTTAAAAGCATAGATAAAGAAGATTTATATATTGACGAAAACAGTTTAACCATACACGATTACAAACTTATAAACACGAATAATACAATATTACCGAGCCGTTTGAACCTGTTAAAGACAGTCAAAAATGACAGCGAAATTGAGCATTTAAAGGCTTGTTTTAAAAGGTCGGATGAAGCTTTAAAAACGGTATACGAAATGCTTAATTCCGAAACCGTATATACGGAATACGATTATTATGAAGCACTTGTTAAAGCGATGAAAGATAACGGTGCATTGTCGTTAAGCTTTAAGCCGATAGTTGCTGCGGGTTCAAATACATCAATAATACATTATTCAATGCCGTCAAAGGAAAAGACGGTTAATGACGGCGATTTTTTGCTTGTTGATTACGGCGGGTACTATGAGGGCGGTTATGCAACGGATACAACAAGAACATTTGTAAAAGGCGTGCCGTCAAGTATTCAAAAACAGGCTTATACAACGGTATTAAAAGCATTTTTAAACTCATATTATAACGAGTATCGAAAAAAATCATCATATTACGATATCGATAAAATTGCACGAGAAACCATAGAAAAGAATATTTCTTCCGAGTATGCGTTTGCTCATTCAACGGGGCATGGGGTTGGTATTTCAGTGCATGAAACACCGCCGAGGGTTTCAAGTTCCGAATTATCCAAAACAAAGATAATTGAAAATACCGTATTTTCGATAGAACCCGGAGTATATAAAGAAAATTGGGGCGGTATAAGGCTTGAGAATACTGTTTATGCAAAATATGAAGAAGATAAAATCGTAATGCACTCATTTTCTCATTTTCCGTTTGAAATAAGGCTTGTAGACCTTTCATTAATGAACGATTATGAAAAATATTATTATATGAAGTGGCAGGCGGGAGCATGCATGCAATAGAGAGCGTTTCCAATAAGAAAATAAAAGAAACGGTAAAGCTGCGTCAAAAAAAATATCGTGATGAGTCGGGTTTATTTATTGTAGAGGGTGAAAAAGCTCTTGAAGATTTAATTTCAAACGGAATAAAAATCAGGGATATTTTTGTTCTGAGCGGTTATGATGCGTGTAAAATCAAGCAGGAATATACCCTTGTCAGCCCCGAGGTAATGAAAAAGATTACAACGACGGAAGGTATTTGTAATATATTTGTGGTTGCCGAGAAAAAGCGGTATGATGTTAAATCTTTTAAGAGGTATAAAAGGGTAATTCTGCTAGAAGATATTGCCGACCCCGGGAATTTAGGCACTATAATAAGAAGTGCTGCGGCTTTTAATTTTGACGGAGTGGTATTATACGGGAATTGTACGGATTTATATTCATCAAAAGTGATACGCTCTAGTGCGGGTAATTTTTTTAAGCTTCCCGTAATAGAAATAAAAGATGTTGATGAACTGAAAGAGATTTTTAATGGATATATAAAGATATCAACGCTTCCTGGCAGTGAAAATACGGTTATGCCAAGGGATTGTGCCAAAGAGGATAAGCTTTTGATTATGATGGGCAGTGAAGCTAAGGGTTTAAGCGGGGATTTAAAATCTTTAAGCGATAAAAATATAACGTTAAAAATGGCAAAAGACGTGGAGTCATTGAACTTAGCTGTTAGTGCTTCAATTATTATGTATGAAATATTTCTTTACATTTAAAATACAATATTGGTTTGAATTCTTGGAATAAAATCATATTTTCGAAGGAATTTGATATTTTTTTTTAGGTTTAAAAGTTGATTGCTTGGGGAATATAAAAAAATATTATATAGATAGGTGATTAGAAATGTAATATTTATCTTGAAATATGGTTATTTATTGTATTTGAAAATGAAGGTAGGAGAATATAAAAAATGGCAACAACTAATTCCGCAGATAAAAAATTAAATTGTTTTCAATCAACCAGTGATGAAAACTCCGGTGTTGAAGATGCGTATATAATAAACACCGGAAATAAAAAGACTAAACTTGGCGAGCATGTTTTAAATGATACATATACATTGCAATCGAACGGCGGCGTAGCGGAAGTTAACGCAAAGCTTATAGGCTATAATGATATTGTATCCGTATCAGGCAGCGACATAATAGATAGTGTTGAAGGTCAAACAATAAGTGATGCAAATATAATAAACAGAGATCAGAGCTATACTATTATAGGGCAGCCAAATAAATGGGTTTATGATTACCAGCAAGAATACAGTAACTGCGGTGTAGATTCTTGTTTAAACGTATTATCTATGGCTGGTAAAAAAGATATTGTTGAAATAACAAAAGAGTATGCTGAATATTTAGCAACACCTCAAATGAAAAATGAGAAATACGTATACTTTGACAATGATACAAACGAATGGAAAACAGGTTATAGAAAAGTTGCTGTTATGCCGAAAGCACCTAACGAAACAGAAGATGAGCTGTTATTGTGGGCTGTTAAGCATTCTAAAAATGATGAATTATGGTATCAAAAAGGATATACACCTGAAGATAACCCATATTCATACTATAATGACCCTGATTCATATTGTTTGCATAAAGATAATTATACAGAATATGATTCAGTAAAAGATTTAAAAGAATATCCTACTCAAGTGGGGGGGACTTTTTATTGGCAGCAAGAAAACATATTAAGAGCAATGGGGGTAAAAGCCGATGCCGGTCTTTATAAATTTAATCAAATGATTA
>CANPYW010000021.1 GCA_947588745.1 Candidatus Gastranaerophilales bacterium
TAAGGAACAATCTTTTGTGCATAAATTTGTGCTTGGTAAATATCACGAGGTCTCTGTGAACTTGTTGTTGATCTGTTCGGTTTTCTATCACCGTTAACATCTATCCATAATTGAGGAGAAGATGTTTCACCGCAAGGAACTGTATTATATGTGTTACATTTACTTGATTGTGTATCAGCTGCTATATCAGCACTAAACCCTGTTACACAGAATTTAATACCGTCGTTTGTAGTAAATGTTGCATTATCACTGCAGGTCGCTCCTGTACGAGTAACGCTACCCCAAGTATTTGCATCTGAAGTTTCAATAACTGCCATTCTTTTTCTGAATACATTATTTACAATATCTTGGCTGTTTGAAAAATCGCCAGCTGATAAACCCTCTAATGCATATTCCAATGTTAATGCCTGGTTAGCACCAGAAATAGCTTTTTTCAATGCTGAACGGAACTCTTGAGAGTTTGTATTCTGCATTAAAGAAGGAACTGTCATAGCTGCGATTACACCGATAATAACCAAAGTAATTAAAACTTCGGCAAGAGTGAAACCTAATTTTCTCATATTGTTTTTACCTTTCGTCTTTTTTAGAAAATTCATCTAAATACCAAACAATTATATACATTTTTTAACATTTCGTCAACTTTTTAACATTTCATAAGCTCATCTGAAGCTGTATGAACCACACAGCCCAATTTTGGCATATTAAAATGTTTAATATAATCGTTTTTTGTTGTATTCGATGTTGTTATTTACTTTTTATTACTTGTATTTATCTGATTGTAAACTTTTAAAACAAATAAATTAGAAAATAAATGACTATAACTTTTTCAACCTTTTTTCAATTACTTCAATCTCTTTATTAATTAACAGAGCCACTTTTCAAGAATTGTGCAGTTATTAATCAATTTTTTCTTTTTCAATTTACATGTTTTATTTTACAATAAGATTATACTTATATATTATTCCCATTTTTATGATTTTCAAACAAAATATTAAAAAAAATCATACAAATATATGAAAATATTGACAATTAATATTTTATAATTATATATGATATATACAAGAAAAAGGATTAAATATGATTAATGCATTAAAAAATATGGTTTCGCAGGTATTATACGTACCCGGTTCCGTTAATACACCGGCAATTAAAGAGAACACTGAATACAATCCTTTTGAAAATCCGTTCGTACAAACACCTAAAAGAAATAATTATGCCGTCAACAGACCCGTTAAAGGAGGCTACTTTGCAGGCTACTACAACGGACAGCCCAATATCGTCGGACGAAAATTATTCATTGAAGCTTAATTACAACACTCTATTTATCCATAAGCTCGGATAAACGCATTTCGTGCTTTTCTTTTTTCCTCTTTATTACGGATTTACGTGTATCTTTTTTACTTTCAAACGCACATAAACCTACGGGCGTTTTCTCCGGTGCACCTATCATTAACATCTCTTTTATAAAACTTACTAATTCATTCATATATTCCGACCTCTCTTTTTATATAACTACTCTATAACCATTATAGTTCATTTTTAACCTCCACTTATGCTATATTTATTTCTATGGAAAATTTTTATGAAATCAACTTTGAAAAAAATATGAATATGCTTTCACAAGCCGTAAAATATTGTGAAACCGATTTTTTGCACGAAGATTTAATTAATGAATTATATCTTAACAATGATTTAAAAAAACAATTATGTATCATTCTTTTATCGAAATTGAGCTCACAAAATGAAGCCGATGCCCTGGTTCATAATCTTACAAAACAACCCGGCCCCATTAGAGAAACCGTCGCTTTTAAAATCCTTGAACTGATTAAAAATCCCGAATTTCAAATATATTTTCAAACAAGAGGCATTTCAGATACCTTTGCGGAGGCAATTACCGATATTAACCCTTCCGTTTCAAGATATATGATTGAATGTATTAAATATCTTAACAATCCGCAACATCTTTTTAACAACATTATTAATAAAATAAAAATTACGCTTAACGAACTTCCCGAAACAAAAAAAATTAAATCCTATGATTTAAACAAAAAAAATTTTAATCTTTATTGGAATTTGGAAGCCGTTATCGCTTTATCCGATAAAATATCTCCAAATGACGAATTACTCGATATTCTTAAAATTACCGCACTCTCAAATGATTATACAATCAGAGAAAAAACGGCAAAAGCCGCAAAATACTTCTCTGTTCAAAACCCGAAATTCACTATTGTTAAAGATTTATTAAAAAATGATAACAATATATATGTCAAAAAATATATTGATTAACCTTATGATATAATTTTTGTGTGAGAGAGGTTAGTTATATGTTTGTTTTTCAATTTTTTAAATTTTTAAGATATTTTGGTAAAGGACACGAATTTATGTTCGTTTATATTCTTTTTATGTCCTTTATGTCCAGTTTAATGGAGTTCATAAGTGTTGTTCTTACTTTTCCGTTTATTATGATACTCGTTAACCCAGGCAGAGTGGTTAACAACCCAGTTGCAGCTTTCTTTCACAAACAATTCGGCATTACCGGCGTAAGAGAAATGATTATGTGTATAGGCGGTCTAATTGCCGGTATCATAATACTTAAAAACATCTACTGCATATTTATTACCTACTGGCAAAACAAGTTTATGAGCCAATGGGGGCTTGAAATTAAAGAAAAATTAATGGAATATTTACTTTATTCACCTTATGAAGCAGATTTGAAAAACGGAAACAGCAATGTAATAGAGCAAATAAAACAAAATGTTGATGAAGTTATGCTCTATTATGTGTCTAAAGTTATTTCTCTGATTTCTAATACCTTTGTAATTGTACTTGTTTTCTCCATACTAATCTTTATGCTGCCTCTTTTCACTATTTTGGCTATCCTTTTCTTCTCGGTTACAGGTTGTATTCAAAGTGAAATATTCAGAAATTGGAGCTACAAATTATCATCAAAAAAATACAATCTCACTAACGGCCCTTATATGAAAGTTTTGAAAAGTTTAAATTGTATAAAAGATATTAAAATTAACGGCTGCGAAAATTTCTTCTTCAATTTATTCAAAAATATCTCGGAAAAAATTATTCCGTTTAATGAAAAAATAAATCTTATACCGTTAATCCCGCAATATATTCTTGAAATAATCTTTATTTTTACAATGATTATTCTTTGTTTGGGTATTCTCTCCAAATACGGGCAAAACCCTTCAAATATCTTAATAAGCTTCGGTATTGTTGCTATCGCTATCTACAGAATCGTTCCGCAAGTTTACAAAAATCAGGTATATTTGAATTACATACACATTTATACAAAACCACTTAATGAACTTTTTAAAATTTTTGACAATTACAGTATCTATGAAATACCTAAAAATAAAGTTTCAAAAGAAAAAATTAAGTTCGAAAACACAATTAAAATATCTGACCTCAACTACTCCTACGATAAAATTAACAACGTTCTTTACGATATTAATTTGGAAATCAAAAAAGGTGAATTCATTGGCATTGTAGGACTATCCGGCTCAGGGAAAAGCACGTTGGTTGATTGTATTTTGGGGCTTCTTACCTATACCGGCAACATTTACGTTGATGATGTAAGGTTGAATAGAGATAATTACAGGACTTTCAGAAATATTGTAGGTTACGTTCCTCAAAAAATATCTACAATTGAAGGTGATATCTATTCTAATATTGCATGGGGCGTTGAAAGACAAGACATTGACAAAGAAAAAGTTGATAACATTTTAAAAACCGTTCAGTTATATAATCAGCTCACTCAAACTGAAAACGGTATTGAAATAGAACTTAAACAAGATGGTATCGGACTCTCCGGCGGTCAAATCCAAAGAATTGGTATTGCAAGAGCTTTATACAGAGATCCTGAAATTATTATTCTCGATGAAGCAACCGCTAACCTTGACGTTAAAGTTGAAAACAAGTTAACCACCATTATTGAAAAAATAAAAGGACAAAAAACCATCATTGCCATTGCTCACAGGTTAAGCACCCTGCTAAACTGCGACAGAATTGCCTACATCGATAACGGAATTCTCATTGACGTTGGTACGTTTAAAGAACTATCCGATAAATATCCTAACTTCAAAGAAATTATTCAATTATCCAGAATAAAACTTGACAAAGATAATAATGATGAAACCTAAGTTCACTTAAGTAACAAAAACTAAAGAACAAAAAAGCGGGGCGGATAAATATCCGCCCCGCTAAATTATATTTAGAATTACTAGTTAACCTGCTTTTTCGTTTGATTTGCGTTTTGAGAAGTATTTGCCTGTGCAGGAATTGCTCTAAAACTTTCTATATCAGGCTTTATCGGAAGCTTTATCACTTGCGGAGCTTTGTACTGAACCTTTTTTACTTCTTCTTTAACTGTTTCAGGTTTTTCTTCCAATTGACTATTTTCTTTCTTAGGAAGGGGAATAACAGGCGGCCTTGGTGCTGAAGTATTACTTTCTTCATCCTCAACCGAGTCATCATAAACTATATTGTCTATACCGTAATCAGGATAATCAAATTCTGTATCACCGTATGATTCGGTTGCTTTAATCATCATATCATGCCATATCTTAGCGGGAAGTGTACCACCCGTTAAACCTACACTTGAGTTATTATCATTACCTACAAATACCCCCGTTACAATATCAGGAGTATAACCTATAAACCAGGCATCTTTATTACGGTTTGTAGTACCTGTTTTACCACCCATAGCCTTGCCTATATCGGCTCTTTTACCCGTTCCGGATGTAATAACCTTCTTTAACATAGCAGTCATCATGCCCGCAGTATCTGTATCCAAAACCTTCGAAATTTGCGTACGTTTAGCCTGATAAATAACTTTACCACGCTGTGTTTCAATACGTTCAATGGCATAAGGTTTAACCCTGTAGCCGCCGTTTGCGAAACATCCATATACAATAACCATATCATATAGTTTTACCCCGTTAGAGCCTAAAGATATTGTAAAATCGTGTGTTAAAGGAGTTGTAATACCCAGATTTTTTGCCATTTGGATTACGGAATCTATACCAACATCCTGAATTAATCTTACGGCAGCAACGTTTGAAGATTTTGCAAGTGCCTTGTACAAAGGTATTCTTCCGCTATATCTGCTTCCGTAGTTATGCGGACTCCAATTACCTATTGTAACAGGTTCATCTTCTATAATATCGGCAGGCATCCAGCCTTTTTGCAATGCAGCAGCATATACTATAGGTTTAAATGATGAACCGGGAGGTCTTACAGCTTGTGTAACTCTATCATATTGGCTTTGAGTATAGTCTTTACCTCCACTATATGCTATAATTGCACCCGTCATTGGAGAAAAACTGAACAAAGCAGCTTGATTTTTTGCTTTGTTTAATCTCCAAGCTGCCATATCTTTAACAATAGCTTCATTAGCAGCCACCTGGGCATCATAATCCAACGTAGTGGTTATTTTATAGCCGCCATGAGATATTTCTGTTTCATCGAAGCCTAATTCATCAAGTTCTTTTAAAACGTAATCTATAAAATACGGTGCCACGTTTGTTCTTGAAAGTCCGGCTCTTTTATTCAGTTTAATCGGCTCTTTTAAAGCACTGTCATACTGTTCTTTTGTAATGGTTTTCATTATAAGCATTCTTCTGAGAACTTTGTTTCTTCTCTTTTCTGCAAGTTTGATATTTTTAAACGGAGAATATACGGAAGGTGCTTGAGGAAGCCCCGCTATTAATGCACACTCAGCCAACGTTAATTCCGACAAATCCTTATTGAAATATGTGGATGCCGCCGCCCCGACACCATAAGAGCCCGAACCCAAATAAACATTATTTAAGTACATTTCTAAAATTTTATCTTTTGATATAGTTTTTTCAATTCTTGCAGCTATTTGAATTTCTTTTATTTTTCTCGTCAATGTCTTTTCATTTGATAAAAATAAAATTCTTGCAAGCTGCTGGGTTATTGTACTTGCCCCCTGACTTGCACGTTTGTTTATTATGTTTACAATTATTGAACGTGCAATACCAAATATATCATAACCCTCATGAGTATAAAAATTCTTATCCTCAGTAGATATAATTGCATCTTTAAGATATTGCGGAATTTCTTTTATCGAAACCTGCTCATAATGGAATGTTTGAAAGGTTTTTATAACATGCCCGTCTGAAGAATATACTTGTGTAACTACATTCCTGTTATAATTATCCAGCTGCGGAATTGGATCTAAATCGTGCAAATACATCTTCACCGCAACATAAAATGCCAGAACCAATGCCATAAAAACGATAAATAATCCTTTAATTAAGGATATTATCGGATTAGTTCTTCTTTTCTTTTTTGAACTCATTTATTCCCTCGAATTTTTATATAATAATATTAGATGATATTTAATTTGACTTATATTTTACCAAATAAATATATTTAAAACGAGTTTGTTAACAAATGTCTATTGATTTTTTAAAATCTTTATATTATGAAGTTTTATCTTATTTTGTTCCCCAAAAACAAAATTACAAGATTACAGGCAAATGCAGAAAGTGCGGAAAATGCTGCAAAGAAATAAGAGCTTACGGCTTGAAAAATGAAAAAAATTTACAAATTATGCGGTTTATTTTCCCCTGGTATCGAATGTTCTATATTACGGGACGTGACAATAATAACGAAATTATTCTTAGCTGCAAGTTCCTCAGCAGCAATGGAAAATGCAAAATATATCCTTTTAGACCGCTTCTTTGCAGAAATTATCCCGCAAAATCGATTAATTTTAATACAGAAATGATTGACGGATGCGGTTTTGAAGTCGTAAAGAAACAGTTTAAGGACTATTTATAAATTCTTCCCATGCCTGTTTATATTTACTCTCCAAATTACGCACAAAATCAATATGGTTTGCACACAATGGTGAATTTAACATCCTGCTTCTCAATGATTTTCTAAGCTCTTGCAATTTATTTTTATCATCTGCCAATTTGAGTGCAATATCAACATACTCATCTCCGTTTATAGCATTGAGTTCGGATAAACCTAATACATTATTTATATTTCCTGCTCCACGTGATTGCATGGCTTCTCCCGCCAATGTTACGGTAGGAACACCCATCAATGCATTCTCTATGGTTATAGACATTCCGCTGAAAGGATATGTATCAAGATTTATATCACTCAAAGAATACGCTTTATAATGAGGAGTAAATGTTTGTGTCATATAAAAAATTCTATCAGGTGCTATTTCATATTTATTAAATTTATTCTTCAAATACCTTATTATACTCTTTGTCATCTGGGTTCTATAGATAAGAAGCTTTGAATTTGCACAATTTCTTAATATTTTTACCCACATATAAAACACCGATTCATTGAGCTTTGATGTGCAATTGTAACTTCCAAAAGTTATATAATTGTTCTTCTTAAACGGACATTCTTCCACCGGAACAAAATTATTAGGATTAAAAATTTGATATCCGTTATCTAAATATAAAGGCTTTTCGGTATATAAATCGGCCTTATCTTCGGGAATTGTATACCTGTCCGTTATTATATAATCTACTTCTTTCATGCCAAGTGTATTAAGATATCCTAAATAAGACATAATTATCGGGGCAGGCTTATAATATGCAACATAAGAACGTATATGAGTGTATCCGCCTAAATCCACCAGAATATCAATATTTTCATCATATATCGTTTTTGCAAGCTCTTGTATATCCATTTTGGAACACGAAATAAACTTAACACCCGTATTCTTAATTCTCTCAGTTTTTTTATCATTCTTATCTTTACAGCTGAATATAGTTATATTAAACTCATCTTTATTGTGATTTTCCCATATTGGTATCATATAATTCATCATTGTGTGAGAATAACAATCAGAAGATAAATAACCAATATTTAACTTTCTGTTATTGTCTTTTTTCTTTGCATCATGGTTATATTTTACGATATCGGGAAATAACGCATTTTTTACCTGAGCGGATTCATATTCCGCTTCCTCTTTCAAATCCTTTTGGTCATAAAATGCCGACTTTGTCATAGCAAATATCTTACACGCCGAATCATATTTATTTATTTCTAGATTTAATCCTTTATTGTGATAATCTATACTTTTATCCGTATCAAAATAATAATACGAGTGGGCTAATCTCGAAAATACACTCGCCTGACCCTCCGGATACCCCTGCAAATACAATTCATAGTAATAAGTGGATTTATCTCTGTCATTCAGCTTGTAATATGCATTAGCAAGCTTTATATATAAACTGTTCAGCTTAAGTTTATCAAGGTTTTTATTCATTATGAGTATTGTTTTATAAGCCTTAATTTCTTCCTTGTATAAGCCTTTATCATAAAACTTTTGTGCTTCATTCATTAATTCTTGAAATGATGTCAAATTTTCATTATTTTCCACTTCTATACCTCAAGCCAATTAATACATATCTTCTTGTTTTAATTTTCTGTTCATAAGTTTATCCAAAATTTCTTTTGGAGTAATATCCGTATATACAGCTTCATAAATGGCATTTGATACAGGAACTTCAAGCCCCAGTTTATATGCAAGCTCACATAATGCCTTAGATGTTTTAACACCTTCTGCTACAGACCCTAATTCATTTAATATATCATCAATTTTTTTGCCTTTGCCAAGCATTGAACCAACCGTATAATTGCGGCTGAAAGGACTTGAACAGGTAGCAATCAAATCGCCCATGCCTGATAATCCGTATAATGTGGAAGGACTTGCACCCAATGCCACACTCACACGCACAATTTCAGCCATCCCTCTTGTAAGCAAAGTACCACGACAATTATCACCAAGCTGCATGGCATCCGCAAACCCCGAAGCAATCGCTATTACATTTTTTAAACTACCGCCAAGTTCAACCCCTATTATGTCGGCATTAGTATATAATCTGAATTTAGATGGCACATTCAAATGCTTTTGAACAAATTCAGCAACCTTTATATCATCACTTGCAACAGAAGCGGCTGTAGGACATCCGTTTAAAATTTCTTTAGCAAGAGTAGGCCCTGATAAAACAGCCAATTTAGAATTTGGAAGCTCATCTTTTATAACCTCGGACATTCTTTTTAACGACGGCAATTCAAGCCCTTTGGAAAGATTTACAAGGATTTGTTCCTCTTTAACTCCAACTTCTTTCAGCTGCTTGCATACCGGTCTTATGCCTGATGTTGCAACTACTAACAAAATTATTGAAGAATTATTAACAGCTTTTTTTAAATCGTCCGTAATTTCGACTTTATTATCCAATTGAACCGTTAAAGGCTTTGTTGTGCGTTTATACTGCTTAAGCTCGTCGGAAATATCCTGCGTTCTACCCCAAACGCATATTTCATCAAAATTATCATTTAATAGCCAAGCAAGTGTTAACCCCCAGCACCCCGGCCCTAAAACTGTTAATTTCATAATTTTTCCTCCTTAATTGAGCGGTTCTACAGTGCAAAAGACTTCTCTTGCTTCTTCTCTATCATCAAAATGTATTGTTTTTGTTTTAAGAATTTGATAATTTTCATGCCCCTTACCTGCTATTAAAATTACATCTTCAGGCTTTGATATTGTTTTTAAGAACTTAATAGCGGTTCTTCTATCGGGTTCTACAAATATTCGCCCCGTATCAACCGTTCTTATACCTGTCATTATATCAGAAATAATTAATTGCGGGTCTTCACTTCTTGGATTATCAGATGTAACCACAACTTTATCTGCCAGTTCATCGGCAATTTTTCCCATTTTAGGACGTTTTGTCGTATCTCTGTCACCTCCGCAACCGAATAAACATATCAGATTGGATGTTTTAGGAGTCAATTCTCTTGCCGCTTTAAGAACATTTTCCAACCCGTCGGGAGTATGTGCATAATCTACAATCACAAGAGGCTTTTTATTGACTATTTCAAATCTTCCCGCAACACTTTTAGTATTTTCTAATGCTTTTATTATAGTTTTGTAATCAATATCCATTGCAAGTGCAGCCGTAAACGCTGCTAATGCATTATATACACTGAACATTCCGTTTAAATGAAGCTGCATACTTACCTTTTCATCTTTAAATTTAACGTCAAATGCAGCACCGTTTATTGAAAACTCGATATTCTCCGCTTCTACGTCAGCAGCATTTTTAATTCCGTACGTTAATACCTTGACTCCTTCTGGTACAACAGACAAAAAGTCTTTTGAATACTCATCATCCGCATTTATAACGGCAAATGCACCTCGTTCTAAATTCTCAAACAATATTGCTTTTGCTTTAAAATAATTCCGCATTGTAATATGATAGTCAAGATGGTCCTGAGTTAAATTCGTGAATACCGCACCGTTGAAATCACAACAGCCTACACGCCTTTGCTCCAGAGAATGCGAGCTTACCTCCATGACAACATTTTTTATGCCTTTATCACACATTAATCTTAAATCTTTTTGAAGTTCCGGAGGCTGCGGAGTTGTATGCTTAGCCTCTTTATATTCATCACTGCTTGAAAGTTTATAACCTAAAGTACCAATTAATGCACATTTTTCACTATTTTCTTCAAGTATTCGCTGAATTAAATGAGTAACCGTCGTTTTTCCGTTTGTTCCCGTAACACCGATTAAATTAAGCTCTTTTGACGGCTCTTTATAAAATGCGGCAGCAATATTTGCCATTGTACGCTTCGTATCTTTCACTATTATTTGCGGCACGTCTATATCCAGCTCATCTTCACAAAACAATGCTTTTGCACCTTTTTCAACGGCAGATTGTGCATACTCATGCCCGTCAAGAGCTTCACCTTTGATGCATATAAAAATATCATTTTCTTTTGTAAGCTGAGAATTATACGAAATCCCGGTTATATCAACGTCTTTATAATTTTTTGTTTTATATTCGCTTAGAGATTTAACTAAATCACTTAACAACATTTTATTTCCCTCTTCCATTAATTTTTTACACTTTTATCAGGTGGAATATTTAATATTCTGGCACATTGCATGGCAACTTTTCTAAATACCGGGCCAGCGACAGTGTTCCCCCATACAGGCCCTACCGAAGCCGAATCAATAACAACATATATTAATATTTGCGGATTTGAAGCCGGTAAATATCCAATAACAGAAGTATACAACGCATTTGTATATCCCTTTTTATGCTCCATGGGTTTTTTAGAAGTACCTGTTTTACCTGCAATACTATAATTTTCCAGATTAATTACAGATTTTGAATTTTCAACACTATCTGCCAAAAGTTTAGTAACGGCTTTTGCCGTTTTAGGACTCAATGCCTGAATACGTTTAATCTTAACTGCTTCCTCCTCAGGTGAATATTTTATGACATGAGGAGTAACTCTTACCCCTTCATTAGCAAGAGCACTAACTGCACTAACCATTTGCATGGCATTAACAGAAGCACCATAACCGTATCCCATAGTAGCTTGCCTCGATTTATCCCATTGAAAAGGTTTCGGAAGCAATCCTGATGATTCCCCCGGCAAATCTATTCCGCTTTTTTTGCCTATTCCGAGTTTTGAAAGTATATCATAAAATTCCGTAGGCTGCATCATTAAGGCAATATTGGCACTTCCAACATTACTCGAATGTTCAAGCAAATATATAAGGTTAATCATGCCCGGATAAGGATGTTTATTATAATCATAGTTTTGAATAGTCCAATTTCCAAGCTTCATTTTACCTGTGTCTAAAACCCTTGAATTTGCATTGATTTTTCCTGACTCAATCCCCGCAGCAACCGTTAATGTTTTAAACGTCGAACCCGGAGGATACACATCCGTTAACGTCCAATTTTTTAAATTTATAGCAGATGTTTCTTTATATTTATTCGGATTATATCTCGGATAAACGGCATAACCCAATATTTCTCCGTTTTTAGGATTCATAACAATTACAGCACCTCTTGCCGCCTGCTTTTCATTAATCATACTTAACAGTTCACGTTCGCAAACATGCTGAATAGCTGAATCAATTGTTAATGTAACAGTCTTACCCACTTGAGGTGTTGAAACCAGCATAGGATCAGTAGTCGTATCATAAATTATATCGCCTCTTGGGGTTCTTGATACACTTATATTATCTTTTGTAACTTCTAACACATTTTTTGCAGTATATTCTACCCCTGATGAAGTATCGGCATCCGGATTATAATATCCAATAATATGAGCTGCCAGTTCATCTTGCGGATAAACTCTTTCATTCTTTTTATCTAAAGAAATTTCTCTAAGACCTAATTTTTTAATCTTGTCCGCAGTTCCTCTGTCAACATCTTTTTTTAATAATATTACAGTCGCCGTTTTATTAAGATTTTTTTCAAGAACACTTTTACTTATACCTAAATAAGGAGATAATATTTGAGCCAACTCTGCGGGGTCATGGTCAAAATACTCACGATGTGCATACAAATTGTATGACATAGTATCAGTTGCAAGCCTTAAACCGTTTCTATCCACAATAGGGCCACGCATTACAAAATTTCTCATGCTTCTTTGGCTCTTAGCTTTTGGTCTATAATGCCTTATATCCACAATTTGAAGCAAAAACAAATAACCTGCAAGAAAAAGAAAGAATACCAAAAGAAATATTTGTGCGATTTTTATTCGCATTTCTATACTCTTTATTTTATCTTTTCCGCTTTCTTCCCTCATCCGATGATTTCCTTGAAAAGGAGATAAATTTTATTAATACCCTATATTCCACTTATAATTTACAGGAACAGTCATAAGCTTATTAGATGGAACAATAGTATTATTTGCAGCCGGAATTTCTATAACCTTCTTTGCTGTATCGAGCATCATGTTCCCTTGAATAATTGAATCTATTCTGTTAAATGAATTCAAATTATCAAGCTTGTTTTGAAGTTCTATGTTTTCATTATTTAATGCAACAATTTCACGCCCTAATTTATTCATTGTTCTTTCACAATCAGAAACACAATAATAACTTACAAGTGCTAACACAACTAAACATAACAAAATCGAAACTAAAAACCTGTTAATCTTATCATTTGTGGACAAAGCCTGTGAATGAATAGGAAATCTGCCATATATAACAGGATTTGTAACTGGCTTTGCTTTTACCGGTGTACCGTATAAATATGCCGCATCTATATATCTTATTGAACTTCTGCCCAATTAATGTCTCCCCTGAAGTATTCTTAGTTTATTCTCTTTGCAATCCTTAATTTTGCCGATCTTGACGGTGGATTTTCTTTAATTTCTGCTTCGCCGGCGCTATACGGTTTTTTATTTATAAGCTCCAGTATTGGCTTATTATAGACTATTCCGTCTTGGTCATCAATCCATTCCCTCGAATAGTTTTTAAAAATTTGTTTAACTATTCTATCCTCCAAAGAATGAAATGTTACTATTGATAGTATAGCATTATTAGATAATAATGTAAGCACATCATTTAAAGTATTTTTAATATTATTAAGCTCATCATTTACCTCTATTCTTATTGCTTGAAAAATTCTTGTTGCAGGATGTATTTTTGACTTTATTCTGGGAGTAGCCTCAAACACAATATCTACAAGCTCTTTTGTAGTTTCTATCTTCTTATTTTTTCTCTTTTCTACTATCTTCTTAGCAATTCTTTTTGAAAATCTTTCCTCACCATATTCACTGAATACTCTTACCAATTCAGCTTCTTTATAATCATTAACCACATCATAAGCCGAAAAATCACCGCACTGATTAAACCGCATGTCTAATTTAGCATCACTTAAAAAGCTGAAACCTCTTGTTTTAGAAGTAAGTTGAGGCGTTGAAGCACCCAGGTCAAATACTATTCCACCATCTATCTCTTTTATATTATTTTCTTCTAAATATTTCTTAATGTTAGTATAAGAATCGTTTACAATAGTTAAATTTTTGTAATCTTTTAAACGTTCACTTGAAAAATTCACTGCATCAATATCTACATCAAACGCAATTAACCTTCCGTCAGGAGAAATTCTTTTAAGTATAAGTTCGCTATAACCGCCGCCGCCTAAAGTTGCATCAATGTATAACTTTCCGGGAGTGCAATTTAAAGCATCTACAGCTTCACGTAACATTACGGGATAATGTCTGAATTCTCGCATATTCTTCCTTTTTGCTTATAATTTATCATATAAAAATTTTATATAAACAAAATATTTACATATTTTTATTGTTATTAACACATTTTTTACAAACCGATTTAAAAAATTGCACACATAAAAACATGCCTGAAATCCGCAGTAAAATAACCTTATTAAGACATAAGCCATTTCACGCAAAACCTTAATAATTATCTTTTAAATCAGTTTATTTCTGCAAGTTTTTCAAGTTTAAGTTTTTGGTCATGAGCCATTAATAAACCTATAAGTTCATCGAGGTCACCGTCTATAACCGTCCAAACATTCAAATTCTGACCTATTCTATGGTCGGTTAAACGTCCCTGCGGAAAATTATACGTTCTTATTCTTTCTGACCTGTCGCCCGTTCCGACTTGAGAACGTCTTAAATCCGTAACCTCTTTCATTTGTTTTTGAACCTCCAAATCATAAAGCTTTGCTTTTAATATTTGAAGGGCACGTTCCTTATTTTGAAGCTGTGAACGTTCTTCCGTACAGAATATCATAATTCCGGTAGGTTTATGAAAAACTCTGGCTGCGGTTTCAACCTTATTTACATTCTGACCGCCGGCTCCACCCGAACGTGCCGTCGTTATTTCTATATCATTCATATTTAATTCTATTTCAACATCATCGACCTCGGGCATAACGGCAACCGTAGCGGTTGATGTATGCACTCTGCCTTGCGATTCGGTAGCCGGAACTCTTTGCACTCTATGCACACCGGATTCGTATTTCAATTTAGAATATATGCTGTCACCTTTTATCGAAATAATAACTTCTGAAACTCCGCCCGCTTCACAATCCGTTTTGCTTAAAATTTG
Organism: Candidatus Gastranaerophilales bacterium; assembly: GCA_947588745.1. Taxonomy (GTDB): domain Bacteria; phylum Cyanobacteriota; class Vampirovibrionia; order Gastranaerophilales; family Gastranaerophilaceae; genus Avigastranaerophilus. Next base: position 14,909 of record CANPYW010000021.1, read on the forward strand.
AGTCTGCCAGCCCTGTTTATCCGCATATCGCATATACATCCTCATCAAATCGCCCGCAAATATGTTTGCTTCATCTCCGCCTGCGGAACCTCTTATTTCAAGCATAATATCTTTATCATCCATAGGGTCACGAGGGAGGAGAAGAACTCTCATTCTTTCTTCAAGCTCATCCATTTTCTTTTTATTTTCGGATATTTCATTATGCAGAAATTCACGCATGGTTTCATCCGTTTCGTTTTTCAGCATATCTTCCGCATCTTTAATTGCATCTTCCGAGGTTTTCCAGCTGTGATAAACCTCAACGGTTTCTTCCATGGCCTTTCTTTGTTTTGAAAGTGTTTTAAACCTGTTATAATCCTGAATAACTTCGGGGTCGGAAAGTATTTTACCGAGTTCTTCGTACTTATTTTCTATTTGTAATATTTTATCAAGCATTTCCTTCATAATTATTATCCTCTGACGGGCTTTCTTCCGCACGATTTATCTTCATCACAAAAACCCAGTGTTTCGCACTTGGGTACCAAATATGCTTTTAGCCAGGGTTCTTCTTTTATAAGTTCGTCACACATGGATTTTACAAGCATTCTTATTTCTTTTTGTGCTCTCGAACATAATCTTAAATTAGCTAAATGAATCATTTCTCTTAAATTCAAGCTTGCAACCATTGATGTCGAAGCCGCATTCGGTAATACCGCACGAGCATCTTCGGCGGGTATTCCCGCTTCGGTCATTTCCAAATAAAAATTCGATATTTCTTTCATAAAATTATCAAATTTATTTTTTAATTCCGCATTTTTTTCAACGGTTTCAGGCACTATATAGTCAAACTGACCCTTTTCTTTTACGTATCTTTGCGATTTTTGAGAAAAAGACATGTGTCTGTGCCTTACCAATTGGTGAGAGCAGGCTCTTGATATATTGCTGATTGCAAAACTTATCTGAACATGTTCTATTGTACTGTAATGTCCCGATGAAATAACTCTTGTAATGAGTTTCAACATTTTTTCTTCATCATTTGCAGAGTCACCGGCATATATATTAACGGGTGACTCGGAGCTGTAACATGTTCTGCAAGCCGTATAAACCGTTTTTAATATATTATCGGGCTTAGATATCAATTTTACTTCAGCATATTTTTCTTTTTCCATAACCGCACCGTCCGCCTTTTATTTTAATAAAAATACCCACATAATGCGGGTATAAAAAAGCTGTGCTTTAAATATCCGAAAGCACAGCATAAAGCTATTTTTGATTTTGTTGATAACGTTTTTTGAATTTTTCAATACGACCTTCCGTATCAACAACTTTTTGGTTTCCGGTATAGAACGGATGACAATTGTTACAAATTTCAACCGTTATATCATCCAATACCGACCCTGTTTCTATTTCATTACCGCATACACATTTTATTACTGTTTTTTTGTATTCGGGATGTATTCCTTTTTTCATCGTTATTACCTCTATTATGATTAATTATGTCTTCCACTCTCTTTTTAAAAAAGTTTCACAACATTATATACAGCTAAAAAATTTATATCAAGTATGATTAAATTATTAATTTAGAATTGTTACATTTCACATTTTATATTTTCAGCCAATCAAGCACTCTTTGAGAAATATATTCGAATGAATTTATATCATCAAGACGTTTTGGCGTTATGTTTTTTGAATACACCAACACAGGAACCCGTTCACGAGTGTGATCCGTACCTTTTACGGTAGGGTCACAGCCATGGTCTGCAGTTATTATAAGCAAATCATCTTCCGTCATTGCCTCCGTTATTTTGGGCAAATAAGTATCAATCTCTTCTATTGCCGAGGCATAGCCCTTATAATCGTTGCGGTGTCCGTATAGCATATCGGTATCCACAAGATTTGTAAAGATAAACTGTTTATCAAAATCTTTTACATCATACCTTTTTGTTTTAATTTCATTCAAATTCAATTCGTTTTTAATTGCTTTTAATGTTATATTTAACCCCTCGGTATTTCCGGAAGTATGTATGGAGTGCGAAATACCTCTGCCTACAAAGATATCTTCAATTTTACCTATACCAAGTACACATCCGCCGTTTTTTAAAATTTTATCGCAGGTTGAGTCTTTAAAGGGTTCAACTGAATAATCACGTCTTAAACCGCCTATTCTTTGAGGTTTTCCGTCAATTTTGCGATAAGGTCTTGCTATTACTCTTGATACGTTATATTCGTCGGTCAATATTTCTCTTGCGATTTCGCAGTATTTATACAATGTTTCAAGCGGAATAATATCAATATCGACAGCTATTTGAAATACGCTGTCCGCACTCGTATAAACTATGGGGAACTTTGTTTTTTCGTGTTCCGAATGCAATTCTTCAATAATTTTTGTGCCCGAAGCGGGATAATTGGCAAGTATTCCTTTACAATTAGTTCTTTTGATAAACTCATCCGTTATCTCTTTGGGAAATCCTTTCGGATATACTTTAAACGGTTTTTCCAAAATTAAGCCCATCATCTCCCAATGCCCCGTTGTGGTATCTTTTCCTTTGGATTTTTCTTTCATAATTCCGTATTGGGCAATCGGATTTTCATTCTTTTGTATACCTTTTACATCACCTAAATTTCCCAATCCCAATTTGAAAAAATTCGGTGCATTAAGTCCGCCTGCCTCTCTTGCGACATTACACAAAGTATTACACTCTTTTACATCACCGTATTCAAAGCAATCTTCCATTGCTCCTATTCCCATTGAGTCTATAACCAATACAATTGCTCTTTTCATATAATTCACCTCTTTGTTAATTATAAACTAAATTACAAATTCAAGCATAAAAAAAGTTCCGCAAACGGAACTTCTATCTTTTTTCCCCAATCTCGCATGATTAAATCAAATCTCTTTTTATTAATAATCTAACTAACCTTTAAAATTATATTCTCTCCCCCTCAAGGAAATCCGCCATCACTCCTTCCTCTGCCCTCGTATTCTCCTCTTGTATAATTATGGTAAATCGCTCGGTTTTACCCTACAACTAAATATTTTTTTACTTTTTTTTACATTCCCTTTTCGGCTAATATTCATTTATAAAAAACAGCTTTTACAATTATTAATATTCATTTATTTATCATTTTTCCTTTTCTGCTACTTGACAGTGTCATGTCCTATTATTCGGGTATTAAACGCTATTTACTATTTATATAGCAGTTTTCGGATTGTTACGGGCATGCATAAAATAAAAAATCAGACCTTGTTTTTAAAATAATTTGTGCTTTACCATAAACCTTATTTCTTTGATATAATAAACAAAAGGGAGATATAATAACGTATATGATATTCAGATTTTTAACATCGGGTGAATCCCACGGGAAATGTTTAAATGCCATTATTGAAGGAGTTCCTTCGGGAGTTACCGTTGACATCGAATTTATAAACAGTGAACTCGCCCGCCGCCAAACGGGTTACGGCAGAGGCGGAAGAATGAAAATCGAAACGGATAAAGCACAAATTTTATCCGGTGTCAGGTTTGGTAAATCCACAGGTGCTCCCATTTGTTTGGAAATAGAAAATAAAGACTGGGAAAATTGGAAAATACCGATGTCAAACACTCCCGTTGAACAGACGGAAGAAAATACGGAATTAATAAATTCAAAAAAAATTATAAATGTACGCCCCGGACACGCCGATTTTGCCGGTGCACTTAAATACAATCACCATGACGTAAGAAACGTTTTGGAACGCTCAAGTGCAAGAGAAACCGCTGCAAGAGTCGCCGTAGGTGCAATTGCCAAATGTATTTTAAAAGAATTTAATATGGATTTAATTTCTTATGTTACTCAAATCGGCAATATTAAAGCGGAATGCAATGAAAATCCGTTTGATATCAAGTCGGAAATTGAAAATTCTCCCTTGAGAACATTTGATAAATCGCTCTGTGAGAAAATGAAAGCCGAAATTGATTTGGCAAAATCAAACGGAGATACAATAGGCGGAAGTTTTAAAGTTATTATACGCAACGTTCCCGTAGGGCTGGGTTCTCACGTTCAATGGGACAGAAAGATTGACGGACTTTTAGCCGGTGCAATCATGAGTATTCAAGCGGTTAAATCGGTGGAAATAGGATTGGGTAAAAATTCGGCATCTTTACCGGGGTCAAAAACCCACGACGAAATATTTATCAAAGACGGTAAATATTACAGAAAAACCAATAATGCAGGCGGAATTGAAGCCGGCATAACAAACGGGGAAGATATTATTATTACGGCTTCCATGAAAGCAATTCCGACTATGGTAAAACCTTTAAATTCAATTGCACTGGATAAAAAAGAAGCCGTTCAGGCACATTTTGAACGTTCGGATACCTGTGCCGTTCCCGCTTGTGCCGTTGTAGCAGAAGCAATGGCTTCAATAATTATGGCAGATGCTTTACTCGAAAAGTTTTCACACGACAGTACGGAAGAAATGAAATCCAACTATAACGGTTATATGAATATGATTTCGGAAAGATAGTTATGAATATTGCGTTAACAGGCATGATGGGGGCGGGAAAATCCGCTGTGGGAAACAGATTATCCAAAATCTTAACAAATTATACTTTTATTGATACGGATGAAGAAATAGTTAAATCCGAAAACAAGTCAATTAATGAAATATTCAGCCGATTTGGCGAAGAATATTTCAGAAAAACAGAAACAAAAATTCTTAAAAATATATTAAATTCAAATAATCAAATTATATCAACAGGCGGCGGAATTGTAATATCGGAAGAAAACATCAGGGAGTTAAGGCAAAAATCCTATGTAATTTATCTTAAAGCGGATTTCAAAACTCTTTTTGAACGGGTAAAAAACAATAAAGAACGTCCGCTTTTAAATGTCGATAACATGGAAGAAAAAATCAATTTGCTGCTTTGCGAGCGGGAATTAAAATATCAAAAATGTGCAAATAAAATAATTAACACGAAAAACAAGACAATTGATGAAATATCATTGGAAATTGCGAAAATTGCGGGAATTACGGATGATTACGACGGAAGTTAAAATAAAAGAAAAAAAAGCAAGCTCATACCCTATTATTATAGGCGAAGGGGTTTTAAATAACGCTTATGATTATATAAAACAATATACAAAAGCAAACAGATATCTGCTTGTTACAAATACCACCGTATTTAAGCTGTATGGAGATAAGCTGAAATCGGATAATACGGAATTTATAATCCTGCCTGACGGTGAAAAATATAAGAATATGGAAACTCTGCTTAAAATTACGGATAAAGCACTTCAAATACAGCTTGAACGAAAAGATGCCGTAATTGCACTCGGAGGAGGCGTAATCGGTGATATGGCAGGTTTTGCTGCCTCAATATATCAAAGAGGGATTGATTTTATTCAAATTCCGACAACTCTTTTGGCACAGGTCGATTCATCCGTAGGAGGTAAAGTGGCTGTAAACTGCACTTTCGGCAAAAACATGCTTGGGGCATTCCATCAGCCAAAATTGGTATTAGCCGACACAAATACACTTGATACGCTTGATTTAAGACAGTTTAAAACCGGATTAAGCGAAGTTTTAAAATATGCCTTTATCGAAAAAACATGTGCTCCAGACAAAGATTATCATTTATTTGAGTTTTTACAAAAAAATCGTAATGAAATATTTAATAAAGACCGCAACACGCTTGAAAAATTAATTAAAATCTGCTGCGAACTGAAAAGCAGTGTGGTAAATAAAGATGAAACCGAAAAAGGCATTAGAGCAATACTTAATTTCGGGCATACTTATGCTCATGCCATTGAAAAAATAACAAATTACGAAAAATATACGCATGGTGAAGCCGTTTCAATAGGGATGAAATTTATTTTTGACCTTGCACTCGGTCTGAACAAAATTTCAAAAGATTATTACAATGAAGCAATAAAACTTTTAAACGATTATGAACTTATTACAACGCTTGATTTTAAGCCGAATAAAGAAGAATTTTATGAAACAATGAAATCGGATAAAAAAGTTAAAGATAAAAATATGGTATTTATTATGCCAAAAAGTAAAAAAGAAGCGGAAATTTTAAATAATTGTGATAAAAATCATGTTCTGCGTGGAATTTAATTAATATAACATCGGCATATCAAAGGAGTTATTTATGAAAATTTTACTTTCTAATGATGACGGCATAATGGCAGAAGGCATTAAAGCACTTGCCGAAGAATTAAGTAAAGAACACGATATTTATATTATAGCTCCCGACAGAGAACGAAGTGCGGCGGGGCATTCTTTAACGCTTCATACACCCATAAGAGTTGAAGAATTGGAACAAAAATTCGGAGCAAAAAAGATATGGGTTACAAGCGGAACACCAGGGGACTGCGTTAAAATAGGAATTAATGCAATATTAAACTATGACGAAAAACCCGATTTAATAATATCAGGTATAAATCACGGGCCGAATTTAGGCTCCGATATATTATACTCCGGTACGGTGAGCTGTGCCATGGAAGGTGCAATGATGGGCTACCCGAGCATTGCCGTTTCACTTGCAAGCATGTCGTCAGAGCCTGAATTATTTAAAAATGTTGCACGTTTTATGGCAAAATTTGTCCATAAGGTAAAAGAATATAATTTTCCCCCAAAAACAATATTAAACGTCAATGTACCCGGATTAATGCCCGAAGATTTATCGGGAATTGCAATTACAAGACTCGGCGGAAAAATGTTCACCGATGAATACGATAAACGTACAGACCCGAGAGGTAAAGTATATTATTGGATGGCAGGCGAACTTATCAGGCAATGCGAAAATGATGATTCCGATATTAATGCATTAAGGTGGAATAAAGTTTCCGTTACCCCCATTACTTTTGAAATGACTCTTGATAAAGTCATGCCCGAACTTGAAAATGTTTTTTGCAAAGATGAGATATGCAAATGGATTTAAAAAGTAGAAATATTATTTAATAAAAAAATAACAGACAGTTTTTAAAGATAAACTGTCTGTTAAAAGAAAAATTATTTTAATGCTTTTTTTGCTTCATTTTCAAGATTTACTTTATAAATAATTTTTGCCCGTTCGCATAAATATTCTGATTTACCAAAATTTTCACCGGCAAATCCTGGACAGCTAAAGCAGTATTCGCAATATTTTTCTTTATAGCAATCTTTCATATCTTTAAGTTTTAATTTTCTATAATTTGTTAATTCCTGACAATCACATGTACGCTCATGCCAAATATCCATTATAGAATTAGTTTTCAAATTACCAAGCTTTTTTTCATAAAAATGGCATATTACCACATCAAGATTAGGATTTACGGTAATTTTGCTTTGCCCCGCAATACAAATAGGATTTTCAAACACAGCTTTATCTGATAAATCAAACTGTTTGGGGAAATTATTACCTGTTATTTCAGTATAACTTCTATATATTTTTTCTAACTGTTCACTCTTAACAGCAACATGAGAATTATTATTCTCCGGATTATTATAAAACTTATCATCAAACAAGAAAAAGTTTACATTATTTTCTCTTATCCATTTTTCAAGCTGAGAAAATTCATTACAATTATATTGCGTTATAAAATGTTTAATTTCCGTATGGATTTTTAGAGCTGACAATTTTTGGATTACAGATAAAGTTTTATGTAAAGAACCTTTCATACCTGTTATCTTATCATGTATTTCCGGATTCAAACTGAATACGGTAAAACTGACTTTTTCCGGATACAAATTTACCACTTCATTAAATAATTCTTCATTATCATATAAATTTATTCCGTTTGTAAGTATAATAAGATTTATCCGTTTTTCTCTGACATATTTTGCTATTTTTAGAAAATCTTTAGCAGTAGTGCATTCTCCACCTGTTAAGGAAACGGAAAATAAACCGTTATCATAAGCTTCATCAATAACAGGTTTTATATCTTCAAATGATATTTCATAATCCATCATATTTTTATGGTTATAGCAGTGCAGACAGTTTTGATTACATTTATATGTTAAAGCCAAATTCAAATTTGAAAGCACCTTGTGCTGTTCCTGCCAGGTCTGCATTTTTCTTTCTATAGTACCATTTATGCAGTTTACTTCATCATCATTAACGGCACAACCTTTATTTGTAATTTCTTTTAAGGACATTTTTTGATTCATTTTATCCGTTATTAATAATTCTTCTTGTAATTCAGATAAGAAATTATCTAAATCCGCTTGAGACTCTCCGTTTTTATTTGCAAATTCAAGAATTTTATCATAAGTTTCATTATTTATTATCATTTTCCAAATTAAAGCGGAAATATCTTTCAGCAAATAATATCTTGTATTAAGTTCATTTCTAATAAATGCCGTGAGTTCACCATCCATATCATATATGTTGGTAGCACACCATTTTGCTATTTCATAATTTTTTTCTTTTAAATTCATATACACTCCTTATATAATACGTAATGTTTCTTAATAACAAACATTACGTATTATATGAATATTAAGTTTATTATTGTGAAGCACCTCCGCAGCAACATGATCCACCCATACCATATTTTGAACAGCCACCGGCATATGTAGATACTCCGCCTTGGATGACTAGACGTGAAGCTTGATTTGATTTTAAATAAATTTTTAACTTACTGTTAACATTTTTTTGTTGATTCATTTTAATATCCTTTCTATTTAAGCTTTAGTTTATTACCGTAATATAAATCTTGATTTTCACCATAAAACGTTAGAAATCCCGAATATGGAGTAAATGTCATTTCACTTAAATATAGATTATTATATTTATTTATAGCAAAATCACACCTGACAAATTTAAAATTTGCCGAAAGTTTTTTTGAATATTCAAGCATTTCTGAGAGCCTATCCGGTTTTTTCATTACCAATGACCTGTAATTCCAATAAAAGGATAACCCAAAATCTAACGAATTCCAATCCGTATCAAATGTATACTCTTCAAAAAATATTCCTTTGTTAACATGCAGATTATGTAGTCCGGCAATTATAAACTCCGGTATTCCGTTAAAACAATAGATTTGATATATTTCCGTATCAAATCTGTCACCGTAATATTCTTCCGCAAAGACTTTCGGTACAATATTTTTATAATGAAGTTCATAATAACTCCAATATGCATAATTAATTTTTAATGCTTGTCTAAAATAATCTTTATATTCGTTTAATTTTGGTAAAGTTATATTATTTTTATCCTCAACTAATATATTGGTACACCACGAATGATTAGTTTTAATAACAAATGTATCGGGTAAATCAGAAAAATCTATATCATCAGCGGAATCAAATATTTTATACAGCTTTGCTGTTTTTAATTCCGGTATTCTTTCTTCTACATAAGATTTTAATAAAATTTTATCGGCTAATTTCGTCTTTTCCGGATTTGAATCGTATAATTTCAACCATTGCAATTTTTCCGATAATTTGTTCATACGTGAAAAATTCCAATTCAAATTTAGTTTATATACCTTTTTATATTTATATGACAAAACATATTTATAAAACCATAAAGGGCAAAGTTCGAAGAACTTATATCTTAGAAGATATTTTTTATCACTGTAGCTGCATTGAAGCATGAATTATCTTTCCACAATTTATGTTTCATTTATAAACAAATAATATATAACATAAATTATTATCAAGGTAAAGTACTACATTTATTATTATAAATTTAAAGTTCTATTGAATTTAGTTGACAGAAAGTTTTAAAATTATTACGCTCCTTCACTGCTGTTTCAACCATATTTGTCAACTCCAGCTCTTTTGCTATAGAAAGTGCTTTATTATACATTTCTGTCGTTGTATTTACATTCTCGTTTGAATATATACGTTTTGATTCCATAAGTGCTTCTAAATATTTACCGTATGCAATATAAAGTTCAATAAGCTGATATCTTAAATTATATTGCTTTGCCAGCATTATAGATTGTTCCAAATACATCTTTACCGAAGTTAAATCATTCTTTTTCATATAAATTTCGGCTATTGCTTTCTGGAAATATATGGCAAAGAAATAATTATTTATTTTTACGCTCTTTGCAATATCAAGCGACTTCATAGCCGTATCAAGTGCCTTATCATCATCGCCCATTTCCATAGTTATTTGAACTATCAAGAACCACGATAATAATGCCCCGGTTGCCACCTTTTCTTTTGCAAAATATGTAATTTCTTCATTAAAAATTTCAAGTGCTTTTGTAGTATTACCTTCCTGCTTTATTACATAACCCAATATCAATTTAATTATATGTTTTACAAAATGCTCGTTTATGTTGTTTGCAAAAGCAGCAAGCTCAAATAAATCAGACTTTAAATCCTGATTTTGACCTAAAAATACTCTGTTTACAATACTTACTAAATTCCATTCAGCCAATTGTTCTGTATTCAGGTTCTTTTCTTTATATTCATTTGCAACTCTATTCAAAATTTCATTTGATTTATTTATTTCTCCGGTTATTGTTATTGCAAATGCTTCTACTATATCTATCTGAGTACTGTAATATTCCGTATCGCAATCATAAAGCTCTAAAAACTTTCTTAAATCGGCTATGACAATTAATGCATTATCATTACCCTGCAATGAATACGCCTTTGCAAGAATTATTTTGGACATAAGCCACCCGTCTATTATTAACGACTTATATCCGCTGTCAAAAGACCTTGCATTCATACACTCCTCAAATTGCGGAATAATTTCATCATTTATTATATTTATAACCTGTGCACTATTACCTATATTAAATAACGCTTTCAATTTTCTTGTTTTTATTAATGCTATATCTATTGCAGATACATCCGTACCTGTAGAACTGATTAATTTTATGATTGCATCTATAGATTCATTTGCACCAAAATAATTACCTGATAAATAACAACTCTTTATAAAATATCCGGATAAATCAATTACCTTGTTTACATTCAAATCCCTTATTTCGCTATCTAACACATTCGCTAAATATGTAACAGCCTCTGTCGGCGATTTTTCATATAGCAATTTCCCGATTTCTTCATATATTTCGGTCTTTATATAATCCCCATTATCTAAATTTAACTCATCCAGTAATTTTAAAGACTGCTTTTGAGCTATTACATATAAATTGGTATCACCTAATTTTGCGGATAATTTAGCCGTATCCTGCCATATACTATATGCTTCATTTTTAGTTAACGCCTCGGTACAGGATATAAGTTTCTGCAAACTGCTCGATAAAATTAAAGATTGAAGTGTATTATATAAATTTTCGGAATTCTCTTTATACAGTAAATCCGCTTTTGCTTCCTGATATATAAGCTTCCACAACTCAAGACACTTAAACTCGCAAGTATAATTATCAACCTGATTAATAAATAATTCCTGCTTTAAGAAATTAATTATTTCTTCTGCTTTTTCAACACTCATTGCAACCGACACTGTTAATATGCTTGTCGCAAATCTGTATCCCATTATCGCAGCCATGAATAAAACATTTTTAGCACTCGGTGTTAATGCATTTAACCTTAATTTTATAAGTTCTTCCATACTATAAGACGAACTTTCAGGCTTCAACTGCTCGTTTAAGATAATATTATTATCTTTGACACTAACATAACCGACATCAAATAATAAAGCTATTTCCTGCTCTAATCTCATTGCATTTCCGCCGGAATTATTAATTAATTCATCCAAATGCTTTATTGGCAACACTTTTTCTATGGGAAATCCTATTGAATGATTAACAGCCTTAATAAGCGTACTCTTATCAAAATCTTCTGTAACTATTGTTTCAAAAATACTGTCATCTATTTCTTCAATATCAAAATAGCTCTGCAATGACTTCTTTTCTTTATATGCCACAAGTAATTTTAATCTGTTATTAAAATATCCCTTCTTTAACATATAAAGAATAAAATCGTAAGAAGCACCATCTAACAATTCAAAATTATCTATTGCAATAATTATGTTGTTATCCAGCAAAAATGATTTTATAACTTTTTCCAAAATACCAAAAATTATTTTTTTATTTTCTAATATATTTTTAAAACTATCCTTTTTTGCTGGATAAAAAATATTCAAAAATAAACTTAATTCTTTTTTTGATAAAAAACTAAACTCGTTTTCAAGATTATTCTTCTTAAAATCAGTCTTAAAAGCCTCTATACTGTTTGCATAGGGTGGAAAACCCAATATTCTTAAAAAAGCATCCTGAAAAAATCCAAAACTTGTTATCTGTAACAACGGAGTGCAGCTGCCATATAACACTACATATTTATCCGAAATAAAATAATTTTTTACCTGTCTTAATACTGCCGATTTTCCGCTGCCTTCATTTCCGTTTATTGCAATCACATGCTTAGTTATAGACTTTTTAATAAGTTCAACGGCTTTTTTTACAGCCTCCTGCTGTATTTCTATACTATCTAAATTAACAGGATCAACAACAACATCGTTTAATTCTTCCTCTTGCTGTGATACCTCTGTATGCTCATTATTATCTGAAACCGTATCTTCATCAAGTACATTAATAGGAATATTTTCATCTATTAAATCATCGATTTTCTGAACTTCAACTTCATCTGTATCATTTTGTTCCGTCGTTTGCGATTCAATAAATGATTCAAAATCTTGCTCTTCTTTTACTGCAATTGGATTATTATCTTCTTCTAAATTAAATATTTTTTGTTCTTCAAACTGCTGTTTATAATCATCTTCACCAAGTTTTTCCAATTTTTCAGATATATCCTTTTTATCTTTTACTTTGGATAAAGGACTATCTACCTGTGTAAAGGAACTTTGCACACAGCTAAAAGGCAGTACAACCTCCATATCTGAAATAGTTGGAGTTTCCTGCTTTTCAGGCGGTACTGCTTTTTCTTTCTGTATATATACATTTTCAAAAACACTATTTGCTTTTTCCTGAATTTCATCCGCAGTTTGAATAACATCTTGCGACACCTTTTCACTTGCAGAATTTTTTATAATTTCTTCTTTTAAATTTTCTTTTTCATTATTATTAAATTCAGCATGACACTTCCTGCATTCAAGTGCCGAATATATATTCGAACTTCCGCATTTATCACATTTTTTTATTAATTCAAAACCGCAATTATAACAAGTATGAGAACCAAATCTATTTAAGGTCTTACATTCCGGACAGACCATATTTACTTTTATACCGCATTTATTACATCTGATTGCATTATCCGGTAATTTCGCACCGCATTTATGACAAATCATAACAAAACCTAACTATTACTGCTGTCCAAGAAATTACTTATTAACTTTGAAAGCTGCATCAACCTCTTACTTACTTCTGATTGCGATAAATTAGTTTTCTCCGCTATTTCAGACTGTTTATAACCTTGTACATATCTTAAATAAAATATATCCAAAAATTGTTTTGACGGAAGTTCTTTATGTACAATACAAACCGCATCCGCAATTTTCTGCAAACAATCCTTAGTTATAAGAACTTCTTCCACACTGCTTTTAGGATCAGGAAAATCAAAAATAAACTCCGGTCCTTGTATATCCTTCGGTTCAGATACGGGTTCCGCAGCTTTAATCTCTGATATTTTTACTTCTTTGGTACTTACATAACCGGAAGCTGAACGTCTTATTCGACCTGAATTTTTTAATACGCTTAATATAGACGTATGAACTACTTTTGAAACATAACTTTCTATTTTTTGTATATTGGCTGATGAATTAAACATCATATACGATTTTTGAAATGCTTCACTGCAAAAATCCTCAAACAAATCTTCATTACCGGAGTAATTTTTGTTTGATTTTACCATTTTTTCTATTAAAGCTCTTTGTTCTTCTACTAAAAGCACACTCTTATCTCTAATTATAAATTCCTAAAAACATAATATCATAAATTACAATTTTATTACTACTTTTAAGTAATATCTATCTTGTTTTAGTGCGTTATTCTCCAAAATTGGGCTTTTTTCACCCATAAACATTTCATTAATACTTTGTAACACAATATCATCTATTTGTGCCGAACCGGATGATTCTGATATCATGACTTTTTCTAAATTACCGTCATTATTTATGGATAATTTTACCACAACATTTCTATTTTGAGGAATTTCAGTAACATTTAATATATTATTTTTTAAATTTTGTTTGAGTAAATTATCTAAATTTTGTAAATAATTTTTAAATGTCTTATCGGTAAACAATGCAGCAGTGCAGTTCCAATTTATACCGTTGACACTTACAGGAGCGGCACCACCGTTCGCAAATGCATTAGTTATTGCCTTATTCGGGTCTGATACCGGTGGATTATTTTCAACTATTAAATCATTCTCAGTTAATTGAGGTATATTTATCTCCTCTGCTTGTGTACTGTTTCCGGAATTTTCATCTTGAGCATTATTCATATTCTGCCCTTGATTTCCGTTATCATCAGAAGGAATTTCTATTATGTCAGTATTTTGAGGCAGTTCTTGCGGTATTTCAAGATTATTTTCAGTAGAACCTTGAACAATTTCATTTTTAGAATTTAAGTTTTTAACAAATAACATAATTCCACCGCCAATAAGCCCCAGCAATAAAAGTATTGAACAAATTAAAACTACGGCTTTTTTAGCACTGCCACGCTTTTGTGTTCCTTCTTCATCATCTTCATATTCTTCTTCATCTTCATCATATTCTTCTTCGTCGTCATCGTCACCGTCTTCTTCTTCAGAATTATCATCATCGGCATCTTCAGACTCACTGTCATCTTCTGATGTTTCATCATCTGCTTCTTCAATTTCCGAGCCGGAATTATCATCATCTATAGAAGAACTGTCATCAGAATCATCATTATCATTCAAATTAGTGTTATCCTCTTCTTTTTCTTCTTGAGTATCATCACCACCATTAACCATATTATCGTACATAATATATGCTTGAGAATAATCATCACTTCCCGATTGTTCGCCTTCATCGGTTTCCTCGGTAATTTGAAGTTCTTCCGATTTTGCTTCTTCAACGGTATCTTCTGATGTTTCTTCCGTTATTTCAGAAATCGTTTCTTCAGTATCTTGCGGAATATCTTCTACAATATCCGTATTTTTATTATTTTCACTATTTTCATTAATTGTCTGAATTTCATCTATTTTTTCAGATTGAACACTTTCATCATCTGAATTTTCTACAGGAGTGACATAGGAATAAACAGGTTCACCGGTTTCATCATAATCAATAATAACCTTTTGCATATTTCCATTCTCATTTACATTTTCTTTATCATTATCATCTTCTATATTCGATATAAAATCTTCTCCCTCAATAGGTTCTATACGAGATTCTTCCGATTCCCCGCTAAAATCTATAAGTTCATCTTTATCATACCCAATAGGATTATCACTGATAGTTTCTATTTCACTGTCATTTGCATCCGTTATTGTTTCAAGCTCCGAATGTCTTTCATCTCCAAACAAATCAACAGGTTCATTAAGCACACTTAAATCATCTGATACATTATTAAATTCCAATTCCGATTTTTCAAGTTCCTTTTCTTCAGCTTCTTTATGTGCTAAATAATCCTCTTCAACATTAAATAATTCATCTAATATATCAGATACCGTTTCGCCTTGAGTTTCACTTGATACTTCATCAGGCTGCATATCCGGAACTAAATCAACATCAGATACCGGAAATTCTTTATTATCTGATATCTGTGTTTCATCTTCTTCAATCCCAAATTCATCTAAAACAGATAAGTCATTCACTGTATCATCCGCTACGTCATGTATTTCAGAAGCTGTTTCAATCGTTTGTTCTGGCGTTGCTTCGGTATTTTTTTCAAAAGGCACTTTTGCTGCTGTTTCCGAACTTTTTACCGTATTATTATTTTTATTATCTTTGATTTCATCCTTTCCTATATATATAGTTTCTTCTTTGCCTTTGTATTTTTCATCATCAACTTTTTGTGCTCCGACTATATTAAGAGTTTCATCATGCATTAATTCGGGATACTTGCTCGTATTTGAACTTACCATTTCAAATCCGGTGAAACAGCAAAACTCAGTTCTGCATTCATTACATTCAAATACATGCTTTAACACTCTGTTTATTGTATCTTTATCCGCACTGCCATCCGTTATACTTAAATAGGATTTTCTAAAGAATTCATGGTCTTCTTCCTCAAATTTAACCTTCTTATCTCTTTGGATTTTTAAAAGGAAATCATCATAAGAAATCAAATTAGAAAATGATACTGTATTATAATGATAATCAAACGGCTCACTTTTCATGACCGTTGTATCTGCTATTCCGATTAACTCTGCATTTTCAAGAGTTTTATCAACTCTTACCACAATATAGAAATCAGGCAACAGACCATTATCAAGATGAGATTTAGGCACTAAAAATGCATTCCCGCCAACTACTATTCTTACATCTAAATGCCAATTATTTACATATATATCCGATAATTCAAATTTTTCATTCAACAATGGGTTTCGAAATAATGTCATTGCCTTTTGGATATTAAACGGAGTCCTCTCAATTAAATTCAAAAACGCATATAATGCCACCAATGAAGCATAAGCTCTTTTCCTTTGAAACTCATCCTTTATTAATGAAGCATATATTTTTGCATAACCATACGATTTCTTTTCTAAATCCAATTTGATAGTACTCAATGACATCATGTCCTTTTCTCCTAAAATCACCTTTCTATTTATATAGATAGCAGTTCTTATTTTTTTATTCCAATTTTTATAAAATTTTTTTCAAAACCGTTAATTGTTCAGTATTAATATCGTAATTTTCCGCATTCAATTTCGCAATTGGTATGTCTTTATTCTTGCCATGATAATCACTTCCTCCGGAAATTAATATATTATTTTTTTGGGCAAAATTAACAAGAAAATCTATTTCAGCCTGCGAATATCTTGAATAAAAACATTCAAGCCCCTCAATTCCCACCGACTTTAATATTTTATACCTCCTTTTAAATTCCTTTTCATTCAAATGTGTTTCGCCCTCTCCGCCCAATGGATGTGCCCATATAGGAATTCCACCGGATAATTTGATTGCCCTTATCGCCTCATTACCAGAAAATCTTGTATCGCCTGTTTTACATCCGTCTAAAAATTTCTTCATGGCACTAATACTATCTTCTGCCAGATTTCTTTTTACTAAAATCTGTGCAATATGCGTTTTTACAACACTATTTCGTGTATAAAGCCATTTTAGTTCATTCGGCGTTAGTTCAATACCATGTCTTGCCCTTAAATACTCAACTCTTTTATCCAGCTTTATTCGGCGTAAAAATTTTCCTTTTTTTACCAATTCAATTATATTCTCATCTTCCGAATTGCAATTAATTCCTAAAATATGGCATTTAACATCTTTTTCTTTACATGTAAGCTCAATTGACGGAATAAATTTGATTTTGCCATCAATATACTTTTTTATTTCTTTACATCCAATCATTGTATCGTGATCCGTCAATGCAAATATACTAATATTATTTTGCTTTATTATTTCGGCTAATTCCTCTGCATTATCGCTTCCGTCAGAAAAACTGCTATGTAAATGTAAATCAATTTTCGACATTTTTATCCTCGTGCAATATTCACACTTTTACAATATAATAACCTTAATATAAACTGTTGTCAGCAAAGGAGCTAAAATGAATATTCCACTTGATGCAAAACAAGTTCTGATTAAGCTTTTAAAGGGTAATGAACAATTTGTAAACGGTAAATACGAAGCAAAAAATATTACAATAGAAACTTTAAAACAGCTTGCCAATCATCAAAATCCCCATGCATGCGTTTTAAGCTGTTCCGATTCAAGAGTCGTCCCCGAACTTATTTTTGAAGCCGGAATAGGCGAGCTCTTTGTGGTGCGTGTTGCAGGCATTACCGTAGGCCCTAATGTTCTTGAAAGTATTGAATATGCCGTAAAAAAACTGCACGTTCCACTGCTTATACTTTTGGGACACGACAATTGCGGAGTAATGGAATATGCTCAAGACTGCTATCCCGAAATATCCGAAAATTTCCAATCCATTCTAAAATGCGTATACCCCGCCGTCGAAAAAGATAAAACAGCTCTCGACTCCGAAGATAAGCTTGCAAAACAACACACTCTTTGGGTCGAAGAATTTCTGTTAAATCATTCAAAAATTATTAAAAATGCCGTTGACGATAAAAAATTATATATAGCTAAATGCCATTTATCACATCTGACAGGACGTATAAGTTTATTAAACTCGGATTTTGACAGAATTGAAATAAATGATATATAATTATCTTTTACGAAGGAGGTTGCTATGTATAAAAAAATTATTTCCATTGCTTTGTTTCTTTCATTCCTTGCCGTCTCAACTCCCGCTTTTGCAGAAAGCACCCACGGTAAAGACGGTGAAGTTTCGGGTAAAAGTGTAGGTGCTGCCCTATGCTCGCTCCTTATTTGGCCCGGTATCGGTCAAGCAATTAACAAACAACAAAAAGAAAAAAATATTACCCACGCTGTTCTCGGTTTAACGGGTGTATTCAGAATTTGGTCGTTCTATGATGCATTAGTTGACCGTGACGGCGGCGTTTGGCACAACAGAATTTAGTTGCTAAGCGGAAAAGTATTAAAATAAAATACCTTTCGCTTAACTTAAACAAAAAGACACATATTGATTATGTGTCTTTTTTTAGTTCCGTATTAACCGGCATGCTTAAATTCACTGCCGCCCACTATTCTTAATCGGCGTTCCGAACCTTCACCAATACTTTCACTTGAAAGATTATGCTGTTCCACAAGCTCATGCTGTAATTTACGTATCTGCTGATTTTGCGGTTTAAGCTCGACATTATCTGCACCGGATAAGATTTTTTGTATTGCCGCCTTAACTTCATCCAATGCACGCTCCGCATCATCATAATAGCCTTGAAGTGTTTCACTATCCTGTATATGTAAAGCTTCTTTAACCACTTTTTGAACCTGTGCCATTGAATTTGAACGTACATAATATATCGGAAGTTTGTAATCGTTTGCTATGCTTAATATTTTTGTTCCACCCTTCGCAAATGCTTTATGAACAATCACAATATCCGCTTCTTCAATATTTCTCGTAATTTCTGCCTGCAAATTTAAACGTTCAAGAACTTTATCCAAAACAGTTCTGCTGACGGCATAAATATATATTTTTTTATAATCTTTTACCTGTTTGACATAGTCCTGCCTTGAAAAACTAAACTTTAATTTTCTGCTGGCAAGTTCATCTTCTGTTTTTTCCTGTTCTTCTTTTACCACGGCAGTTTCATTTTGAATTGTTTTATCATAAACCTGATCAACTTTCCTTATTTCGGGTCTTATAGGCCAGCCTCTTAAAATATAATCAACCGCTTCAGCTGTATTTTTATATACGGCAAGCGTGTTTCTGTCTATAATTTCTATTACGATATCAAAAGTAGGCTGTTTCTCCCTTTCAAGAACAGTCTTTTGAGAACCTCGTCTTTTTGCTTCATCATCACCCAATGTAACAGAGCTTACTCCACCCACTAAATCCGATAATACAGGATTTTTTATGAGATTATCAAGTGTATTACCATGTGCCGTAGCAATCAACATTACACCACGCTCGGCAATGGTTCTTGCAGCCTGTGCTTCTTCTTCTGTACCTATTTCATCAACAACAATAACCTCGGGTGTATGATTTTCAACAGCTTCAATCATAACATCTTTTTGATAAATCGGCTGCATAACCTGCATTCTTCTTGCTCTGCCAATTGCAGGATGCGGAGTATCACCATCACCCGCTATTTCATTGGATGTATCAACAACAACAACTCTTTTCCCCAAATCATCGGCAACCAGCCTTGATATTTCTCTTAATTTTGTTGTTTTACCGACACCGGGTCTGCCTAAAAATAATATGCTTTTATTCTGCAATACAAAATCTTTTATACAAGCAATTGTCCCTGTTACAACACGCCCTATTCTGCACGTAAGTCCTACTACTTTCCCCTGTCTGTTTCTTATTGCACTTATTCTATGCAGCGTTGACGGTATTCCTGAACGGTTATCACTGGTAAACGGCTGTATTCTTGAGGTAATATATACAATATCATCTTCCGTTATAAGAGTTTTACCAAGAAAATCCGTCCTGCCGTCCGAATATCGGACTTCTCCCACTCTGCCCAAATCAAGCACTAATTCTATTGCATCATCTAAATTATAAGGTTTCAGCTCATCGACAATGTTTGGCGGTAAAATCTCAATTAACCTTTTTAGGTCATTGTGAAATTGTATCTTATCCATTTTTGCCCCTTTCGCTGCACGTTAATATGCATAAGGCATCTTCTTGTACCCGCTTATAGGACTTTGTATTTTCACCGCCCTAATAACGGGGGCTATTTTCTCTTACACTTTTATTATACCACTTTTTCATTCATCTTTCACGTTTATTTTACTATATTTGTAGTAATGTTACATAAATTTATATAAACAATTAAAATGAAAAAAATTGGAATGAAAAAATAATAAAAATTTTATTTGAACGGAATGATTTTTTATTATTTTTTATTCCCAAATTTTTAAGAATAACAAAAGAAATTGAAATCAATTGCGGAGTATAGTTAAAATTGTTTAGCGAAACGACAATGAAGCGTGCGTTTTTTAGCACGCTTTGGGTTGAGGTTAACAATTTACTATACGCAGCTTCTTGATTGAAATTTATTTTGTTATTCGTTTTATTTAAATAATATACACAATTAAATTCAAATAAAAATTAAATTTCAATCCGGATATTCCGCACAATAAATTTCT
>CANPYW010000022.1 GCA_947588745.1 Candidatus Gastranaerophilales bacterium
AATGGGCCCGGTAGGATTCGAACCTACGACCAAGGGATTATGAGTCCCCTGCGCTACCGCTGCGCCACAAGCCCAAGAAAGGTATTAAATTGTCAAAGTATCGAGCTTGCGGTAGCTGTGCTATCTAACCTTTTGGAAAAACATTCCGTTTCTCTAGCTAGAGTGCCACAAGCCCAAGAAAGGTATTAAATTGTCAAAGTATCGAGCTTGCGGTAGCTGTGCTATCTAACCTTTTGGAAAAACATTCCGTTTTTCTAGCTAGAGTGCCACAAGCCCAAGAATAAAGTATTAAATTATCAAAGTATCTAAATAAATACCCGGCACCTTAATGCCATTTATCCTCCCGCCCTCGGAAATAATTATCTGATATTACCTCCTCTACGGGCCACACAAGCAAATTCATTTAGACTATGTTCTAAGAATATCATTAACAATATCTTATGTCAAACATTTAAACAAAAAATATTTTGTTCTGTTTTATTACTATAGAGAGGTTATTATGCAAATTTCTTCTATTAATTTTTATCTGCCGAGTTTTTCTTCAAAAAGAAAATTTAAAAAAATGTTCAAAAAGTGTGCATACTCCGGCGAAAATTTTGAAACGCACAATCCACGTACGATTGAACATATTATTACTCGCTCAAATGGCGGGTCGGACGATTATTCAAATTTAATTGTCGTAAAAAAATCTTGGAATGAAAAAAGAAGTTCTGTTTCCCTTGATGAATTTATTAAAAAGTATCCTCAAGTTGAAGAAAATATAAAGACCAGCGTTCAAAATATGCAAGGTAAAACGATAAATGGTATTGATTGGGCTAAAGAAGTAAAAAACACGCTTAAGTTAGCCATTGGTCGTGATATTTTTGAAAATCAAAATTAGTTAATATTTTAAATATTTAGTGAACACGATATTAGTAGAAAAGGAGTTTTCCGTATACGGAAAACTCCTTTTCTTTCGCATGTTTAATTAACTATTGAACTTGAATAGCATTAACAGGACAGCAATCAGCTGCTTCTTTAACGCAATCTTCATTGCCTGCAACTGCTGATTCATTAACTTTTGCTTTATCATCTACTGAAAATACTTTATCACATACAGATTCACAAGCACCGCATGCTATGCAATCATCACTAACTTTAACTTTCATTTATTTTCTCCTTTTTATTATGTGACTCTTGTGGCAATCCACATTTAGATTATATCATTAAATAAATATTTTTAAATATTTATTAAACTAATAAACATTATTAATTATTCCGCCGCCTAACACTGTATCATTGTCATAGAATACAACAGACTGTCCTATTGCAATAGATTTCTGATAATCATCAAAAATTACATCAGCAGTTTGTTCATCTTTTTTTATTACGTTTACTTTTACAGGCTGCTGTGTAGAGCGTATTTTTGCTTGTACTTTAATTTGCTGCGGTAAATCTTGAATAATCCAATTTATGTTTACAGCGGTTAATTCTTTTTTAAAGGTTTTATCCAAATGTCCCACAACCACTTCATTTGTATCTTTGTTAAGACTAATAACATACAATGCTTCTGTTGAAGCGATGCCTATGCCTTTTCTCTGTCCAACGGTATAATTCCATATACCTTGATGTTTACCCAGAATTTTCCCGTCTGTATCAACAATATTACCTTCTTTTGGGCTTAAATTTAGTAATTCATTATAGTCACCGCCGTAAAAGTCCTGGCTGTCCGGTTTATTTGCAGAAAGAAGATTGTTTTCAATTGCAATATTTCTTATTTCTTCTTTTGTATATTCGCCTAATGGCAGAATTATATTTTTTAATTGTTCTTGTTTTAATCTGTGAAGAAAATAGGATTGGTCTTTTTTGGGGTCAACCCCTCTTTTTAATTTATATATTCCGTTTTCTTCCGTAATCCTTGCATAGTGACCGGTTGCAAATTTATCAAATTCAACATTCTGCATTTTTGCTGCAACCGGTAATGCACCAAATTTTATATATGCATTACACCACACGCAAGGATTTGGTGTTCTTCCTTCAACATATTCCGATTTAAAATTCTTTAATACAATATCTTCGTATTTATCTGCACAGTCAAAGACGTGATATGGAATTCCTATTTGTTTTGCAATTTTCTCGGCTTCTTCTATGGAATTTTTTTCATCAGGGCCGTAGCACGCATCCTTATGACCTGTGATGTTCTTTTCGCTTCCTTTCCATATAGACATTGTAGCCCCGATTACATCATACCCCTGCTTTTTTAGCAGTAAAGCAGCAACCGATGAGTCAACACCGCCTGATAATCCGACCAATATTTTCATTTGTTTATCTTTCCTGCACATAGCATTCTATTAATGCATTCAGTGGCTTTTATTCTGATACTTTCTTCTATATTTATTTCATATTGTTCATATTTTAATGCATTATATATGTCGTTAAGTGTGTTATGCTTCATATTTTGACATATTATATTTGATTTAATAAGTATAAATTCTTTATTCCAATTCTCATTTATGCTGTCACGATTTAATCTGTCTATTACACCTTTTTCCGTTGCGATTACAAATTGTTTTTTATCTGATTTTTTTGCAAATTCCATAATTTCTTTTGTAGAACCCACAAAATCAGCCAGTTTGGATACTTCACAATGACACTCCGGATGTGCCAATATTAATGCTTCCGGATATTTTTTTCGTGCATTAGTTATATCTTCCGGTAATATTCTTAAATGGGTAGGGCAAAATCCGTTATATGTTATGACTTCAACATTCCCAAGCTTTTTTTCTACAAATTTACCCAGATAAGTATCCGGAACAAAAAGAACTTTTTCTTTGTTTAAACTTCTTACTATTTCTACGGCATTAGAACTTGTACAGCAAATATCACATTCCGCTTTTACTTCGGCTGTTGAATTAATATAACATACTACAGGTATATTGGGATTTTGGCTTTTAAACTCCCTTAATCTTTTAATATCAATCATATCTGCCATTAAACAACCTGAATTCATATTTGGAAGCAGGACTTTCTTATCCGGTGATAATAGTTTTGCACTTTGTGCCATAAAATACACTCCTGCAAAAACTATTATATCCGCTTTTGTTCCTGCTGCCATACGGCTTAAAAACAATGAATCGCCAACATAATCGGATACTTCATCCAGTTCAATGTTCTGATAGCAATGTGTTAATATAATTGCATTTTTTTCTTGCTTTAGCTTCTTAATGTCATCTATTAAATTCATAATGCCCTTTGTTACTTATGTTGAGTGCAAATATTTATTTTATTAAAATACAACGACATTATCAAGTCAAGCAGACAAAAAAATAATCCGAAATATTTCGGATTATTTTTATTTTTAATTTTGCTTTATTCTATTCTTCTTCGGAATATTTTGCAAATGCATTAGTTAATTTATCTATATATTTATCTTCAGTTCCAAAGCTAAAATCACTTTTTATATTCTTAAAAATAGATGCTCCGTTGTTATAATCGGCATAATTATTTACAATTTTCCCAAGAACTTTTTCATCAGCTGTGTCCATTATTCTGGCTATAAATTCATCTGCCGTGCCAACCATGCCTGCTGTACTGTTATATATTTCTTTACACAATACTTTTATTGCACTTTCATTTCCGTTTTTAGCCGAGTCAAGCAATTTATCCGCTAATAAATTCATAATTTCCGTTTTATCTGCTTTGAACGGAAAACTGTTTTCTAGTGCTTTTACAATGCTTCCGTATTTTTCATTATAATTATCAATAATTTTTGCAAAATTATCCGGAGATATATTTTTATTGTCCAAAATAGAGTTAATTTGTTCTTTATCAGTACTAATCATACCAAATCCGTTTTTTAACTCATCAGTAAAAACATTTATCTGTTTATCCGATAATTGATTTGAGCTTACAGCATTGTTTTCAGCTTTATTTTCTTCCGTAATTTCGTTATTTAAAGCAGAATTATCTTCTTTTATTAAACCTTTATTTCTTAAAGCATTTAAAGCTTCATCATAAGTTAAACCTTGTTCCGTAAGTTTATTAATTTGTTCTTTATTTTGTTCTGATAACCCGTCCATAGACAATGTTTGTCTTATTTGTTCTATTTCGTCCTGACTCCAGCCCAAAGTATCTGACAGAAAATCTATGGCCTCATTGTATGTTTTTATATTTTCCGAATCTATAAAGGAGTCTAAAAAGCTTCTTACAGATTGCGGATTTGTCATATCTAAATTTGCACCGGTTAGGAAGCTTGATGTTTCAGGAATATAAGATGTATCTTCCGTTTCTTCAACTCCAATAATTCCTTCGGTATTTTCACTTTCAGATACTTCTTCTGTTTCTTCCGATGATATATCCGTATATTCTTCAGCTGCTTCTTCTGTTCCTTCTGACGCTAAATCCGTATATTTTTCAGCTGCTTCTTCTGTTTCTCCCGTCGCAGCTCCAAATTCTTCAGCATTTTGGGCTTCGTTTTCACTTTTTAGAATTTCAATGTCTTTAATGACTTCATTTGTGTCGCTAAGTAAAGCACTATTCCACAATTCAAATCCATCTATGGTTTGACCGTCATCAGAAATAAAATCCAATTCATCAGTAGTGAGGAGTTTAGATGAATTTTCATTTGTATCCAATATATCAAACAGTAAACCGGCTGCATCTTTAATGCTCTCGGAATCTTTTCCTGTCGTTTCACTTATATATTGTACAAATTGTTCTTCTGTGATACCATCACCTATTTGAAAAATAGAACTCCTCATTTCTTCCGGGGCATAGTCGCATTTTAATTTTTCAAGTTGTGATGATACATCTTGTAAATTTGCCTCATTATGAGTTTGCAAATATTGTGCAATCTTTGCATTGATGTCGACCATATCTTCTCCTTCACTATACCTTTTTTATCGGCACAATATTCCCAATTATTTAGTTTTTCAAAAATAATATTAAGAATTGTAACTTTAAATTAAAAGTAAAATTAGAAATTCTTAAAATTTACATATCTAGTGATTTTTCATTTAAAGGCTGCGATATCATTATTCCTTCGCCTCCTATTATGTTCACTTGTTTTCCGTCTAAATATAAGTATACTTTTTTATCTGTATTATCTAATGCGGTTTTAATTAATTGCATCATTCTTGAATATATGCTGTCTGTTCCGCCGCCGTATTGAAAATCAGAGCTGAAATCTATGATTATTCTGTTTTTTGTTTGTTTAACTTCGAGTAGTTTTGTTGTAGTAGGAATTTCGCTGTAAGCTCCAAGTGATTTTTCTATGAGATTAGGCCCTTTAAGTAGCGATTTTATTGAATATTCCAGTTTATCTTCATTTGGAGGCACTTCTCTTTCTACTCGTTTATATATACTGTTATTATTACTATCGAGGGCTAAGAAGTATATGTTTGCCGTATCTTTTTCCTTTTTCGCTGACGGAATATCTACATCTTCTGCTGTTTTTTCAGGAATAACATCTGGCGGATCTATTATTTCTGTAGGGAATTCATTACTTTTCCCTTTTTTTAACGATAAATCAATATTCTCAAAATTTATTATTTCAGATACAAAACTTCTAATATTATCACCGTATTTTTCGTTTATGAATAATCCGGATAATATTATTAAAACGATTATTACAATTTTAGAAAAATTACTCATTTTATCCGCCGTAATCTTTATTTATTATAAATATACCTTCTGCTTTAATTGCATTACCCGTAATTTTAGCTTGTGATATATATATTTTGCAAAATTTACTATCTAATGCTGAATTCGTTATTGCTATCGGATTTTTTTTGAAATAATCAACTATATCCATGACTATTATATTACTATTTTTTGAAAAAGAGATATCTTTTAACAATATGTTATTATCTGCTACTTCAATATCCGCTTTTAGATTTATATTTAATACCTTTTTAGAAAAAATTGTTTTTACAGGCATTTTTAAATTAACTTTAGAATTCTTAATTGTAATTTTTGGTTCTAATAGTTGGAATATTTTTTTGCCATTTATTGTTATTCCTTTATCAAGAACTTTTTCTTTAAATTCTTGTGATTTTACAATATATTCTAAATCTTTATTTGTTATTTCCGCATTAAATGCCATTGGCAGAGGGTTAGGGTAATATGCCCGGTGATTTTTATACACTACTCTGTTATATTCACAAAGACTTCCCGCTTTAAAAGAGGATAAACTCATCCCCTCGTATACAGCTTTGGGGCTTTCTACGTTTAATTTCTTAAATTCACCATTTTTAAGTCGTTTTAAACTGTATAAATCTAAATCTACTTTAAAATCTCCGTTAAACTGTTTATTAAGGTCTTTTGATATCGCAAACTCTATTATATTTTTCGGAACAGTATTTATTTTTTTAAACAGATTTCTGCTCTCTTTTATGTCTGATTTCGTTTGGCAATATATGCTGTAATCATAAGCATATACATTAAGGCTGTTTAAAAGTATTATTAATGTTATTAATATTTTTTTCATATCAAAACTTTCTTTGGCTGTATATATTCACTATCTGCTGTAGCATAAGCAACTATGCTATTATTTTTTGTCAGAAGAACATTCCCGATATATGGAGTAGTGTTTTTAAATTTATTACCGGTAATTATTTTTTTGTATATGTTCTCATTTGTTTCCAATTTTGGCATGTCAATTAATTCAACAGGATTTATTATTGAAGATTGAATTTGTTCTCTTGTCGTTTCATTATCTATTGTTATTGAATTTTCAATGCACATACCTGATGATTTTGTTCTTATAAGTTCATACATTACCCCGCCCGATTTTAATAAACTGCCTATATCATTGACTATAGACCTTATATATGTTCCTTTTGAGCAATTTATTTCTAATTTCAAAATCTGATTTTCATAGTCAAAATCGATTATCTCATTTTTATAAATATTAACTTTTCGAGCTGGTATATCATCAGGTATCTTGCCTTCTCTTGCAAGTTCATATAATCTTTTGCCGTTATAATGCACCGCAGAATAAATAGGTGGAATTTGCACTATTTCACCTCTAAATTGCTCTAAAGCCGAAATAACCTCATTTTTTGTAATTTTTCTGTAACCTGTTTCTTTTACTTCTCCTTCAATATCAAAAGTATCAGAAACTTTTCCTAAATAAATTCCTGCTTTATAACTTTTATCTTCTGGTAAAAAATCGATTAATTTAGCTGCTTTCCCTATTGCGACGGGCAACACTCCGCTTGCTAAAGGGTCTAAAGTTCCACCATGACCTATTTGTTTAATTCCGGTGATACTTCTTAATAAGGAAATTATTTTATGAGATGTTATTCCTGTTTGTTTGTTTATATTTATAAACCCAAACATCCAACCTATAATTCTCCTCTTGAAATCTTATTTATAATGGCAGTTACGTTTGCACCTCTTTCTAAAGAATTATCCGGTATAAACCTTAATTCCGGAGTTAGTCTTAATCTTACACGTTTACCCACTTCATATCTTATTTTCGGTGTATTATCGGATATCGCTTGTATTGTTGCCTGCTTTTTATCTTCAGGTGCATATACAGAATAATATACTTTCGCAAAAGAATTATCATGCGATAGTTCTATATCCGTAATAGATACTATCCCTTGAACTCTGGAATCTTTTAACTCCTTTTGTATTATATCTGAAATTTCTTTTATTAGTGTTTTTTTTACTCGTTCATTTCTTAAAGACATATATCACCTATACTAAAACTTGTCTTTCGACTTCTTTTGTTGTTGAAACTTTTATAATGTCACCTTCTTGTAAATCATTGAATTTCTCAAATGATATACCGCATTCAAATCCTTGTGCTACTTCTTTTACATCATCTTTAAATCTCTTTAATTGGTCAATATGCCCTGTAAACAGTTCTGCACCGTTTCTTATAACCGTTGCATTTTGACCTCTTACTATTTTACCTTCGGTAACATAACATCCTGCAATCTTTGTTGTTTTTCCTATTGTAAATATTTGCCGTACTTCAGCTTTACCGAGTTCAACTTCTTGTATCTCCGGTTTTAATAAATTTAACATAGTATGTTCTAAATCTTCAAGAACCTGATAGATAATATTATATTTTTTTATGATTACTCCCTGTTTTTCGGCAGCAATTTGAGCATTTATATTCTCTTTTACGGTAAATCCTAATATAATTGCATTACTTGCACTTGCAAGCATTACATCTGCTTCTGAAATATCTCCTACACCTACGTGTATTATCTTTGTTATGATTTCTTTTGATTCTAATTGAGATACTGCCTGTGATACAGCTTCTGCCGCACCATGAGTATTTGCTTTTATAATTAAATTAAGATGTTTTATATTATCATCATTTTCTCCGACTTTTTCATTTCTAATATATGCCGGCATCATATTTTCTAATTTAGTTGTGCGTTCTTTCTCTTTTCTTTCGTCACAAATTGCTCTCATTACTTTTTCGTTTTCGACCGCTTCAAATGTATCACCCGCTTGCGGTACTTCTGTCAGACCTAAAATTTCAACAGGGGTAGACGGCCCTGCTTCTTTTATTCTTTCGCCGGAATCAGAAAGTAAAGCTCTTATTTTACCGCATACAGTTCCAACTACAAAACAATCACCCGTATGTAATGTACCGTTTTGTACCAACACCGTTGCAACCGGCCCTTTCCCTTTATCTAATTTTGCTTCGATTACAACACCTGTAGCAAGTGCTGATTTATTTGCTCTTAAATTTTGCACTTCAGCAAGCAGTAAAATGTACTCTAAAAGTTCATCAATACCTTTGCCTTGAAGTGCACTTACTTTTACACAAATAGTATCTCCGCCCCATTCTTCCGGCACTAATCCGTATTCTGTTAACTGCTGCATAATTTTATCGGGGTCGGCACTAGGTTTATCTATTTTATTTACAGCAACAATTATTGGAACTTCAGCTGCTTTTGCGTGGTTTATTGCTTCTATTGTTTGCGGCATGATTCCGTCATCCGCAGCTACTACCAATATTGCTATATCAGTAGCTTTTGCACCTCTTGCACGCATTTCAGTAAATGCTTCGTGTCCCGGAGTATCAATAAATACAATCTTTTTAGATTTATCGTTATTAAGATATACTGTATAAGCACCTATTGACTGTGTTATACCTCCGACTTCAGATGCCGCAATTTTATGTTTTGAAGCTCTTATTGAATCGAGTAATGTTGTTTTACCATGGTCAACGTGACCCATAATGCTTATTACGGGGGCTCTTTGAGATAAAAGTTTTTCATCTGTTTCGCTGATTGCTTTAGCTTTCTCTTCTTTTTCAAGCTCTTGTTCTATATATTCGTTCAAATCTTCTTCAAGAATTTCAAGCTCAAAGTTTTCGCATATTTTTTTCTGAGTTTCTATTGATATAACTTCATTTACGGTAGACAATATCCCCTGCATCATTAAATATTTTACAATTTCCGCAGGTGATTTCTTTATTTTATCCGCTAATTCACCAACGGTGATAGGTTGATTAATAATTACTTGAGTTACTGTGTCTGTGTCGTTTGTGTCTTTAGCTTTTTTCTTGTGTTTTTGTGTTATAGTCTTTTCCAGACTGATTAATTCTTGTTCTTCTTCTTTGTTTTTATATTGTTTTTTCTTTTCTTTCGGGCCTTTTTTCTTAAATTGGTTGTTTTGACCCGGTTTTGAATCGTATATCTCTTGAGATATAACGTGGTGTTGTATTGGTTTTTTATTTATAATAGCTTTTTCGTTTCTGTCTTTCGTTTCATTATTTTTCTTTTCAAAGGAAGGTTTTCTATCAGACTTTTCATTTTGTTTACGTGGCTGAAATTTTGATTCTCTTTTTTGCTGTTCGTTTTCTTTGTTTTTTTGTTTTGTTGCCATTAGCTCTTGACGTCTTTTCTGGCTGTTTCTGTTGTTATATTCAAGCAGCGAACGAATTGGCGGAATTTGTGGTTTTTCTTCTTTTTTGACTTCTTGTTTTGAGTCTACAATTTGTTTTTCCGCATTTTTTTCAATCTTTTCAATCTTTTCTTCTTTTATAGGATGAACTTGTGGTTGTTTTGGTTTTTCACCAGTTATGGAAGGTTTTTTGATTTCTTGTTTTGTATCTTCTTTTGGAGCTGTTTTTGCTTTTTTTATAATGAATGCTTTTGGTTTTTTTACTGGTTCTTTTTGTTTATTTTTATCAAATGACATTTGAATTTTTTCTATTTGTGCCAGTGTTAAATTACTCGAATGTGACTTTACTTTAATATCAAGTTTTTGGTCAAGATATTCTATAAAGTCTTTATTTGTCATCTCATATTGTTTTGCTAGTTCGTATACTCTTTTACTTTCAATTGTCATTATATCATCCTATTATTTTTTATAACCATATAATAGTTGTAACACAATCTAACTTTTAAGTACAGTATACAGCTTTTCTTTTATTGAATCTGTTAATTTTATTTTCAATGAAATTTCTATTTTCCTTTTTTTCAAAGCATTTGAGATACAATCTTCATTTTTACATATATATGCAGAACGCCCCATGATTATTTGATTATTATTAAGTTTTAATTCTCCGGTTTTATAATCTTTGGTTATTCTTATTAAATCATTTTTATTTTTATAGTGTCTGCAAAAGCAGCATTGCCTTAAAAATTTATTTTTTCTGCTCAATTTACAAGCTCCTTTTGCTTACTTTCTATCTCATATATAATTTCTTTATCCAAATCAGATTTTAAAATGTTTATTAATTCGTATTTTGCCATGTTTAATGTCGGTTTAATTATTGTGTATGCTTTATAGTTATTATATTCAGATATAAATAAGTTTTCATCATCTGCTAAGTTATTGTTTAAGAATTTTTTATTAACCGCTATGGTATATGAATAATTGTTATCTACTTCAATATGGTTTCTCTTATCAGCTATTGAGGCGTTTGCCGTTTCGTATAACAAGTCAAATATATTTTCATTTAGAACAGACAAAAATGCCTGAAAATCATATTTCTGAAATGTATTATAAAATTCGGATATATAAAATGTATTATTGTAAACTTTCAGTTTTATTCCGAGTATTCCCGCATAAGGATTTGAAAATTTAGCTATATCATCAAGCAGGGGATATATTGCGTTTTGCAATATTTTTCTTATTCTGTTATCAGATATTTGTTCCGAAAATGTATTAATTAATATATATCTTTCATTTTCTGTCCGCTCTAAATTAATAAGAGGATATGCACTGTATCCGTCGGTTAAAAAGTACAAATAAACGTCAGGAGCATCAATATATCCTTCTATAACTATTTTTTCGTTTCCGTCCTCAAACATTTTCTGAATACCTGTTTTGGCGGCTGAAAATGTTTCATATTTAGCTGATTTTCTTTCGAGTAAAGTAAAATCGTTCTCTATAATAATCGGAAATTTTATATTCCGTACATAATCTATTGCTAAATTCTCTCTGTCAAAAATTCCAAATCTTGCTGTGGATATTTTTAGCTTATACATAATTTTTTTTGCGATGCTGTTAAAATATGTTGCCCTTGATGACTGCGAAAATGGTGCAAAGATTGCAAAACCTTCTTTTTGAAATTCTTCTGCTATTCCGTTTATTATTGCTAATTCAGACATTACTATTGTAAATTCTATCTGATTGTATTTTACAAAAGATAATAATCCTTCTATATCGCTTTCTCTTATGTTTAAAGAAGTACAAAAATCATAATTCTTTAAACTGCGTTCCGTTATAAATATATCTTTTTCGGAATTTTGAGTTTTTATGTACTTCGCAAGTAATATTGAATTTATATTTTCTCCGACAATTAATATTTTCATACCTTATTTAAATCTTTTCTTAATATGCTTGCCCCTTTTAAATATATATGATTTATTTCCTGTTGGGCAATATTTGTATTTATTACTACCAACACCCTCAAACATTTGTTTAATGACGGAATTATTTTCATTTCAGGCATGCACATCATTGGTACATATTTCCAATCGGGGAAATTATCTCTTGCTATTTTTGCGGGATATACACAATTTATATCATCTGTTAATGTAAAAATTACGTGCGATATATCATTTACTTTAAAATTATTTCGGGATTGAATTTCTGTAATTAATTCAACTACAGCATGCTCTAAACTGTTTACGGAATTATTATCTACTGTAATAGCTCCCCTTATTCCTCTTTGATACATTTTATTCTCCAAATTTCATATTAGGCTTAATTTTTGCTCCGTTAGCATAGTCAAATGCATTCATTACGCCTTTACTTTCCGGCTTTACTTTCGTTATAAGAATGCAACCATCTTTTGTTCCGACCGTAATTCCTTTTTTATCCACACAAATTACTTCATTCGGAGCAATATTCCCATTATGTGAATTTATAAGTCTTGTTTCAAGTATTTTTAACATTTTGCCGCTGCAGAAGGTATATGCAGTAGGAAAATCAACCATTGAACGAACTTGATTATGAATGCTTTCAGCCGTTGAATTCCAATCAATTAAACCATCTTGTTTTATAAATTTTTTGGCTATGCAAACTCCTTCACAACTCTGTTTTTGGGGAATTAATGTTTTATCGTACAATTTTTTTAATGTGGAGCATATTAAATCGGGTGAATCATTACATATAATATCTTTTAGTTCGATATTTGTCATATTTTGAGTTATTTCAATTTCTTTTGTTTCGCAAATATCGCCGGCATCCAATTCGAGTACTGTTATCATTGTTGTTATACCCGTATGTTTATCACCGTTATATATACATCTTTGGATTGGATTTGCTCCTCTGTATTTTGGAAGTAAAGAAGCGTGCAGATTAACCGTATAAAATTTAGGAATATCAAGAACTTCTTGAGAAAGTATTTGTCCGAAAGCAAATGTTACAAAAAAATCGGGATTTAATTTTTTTAATTTTGCTAAAAGCTGTTCATCTTTGCTTATTTTTTCCGTTTGGTAGCATGGAATATTATTTTCAATCGCAAAAATTTTTACAGGCGGTGGAGTTAATTTATTTCCTCTGCCTTTTGGTCTATCTGGCTGCGTAACAACCGCAAGGACTTCAAATTCATTGCTGTTATATAATTTTTCAAGACTTTTGACGGCAATATCGGGTGTTGCCATATATACGATTTTAATCAATCTTCTTTTCCTCCTCCGGGGGTGGATTTTTTAATATTTCTTCTTCCAATTCTTTTTCATCAAGCAGATATTTTTCATCAATACCGTTTAATCCTTTTTCTGCTAAAGCTTTATTTGCATCAAACCTGTTTCTGCAATGGTCGATGAAAAGAATTCCGTCTAAATGGTCATATTCGTGCTGAATACATCTTGCAAGAAGGGAGCCTTCACCGGCTTCTAAAATAAAAGACCTTCCTTTTTCGTCAAGTGCCTTAATTTTAACATACTTATACCGTCTAACATTCGTATAGGCTTCTGGAAAGCTTAAACATCCCTCAAAAGAGCTTACTGCCCCTTCTTTTTTGATTATTTTAGGGTTTATGAACGTAATGGGGTTCATTGTTTTTTTGTCCATCCCGACATCAACAACAAATATTCTGTAATTTTCGCCGATTTGAGGAGCTGCAAGTCCGACGCCGTTTGTAGCGTACAATGTATCATACAGGTCATCAATAATTATCTGTATTTTTTTTGATATTTTATGAACTTCTTTAGATTTCTCTCTTAATGACGGCGTGCCGTATCTTACAACTTTTCTTACTGTCATCTTTTATTTACCTTCCAATTTTGCGTGTCTGTTTAAAATAATCATTATAGTTGATATTATAACAGCATATAAGAAGTATTTTGTAGTATCTGAATCTGCAATGCATGTTGCAATCCAACCCATGATTATTGAGAATATTACAAGCAATAAAACAGCCATATTCTGTGACAGACCGATTTTTAATAATTTGTGGTGTATGTGTTCCGCATCTGCTACGAATGGAGATGTCCCCTTTAAAATTCTTCTTAACGAGGAAAATGTTATATCGGCTATAGGTACGGCGAGTATTAAAAGAGGCAGATACATTTTGCAATCGGATGTTTTCATCTGATACATTATTGATAATGTGGAAAGCAAAAATCCCGCAAATAATGCACCCGAATCACCCATAAATATTTTGGCCGGATGAAAATTATAAGTTAAGAAACCCAGCATTGAACCTGCCAAAATAAATGCAATTAACGAACTTACAACATCTGAAGGTATTAGTGATATTGCTAATAATCCAAGGCTTACTGAACTGACCGTTATAACTGAACCAGCAAGTCCGTCAACTCCGTCTATAAAGTTTACCGCATTACTAATTCCGACTATCCAAGCAATTGTTGCTAAAAAAGATAAAATCGGCGGAATTTCCCAAATGCCGTAAAAAGGAATGTAGATATTTGATATTTTTACCCCTAAGAAAAATACAATCGCTGCTATTGTTAATTGAATTGTAAATTTGAATTTCGCACTTAATCCGTAAATATCATCAATTAAGCCTAATAGAAACATGAGTGAACTTCCGAGTAAAATTCCTGACAATAATGAACGATAAGGGTAATAACTTAATATTATCAGTGCCGCAAAAGAAAGTATTGTACATACCCATATTGAAATTCCACCAAGACGGGGAATTGGGTGCGAATGAATTTTTCGTTCGTTTGGCTGATCCATTAATCCTTGTTTTTCCGAAAAAGAAATGACTAGCGGAACTAAAAACAGCCCTAATATAAATGCTATAACTGTTCCTATAATATGTGCTTCTGATAATCTAACTAATGTCATACTTTTTAATCCGTATATAATGGGTATTTTTTACATAATTCTAAGGATCGCTTGCGTAATTCTTTAACTATAGCAGGTTCTTTTGTATCG
Organism: Candidatus Gastranaerophilales bacterium; assembly: GCA_947588745.1. Classification (GTDB taxonomy): domain Bacteria; phylum Cyanobacteriota; class Vampirovibrionia; order Gastranaerophilales; family Gastranaerophilaceae; genus Avigastranaerophilus. Next base: position 14,815 of record CANPYW010000022.1, read on the forward strand.
GAAATTTTTACTGCTTCTGCAATAATCTTTCCAGTTTCTATCATGTCTATTTCCTTAAAACCTCTTGTTGTAACAGCGGGAGAACCTAATCTTACTCCGCTTGTTACAAAAGGACTTTGCGGGTCATTCGGAACAGTATTCTTATTCGCTGTTATTCCTGCAAGTTCAAGTACATTTGCAACATCTTTACCTGTTTTGTTTTGTTTTCTTAAATCAAGTGTCATAACGTGATTTTCGGTTCCACCGCCCACAATGTCCAATCCTTCATTTATAAGTGAGCCGGCAAGTGCTTTTGCATTCAATATTATTTGATTAGCATACTGTTTAAATTCGGGTGATAATGCTTCTTTTAATGCTATTGCTTTTGCAGCAATAATATGTTCGAGCGGCCCGCCTTGAACTCCAGGAAAAACTGCTTTATCTATTCCCAAAGCATGCTTTTCTTTGCATAATATTATCCCGCCTCTCGGCCCTCTTAATGTTTTATGAGTTGTAGTAGTTACGAAATCAGCATAAGGTACGGGGCTTGGATGGTAACCTGTAGCAACCAGTGCCGCAATATGTGCTATATCAGCCAAAAGATATGCGTTTACTTCATCCGCAATCTCTTTAAATCTTTTAAAATCTATAATTTTGGAATAATTGCTTGCACCGCAGATTATCAGTTTCGGTCTGTGTTTAAGTGCAAGTTCACGTACGTTATCATAGTCTATTTCACCTTGAGAATTAACTCCGTAAGATACTATGTTAAAATACAACCCTGAAAAATTAACGGGCGAACCGTGGGATAAATGTCCGCCGTTTGATAAATCCATGCCCATAACGGTGTCACCGGGTTTAACCGCATACATAAATACCGCCATATTAGCCTGAGCACCGCTGTGCGGCTGAACGTTGGCATGCTCAGCTCCAAACAGTTTTTTTGCTCTGATTTGTGCAAGTTCTTCAATTTTATCAACATTTTCGCAACCGTTGTAAAATCTTTTGTAGGGTTTGCCTTCCGCATATTTATTTGTAAGAACGCTCCCGCAAGCCGCCATAACAGCTTTTGACGTAAAATTTTCGCTTGCAATAAGTTCTATTGTATTTTGTTGCCTTTTTAATTCTTCTTCAATTAATACTGCGACTTCTAAATCAGTTTTTCTAATTATTTCAAGTTCCATGTCCATAACCCCATAATCTGACATCTTGATTATATAACAATACATCTTGATTGTAAAAATTTATATAATGTAATTGATATTTTTTTCTTATTTCGTAAAATATTTATGGGAGAGAAATTTTGGCTAATTATTACAATAAAGATTTATATAAAATTCTAGATATACCTATCGATGCTTCAAATGATGATATTAAAACTGCTTATAGAAAGCTCGTTCATATTTATCATCCTGATGTATCAGGTTCGAATTCGGATACCAATAAATTTAAGGAAATTCAAGAAGCTTATGAAATTCTTTCAAGTGCTTCAAAGCGTAAAAAATATGACGCTTTGCATGGCTTCTTTAAAGAAAAAATTAAAAAGGATTTAGAATTTAAAGAACAGAAAAAAGACAAGTATTCAAGTTATATAAAAAAAGCGAAAAAAAATGCGAGTAAATCAGAGCCTTTTTCTAAATCAATTAATCAGGCATTGGATAATTTATTTATGGCTCAAAAACAAAAAGTTGGTTATTCTGACTTAAAACAGCCTAAAAACGGTGAAGATATCAATATTGATTTATCTATAACCATGCTTGAAGCCATGAATGGTACAAACAGAAAGGTTAATATACTTCATACTCAGCCATGCCCGCATTGCGAAGGCAGAAAATTCATTAACGAAACCCAATGCCCGATGTGTAACGGAACGGGGCAGCTTTCGCTTCAAAAAAAGATTAATGTAAAAATACCAAAAGGCATTACTCAAGGGGCAAAAGTACGTGTTAAAAAAGAAGGTAATAAAGGCATTAATGGCGGTAAGGACGGAGATTTATATTTAATTATCAAAATAGAAAAGAGTCCTTATTTTGAAATAGATGACTTAAATATAATTTGTAATTTACCGATTACGCCTTTTGAAGCTGTTTTAGGTGCTGAAATTCCAATTAATATTATGAATTCTAAAATAACAGTAAAAATTCCACCTATGACATCATCAGGGCAAAAATTAAAATTAGCGGAACTCGGGTTAGAAAATAAACAAAAAACGAAGAAAGGTGATGTTATCATTAACGTATCTATTAAGTTGCCCGATAAACTTTCTCAGAGTGAAAAATCGTTGTATGAAAAGCTAAAAACAATTTCTTCATCTGATGTTAGAAGTGAAATGATAAATGTCTAGTTCCGTTTTAATCAGTGAAATTTTTAAATCAATTCAGGGAGAAGGGCCTTATATTGGTTATAATCAGCTGTTTATAAGATTTTCTTCGTGTAATTTAAAATGTAAATATTGTGACACCGATTTTCGTTCAAATTTAAAAGCTTATACATCCGAGGAATTGGCGAACGAAGTAAAAAAATACAATTTAATTCATTCAATAAGCCTGACAGGCGGCGAACCTTTATTGTTTGTTGATTTTTTATCTGATTTTCTTTTGAGGGTAAATAATAAAATCTATTTGGAAACAAACGGAACTTTATATGATAATCTTAGCAAAATTATTGAATTTATTGATATTGTTTCCATGGATATAAAACTTCCTTCTGCTTCGGATACTAATAACTTGTTTTTCGAACATTCGAAATTTATTGAAATCTCAAAGGAAAATAATAAAGAAATTTTTGCCAAAGTTGTTTTTGATAATAATATTTCGGAAGAAGAAATTTTATCTGTTTCTGATATAGCGGAAAAATATGATATTCCGATTATATTGCAGCCTAAAACGGACGGAAATGTTTTAAATATTTCTTCTGATTTTATGGTTGATGTTTTAAATAAATTTTTAACGAAATGTAAAAATGTGAGGTTAATACCTCAGATGCATAAATTTATCAATGTAAAATAAACACCAAACAAAAGCACTTAAATTGTAAGTGCTTTTGTTCTCTGGAGGGTAATTTGAAATTATACTTAGTCTTTGCCAATTATTGCGTTGTAACAATCTTCGCAAATTGTTTCATAACCTTCTACAACGCCTAATGGTCTATATTTCCAACATCTTTCGCATTTTTCGCCTTGGGCTTTTGTTACATACACGTCATATCCGTCCTCTGAATACGAATTGAGAACTTCCTGCGGTTTTTCTTTAACTGCAAAAGCTTGAGATGTAATAAATATATTACAAAGTTCTTTTTCGTATTTTTTAAGAAGTTCTTGATTTTCAGAAACTATATAAACTGCCGTTTCTAAAGAACTGCCTATCTTTTTATCTGCTCTTAACGGTTCAATTGCTTTTGTAACAATTTCTCTAAGCTTTAATATCTGCGAAAATTCAGCTTCCAATTGAGGATTATTCCATGCCGGATTAACTTTTGGCCAATCCGAAAGTAATATACTTTCCAATCCACCTTTTTGCTGCTCAGGAGTGTTTTTCCATATATCTTCCGCTTGATGAGGCATTACGGGAACTAAAATCCTTGTTAATGCTTGTGATATTTCGTATAGAACACTCTGGCATGCCCGTCTTGAAAGTGATTTCTTTCCGCTCGTATATAATCTGTCTTTAACAATATCAAGATAGAACGAACTTAAATCAACAGCCGCAAAGTTTTGTAAGTATTGAAAATATCTGTAAAACTCATAAGTTTCAAATGCATCGGTAACATTTTCAATAAGCGTGTTTAACTTATGCAGTGCAAATTTATCTATTTCTTTCAAGTCGTCATATTTTACATAGTCTGTTTTCGGGTCAAAATCATACAAATTACCCAGTAAAAATCTTGCGGTATTTCTTGTTTTCTTAAAAATTTCAACAAGCTGTTTGATTATGGTATCGCCTATTTTTACATCGTTTCTGTAATCGATTGAAGCTGCCCAGAGTCTTAAAACATCGGTTCCGTATACTTTGATTACCTCTTGCGGAAGAATAACATTGCCTAAAGACTTACTCATTTTTCTTCCTTCTCCGTCAAGCACAAAACCGTGCGTTAAAACACTTTTATATGGTGCTTTACCCGTTGTTGCAACGGATGTTAATAAAGACGATTGGAACCATCCTCTGTGCTGGTCGGAGCCTTCCAAATACATTTCCACGGGAACATCACCCAATTCATCCCGTCTTTTTTGAACTACGGCTCTGTGTGTGCAGCCGGAATCAAACCAAACGTCCATAATGTCCGTTTCTTTTTTGAAATGCGTACCGCCGCATTTCGGACACTTATATCCTTTCGGCATAAGCTCTTCAATCGTATGATTAACCCACGCATCCGAACTTTCTTTTTCAAATAAATCGGCAATATGATTAATAGTTTCATCATTAACTATAACTTCACCGCAATCTTTGCAATAGAATACGGGAATTGGTACACCCCACGCTCTCTGTCTTGAAATACACCAGTCGGAACGGTTTTCAACCATATTTGATATTCTTGTTTCGCCTGCTGCAGGAACCCATTTTACTTTTTTGATTTCATCAAGTGCTTGTTGTTTAAACATGTCGACTTTTACGAACCATTGGTCGGTGGCTCTATATATAACGGGTTTTTTGCATCTCCAGCAATGAGGATAGCTGTGTGATATATCCTGTTTTGATATTAAAGCATGTTTATCTTCCAATTTCTTTATTACTATATCGTTACCTTTGTAATAAGGAACGTCAATCAAATCCGTATCGTCAAATTTTTCGCTTTTTTGCCAGCAGCCTTTTGAGTTGAGCGGAGAAAACGTTTCTATTCCGTATTTTTGGCAGACTTCCCAGTCCTCCAAACCATGTCCGGGGGCTGTATGTACACAACCTGTACCTGCATCAAGCGTAACGTGGTCGCCTAATATTATTTTGCTCAATCTGTTGTATAACGGGTGGAATACATTCATATTCTCAAGAGAAGAACCTTTTAACAAACCGATTTTCTTTATTTCAGAGGCTTCCCATTTTACATCATTTAAAAATGAAGATAAAAGTTCTGTTGCAACAATATATCTGTCATTTTTATATTCAAAAACCGTATATTCAAGCCTTGAATTCAAACAAACGGCTAAATTTGAAGGAATAGTCCAGGGGGTTGTTGTCCAAATTATTACGTATAAATCTTTGTCCGATTGTTCGTTTATTAAGGAATATACTTGTTTTTTATCGTCTTTATCAAACTTAAATCGAACATATATACTTGTTGAAGTATGGTCGGCATATTCAACTTCGGCTTCTGCCAGTGCTGTTTCACATGAAGCACACCAATATACGGGTTTTAAGCCTTTTTGAATATAGCCTTTTTTGAACATTTCTCCGAATACCCGAATTTGTTCCGCTTCAAATGCAGGTGCAATTGTTAAATAAGGATGTTCCCAGTCGCCCCATACACCCAAACGTTTGAATTCGGCTTCTTGTCCTTTTAAATTTTGGAGTGCGAATTCTCTGCATTTTGCTCTTAATTCACCCGGTGTAACGGCTTCTCTGCCGCCTTTTATTGTTTTTACAACTGCATTTTCAATAGGCAGACCATGGGCATCATATCCCGGAACATAAGGTGCATAATATCCTCTTTGAGATTTATATTTAATCAGTATATCTTTTAATATTTTGTTTAATGCAGTACCGATATGGATTTTAGCTGAACTTAAATACGGCGGGCCGTCGTGAAGTACAAATTTTTTAGATTTATCTCTTTGTTTAAGATTTTTTTCATAAATTTTATTATCTTCCCAAAACTTTTGAGTCAAAGGTTCTTTTTGAGCGGCATTTGCTCTCATTTCCAATGTTGTTTTAGGTAAATTTATACTATCTTTAAAATCTTTTTTCTCACTGTCTGTCATAATATCCACCTATCTAAATTTTAACGCTTATATTTTAATATAAACAAACTTTATAGTAAAAGAGAGTTACAAATATTTGTAACTCTCTTTGTAATTTTTAAACATTTTTAATGAAGTTCTGATGTGCAATGCGGACATCTTGTTGCTTTTATATTTATTGTTGAAAAACAATAAGGGCATTCTTTTGTTGTAGCTGCTTCTTGAGCACAAGCTTCTTTTTTGTTTGTGTTTTTTAATTTATTTATAGCTTTAATAAGGATGAATACCGAAAAAGAAACTATTATAAAGCTGATTAATGTATTAAAAAATAACCCGTAATTAATTGTAACTAACCCTGCATCTTGAGCTTCCTTTATTGTTGAATATTTTTGAGCTGAAAGCGATAAAGGAAGATAAAGATTTGAGAAATCAACATTTCCGAGTATAAAGCCTATGGGCGGCATAATAATATCTTTAACAAGTGAATTTACTATGGGAGAGAATGCACCGCCGATAATTATACCGACAGCCATGTCTATAACATTGCCTCTTACTGCAAATTCTTTAAATTCGGAAATAAAATTTTTAAGCATTTTCACTATCCTCATCTCTTTTTAAAATTTCTTGAGCTATACTTCTGACTGATGATTCGGAAGTACTGTAATAATCTGTCATGTGAGATAAAACGTAATCTACATTATGCCAGCCTTGTTTTTGTTTTTGAACTTTTGACACATCATCACCCGTTACATACATATTAACAACATCACCTTGGCTTGCAGCTCTTGCTAATATACCTGTTCTTGGTGCATTTTTATATATGTAGGTAACATCTTGCATTATAATAGGCTGACGGTGTTTCGTATTTGAAACTTTATTGTTAAGATGTCTCATTTTAGACGGTCTGCCTGATACTGTTATTACTTTGCCGAATGAAATCGGGGATATATTCATATTGTCTCCATACTTTTTTAATAATATTCGTAAAACTCGTATATTATTAATATAAAATGAATATACAAATAATTCTTAAAATGTAAAGATTTATTTAATTTTCTAATCAAAGAAAGATTGTTGAGATTACCATTTTAAGACAAAGTCATTGGGTGTATAATTTTTGATATAGCTAAAAACTTGACTGAGCGTATTTGCAATAAAATATAGTGATTTCATTTCTTCTTTTGCAAATTGTTTATTATAAATTGTATCAAACATTTTAAACAGATAATCATAGTAGTTATCAAAGTTAATAAATATAATCGGTTTATTGTGATAACCAAGCTGTTTGGCAACGAGGATTTCAAATATTTCTTCAAAAGTTCCAAAACCGCCCGGTGCTGCTATAAATATATCTGATAATTTTTCCATTTCCGCTTTACGTGTACGCATATCTTTAGTTACAATTACACGTGCCGCATCAGGATTTTTTAATCCGAAAGAAGCAATACGTTCTGGTATAACTCCTGTTACTTTTGCTCCGTTTCTTAATGCATTATTTGCAATTACGCCCATAAGACCTACTGTAGTTCCACCATAAACCATATTATATCCGTTTTTTGCAATTTCAATGCCGAAATTTTGTGCAAATTCATAGTATTTATCAGGTAAATTATTGCTTGAAGAACAGTAAACACAGATTGTTTTTTTATTATCATCCATTTTATGACCGTTATTTAAAGTAATCGCAAATTAATTCTTTTTTTTGATTTGTAAGTTTTTTTATTAATTTTACAAAAAATGATTGTTCTTTTTTGTAAATTTTATCTCTCATTATTGCCTTTTTAATTAGTATTTGATTATATGATTCATTTAAAATAGGCTTTTCGCCTTTTAAATGAGGACGTATTGTTTCTAATTTCATTTGGCAAATTCTTATAGAGTTTTTTAATTCTTGAGATTGTTTTTTATTCATATATTAATATTCGCTTTTCATTCATCTTTCTGACAAATTTATAATAATAAAATTTTTTCAAAATTCATTCCTCCAAAAGACTTAAAATAGTTTTTCAAATGTAAACTTTTACTGTATTTTTTTACAAATATGTCAATTAAATAAATGTACTTTTTGATATACTTAGTAAAAAAGGTTGATATTTTGAAAAATGAAGAAATAAAAAAAATTCTCATTATCAGATTAAGTGCATTAGGTGATACGATTCATACTCTTCCATTGGCTTATGCATTAAGACAGCAGTATCCGGACTGTCAAATAGACTGGATAGTTGAAGATAAAGCTCAAAAGTTTGTTGTTAATAATCCGCTTTTAAATAATGTTTATGTTTTAAACAAAAAATCATCCTCAAAATTACAATTTTTATGCGAATTTATCCGGATTATAAAAAAAATTCGGAATGAAAAATATGATATTGTCATTGATACGCAGCAATTGTTAAAAAGTGCCGTAATTATGGGCTTATCGGGCGGAAAACGCAAAATTATGCTTGACGGAGGGCGTGAATTTTCTTTTCTTTTTGCGAATGAAATAATTAAAACAGGCAGAAAACCCTTTGATATCAATTATCACGTTGTAAACAGAAATCTTGATATTGCTAAATATCTCGATTGTACAAATCAAGAGGCTAAATTTATCATTCCGGATTTTTCTTTTGAATACAGTCAAAATATAAAAGATATAATTGAAAATTTGGATAAAACAAAAAAAACAATTGTACTTGCACCTGCAACAACCTGGGATAACAAACATTGGAATGTAAACGGCTGGGTAGATATCATAAATGAGTTTAAAGAAGAGTGTAATATTATAATTACGGCTTCAGAAAAAGAAAAGGTTTTGACGGATAAAATACTGTCTTTCGTTTTAAAATCTGATAGTATAATCAATTTAACAGGCAAAACATCATTAGCTGACTTAGTTTATATATATAAAAACGTAAATCTGGTTGTCAGCCCCGATTCCGGAAGTACACATATTGCTTGGGCTGCAGAAAAAGCTTATGTTATTACTTTATTTTTTGCCACATCAGCAAAAAGAACAGCACCTTTTGGCGATAAATATTTTTATATCTCTTCTGCTTGCCCTTGCTCGCCTTGTATGAGCAAACATTGTAAGCTTAAAACTAATAAAAATAATTGTATTAACAAAATAAAATCAGAAGATGTTGTAAATATTATTAAAAAAGTATTATAATTATTTTCAAACGGGTATATAATATATTATAAATTTTAATTCGGATAACAAAAGTGAGCATATTCTCAGGCATAAAAGATATTCTAGGTCAAATAAACAAAATTGACGGCTCGATTTACCTTCAAGGTAGAGATTTTGCAGACGTCTATGCTAAAAATATCGCTCTGGAAGAAGAAATTGCAGCCAGAACAAAAGAGCTAGAACAGGCAAATCAAACAATATTAACTCTTAATAGTGTTTGGGATATGATGAATTCATCTCAACCGTTATCCAGTATGCTGGATAAGATTGTAAGTATATTGCATAATGAGATGAATTATAATTTTGCAGCAATTTTAAAGCTTGAAACCGGTGTTGATGAGGAAAAGTATTTGACAATAAAATCTTCATCAGCAAATTCATATATCATTAAGCTTCTTTCGTATATTAATGAAACCGAGGAAACATACAAGCTTCCTTATGTGGATAATTCGATTATTCTAAAATCAATTACCGAACGAAAAATATATTCAACTCCTGATATAAAAGGCGTAATAAAAATGTTTTTCCCTTTTTTAACGCAAGAACAACTTCAGGATACTTTATCAAATGTAAATTCAAAAATCTTTTCTGTAGTTCCAATTCATAACGGACAGGAAAATTTTGGCTGTGCAATAGTTACTTCAGACCGAGAGAATATTACTGATACAGAGATGAATTTCTTGTCACTTTTCGCTAATCAAATTGAACTTGCAATAACTGTTGCGGATTTATTTCAGGAGGTTAAAAAACAGGCAATAACAGACCCGCTTACGGGAATATTTAACAGACGTTATTTTGAAGATAATATCGTAAAAGAAGCAGAAAGAGCATTGAGGTTAAAACAGCCTTTCTCCATAATAGCTATGGATTTGGACTTCTTAAAAAAAATTAATGATACTTACGGACATCAATACGGTGATATTGCCATAAAAACCATTGCAAATGTACTGAAAAAAGAAGCTCGCTCCATAGATATTCCCGCAAGAATAGGCGGTGAGGAGTTCGATTTATTGTTAGCCGGTGTTGATTCCCAAGGGGCTTATATTGCAGCGGAAAGAATACGCAAGTCGATAGAAAGTCAAGTTCTTGAAACTATAGGCGGGGTAACCGCAAGTATAGGTGTTGCAACTTTTTTAGAACATTCTGATAGAATAGATGAACTTATTGAACTTGCCGATCAGGCAATGTATAAAGCTAAATTAAACGGCAGAAACAGAGTTGAAGTTGCACAAAAGCAAAGTGAGAATAATTGGCAGCAAATTGCTGTTGAAACTTTTCTTGATATTCTTGCTAAAAAACGCATTCCGGTATCCGAAAATATATCAAAAGAACTTTCGGAAAAGTTAAATAATATCAGTTTAAAAGAACAAAGTGCAAATGATATTTTGTATTCAATCGTGGATATGATTTCTCAATCTTATAATCAGATGTATAAAACGGGAACTACAAAGTCGAAAATTTTATTGGCTGTGCTTGTTGCTCAAAAACTTGAAATGGATAAACAGGATATTGATAAGTTAAGGCTTGCTATTTTGTTGTACGATATAGGCAACATAATGATTCCGGAAGAAATCTTTAATAAAAAAGGCCCCTTAACGGAAGATGAAAAAAATATTGTTCATCAACATCCAGTTATTGCTGCAAGAGAAATTTTGAAGCCTATTTCAAATATTCAAGATATCATTCCCATAATAGAATCCCACCACGAAAATTGGAACGGGCAAGGTTATCCAGCTAAAAAATCAGGTATAGAAATTCCGATAATGTCACAAATTGTTTTGTTGGTTGATTCCTTCTATGCAATGGCTCAAGATAGACCTTACAGGCATGCATATTCAATAGATGAAATATTAAAAATTATTAAAGATGAAGCCGGAAAACGCTGGAATGAAAAACTTGTTGATGATTTTATATATGTTGTAAAACATGAAACAATATAATTTTTATCAAATTAAAAGTTAAATATTGATTTTAAAATACTTTCAAGCTAATATCAATGTATATATTTATATGTTTTAGAAGATAGTTACCGGAAGTTTATTGTAATTTTTTCTTATAAGAATACAATTATAATGCCGATAAATCGGAGGAAAATATGTCAAAAAGACGTGTAGTTGTAACTGGTATGGGCTGTGTAACGCCTTATGGTATTGGGATTGATTTATTGTGGAATAATATCAAGCAGGGTATAAGCGGCATAAAAGAACATAATCTGGATAAAAATAAGCATCTAGTCAAGGTTGCTGGGCAAGTTCCTGCAGATATAGATGTTGAGGCTTATATTGATTTTAAAGAGGCAAAAAGACTTGATAAAAGTATAATATATGCTTTAATCGCAGCCGAAGAAGCTTATAAAGATTCGGGTTTGATATTGAAAGACGAAGATACCACAAGAATTGGAACTATTGTTTCAACTGCGGCAGGCGGGCTTGTTATTGTAACGACCGGTTACAAGGATATGATGGAACGTGGATTTCATAAATGTTCTCCATTTACTGTTCCGATGATGATAGCAAATATGGCTTCCGGTAAAATTTCTATAAAATATGGTTTAAAAGGCCCAAGTAAAGCTGTTTTATCGGCTTGTGCAACGGGTGCTCATTCAATTGGCGACTCTTGTAGAACAATACAATACGGTGATGCTGATATTATGTTCGCAGGTGGTGCAGAATCAAGTGTTTGTGATTTTGGTATAGGTGCATTTACCAGTGCAAGGACTTTATCAAAGAGTACAAGACCTGCACATGAGGTTTCTCGTCCTTATGACAAGGAACGTGACGGATTTGTATTAAGTGAAGGCGGTGCTGTGCTTATTTTGGAAGAAAGAGAACATGCTTTAAAAAGAGGTGCAAAAATTTATGCTGAGATTACGGCTTACGGACAAAGTTCTGATGCTTATGATATGGTTGCACCCGACCCTGAAGGCAGAGGGGCTGAACTTGCCATAAGAAATTGTTTAAAAGAAGCCGGTAAAAATCCGGAAGATGTGGATTATATAAATATGCATGGTACAAGCACTCATTTGGGTGATATGGCTGAATCCAATACTGTTGCAAGAATTTTTGGAGATATAAAAACAAATAAAAATCTTTGTGTAAGTTCAACAAAATCAATGACGGGTCACATGTTAGGTGCAGCCGGTAGTGCAGAAGCTATTATTTCAATAAAAGCAATAAATGATAGTATTGTTCCTCCTACAATTAATCTTGTTCACAGAGATGAAGAATGTGCTAATCTTGATTATGTAGCAAATAAAGCAAAAGAAAAAAATGTGAAAGTTGCTCTTTCTAATTCTTTCGGCTTTGGTGGTCATAATGCTGTTTTAATGTTTGAAAAAGTATAGTTTAATATTCGCTTTTTTAAAAGATATTTAACACTTTAAAGGTTAAATATCTTTTTTGGAGCAAAATTTATTTTTTTTAGTTTTATTTCCTATATCAATTACTCAAGGAAGCTCAATGATTAATAATTCTATTTCCTTCGGGCATAAAATTCCGATTGTATCTTGTCAAGTGCAAAAAAAAAGAACAGGCGATTTTGTTAAAGCGACTGTATATGAATATGATTGTCAAAGTAAAAGTGATATTGATGAGGTTTCTTCAATAGAAGGACTCAATTTTTACAAATATTTTATAGAACGTCACATGATTAATAAATATGAATATGGCAAATTCGGGCATGATAATGATAAAAGATTTTTTGTTATACAGGAGAACGGCGGCGAAATTATAGGTCTTTCTCAAACGAATGATGTTGGGGAAAATCTCAATATTTCTTATATCGAAACATTGAGAAATAAAAAATACCGTTTTGCAGGTCAGTGGCTAATTGCCGCTATAGCCAGTGAAGTGTTGGCTTCCGGTGGAAATAGACTTTTTGTTAAGTGTCCGGTTGATACTGCATTAGATTTTTATTATCATGATTGTAAATTTAAGTCTAATGAAGATAATGAACTCTATATGAATAAAAAGCAAATTAAAAAATTTATTAAGAGAACGGAACAAAGGACTAATTCATCCGTTCATAATCTCAATGTGCAGATATAATAAGCCTTTGATATCTTATAAAAACCGAAATATATGAAATTTAAAATACAATAAAAGTATGATACTTCGTTTGCAAAGATAATATAAAATTATCATAAAAGGAGTATTATAATGCCTGAATTTCTTAATTTGTATAATATACTGTTAACCGTAGCTTTATTTTCTACGGTATTGTATATTTTAAAACTTGTTGTTTTTATATTTGTAGGCGGAGATACCGAGGTTGAGGCAAATTTTGATGCCATGACGGAAACTGATGTTTCTTTTAGTTTTCTTTCCATGCAATCTATTCTTGCATTTTTTATGGGACTTGGCTGGAGTGGGCTTGCCGCTTTGGTTCAGTTTGAATTATCCGCTAATATTTCTTTAGCAATCGGCTTTTTGACAGGTCTTGTTTTTATGTTCCTTACCGCTTATTTAATGTATGGAATAAAAAAACTTAATAAGACCGTTAAAACCGATTTAACTGCTCTTGTAAATCAAGCAGGAAAAGCATATATAAACATTGAGCCTCATAAAGAGGGGCAAATCGAAATAGATATAAACGGAAGATTAACGATTATTGAGGCATCAAACTGTTCGGACGAAAAAATTAATGCGTTTGAGCCTGTTAAAGTTGTAAAAGTTGAAAATAATAAAATATACGTTATAAAAGGAGAATAGCATGTTTTTAGACCCTTTGTTTATGGTATCTTTTATAGTTCCCGCATTAATCATTCTTGCGGCATTGATTTTCATTGCAAATCAGTATAAAAGATGTCCTTCAAATAAAATAATTGTTGTGTTTGGTAAAACAAACGGAAATTCAACGGCAAAATGCGTACATGGCGGCGGTACGTTTATAATCCCTTTAATTCAGGATTACGGAGTTCTGTCATTAGAACCCATGACAACGGATATTGATTTAAGAGGGGCTTTATCAAAAGGTAACATACGTGTTGCAGTTCCCGCTACATTTACTTTTGGTATTTCAACAAAAGAAAATATAATGCTTAATGCGGCAGAGCGTTTGCTCGGGTTATCAAAGCAAGATATTATAACACAGGCAAGTGATATAATTTTGGGTCAGCTTCGTCTTGCCATTGCTACTTTAACTATTGAAGAAATCAATCAGGACAGAGAAAAGTTTCTTGAACAGATTAACTCGAATGTTAATCCCGAATTAAACAAAATAGGACTTGAAATTATAAACGTTAACATAAAAGATATCACCGATGAATCGGGTTATATTGATGCTATAGGTAAAAAAGCGGCAGCTGAAGCCATAAATAAAGCTAAGGTCGAAGTTGCACAACAGGAAAAATTCGGTGCCGTCGGTGAAGCTGAAGCTAATAAAGAAAAAGAAGTTCAGGTTGCGGAACAAAATGCACAAACTTTAATTGGTAAAACCAATGCGGAAAAAGAACAGCGTGTTCAGACTGCAAATATTAATTCTACGGCTGTTATAGGTGAAGCAGAAGCCGAAAAAATCAGAGAAGTACAGGTTGCTCAGCAGCAGGCCGAAACTCAAATAGGAAGAACAAATGCAGAGAAAGAACAGCGTATTAAAACCGCAAGCCTTGAGGCAGAAGCGGTAGAAGGTGAAAATATTGCAAAAGCCAATATCGCAGATTATAATGCAACATTAGCGGTTAAGCAGGCAGAAGCTTTAAAACTCGGTGAAGTTGCAAAAGCAAATGCAGAGCGTGATGTTTTAATCGCTCAAAAAGAAAAGGAAGAAGCAAGGTTAAAGAAAGAAGAATTGGCAAGACAAGAAGTTGAAAAATTGAAAATTCAAGTGGAAGCAGATGCTGAAGCCGAAAGACAAAGAAGAATTGCACTCGGTGAAGCTGATGCAATTAAAGCTAAATATTTTGCGGAAGCTGAAGGTGTAAAAGCAGTTTTGGAAGCTAAGGCAAAAGGTTATGAAGAACTTGTTAAAATAAGCAATAACAGACCCGAAATTGCTACAAGCTTCTTAATGATTGAAAAAATTGAAAATATAGTATCTCAACAGGTTGAAGCTATAAAAAATATTAAATTTGATAAAATTACGGTTTGGGATGGCGGTGCAGGCAGTGATAAAGGCTCTACAACAGCTAATTTTATGCGTGATTTAATTAAATCACTCCCCGCAATGCACGATTTGGCTAATCAAGCAGGTATAGAGCTTCCTCAAATATTGGGAAAAGTCGCTTCTCAAGAGGATGTAACCGTTCCGAAAGATTTAAAGGAAACTAAACAAAATAAAGAAGATAAAAAATAAATAAAAACAGATAAAAGGTAAAGAGAGGCGGGAGTGCCAAATGCACTCCCGCCTCTCTTTTGTTCTTAATTTGCTTTTGTAACAACCATTTGCGGGAAAGGAATTTCTATACCTTCTTTATCGAAGCGTTCTTTAATCATTTGATTGAACTTCCGTTTTATAATCCATTGTTCCTGCGGGGTTGTTTTTATTCTGCAAAGTATAACGACGGCCGAATCTTGAAATTCGTTAAGCCCTAATACTTCTATATCTGATAAAACAAAACTTGAATATACGGGGTCTTGTCTTAATTCTGCACCTAATTCTTTTAAAACTTTCATGGCATAAGCGATATCGGTCTTGTAGGCAACACTTACGTTGAACAGGGGAAATGAAAAATTCTTTGTTTGATTAACAATTGTATCAATTTGACCGTTTCTTAAATAATGAACATCACCATTGTAAGCTCTTATTACAATCATTGTAAGAGTTACTCTTTCAACTGTTCCGGTAGAATTGTTAACCGTAACGAAATCTCCCACACGAATTTGTCCCGTCAGAATGATTGAAAGTCCGGTAAATAAATCTTCTATAAACTTTTTACCGCCAAAACCTACCGCAACGCCGACAACTCCTGCCGTAGCCAAAATCGGTTTCATATCTATGCCAAAGTTTCCCAGAATATTAACCGCAAAGAAAAGAATAATTATTGTATCAATCAGGTATATTCCAAGCTGTCTTAACGTTTGATATTGTTTTTTTGTTTCGGAATCATTAATTCTTGCAATTATTTTGTCAAAAAACAGATGCAGAGTTTTATTGATTATACGCATTATAAAAAAGAATACGATAATTTCAATAATGGTTTTTCCTATTAGAAAAAAGTCAATTTTTTCCGCATTTTTCAATAAAATTTGTTTGAAGATATCGTTCATGTTTTCTCCCCTTAATTCAAATATATATTTTATATAGCAACTAAATGAGTTAAGAGTCAATATTTAAGTCGGTTAACGCAACGATATATTTACAAAATTTTAATTCCATTCGGGGTAATAATATATAATAATCGGGTCTTTCTCCGATAAAGAGGCATTTCCGCCGATAATGAAATTGGTTAAAGAGCCTACACCGGGGATTGGAGTTAAAGCCCATTTTATAGGCAGAACAAGAAGCGTTAAACTTTTGCCCTTTTTAATGTAAGGTCCTTTTAACTTATTGGAGTCGATATTTGGGATGTTAAATTTATCAATAATAAGAGTAGCGGGTATTCCGTTCATACCTCTGGTAACATAGGTTTCTATTTTGGCGGTTACCAAAGTTCCTTTTTTAACTATACATTGATTATTGTACATTACATCTTTCGCAACGGTAAATTCGAGCTCTTGACCTTCATATACCGTATTTTTCTTTGTGGATAAACCGTTTTTTATTTGAAGATAAATGGGAATTTTTTCAAACGAGAGATAATTGTAATCCAAATTTGCAACGGGCTTTTCAAACTCTTGATTTACTGCGGTGTCATTTCCCTCCGTATTATTATCGATTGCATTTGATTTAGCGGTGCAAAACAACATTATAATAATAAAACATATAAATTTTTTATTCATATTTTATTATTTCCTTTGAATGATTTTTAATTTTTTCGGCTAATTTTTTTCTGTTATTCTGTGAAGTTAACAGAAAATTTTGATAATAGTAATTGTTTATATACTCATTATTTTCAATAAATACGGGGTATTTCGTATATATGTATTCGTAAATGTTTGCAAGTCGTTTTGAGGTTAAATTTGTTCTTGCAAATTTATCAAACCGTTTTTGAGGAAAAGCTTTATTAATGTAAGTAATCAGCCCTAAAGGGTTGTAGCCGGCTTTTACCATAAAATCAACCGCACGTTTGTCAAAAAATATTTCAAATTTTTTTGGTGCAAGCTTTGTTTGAGCTCCGCCAATCATTCCTCTAAACTGCCCTGTATAAGATTCTGCCACCTTACAAATCTCTCTTGCAAGAAGTGCGGCTATTTCATCTTCTGTATTTGTATATTGTATCGTGTCTTTATATAATACAATTTGTCTTTTTGTGAGTTCGGGATAACCTTTTATCAATTTATCTTTTTTGTTATAAGCAAAAACCATTCTTACATCAATTTGATTGGAATTCAGTAATTTAAACCCGATTTCGCTAATCTGATTTTGTATATTTCTGTCTTTAGTTATTACTGCATTATAATCTTCCGCAAAGACATTTTGTGCCGAGAATGCAAGTAATGTTAATAAAACTAAAACTAACTTTTTCATTATCTTAACTCCATAAATATTTATTATTATAATATATTTTCTTTATAAATTAAAGTTTGAAATTTTTACTATAAATTATTAATTTTTTGCTTTGAAAAACTCTTTGTGTTATATTTCTCAGTAGTAGAGTTGTTGGTTGATATGTTATCCAAGTATTTAATTCTAAGTATTTTATTTTTTATATGCTTTTTTTTAAATTCTTCTTTTGCTATTGAGGAAATAGATAATGACGTACAAAATAACGTACAAACATTAGTTCCTGAAGCTGATAATGTTAAAGCGAAATTATCCGCAAAAATTAGTTATGATGACATATTAAATAAGGCAAAAGAACACTCTTTTGATTTACAGCTTGCGGATTTTGATACTTTTATCGCCAAAACAGGAATAAAATCGGCACGTTCCGAATATTTCCCGAAACTTGCTGCAAGTGCAAACGCTGAATACAATAAAAGTTTTGCGGATATGCCTTTTTCCGTCTATGTGGGCGATTCTTTTGTTAACCCGTATACCAGATATCAATCGTTATTCGGGCTTACATTAAGTTATAATGTATTTGATTTTGGTGTTAGAAAAGGTCATCTTGATATGGCAAAAGAAGACACCTATATGAAAGAGCTTATTCAAAAAGGTCAGCTTCAAGAGCTTAACTTGAATATAACCGATTTATATTTTAAAATCCTTCTTGCAAAAAAACAAATTGATTTGAACGAACAGATTTTGAAGCTCGGGGAAAAAAATCTTGAAATGAAATCAAGATTGTTTAAAATTAAAGAACTTTCAAAAAATGAACTTAATACACAAATTGTAGAAAATAAAAAAGCATCAAGAAATTTATTTGAGTTAAAGGCTATGCTAGCTGAAAATCTTCATTATTTAGAGTTCTATACGGGTGAAGAATACGATATTGAAAATTTATCCGTTGAAGATGTTCAAAAACCTGAATTTGATCCGTTTAGTTATAATGATTACACTCAAAGTGTAACTTATGATATCCAAAATGCAGCTATAGCTAAAAAAGAACAAGAATTGAAGATAGTGAAAAGGACTAATTTCCCTAAAGTAAATTTATATTCAAAGTATTACTTATATGATTCCCATACTACCAACTATCTTAAAACGCTCGGTATAGAGCCTTCAAACTGGTCTATAGGTGCAAGTGTAAACATGCCTGTATTTGACGGATTAAAGAACAGTGCGGATATAGATAAAGCAAAATTAGAGCTTGCCCGTTTGTATGTAGAACGTGATAGAGCTTTGGCAGACTTGAAAAATAAAGTTATGACGCTTCGTTCAAACTATTCTTATATGGAAAAACAGGTTGCGGACAGTGAACAGATACTAAAAGAACTACGTGACAATGAACTAAGTATGAACAGAATGCTAAAGAAGGGGCTTGTTTCTCCTATAGAGCTAACGCAGGCGAAACTTGATTTATTAGAGGAAGAAATTGAATATGAAAAGAACAGTTGGACTTTAATATCAATTTTAAAAGCAATTCAGATACTTACAACTTATGACAAGGGATAGTTAATGCAAGAAAATATTGAAAAACGAAATATTAATACGGGACTTATAGCACTTTCCGTTGCGGCACAGATGAACGGCACGAATATAGATATGCGTGCCGTTGAAAAAGAGTACGGAATTGATTCTCCGGAACTTGAAAGTGCCGAGTTAATTCGTATTGCCAAAAATGCCGGGTTTAAAATAAAAAGCAAAAAAATTAATGTAAAAGAAGCTTTTTCAAAATATCCGGTTCCATTTATCGCTCAATTAAAAGAAACGGGCAAATATATTGTTATTTTGGGAATAAAAAAAGATGAAACGGGTTTATTAATTCTGGAGCCTCCCGAAAGAAACGCTAAAAGTATTACTGTTGAAGATTTCCAAAATATTATAAAAGATGAAATCATTGTTTTAAAATATAAAATGCTTAATAAAGAAGTCAAATTTGGCTTTAAATGGTTTTATTCAGAAATAATTAAATATAAAAAGATTGTAGGTCAAGTTCTTTTAGGTTCTTTTGTAATTCAGTTATTTGGACTTGTTACTCCTTTATTTACTCAGGTAATTTTGGATAAAGTGCTTGTTCATAGAACAATATCCACCTTAAATGTTTTAGGTTTTGCATTTATAGTTATAGCACTGTTTGAATTTTTGCTTAATTTATCTAGAAATTATATTTTTATACATACAACAAATAAAATTGATGCAAAACTTGGAGCAAAGCTGTTTAAACAGTTGTTCAGATTATATTATGTATATTTTGAAACAAGGCAGGTTGGTAACATAGCTGCAAGAGTAAGAGAACTTGACAGAATAAGAGAATTCATTACTGATAAATCAGTTTCCGTAATCATTGATGCATTCTTTTCCGTTGTATTCCTTGTAATAATGCTTGTATACAGTGTGCAATTAACTTGTGTTGCTTTGTTGTTCCTGTTCCTGACCTCAGTTTTATATTTATCAATAACGCCGAATTTACGTGTTAAGTTGGAAGATAAATTCAGAATGGGTGCAGAGTCAAATTCGTATTTGGTTGAGTCCATAACCGGTATACAAACTGTAAAATCACTTGCTTTAGAAGGTTCAATGTTCAGAAAGTGGGAAGAAAAACTTGCTAATTATTTAAGGGCAAGTTTTAATCTGGCAATAGTAGGTAATTTTGCTGGTTCAATGTCAACATTGCTTCAAAAGTTAATGACTATTTCAATTCTATATTTAGGCGTTATGCTTGTAAT
>CANPYW010000023.1 GCA_947588745.1 Candidatus Gastranaerophilales bacterium
ACTCACCGTTTGTAAGCATTTGCTGTAAATATTCGGGGTCATTTATATTTTCATCATAACAATAACGCTCATTATTTTCGCTTTTTAAATAACTATATTTATCAACAATTTCTGCTTTTTTTGTTTCGTCTGCTCCGACGGAATTATTATATTGTTCCACAAGTTCGGGCATGCTCATTTTACTGTATTTTGCGTATGCGTCATCTGTTGGTGCAACATTCAGGTAATTTGTTATAAAATCTCCAACATTTGTCATATCAAATGTTTGGGTTGTTTCATCATCCGCAGAAACTTGTATTGATGTACCGTTACCCGGAACAACTACATTCCCGTTAGCATCTATAATTCTCATTCCAAGCCCTGTCCAGGCATCTTGACTTGTTAAAATATCAAACGTAAGTCTTTGAACCTGTCCGTCCGGTGTTGTTGCCTGTAATATCGTATTACTTGTTTTTTCATTATATGCATTTGCTATATCCTGTTGTTGATTTGCAAGTGCCATTCTTTGCTGCGAAATCTGCTGCCCTTCATATATAAGGTCACTCATTCTTGCCGTTAAACATAACATACGTCCTTGCGATGCAGCCAATCCCATATTTAATACTCCTTTGCGAATATTGTTTATATTAATTATGTCGGCATTTTTCGCTACTTCTTAAGTGTTTTAAAAAATTTTTGTAACAAATATTAACAATCTTTTTTGCTTTCAGAATTTTTTCTCAGGTTATGAGATTCTATCATAATTGTTAATACTGATATATCTGAAGGCTTTACTCCGCCTATTCTTGAAGCTTGTCCTAATGTCACCGGTCTTATTTTGGCAAGTTTATCTCTGGTTTCGATAGATATATGCTGTATTGATTTATAATCAATATCTTCCGGTAATCTGATTTTTTCCAATTTATCAGACATATTAACCTGTTGAATTTGTCTTTTTATGTATCCCTCATACTTTATTTTGACTTCAACCTGTTCATATACATCTTTTGTAAGGTTTAATTCCTTTGTAGTTTTATCAAGTTCTTTTATAACTTCATAAGTTACGTTAGGACGTTTCATTAATTCTGAAAGCTTCATCCCGATATCAATATTTTCGTTGTATTTTGCAAGTATTTTGTTTGTTTCCTCTGAAGGAGAAATTTTGCTTTTCATCAATCTTTGAATTTCATTTTCTATTGTTTCTTGTTTTCTCAAAAATCTTTGATATCTTTCTTCCTCAATGAGTCCTGCTTCATACCCCGTTTTTGTTAATCTTTCATCCGCATTGTCCTGTCTTAAAAGCAGCCTGTATTCAGAGCGTGAAGTCAACATCCTGTACGGTTCATCTATATCTTTTGTGACTAAATCATCAACCAAAGTGCCTAAGTAGGATGATTCTCTCGATAATGTAATCATTTCTTTATTTTGTAAATATTTTATTGCATTTAAACCGGCTAGCAAGCCTTGTGCCGCTGCTTCTTCATATCCTGATGTTCCGTTAATCTGCCCCGCACAAAATAATCCGCTGATTTTCTTTGTCATTAACGTATGCGAAAGCTGAACGGCAGGCATGTAATCGTATTCGACAGCATAAGCAGGTTTCATTACGTGTACATTTTCAAGTCCCGGAAGTGTCTTTAACATTTTGATTTGTACATCGGCCGGCAGACTTGTTGAAAACCCCTGAACGTACATTTCATAAGTATTTTTGCCCTCAGGTTCGATAAAAATATGATGTGAAGGATTATGTGCAAATCTTATTACTTTATCTTCTATTGAAGGACAATACCTTGGGCCTACACCATGAATTAATCCCGAATACATTGGTGATTTATCAAGGTTGTTCTTAATTATTTCGTGTGTTTCGGAAGTAGTTCTTGTTAAATAGCAGGGGTATTGTTCTCTTATTGGTCTATCCGGCAAGAAAGAGAAAAATGTAGGACTTTCATCTCCCGGCTGAATGGTCATTTTATCAAAGTTGATTGTTCTTCCGTCAACTCTTGCAGGAGTACCGGTTTTTAATCTGCCTATTTTAAACCCGAGTTTTTTTAATGACGGTGATAAACCTTTTGCACTTGCTTCACCTAATCTTCCGAATTCTAAGTATTGAAGCCCTACCCAAATTCTCGCTTCAAGCGATGTACCGGTTGTAAGTATTATGCAGGGAGCTAAATATTCTTGTCCAAATTCGTCTTTCAATCCTTTTACACAACTGTTTTCCACAAGAAGTTCTGTCATTGTACATTGCTTTAAATAAAGATTTTCTTCACTTTCAAGCAGATGTCTTACATACCTCATGTATTCTTTTTTATCTGACTGTGCTCTTAATGCTCTAACTGCAGGGCCTTTTGACGAATTTAAAACTTTTAACTGCATATATGTAGCATCGGCGGCTATTCCCATTATTCCGCCTAATGCATCTATCTCACGAACCAAACATGATTTCGCAGGGCCGCCAATAGCAGGATTACAAGGCATTAATGCTATATTATCCAAATTTAATGTTGCCAGCAGTGTTTTTGCACCTAATTTTGCACAGGCACAAGCTGCTTCACATCCGGCGTGTCCCGCCCCAACTACTATTACGTCATACTTAAACATACTTTTATTATAAAATAAAAAATTTCTTTTTATATTTATTTCCGTATTTTGTAAAAAAATTGACAATTATTCTTAATAATTTATTAATTTATCATGACAATTTTTTTTTTGAGGTTTATTATTTTATATATAGTAATGTTGGAGATAGGGAATTAAAAAAGTGGTTTTAAATTCTAATAATAAAGTGTTCCTTGAAAGTACAAATTTAAGTTCGCTTTCGTGTGATGATGATAAATTCAGTTCATTGAGTATGTCTGCAATGCTGGCAAGAGGTGAAGTGCCTGATTCTCACAGACGTATAGCTGATAATTATATGGTTATTAAACGCATATATGGTTCTCCCGTTGTTCAATCTCGTATAAATAATCATGATAAAGCTCTTTTAACAAAGTATGATTTCAACTTGCTTGAATTTTCCACTATCAAGCAAATTAATGAAGAATTATCTTTCTTAAAACGCTGGTCTTTATCTTTGGATAAAAATTTAAGAAAAGATGCTGATGAAATAATGTCGATTCGTTCAAAAGAGTTAAAGTTTTTAGCTGCTTCAAGATATGTAAGTATCTCAAGCGAAATTTATAACGGATACAAAGCTTTGGAACGCTATTTTGAAGAAATTTCAAAATATTAAAAAGTATTTTTATAAATATTCTGCTAAATTATCAGTAAGCAGTTGTGCTTTATTTAGTGCGGCATTTTGTTTTTCTTGATTATAAAAGAAATCGTCGCTAAGGTATTCTTTTACAAGTTTTCTTGCATAACTGCCTACTGCTATACCATTTATATTAACTTCAAGCACGCTTGCCAAATATGTTGATTTTGCATTTGTTCCACCCGATAGGATTAAGAAATTATTTAAGCCTGCACTTCTGATTAGTTCAGCAAATGCTACTGTTTGCAGAGTGCTTCTAAGGTCATTCAAACCTCCTGACATAGGTTTACCGTCACATTGGATTATTAAGTTAGAAGTGTTATCGTTAAACTTTTTTAGTAATTCAATTATCTTTGTATCTCCGAATTTTGAACGGTCAATGCAAATACCGAGTTGTCCGTTGTATATTGATTTTATTTTGTTCCATAAATCAATAATTCTATCTTCATCTTCACTTGAACAATGGTATTCTATGCAGTCAATATTTTCTGAAATCAATGGCAAAAGCATCTCATGCGGATTTTTATATTTATGTTCAAAAATTATTGCGTGTTCTTTGCAAATATTATCGCATTGCTTGCAGCCTATACATTTTTTGTCATCAACTTGAATTTTTTCATCTTCTGAATATATTGCATCTTGCATGCAATTTTGTATGCAATTTTTACATCTCGTACATTTTTGATTATTAATAACAGCTTTTATCATGTGAGTGTCATCTTGGAGTCCTATGCTGACACAAATTGCAGTTTCATCTTCCTTACCGGCTCTTTTTATACCCGATTTTGCCGCATTAATTACTTCTAGCTTTGCACACACATCAATCAGATTAAATCCGCATTTTGAAAAAATATATGCTAATTTTTCGACTTCTTTTAAATTTTCGTTGCCTGCTCCGCAAATGAGCTTCAGACATTTATTACTTTCAATTATTCTTTTTATTTTTTCCATGATTACAGTTATTATATAATAAAATAGTTTTTGGAGGTAAGTAATAATGTATAACACCGTAAATTCGAATGAAGTTTTAATTGTTTTTATTGATGTTCAGGAAAAACTCGTTAAAATGCTTCAAAATAAATCTGCTGCTATAAACGCCGTTAAAATAGCAAAAGCTGCTCATATTTTAAATATACCATGTGTGGTTACTGAACAATATCCTAAAGGATTAGGCACAACTTTACCTGAAATTAATGATGTTTTGCCTGAAGCCTGCCGTATTGAAAAAACTTTTTTCAGTGTATATAACGAAAAAACTTTTTCCGATTTATTAAAATCCAATAATAAAAAACAAATTGTTCTTTTAGGCATAGAAACACATATATGCGTATTGCAAACGGCATTTGACCTGATTAAAGCCGGTTATGAGGTTTTTGTGGTTCAGGATGCCTCGGCTTCACGAACGGAGGAAAATAATCAAGCAGCATTAAGACGCTTAATACATTCGGGAGTTCAAATAATAACGGTTGAAATGCTTTTATTTGAACTTCTTAAAACTTCAAAAAATCAGTATTTTAAAGAGGTTCAAGCATTAATTAAGTAGTTTTTTCTTTTTATTTCTGTCTTTTAATACATTTTGTAAGCGTTCATAAATTTCAAAATTTGTATGTAATTGTTTTGAACGCTTTTTTGCATATTCAATAAGTTTGTATATATGAGGCGGGATATTATTTCTGTTTGCCTTATACCAGTTTTCTTCCAAATCTAAAACAGTAGTATATAATCCTGCTTTTTCGTTAGCTTGAAGCCAATTTTCAATTTCTTCGATTGAGTCATTAATCCCCGGAATAATAATATATTTTGCACTTACTAAATATTTGCCCAAAAATCTTGTTTCAAGTGCATATTTTCTGATTGTTTCTCTAACTTCTTTGTATTTTGGAACTTGTTTTACTTTTTCATATACCTCGCTTGAACCGGAATCGACGGATACAACCACATAACCTCTGATTTCATTAATTGCTCGTGCTAAAGCTTTGCTGTATTTTATTCCCGATGAATGTACTCTGATATTCCAAAAGTAATTATCCAAAAGATATGTAACAAGTTCTTCAAATTCATTTAAAAGAGTAGGCTCGCCTCCTCCAAATGATATTTGACCTCCAGGTTTAAGAATTCCTCTTTCAAACATTTCTTTTATGTATGGCATTATATTGTATGTTTTATTTATTGAAAATTCTTCGGGATGTCCTGCAGAATAACAATATATACATTTTGAATTACAATGAGTCCAATGGCTAATATACAAGTGTTCAATATAGTTTCCACCGTCCCATTCAGCTTCTCTTAAATAAGGACAATTTACACAGCCTGTATGAATTTTTCCTTTTTTATGAAGCCTTCTGTACATATTTTTAATTTGAAATAATCTGTGCCAATGAATTGTTTGTCCGATAAAGTTATTTCTGATTAAAGGCTGTGCGCTTCCGGCATGCCCGCAATTGCAACATACAGCCAGTTTATATTTAAAAAATACAAGACCGTGTTCAATCCATTCACAGCTGTAGTATTGGTTTTCTTTTTTACTAATGTATTTTTCGTTATATATAAACATTAATCGGCCTTACTTTTTCTTGAATATTTTGTTTACTCTTTTTGAAAATATGATTTCCATGCCATCCAAATCAGCCATTTTTTTAATAAAAACCAGCATTTCTATTAAATAATCGGGTATATTATTTTGAAGTTTATCAAACCAATTTTCGTCTATATCAATGAGTATTTGTTTGATAGATAAATCTTTACTTAAGATAAAACAATCGGAAAGTTCTTTTTTTCCGTCATTACCCCCTTCGAACAAGGTATATTTCATCAGAACTCTTTTTTCGCCGGGTTCTTGAAATTGAATATATCTTTTAATATTTGCAACGGCAATTTCATATAATTTTTCACCTTTGATGTAATTGTAAATTTGTTTGTTTGCACAATCCAAATTAATTATTAACTTAATTTTATTTTGTGCAATTGCTTCTGCTATAGAGTCTCTAAATGTAACAGCAGGTGTGTTTATTATTATATTTTTTGATTCGTAATTAATAAAAAAGTATAAAAGCTTATCAAACTCCGGATGAAGTAAAGCGTCTCCGCATTCAAATATAATTTTGGTATCTTTAGTAAGCATCTTTTCATCGATTAACTGGTTAATTGTATTAAAAATACTGTAATGTTTTGCTTCAATTAAATTTTCATTCTTGACGGAATTACAATATTTGCATTTTAAATAACAGTTTTTCCATTGTCCCAAATGAATTTCTTTTAAGATTTTTTCCTCTTTATAAACACCACGTTGATAATGTTCACAATTAGTGCATATTGCATCAGGATGTGAAACCTTAAATCTATTTATGTAACTTTTCCTATCTTGCTCGATTTTTTGTGTATTAAGCCATATTCCGTTATAATCTTTAATTAAAATTCCGTACTTTTTCTTAGGACATATTCTAATATTATTTTCCCAATCAAAAAATAAAGAGTAATATACGTTCGGACACGCTGTAATCTTTTTATTACATGTTAAATTATTAAAGTAATCCTTAACGCTTTGCATCATTTGTTTGCCTATTTTATTTCAGAGGAAAGCTTTAAGGAGTTTTCTCTGTCAATTTTAAGATTATATGCTCTTTCGTATAATTCGCAACTTTCAATATTATATTGACGGTAACATTCATTAACAAAATCGAAAATTACATAGATATATTTAGGAATGTTATTTCTATATTTCTTAAACCAATTATCTTCGATATCAAAAGCAATATCGTGTATACCTGCATTATAAGTCTGCTGCAACCAATTTTTTACTTCTGTTAAATTATCATTAATTCCCGGAATAAGTACATATTTTGTTCTTATAAGTCCGTTTTTAGTTCTTGCATATTTTTCTAAATTATTCCAAACTTTTTCAAAGCATGGGACTTGCTTTATTTTCTTGTAAACTTCCGGAGAACTTGAATCTATAGATGTAATTAATGTAATTTTACCCAGTTTTAAGCCTTTTTCTATAGCTGGAGAATACTTTATTCCGTCTGAGTGTATTCTAATGTTGTATACATCATAATCAAGCAAAAGGTAAATTAAATCTTCAAATTCTTTTAAAATAGTAGGTTCACCGCCGCCAAAAGTAATGGTTGCATTTTTAGATAAAACACCTTTTGCAATCATGTCCTTAATTACGGGATAAACATTGTAAGTTATATTAGAGTTAAAAAACTTTTTATCTTTTTCTGTGTAACAGTATATACAGTTACAATTACAATAAGTCCAATGCCCGATTAACACTTCATCAAAATAGTTATCTGTGTTCCATTCTTGTTCTTTAAGATAATAGCATCCTTCACATTTAGCCGGAATTTTTCCGTTACGTATGCCTTCTCTTAAAACATTTCTTTTCTCAAAAATTTTATTCCAATCAATCATTTCGCCGTGGTAATTTTCTAATTGCAGAATATTACCGCCTCCCGGGTGTGAGCTTATACAGCAAATTTGAACTGATGTTGAAAAGAATGTAATACCATGTTCCAAATGAATACAACTTGTATATTTCAAAATAAAAAATCCTACTTAACTGTAATAACTTAATTATACATTTAATAAAAATCAAAAACAAGGATTGTTACATTTCCTTTTATCGATTTTCTTGACTATTGCTTCTGTAAATGATAATTTAATAATATATTTTATTTTATTTTTGTAGAATAGCGGAATAGACAGTTGAAATATTTAAGTTGCAGATATATAGAACATGGTATGGATTTTGAACATCAACGTTTAGAAACATGTTGTTTTTCCTGCCATAGTGGCGGAGGTAGAATTACTCTGCAAAATGATTACAGCGGTGAACCCATTGATTGGGATAAGCTTTTTGAACTAAAACGTAAATACAGAGAAGAACATAGAAAAGGCAACCTGCTTCCTAATTGTGTGGGTTGTGTTTTCCTTGAAGAAAAAGACTGGGATGATGATGATTATATAAATTTCCTTCAGTTTAACTATTGGGTTCGTTGTAATAGCAGATGTACTTATTGTTATGAAGTTCAAAACAAAAAAATGTTTGATAAGATTAAGCCCTACGACGCAGTTCCAGTTGTTACAGATATGATTCAAAGACGTATTTTGCGTCCGGGCGGTGAAGTATCTTTTGGTGGTGGTGAACCTACTGTTGCTCCGGAGTTTGATAAATTAATTAATTTATTAACTGAAAATGGGTTTAGGAACATGCGAATTCATTCTTCAGGCATCAAATTCTCTCCAGCTATTGAAGATGCAATTAGAAAAGGTGTCTTAAACGTAGTTATTTCTGTTGATTCCGGTTCGGATAAAACATATAAAAAGATTAAACGTGTTAATGCGTATAAAAAAGTTATTGA
Organism: Candidatus Gastranaerophilales bacterium; assembly: GCA_947588745.1. Classification (GTDB taxonomy): domain Bacteria; phylum Cyanobacteriota; class Vampirovibrionia; order Gastranaerophilales; family Gastranaerophilaceae; genus Avigastranaerophilus. The sequence goes on from CANPYW010000023.1 coordinate 8,596, forward strand.
AAATATGCGTAAATATGCAGCTGCTAATAATAATAATTTTGGTTTGATGACTTCTAAATATATTATTATTCCAAATGTTAATGATAACAGAAAAGAAATTGATATGTGGATTGATTCTGTTAGAAAAGTCGGCGGAAGATGGCTGGCATTAGATATTGAAGATGTTTGGTACAAGATTAACCGTTCTACTATTTCTTCTTATTATTTAGATTTGGTTAATTATGTTTTAAGCAAAGGGGCTGAATATTATATGAAGGTTGAACTTTATGACAGGGCAAGAGGGCTTAAAGAAGGTAAAAATCAGCTGTAGTTTATTGCCTTTTGTAAAAATATTTTCTATTATTGGCAATTTTTTGCTAATTTTGCCCTTTTTTATATTAAAGGGTAATAATTGTTATGTTAGAAATTTCCCGAATTAATAATATATCAAATATTAATAATTTATCATTACCTAAAAAGGCTAATGTTAATAATAATGCTGTTGTTTCATTGCCTTTGAATTTAAAAAGGGTTGATTCTGAAACAATAAAAGCATATCACTCTAATTTTAACACTTCATTCGGCAAAGATAAAATTGTATCAAAACATAAACAAATGTCTGCTGTTATGAAAAAATTAGATAAAAATACAGCCTCTTTATTAAAAGATTTAGATAAAAATGGTATTTTGGATGACAAAAACTCCAATGACGGAACTTCTGTTTTGGAAAATTTGTATAAAATTGCCCAGCAGCCCAGAATTAACGGGTTAAATGAGTCCGTTATTTTATCAGAAGTTATTAATGCTATTAGTAATCCTGAATCCATTACTCAAACTTTTGGCGATATTCCTGAAAATACAATCCCCGCAATCGAACAGGCAACAGGTTCCGCATTACCAGAAAATGCTAAAAATGTAGCTTCTTCTTGTTGTGTGGTCGCAAGTATTGAATATAATTTAGCAAGTAAAAAACCGGCTGAATTTGTTAGACTTGTTCAGGGCTTGAGCAGCCAAAATTATTCTGTTTCAAAAAAAGTAAAATTGTCAGATATAGATAGCAGTCCATCTACTGCTATTAAAAAACTTAGAGAATTTAATGCTGAAAATAAAATTTCGGCTTGGGATAATGTAGAAATAAATATTAAACCCGATAGAAATGCTATTATTAGAGCCAGAGTTCAACAATCATATAAAGACCCCGGTGAACGCTCTTGTATTGATGTACTTGTTCAATCTGCATTGTTAAATTTAGGCTCTCAAAATAGTTATGATACTTTAACTGATATTCGAACCGGTCAGCTAAATTCTGATAATAAAGGTTTGAATGATTATGAGAAAAATTTTGTAGAAAATATTATTTTTGAAAAACCTAAAATTTCAATTGTTTATCAAAATCTTGATGTAAATGGTAAATTAATTGGTTATAATTGCCCTAATAATGTACTTAAAAATCATCTCTTGAATTCTTTAAATATGGGTGAAAATGTTATTATCGGTATTACTCATTTTGATAATGATGGAATAGTTGATGGCGGGCATGAAATAACGGTTGTAGATTATGCTCTTGACCAAAACGGAAAAGGATTTTTTATTTGTAATGATACTGATGACGGGATTAATAAACGTGTCCCTATTCAAGAAGAAAAGCTGCTTCCTATTATCCACCATGCCGGTATATCCCCAGAAGCTTTGGGAGAAGATATTGTTGTTGAACAATGGCGGGAAATTTTAGATGCTTTTCAAGAATCACTTTTAAATAATAATAACAACAAATAATTCTTGTTATATTTTTTGTTAAACATTTTTGTTTAGATTTGTATAAAACAAAATAAAAACCATCATCTGTTGATGATGGTTTTTATTATTTGTTTTGGTTATTTATATTCTAAGCATCGTATGACTTAAACTTCTTTACTTTTTTAGCTCCGAGTTTATTTATTATAAATGATGTTAATCTTGCGGAAGCTGACTGCTTAGAGTTTTTACCTGATAATGTAGGTTCTTGTTCTTCTTCTACTGTATCAGCTGTTCCTTCATCATTGCAAGTTGTATCTTGCTGTACATTAGCTTGAGCTTGTCTTTCGGCTTCTGCTTGTGCTTGTTTTTCAGCTTCAGCTTGAGCTTGTCTTTCGGCTTCAGCTTGAGCTTGTCTTTCAGCTTCAGCTTGAGCTTGTCTTTCAGCTTCAGCTTGAGCTTGTCTTTCAGCTTCAGCTTGAGCTTGTCTTTCGGCTTCTGCTTGTGCTTGTTTTTCAGCTTCAGCTTGAGCTTGTTTTTCAGCTTCAGTTTCTATGTTGTTATTCGATATATCTAAGGACGGTTCATCTTCATCAGTTGGAGCATCCGATTCGCTTTCATCCGTACAATCTGTTGACTCTACCGGTGTTGGTGTCGGAGTAGGTGTCTGAGGCTTTGTCGTAGATTCAGACGGAGTCGGTGCAGGTGTTGGTGTATCCTCAGCAGGACTTGATTGCTCTGTTGAGCTTGTAGAGCCTGATGGATTTGTATTAACATCGCCTTGTGGTAATGTTGGTTCACCTTCATCAGTCGGTGCATCCGAGTCGCTTTCATCCGTACAATCAGTTGATTCTACCGGTGTTGGTGTTGGAGTTGGTGTGTCCTCAGATACGGTTGGTGTCGGAGTCGGTGTTGGTGTATCTTCTACAGGACTTGATGGTTCTGTTGAAGTTGTTGGTTCTGATGGATTTGTATTAACATCGCCTTGCGGTAATGTTGGTTCACCTTCATCAGTCGGTTTGTCTAAATCACTTTCGTCGGTACAATCTGTTGAATTTGTTGGCGTTGGTGTAGGAGTAGCCGAAGGAGTTGGTGTCGGTGTAGGAGTATTTGAAGGTACAGTCGGCTCTGTTTGTTCCGTAGATGTCGTCGGTTCTGTTGATTGTGTAGGAATATCTGTCGGCGGTAATGTTGGTTCATCTTCGTCCGTAGGTTTATCAGAATCACTGTCATCTGTACAATCCGTTGAATCTGTCGGCGTCGGTGTAGGAGTAGCCGAAGGTGTTGGCGAAGGGGTCGGAGTATCTGAAGGTACTGTCGGCTCTGTAGGTGTCGGAGTCGGTGTTTTGGTATCATCTGTTGGTACAGTAGGTTCTGTTTGCTCCGTAGGTGTCGTCGGTTCTGTTGATTGTGTAGGAATATCTGCCGGCGGTAATGTTGGTTCATCTTCGTCCGTAGGTCTATCAGAATCACTGTCATCTGTACAATCCGTTGAATCTGTCGGCGTTGGTGTAGGAGTAGCCGAAGGAGTTGGCGTCGGAGACGGTGTATCTGACGGTGTCGGAGTTGGAGTATTTCCGCTCGGAGATGTAGGCTCTGTTGTTGATGTCGGGTCAACAGGTTCTATATCCGTAGCAGACGGTTTTGTTGGTAATGTTGGTTCTGTTGTAGGTTCAACAGGATCTATATCTGTAGCTGACGGTTTTGTCGGTAATGTTGGTGTAGTCGGCGTCGGCGTTGGTGTCGGAGTTTCCGAAGGTGTAGGTGTCGGAGTCGGAGTATCTTCCGTTGGAAGTGTCGGTTCCGGTTCATCTGTTGGAATATCCGTTTGTGCTGTATCACATGTTGGAGTCGGCGTCGGAGTCGGAGTTTCCGAAGGTGTCGGTGTTGGACTAGGCGACGGACTAGGCGACGGTGTCGGACTAGGTGACGGCGACGGGCTAGGTGACGGCGACGGGCTAGGTGACGGCGACGGACTAGGTGACGGCGACGGACTAGGTGACGGTGTCGGGCTAGGCGACGGTGACGGACTAGGTGACGGTGTCGGACTAGGTGTTGGCGTCGGAGTCTCTGATGGTGTTGGTGTAGGTTCCGGTTTCGTTGGTCTTGTAGGAGCTGTCGGTTCATCAGGTATTTCTGGTTTTACCGGTGGAACTTCAGGTTCTTCTATTTCCAATTGACCATTTTCATTCAATCTGTAATTGAATTGCGGTAATTTTAATTCTACACCGTCTTCAAATTTAGAACTTCCGTCAGAATTGACGAAACTGTAATTCATCATTCTGTCATAATTAATGGTTGAATGTTTAATTACGTCTTCAATTGGTTTATTTGTTGCATCATAGGATTCATCAGTAATATCAAATATACCAAAATTATAGGTTCCGTTTTGGTCATCATATTTAGCTGTAAATATATCTAAATTTGCATAGGCTATTTGCTGCATTATTTCTTTTGCAAATTCGTCAACATAATTTACTTTATTATTTAGTTCTAATTTTCCGTCGATTACTGAAGCAAATCTTCCGTTTCCGTCAGGTGACGAATAAAATTGAAGTGCATCTTTTAATGTAAATACATCTCCAGTTTCCATACCACCAAATTCGTTGTTATTTGATACTAATAATATTTCTCTGTCGTTTTGACCTTCTTTAACTTTTACTGGTGAAATTTGGTAAATTATTTCATCTTTATCACCCGAATTAAAGTTAACGTTATTTGCAGCTACTCTTAATGTGGTAACATCCGGAAGTGACAAACCTATCATCATATCATTGGTATTCTCATCCAATGTTCTGTTCAAATCGTTAATATTTCCGCTTGATACAATATCGTTAAAATTCATATCGCCGATAACATATTCAAATTCAGTTGCATTTTCAGGTGAATTAACGATTGCATATACAATATCTCTATATGCTTCATCAGATAAATCATTTCCGTATTCTCCGTAAACTAAATCAGAGAATGAACTATATTCTCCGTCTAATAATTCATCAGTTTCTTTAACAACACTTGCTGTTTCTGAATTTGGAGAATAATTTGTTGTTGAATAGTTAAATGTTGAGTCTTTAACATCTTTTCCTTGTACCTGATATACAATTGCAGTTGGCATTGTTAAAAGACGTGTATCTAATGTTGAATTTTCACTTGATTCACCTCTGTATAAATCTAGTGAAGCTATGTCTTCATAACTGTCAGCATTATTTCCAAGTTCATTATGAACAAATTCAGATAATTCAGGGTTAGCTTGTATAACTTCATCTATTATTTTATTGTATATTGCATTTCTTTCTTTTTCGTCACCATATTGTGATAATGCATCTGAATATACTTTATTAATTATTTCGTCTAAAGTGTTACCTTCAGAGTCATTATCGGTTGCATTTTCTGTTATTGTTACTATTATTGTACCTTTATCATTTCTCGTTAAGTCTTCATTAGGAGTTAATTCTACTACATCAGATTTGGATGGTAAATAAAATTCTGTTATTGGTAATGATTTTAAGGTAATATCTTGCGGAATTATTTTTCCGTTTGTATTCATATCTTTTATTATGCTTGCCTTTTCGGCTGTTTTTTCGATTTTTGCTGTTGTATCTTCATTGCTTTGAGATATTATGGGCTTTTGACTAGCCAAACAGGTTACAATACCTGTTGTTGCAACTATTCCCATTGCAGCTAAATTTTCTTTTGTTCCTTGAAATGTAACACTCGCAGCATGTTTATTAATGTTTTTATTCTTTATTTGATTATATTTACTGTTTTGGTTAACTGATGATATATTACCAATTCGCATGAATTACTCCTTTTTGTTTATATTATATTATTTTAAATACCCCTAAATTTAAAAATTGCTATTTTACACTTGTAATTCAAAAAAATTTACAAAGTTTAACAAGTTTAAATATACTTGTATTAACATTTTATTATATATAAAATTATTTAATATATCATAAAAATTTTTTGGAATTAATATTTTTTATGGGTAAATCAAAAAAAAGAAATTTTAATAAAAATTCAACAAGTAAAGGTTTGGTTTTTAAACGGTGTGAAGTTATTAAATCTGTTATTCTTGATATTCATAACAATACAATAGATGACCAAACCAGGCTTCATATAAGCCTTTTTGGTATTACTGCTGAAGAATTGGTTGAGTCCGGTGCTGATATTGAAGAAATTGAACTTGTTAAACACCTTTTAATTTAGTTATTAAGTACACTATTTAGTTAATAATATACTGTATAATTCTTCCAATTTTATTTGTTTTTGTTCTCCTGTTTGCAGGTCTTTGAAAGTTAGATATTTATTTTCGATTTCATCTTCACCAAGAATAATAGCATGTTTTGCTATTTTTGCTGCTTTTTCTAGTTGTTTTGTAAATTTTCTGTTGTTATAGTCAAAATCAACGCTGTAGCCCTGATTTCTTATATTCGCAACTAATTTCATTGCTTCATTTGGGTTATTTGAAACTATAAAACAATCTAGCTTATGTGCTTCTATGTGCGGAACTAACGCATTTAATCTTTCAATACCCATTGCCCATCCAACAGCAGGCGTCTTTTCTCCTCCTAGCATTTCAACTAAATTATCGTATCTTCCCCCGCCGCATACTGCATTTTGAGAACCTAATGAATTTGATTTTATTTCAAAAACTGTTTTGGTGTAATAATCCAACCCCCTTACAAGAAAAGGATTTTCTTGATATTTTATGTTTAAAATATCAAGGTATTGCTTTAATTTAGTATAATGTTCCGAACATTCATCACATAATTTAATTCCGCTGATTTTATCTTTTAAATTATTGATTTCAAATAATTGATTACATTTTTCGTTTTTACAATCCAAAATTCTTAATGGATTTTTTTCAAATCTTGATTGGCAATCTTCGCAAAGTTCTAATAAAAAAGGTTTTACAACTTCTTTTAATTGCTCTTTGTATTCTTTTCTGCATGTGTTACAGCCAAGTGAGTTAATTTCTACTGTTAAATCACTTAATCCTATCCCTTTTAAAAATTCAGAAGCAAGCATTATGCATTCTGCATCTGCTGTAGCATCTTGTATACCGAACATTTCAACGCCGATTTGATGAAATTGACGTTGTCTACCAGCCTGCGGACGCTCATATCTAAACATCGGACCTTTATACCATAATTTTACAGGTGGACTTTGTCTGTGAAAATTATGTTCAATATACGCTCTAACAACTCCTGCCGTATTCTCGGGGCGAAGTGTCAGACTTCTTTCACTTTTGATAAAAGTATACATTTCTTTATTAACTATATCAGTTGTATCGCCAACTCCTCGTTCAAATAAATCTGTCTCTTCAAATATCGGTGTTCTTATTTCTTTAAAATTAGCTTTTGCAAATATATTTGAAGCTGTTTTTTCTATAGCTTGCCAGTTCTCTATCTCTGTTGGCAGTATATCTTTTGTTCCTTTAGGTGCCGTTATACTCATTTATTTCTCTCCGATGTAATATATTCTATATCTTAGCATGAATATTTCTTTCGAATAATTATTCATTTTTTATAGGAATTGATACCGTAAATTCTGTTCCTTCTCCTGTTTTTGTTTTGAAACTGATGTTGCCCTTATGTAATTCTATTATTTTCTTTGATATTGCAAGTCCTAAACCTGTTCCAATTCCTGCTTTTTTAGTAGTGAAGCCGGCATTAAAAATTTTATTTTGTATGTTTGCCGGTATTCCTCCACCATTATCTTTTATTCGCACAATCAACTTTTTGTCTTTAACTTCTGTTAATATTTCAATTTCGCCGTCTTTATTTGTTTCTTTTATGCTTTGGCAGGCATTTACAAGCAAATTCATAAATACTTGATTAAGCATGTTCACACTGCACATTATTGGCGGTATATTACTGTATTTGCGTATTATTTGTATCGAATTTTTTGTTTCGTGTTCCAATAATTTTAAAGTTAAATCAATTTCATTATTTATATTTGCATTCTGAAATTCTGCTTCATCAAGTCTTACAAACTTTTTTAGTGATTTAACTATATTTGATATCCTTGTTGCTGCCTCTATATCTGTATCATTCAAATCTTTTAGTATATCTATTTTATCATTTGTTATGATGTTATTTGATTTTAGAATTCTTTTTATTAAGTTGTTATTTGAACTTATTGATGCTAAAGGTGTGTTAATTTCGTGTGCAACACCGGATATTAATTGTCCCAAAGAAGCCATTTTTTCAGTGTTTATAAGCTGCATTTGTGTTTCTTTAAGTTCACTTAGCGTTTTTTGCAGTTTTTTATTCTTTTTATTTAGCTGCTGAATTAATGCCGCTTGAATTATTGCACTTGCAAGCTGTACGGATATTGATTGTAAAATTTCCTGATTATCTTCTATTTTAAATTTTTGTTTAGTAAGTGTTACAATAATTCCCAGCAGTTTATTTTTATTATATACGGGTATTATTATTCTTTTTGTACCTTTATCAAGAATTTTATTTGTATTTAGGCACTCTTTAAGGCAATTAGATACAATAATATTTTTATTTTTTATATCAGATAAAATCTCATGTTCATATTCGGTATATTTTTCTGAATCATTATTATTTACATTTACTGTATATCTTATTTTAAATTGATTTTTTTCTTTAACAGAAAAGTATGTTTTGAAAGAACCTGTTAAATTATGGATTTCAGTTAGTGCAAAGAGCAAAATTTTTTCGATATCATTTGTTTCTCTTATAGTTAACGATATTCTGTTTATTATCCCCATTTTTAATACTTGTATTTGGGCGTGTTCCTGTAATTTTACATATTTTTCATTTTTATTTCTTTCTGTTTGATATAGTTTTTGCAGATTTTCATTATTCTTTTCTTTTGTTTTTAACTTTTCTGAGGCTGAAATATCTTTAAATATTACGATTTTATATGAATTATGCATAAATGAATATATGTAATAATAAGTATATTCATCTTTTGTGTTTTGATAAAAGCACGTTGTATGAAAATCTTCTTTAGAATTTAAAAGTATATCTAGCGGTGTTTTATTTTTTAAATTATCAAATGATAAAAAACATAAATCGAAATTGAAATGTTTTTTGAATTTAGTAAATGACGTATATTCCGAAAAAACTTTGTTAAATGAATTATTTCTGAATATTACATCATTTTGGCTGAATATAAATATTGGTTCAGATATACAGTTATAAAAATCAAAATCAGACATTATTACCTATTGAAATAAATAGAAATGGTTAACATAAGCAATGAATGCACCTAACAAAGCACCTACAAAAACCTCAAACGGAGTATGCCCCAATAATTCTTTAAGTCTTTCCATAGGAATTTGTCCTTGTGCGTAGTAATCTTCGCAAATTTTATTTAAACACGCTGCAATTTTGCCTGTTGAACGTCTTAAACCAGCAGCATCATACATTACAACCAATGCATAACCTATAGATATCGCAAATTCTACTGAATCAAATCCGCAGATTAAACCTACAGTTGTTGATAGAGCAACAACACCTCCCGTATGAGAACTGGGCATACCGCCTGTGGTTGCAAGAACCTGAAAATCAAGTTTTTTGGTTTTTATGGCATGACCTATAAATTTCAGTATTTGTGCAACAATTGCTGATTCTATTCCATTTGTAATTATTTCATAACTGGTGTTTAAGAACATTCTTCTATCCCCTTAACAATGTCATCCGCAACTCCTTCTAAAATTAATGAGTTGATTTTGTTTTCTTTTAGTATATCACATGCTTGCTTGCATAAAAATGAAGTTTGTTCTTTTGCTTTTTTTAATCCAAACATAGATACATAGGTTGATTTCCCAGCATTAGTATCTTTGCCGGGAGTTTTCCCTAATTTTTCCAGCGTGGACGTTACATCAAGAATATCATCATAAATTTGAAAAGCATGACCATAATTTTCAGCATATTGAGTTAGTGCGTTTATTTGATTATCATTGGCATTACCGAAAATTGCACCTGTTCTGACTGCCAGTTTGAATAATTTTGCTGTTTTATATTCGTATAAATAATTTAAAGTTTTATCTGTTATATTTTTGTTTTCCGAGTCTAAATCAACTATTTGACCTGATATAATTCCGTCAACACCCGCAGCTATGAAAAATTCTTTCAATACATCCAATATAAGCTTTGGGTCAACGCTTTTAGGCGTTTTTTCAATTATTAGTTTTGGGGCATAGCTTAAAAATGCATCACCTGCTAGTATTGCTGTTGCTTCATCAAAGGCTTTATGGTTGGATAATTTCCCTCTCCTATAGTCATCATTATCCATTGCAGGCAAATCATCATGAATTAAACTTTGACAATGAAGCATTTCTATTGCACAAGCCGCAGGAAGGATTATTTCATCGCTAACGTTAAATAATTTTGCAACTGCCATAGCTATAACGGGGCGTAGTCTTTTCCCTCCGCCGAGAAGTGAATATCTCATTGAATTGTATATCTTTTCCGGATATACAACATCAATAGATTTACTCAAATAATTTTCTATAATTTCTCTAAATGTGTTAAATTCTTTTTTTGCTTTTTCGTTCATTTTTATATCTCATCTGTTTCTATGTTTTGATTTTTTGTTTTTCTTGATTGTACTCTTTTTTTATGTGAAATTTTCGTCATAATTTTATTTTGGTTAAATTTCTTGTTCGTTTCTTTTTTTATTGATTTTTTAGATATATTTTCTTCATAAATTTTGGCTTCAGCGATAAATTTTTTATAACTTTTGTATCTTTCTTCATCCATATCATCGATTATATTTTTTGCACCGCAATCAAGCTCTCCTGTGTGAAGGCAGTTTTTATATTTACAGTTTATCTCCTTATTTTTAAATTCAACAAACAATGTTTGAATTTCCTGTGGAAGTAAAAAATCAAATTTAAGATGTGAAAATCCGGGTGTATCAATAATATACGAATTCTTATCTATATCTATCAGCTCGCAATGTCTTGTTGTATGAACACCTTTTTTAGATTTTTCGCTTACTGCAAGCGTTTTTTGTTTTGCTGAGTTTAAAACAGCATTTATCAATGAGGATTTTCCTACTCCTGAAGAACCGCATAACATTGAAGTATTGTCTTTAAGATAACATTTTAAATTATCAATTCCCAAATTTTTTGTTGCTGATGTGAAAACAGCATTATATCCGATTTTATTATATATTTTTTGAATTTTTGTATATAATTTTTCGTCAGAATTAATATCTTCTTTATTGAAGCACAAAATGGGCTTGATGTTATGATACTCACAATGTGCAATATATCTGTTTAGTTGCTCAAAGTTTAAATCAGGTTCTTTAAGAGAAGAAACAATTATTACTCTAGTTATATTTGCAACTTTTGGTCTTGTGATTAAATTTGTTCTGTTTACAACATTTTTTATAAAAGCTTGTTTTGAATTTACATCAAACTCTTCAAGTTCTACATAGTCACCGGTATAAACATTTTCTTTTTGTTTCTTTAATACCGTTCTTAACTTCGCTTCTACAGTCCCTATTTCAGTTTCAACATAATAAAAATCAGAAAATATTTTAAAAATCCGGCCTATCATTATGAATTTATTAATTCCCTTCACTAATTAAGAATACAACATTTATAATCGAATTGTAAACATTACGTTTCTTTTTGTAATTAATTTTATACACAAATATTATATTTAAGGTTATAATATTAATCGAAAATAGAAGTGAGAAAAGTAGAGAAAAGAGAAAAAAATGGTAGAATCAAAAAAAATCGAAATACCTGTTGGAGGTAAAACTGTTACCATTGAAACGGGTAAGTATGCTAAATCTGCTACCAGCTCCGTTACGGTGAGATGCGGTGATACTATGTTATTTATTCACTGCTGTGTTAGTAAAGAACCAAGAGTTGGGATAGATTTTTTCCCGTTATTAATTGATTATGAAGAAAGAATGTCTGCAATTGGACGTATTCCCGGTGGATATAACCGTAGTGAAGGTAAAGCCAGTGATAAGGCTATTTTGGTTTCTCGTTTAATAGATAGACCAATAAGACCTTTATTTCCAAAAGGTTATAGAAATGATATACAAATTGTAGCTCAATTATTTAGTTATGACCAGCAAAATCAACCTGATACACTTGCTATGCTCGGTGCATCTTGTGCTTTAATGCTTTCAGGTGCTCCGTTTGAAGGCCCTATCGGTGCTGTTAGAGTTTCTAAGGTTGATGGACAGTTAATTGCAAATCCTACGCATCAAGAGGCAGATAAATCAGACCTGGATATTGTCGTTGCCGGTACACACGATAGCGTTATTATGGTTGAAGCCGGTTGTAAGTTCGTTACTGAGGACGATATTATGGAAGCTGTTGAATTCGCTCAGGTTGAAATTAAAAAACAATGCGAAGCTCAATTAAGTTTTGCTCAGGAATGCGGTGTTACACGAGAAGAATTCGTTAATCCTTATGATACTTCAGAATTAAAGAAAATCATTGACGAAACTGCTCACGATATGATTTTTGATGCTTATCATAATTTTGACAGAGAATATAGACAAAATAAATTGGAAGAAGCTAAGAAGCTTGTTAAAGAAAAAGTGGAAGCACTTCCTGAAGATCATTATATTCATCAAATTATTGAAGAAACAGGGATTGACTTTGTTGCTGAAGAATTTAAAGCTGCTGAAAAGAAAATTATGCGTGCCATGATTTTAGATGAAGGTGTTAGAGCAGACGGAAGAAAACCAAACGAAGTAAGACCGATTTGGTGTGAAGTTGGTGTTATTCCAAGAGCACACGGTAGTGCCGTATTTACAAGAGGTCAAACTCAAATTCTATCTGTTGCTACATTGGCAGGCCCCGGTATGAAACAAGAAATAGACGGCGTTGACCCTGAAACAGAAAAAACATATATGCATAAATATATTTTCCCGGGATTTTCAGTTGGTGAAGTTAAAGCATTAAGAGGGCCGGGTCGTCGTGAAGTCGGGCATGGTCATCTTGCAGAACGTGCAAATATTCCAGCACTTCCTTCTCAGGATGAATTTGGTTACACTATTCGAGTTACATCAGATGTTTTGGAATCTAACGGTTCCACATCAATGGGGTCAACTTGCGGTTCATCAATGGCACTAATGAATGCCGGTGTTCCCGTAAAATGTATGATTGGTGGAGTTGCAATGGGTATGATAACAGAACCTGGCAGAGAACCTGTTGTTTTAACTGATATACAAGGGATAGAAGATTTCCTCGGTGATATGGACTTCAAAGTTACAGGTAACGATGATGGTATTACAGCACTTCAAATGGATATGAAAGCTAAAGGTATTGCTAATGATACTTTAAGACGTGCTTTGGCTCAGGCAAAAGAAGGTCGTTTACATATTCTTTCAAAGATGAGAGAAGTAATATCAGAACCGGCTAAGGAATTGTCACCTTATGCACCTCGCATTTTTACTATGACTATTCCTGTTGAAGATATTGGTGCTGTTATCGGGCCTGGAGGTAAAAATATCAGAGGTATTATTGATGCTTCCGGTGTTGAAATTGATATTCAGGATGACGGACGAGTAACAATTACTTCTAATGACAAAGAAGGTGCTGATATTGCAATGAGAATGATTAATCAAATGACCTTTAAACCAGTAGAAGGACTTGTTTGCAAAGGTAAAATTGTAAAAATTGTCCAATTTGGAGCTTTTGTGGAACTTGCCCCCGGAAAAGACGGTATGGTTCATATTTCTCAGGTGTGCAAAGAAAGAATTGATACAATTGAAGGCAGACTTAATGTAGGCGATATTGTCACTGTTAAAATTCTTAAAATTGATGACAGAGGCAAAATAAGTCTGACAATTAAGGGTGTTACAGAAGAAGAAGCAGCTAATTGTATTTAATTTTTCTATAAATAATTATTTAATAGCCTAAAATTTCTTTTATAGAATTTTTAGGCTATTATTATTTTATAAATAATTTTACTTAAGGAGATGTTTTGGCAGGCGAATTAAAATATAATTGTGTATTCGGCGGCGGCGGTATTCGTGGTATGTGCTATATTGGTGCAATAAAAGCCATGAAAGAGTATAATTTAAAAATTAATTCACTCGCAGGCTCATCTGTCGGCTCTGTTTTTGCAGCCTTATATGCTGTTGGATACAATGAAGATGAAATAAAAAATTTGTTTTTTAATTTTAATTTTAATATGTTTAGAGATTTGAATATCGGAATTTTTAGTGCTGACATATCTTTAAGCAAAGGTGAAATTTTTTTAGATTGGCTTCGTGAAAAAATTGGAAAAAAGGTTTTAGGAAATGTTTATTCATCTGAAAAAAAAGTAACTTTTTCAGATATAGATTGCAATTTGCAAATTTTAACTCTTGATTTGAATACCAATATGCCTTATGTATTTTCAAAAGAGAATACACCAAATGAAGAAATAGCTTTTGCAGTAAGATGTTCAGCAGGTTTGCCCGGGCTTATGAAGCCTATTAATTATAATGGAATGCTTTTGGTTGACGGTGATTTAATTAAAAGCTGGCCTGCGTGGAAGATATATGATGAATTTAATACTCCTGACACAAGATTGCTTGAATTTAGATTAGAAGGTTCTCGTGACGGTAGTGATGTAAAAAATCCTATTGATTATTTGAATTCCATAATCAATGTTGTATGGTATTTATCTACTGAAAATGTATTTAATCTGTATAGTAATAATGATAGATATGATTTTGTTATTATAGATACAAAGAATGTAATACTTTTTGATTTTGCGATTGATAAAGATACAAAGGAAAAGTTAATAGATATAGGATATTATCGGACTAAAGAGTTTATATCAAAATCTCTTGTTAATAAAAAGCAAAATTTATTAAAAATTTATAAAAGAATATTCAGAGAAATTCATATTTTGCAAAAAGAAGTAAAAAAGAAAAATTTAAATGAAACTTTCTTTATAATAAATGAAATACTTGCTAATATGAATGATGATAAACAATTCATTGATAATTTATTTATAGAGCAAATTATTTCTGTTAAACAGTTATTTTTAAAGAGTATAAAGAAACAATTTTTGTTTTGTAAAAAGTTTGAAAATGAAGATTTATTAATTGAAAAAATAAATTTTTTGCAACAGTTGTTAAAAAATAGAATAGATGAGATTAACGAATTTGTTATAAATAGTAAAAATATATCTTAATAATACTAAATTTGCTAACAAATTATTTTATAATTGTTTTTAGTATATACGACTTTATCAAAGAGCGGAGAATATATGAATACGGAAACCATGCAAGAGTGTACAAATACTATTAAAAAAAATGATACCAGTATAATAGTGTTTAGAATTGTAGATGGAATTAAGGAAATATTAGAGGATGACAGAAAACAAAAACAGCCGCTTTTTTTATCTGTGAACGAAACTTTATTGATAAAGATAATTAAAACTTTTCTTGAGGATAGGAACAGACAATGTTTAATAGGCATAACAGGTGAATCTGCTTCCGGAAAGACTACATTAGTTAATTATGTATTAAAGGCATTAAGAAAAAAATTATTTAATGAAACATATACTTCATTATGCTGTGATGATTATTATAAAGATACATCACTTGAATTAAAAGCTGCAGGAAGTTATGAAAAACTTTATGAAACGGGTTTTAGCTTTGATAAACCGTCTGCTATAAATTTAGAGCTTATGCGGGCACATTTAATTAGTTTAAAAAATGGTTGCGGGGTTAATGCACCTGAATATGATTTTGTAACATGCGAGAGTATTCCGAACAGAGCGTATAAAAATCCTACAAGAGCGATTTTAGCCGAGGGGTTATATGTTTTAGGCGACGAATTATGTGATTTATTTGATGTTCGTGTATATGTGTTTACTCCGTTTGAGAAAATCAAAGAAAGATGGTTTGCACGTGCGATTTTAAGAGGAAAAACAGGTCACGCCGCTGAACATCAATTTAATGATGTTAATTCGACTGCTCAAATATATATAAGACCAACAATGCAAAAAGCGGATATTATTATAAACGGTTTAACCTCTTCAGAGTATATAGAAGATATTACAACCAGAATTATTAATCTTGTAAATGATGTGATAAGTTTTTACCACTAGTAGTAAATCATAAATGATATATGTTTTAAAATTTACATTTATATTAATAAATGTAAATTTTTTTTTAATAAAATCTTTATAAATTAAAGAAAAAAATTAAATATACCGTTAATTATAGTAGTTATTTAGACTGAATTAAATATTTAAAGGCAAGATTTTTTATATAAAAGATTAGCAATTTATTTGCTGAATATGTTTTTATATAAGTGTAGTCTTGTCATAGTTAAGGAGATTGACAATTGGCAAAACCGACGGCAATGGCAGCACTACAATTGAACATAATGAAAATTAAAAACTTTTTGAATTTTACAAAGGTTTATCTGAAGAAAAATAATCCGATTAAACTTTTTGTAAACTCTACGATTGCTTATGTAAAGGATTTAGCAACCGTAAAGCAAAAGTTAAAAAGAATTGAGTATCGTATTAATTATGAAAAATACAAGCTCAAAAAGACGGAGTTAATATTAGCTCAAAATTCTGAACATGTGTTCTTAAAAGGCAGGCAATTAAATCAGACAAGGTGAAATAGTATGGGATTCTTAGTATCATTTGACATAGTGATGAATCTAACAAATACCGCTAATCAATTAAAAGGCAAGATTAGCGATATAATGACTGAAAAAGCTGATTTAACCGAAGTTATAAGTAATATTCAAAGTGAAATAAGTGATATTTCGAATAATGATTCTCCTGCTGTAAAAAAATTAAAAGCACGAAAAGCCGAATTGGAAAATCTTGATAATAAATTAGATCAGGAAACACAAAAATATCAAACAAAATTACAATCTGTAAATACTGAGCTTCAATCTGCACAACAGATGCTACAGCAAGATACCCAGCGATCATTTACATTTAATGTAAGTTAATAAAAACATAATGTTTATTTGACAAATATTGTCTTCAATTTAAAATAAATAGCATGAAGATAATAATTTCTGAAATTGAGAATAAATCTGATAAAACTGAAAATATAAATTTTTCTGAGATAATTGAAGAGTTTAATCCAAATGTTCCTGTATCTGCCGAATTAAATATAAAATTAATCGATTCGATAGTAAAAATAACAGGAAGAATTAAAGCTGTTTTAATATTAACTTGTGATTATTGTTTAGAAGAATTTACAAAAGAAATTGATATAAAAATTGATGAAATGTATGAACGAGGAAATCTGAATTGCAATAGTCACAAGGAATTTGAGATATCAGACAATAACTTTGTTCAGGATTTAAACGGCAATAATGAAATAGATTTAACAGATTTTGTGTATCAATGTATAATATTACATATACCAAATCAACTTGTTTGTGGTATAAATTGTAAAGGGAAAGAAAATCTTGATAAATATATGAAAAAAGATTTTACTGACCCGAGATTGGAAATATTTAAAAATATAAAAGTAGAAAAGGAATAGAATTATGGCAGTACCAAAGAAGAGAACGGGTAAAGCAGCTCAAGCATCAAGAAGGGCTAATTGGAAAGGAACGGTTCCTGAAACAACAATTTGTACAAATTGCGGAGCAACTGTTCTAACACATACAGTTTGTACGGAATGCGGTTCATATAAAGGAAAACAAGTAAGCAAAAAAATTGCCAAAACAGAACCGGCTGATAACGCTGAATAATATAGAATTGAGAATTGATGGGGATATAAATAATGACTAGGATAGCTGTAGATGCAATGGGGGGAGATAATGCTCCTAGAGCGATAGTTGAAGGAGCAGTATGGGCGGCAATGGAGTATAATATTCCCATTGAATTAGTCGGTAAATTATATGATATTGAGCGGGAACTTGACCGTATTGAACAAGAGGGTATTGTTGTTTCCATAGGAGGCGGAATATTCCCTCCCAAACGAATAAAGGTAAACATTAAAAGTTTGGATATTAAGATGACTCAGGCATCTGAAGTTATAGAAATGGGTGAAGCTCCTGCTCAAGCTATCAGAAAAAAGAAAAATTCATCAATTGTTTTAGCTGTTAATTCTGTTGCAACAGGCAGTTCTGATGCTGTTGTTGCCGCAGGCTCTACTGGTGCTGCAATGGGTGCAAGTTTATTTGGTTTAGGTCGTTTGCATGGCATAGAACGACCTGCAATTGCTACCGTTATACCAACTATGAAAGGGCCTTTAGTATTGTTGGATTCGGGTGCTAATACAGATTGTACTCCGGCTATGTTATATCAATTCGGTTTGATGGGGGCTACTTATGCTAAATCTGTTTTGGGTATAGACAACCCCAGAGTTGCTTTGCTCAATATCGGTGAAGAAGCCGGTAAAGGTGATGAGTTGGCTAAAGATACATATAAATTGTTTGATGAAAACAAGGATAAACTGAATTTTATAGGCAATGCCGAAGGCAAAGAAATCTTTTTAGGGAATTGTGATGTAATAGTATGTGACGGTTTTGTCGGTAATGTTACGTTAAAAACAATTGAGGGCGTTGCAAGAATGTTCTTTTATATGGTTAAAAAAGAATTCTGTAATGATTTCCTTTCTAAGCTTATAGGCATTTTAGTACGTCCTATTTTAAAAAAAATGTATTCAAAGATTAATTATGAAGAATTTGGCGGTGCATTATTACTTGGAGTTAAGGGTATAACTGTTATTTGTCATGGCCGCTCTACTGCTTATGCTATTAAGAATGCTGTCAAAGTTGCATATAATGCAGTAAAAGCAGATGTTAATAACAGTATTGCATCACATTTTGGGGAGATATAAAAATAATGGGTATTCCGATAAAAATTGCGGGTATAGGGTTTAAAGTTCCTGACTCCGTTATTACAAATGATGATTTAACAAAAATACTTGATACATCAGATGAATGGATTAGAACTAGAACCGGAATTGAAAAAAGGCATGTTTTATCAGGTAATGAAACTGCTGTTGAAATGGGTATTGAAGCAGCTAAAAATGCATTACTTAAATCAAATATTGATGTAAATTCCATTGATTATATTATTGCTGCTGCAAGCTTAGGAACGCACGTTTATCCGTCTACAGCTTGTGAAATCCAATCTGCAATAGGTGCAGTTAATGCTGTTTGTTTTGATATAACGGCTGCTTGTTCAGGTTTTATATATGCAATTGGTATTGCTCGCTCTTTTATTAAATCCGGAGAAGCTAAGAATGTATTAATTGTTGCAACAGAAGGTCTTTCCAGATGTATGGATTGGACTGACCGAGCTTCGTGTGTTCTGTTTGGCGACGGTGCCGGTGCTATGGTGCTTACCGTTTCTGACGATACACAAGATGATATTCTTGCTATTGATTTAAAATCTGAAGGTAATCTCGGTAATTTTATAAAAATGCCTACTCCGGGTAAAAATTGTCCCTTGGTTGAACCGAATGATGAACCAAAAATGTTTGTTACTATGAACGGTAAAGAAGTTTATAAATATGTTGTTACAAAGCTTCCTTCTTATATTGAAAATTGTGTTTCTAAATCAGGCTTAAAAATGAGTGAAATTGATTATTTAGTTCCTCATCAGGCTAATATGAGAATTATTGAAGCACTTGAACAAAGATTAGATTTTGATCCTAAAAATGTTATTTCAAATATTCAGAATTATGCTAATACTTCTGCCGCTTCAATTCCAATAGCTTTAACTGAGGCTATTTCTCAAGGTAAAATGAAACTTCCTTGCACCGCAATTCTAACGGGATTTGGTGCAGGCATGACCGTAGGTACTACAGTTGTAAGATTAAGAGAAGGTATTGCTTAATGAAAAAATATGCATTTATTTTTCCCGGTCAAGGTGCTCAAAAAGCGGGCATGGGAAAAGATTTATATGAAAATTCAAAAGCTGCAAAAAAAGTATTTGATACTGCTGATAATGTTTTAGGTTATAGCATTTCGGAATTATGTTTTAACGGTAGTGATGAAGATTTAATGAAAACAATTAATTCACAGCCTTGCATTTTAACTGTTTCGATTGCAGCTTATGAAGCATTGAAAGAAATATGTGATGTAAGACCATCTGCAGCAGCAGGTCATAGTTTGGGCGAATATGCTGCATTGTATATTTCGGGTGTTGTCGACTTAAAAACAGTTATGCTGTTAATTGCAAAACGTGCCGAGCTTATGAATAATGCTGCTTTAAAATCATCAGGAGCAATGGCTGCAGTGTTGGGTTTGGATAATGAAACTGTGATAAAACTTACAAATGATATGAAAGATGTTTATGTAGCTAATTTTAATTCCCCCGGGCAGGTTGTTATTACCGGAAACAAAGATGAAATTACCAAAAATACTGAAAAATTTAAAGAAGCAGGTGCCAAAAAAGTTATTCCTTTAGCTGTTTCCGGTGCTTTTCATTCACCCTTAATGAAATCTGCAGGTTGTGAATTTGTTGATTTTATAAAAAATTTCCAATTCAGTAATTCTAACATTTGTGTATATACTAATGTTGATGCGAGTGCAACAACTGATGCTGAAGAATTTTCAGCTAAACTTCCAAAGCAAATTTATTCATCAGTATTGTGGACTCAAACAATACAAAACATACAAAATTCCGGTATTACGGAATTTATAGAAATAGGTCCGGGAAAAGTATTAGCCGGCTTAAATAAAAAAATCAGTTCAGAAATTAAAACATATAATGTTTTTGATTATGAGTCATTAAATTTGGTAGTAAATGAATTGAATAATTCAAAAGAAAAGGAGTTAGTGTAATGCCCGAAACAAAAGTTGCATTAGTTACCGGCGGTTCAAGAGGAATTGGAAAAGCCTGTGCGGTAGAGCTTGCAAAAGCAGGTTATAATATAGCTATAAGTTATGCAGGAAATGATGAAGCCGCAAATAAAACGGTATCAGAATTAAATCAATTAGGAGTGAAGGCTAAGGCATATAAATTTGATGTTTCGGATAAAGAAGCTTGTTCTAAATCTGTGTCTGAAATTTTATCTGATTTTGGAACTATACATGTTCTTGTAAATAACGCAGGTATTACTCGTGACGGCTTATTTATGAGAATGAGCAGTGAAAACTGGGAAGCTGTAATCAATACGAATTTAAACAGTGCATTTTATATGACTAATTCTGTAATAAAACAAATGATAAAACAAAGAGAAGGCTGTATTATAAATATGTCAAGTATTGTCGGATTAATGGGTAATGCGGGGCAGACAAATTATTCAGCTGCAAAAGCCGGTTTAATCGGTTTTACAAAATCTTTGGCAAAAGAGCTTGGCTCAAGAAATATAAGAGTTAATGCAATTGCCCCGGGTTTTATTCAAACTGATATGACAAAGGATTTAGACACAGAAAAGATATCCGAACATATACCTTTAAAGCGTTTAGGTTTACCCGAAGATATTGCAAAGGCAGTTAAGTTTCTGGCTGTTGATGCTCAATATATAACGGGACAGGTAATCGGTGTTGATGGTGGTCTTGTTGTATAGTTTACAAATTTGCAAATTTGTATGTAAATAGTATAATAAAATCATAAATTGAATATAGTAAGTATTAGTAAAAATGAGGTAGAAAAAATGAGTGATGTTCTTGAAAGAGTAAAAAAAGTAGTTGTTGAACAGTTAAGTGTAGATGAAGCTGCTGTTACTCCGGAAGCAAGTTTTACGTCAGATTTAGGTGCTGACTCTTTGGATACAGTTGAATTAGTAATGGCTTTTGAAGAAGAATTCGGTTGTGAAATTCCTGATGAAGAAGCTGAAAAGATTGCAACTGTTCAAGATGCAGTTAATTATATTGAAGCTAATACATAATTGCTCCAAAACAAATTTAAAATTGAAAGAGGGGGCTTGTATAAGTTCTCCTCTTTTAATTAATGTAGTGATATAAATAGGTGAAAATGTGATGAAAAGACGTGTAGTAATAACAGGTATGGGAGTTGTTTCTCCATTTGGTGTCGGTGCTGAAAAATTATGGGACGGCGTAGTTAACGGAAAAAGTGCTGTTTCAAGAATTGAGAATATGGGAGATATGAGCGGACACACTGTTTTAATCGGCGGTGAAATTAAAGAATCAGTTTTTAATCCTATTGATTATTTTGAAGCCAAAGAAGCAAAAAGGTTAGATAAATTTTTACAGTATGCGATTGTTGCTGCAAGAGAAGCTGTTGAAGATTCCGGTATAAAAAATTCCGGAATAGATCCTTTCCGGTTAGGAGTTATAGTAGGTTCAGCCGCAGGCGGTTTCCATACAATAGAAAAAAGTTATACCGCCATGATGACAAAAGGCCCTACAAAATGTTCTCCGTTTACAATTCCGATGTTGATTACAGATATGGCTGCAGGCAGAATTTCCATGGAAGTTGGAGCTAAAGGGGTAAACAAAGCTGTTATATCAGCATGTGCAACTGCTGCACATTGTATTGGAGATTCATTCCGTACCATTCAATACGGAGAAGCCGATGCAATTATTGC
>CANPYW010000024.1 GCA_947588745.1 Candidatus Gastranaerophilales bacterium
TTGGGTGAAAATTACGATATTTTGGAACAGGAAGCCGTAAAACAGCAGGCATTTTGGGAAAATAAAAACTCTCAATTTTCGCTTTTGCCGGATATTTACTACAACTTTGATATAAAAAATCTTGAAGGTAATTATTTGGTTGGCGGAATTGTTGCAACGACGACTCACGAAGTTCCCATTCAAAGTTTTTTTATTGCCGAATGGTCAACGTTAAATCAGGGTAAATACTTTTTTAATTTGGCAAGAACGAGAAATCAATTGAAAGCGGCAAGAGCGAATTTGGAATTTACAAAAGACGAAACTTTATTAAGAACGGTTTTGGCTTATTATGATACGCTTGAAAAAAAGATGGAAATTGAAGTTCAAAAAGTTAATTTGTATGACAGATTGGAACAGTTAAAATATACAAAAGGCAGATTTGAAGCGGGGTTAGGAACATTATATGACGTAAAAAGAGGTGAAGCGGAACTTGCGGGTGCTCAGCAGGATTATACCGCTTCATTGAATTCTTTACGATTACAGCAGGCAAATTTAGCGAATATATTGGGCATTGATGTATTTGATGCGGTTTATCCGTTTGAAATACACGTTGACCACAGACCCCTGGTTGACCCCGAATATAGTGTTGAAGAATTATATAAACAGGCACTTGCTTCAAGGGAAGACGTAAAAGCGAAAAAAGCGGAAATTGAAGCATATAAGGCCGTAAGAAGTGCAAATTATACCGATATTGTTCCGAATGTAACCGTAGGATATCAAAACGGTGTTGTAGGTACAAAACGGGTGGGGTTGTCGGGTCATAACAGTATCACGCTTGATGTTACAACCTATTTGGGCAAAAATATGCTTATGGGAACTATTAGTCAACTAAAGGCGGATACGGCTCTTGTTAAACAGAAAAAAATAGAACTTATTAATTTAAAAAGACAGATTAAAGAGGATATATTAAACTCTTATTATAATTCGTTAACCTCTTTAAAAAAAATAGAGGCTTCAAAAGTTGAGGTTGAAGCTGCGGATGTAAGTTTGGATTTATCGCTTACAAATATGAAATCGGGTGAAGCTACTTTTATTGATGTAATTGCTTCTCAAAATTTAAAAGTAAGTGCTAATATAAATCTTATAAGAAATATGATAGAATATAATAAAGCTCAGACTCAGTTATTATTTGATATGGGAATAATAAGTCCTAAGAATGTGCTTCAAGGCTATAAACGTAAGTTTTATTAGATAGTATTAATAAGAGATAAAAATGTTAATTGAATTTATTAAAGAAATTTTGCATATAAAACAAAAAACAAACATGGAAAAGGAAATATATTCTCAGCCCGATATTATAGCCCGTTTAGTTAAAAAATATATAAAAAACGGTCAGATTAATATATTATTGCCAGATAATATAAAAAAAATCGCATTGATTGCAAGCGGTTCATCATATCATAGTGCTGCAATTGCCGCAAATTTCATAAGAGAAAATGCTCATTGTGATGCTCAATCGTATTATGCAAGCGAGGTTTCACTGTTAAATTCGCCGGATACCGATTCGGATACTTTATATATTTTTATTTCTCAATCGGGTGAAACCTCGGATACAAACGGTGCGCTTGATAAAATCAGGATAAAAACGGATAAAACGCTTGCAATTACAAATACCAAAAATTCAACCCTGTATAACAATTCAAAATATAAAGTTTTGACTTATGCCGGAGAAGAAAAAGCAATTGCTTCAACAAAAGCAATGTGTGCCCAGATGTATTGCTTATTTTTAATCTCCGTTA
This sequence comes from Candidatus Gastranaerophilales bacterium, assembly GCA_947588745.1. GTDB lineage: Bacteria > Cyanobacteriota > Vampirovibrionia > Gastranaerophilales > Gastranaerophilaceae > Avigastranaerophilus. The sequence continues at coordinate 1,779 of CANPYW010000024.1, forward strand.
AAATTATGCAGAGTAAAGAACTCCCTGTTGAAACATATATAAAAGAACTTATGACTATTCCGTCGGGTATTAAAAAGGCGTTTGAAAAGAAAGATGAAATAGCTCAATATTCAAAACTGCTGGCTAAGTATGATAATGCTACGGTGCTTGCATCGGGCATGTTTTATCCGTTGGCAAAAGAAGCGGCATTAAAAATCAAAGAAACTTCGTATATAAATACGACCGCATATCCTACGGGCGAATTTTTGCACGGGCATATTGCAATATTAAACAAAAAATGTGCCGTTATTGCATTTGTTAATAATCACAACATAGATTTTACCGTTAAAGTTTTAACCAAGGTAAATACCGATTATAAAACGGATGCACTCATAATTTCAGCATTTCCGTTTTACAATCTTAAGGATAAAAATATTATTAACATACAAACATCGGGTGAAATTCATTTTATGTTTTCGGCACTAATTCTGCTTCAATTATTGGCATTTGAAACAGCATTGATTTTGGAAAGAAATATCGATAAACCAATAGGGCTTTCAAAAGTTGTGTAATTAATGTAAATTTAATATACAATTTTACAAAAAACGGTAAAAAACTATTTTTACGTGTTTTTAAAAAGTATGTTCATAAACCGTATTTCAAATTTTATTAATATATATTCCGCTGATAAATGCAAAACCGCAGGCAGTATCAAAAACGGTACAAATCCGATGATTATAAGCTCAAATTTGGTACCGTTAACTTGTGATACTGTTTCGTTTACCGGTGCGGGCAAATTAAGAGGTGCAGATATGGCATTTGCTCCGAGTGAAGCATTATGTCATAAAGTTGAAGAAAATGCAGAGCCTGCAAGATATTATCTTGAGTGTGTTTTGGATAAATACGTCGGTTCTATGTTCGAACGCTCAAACGGAGAAAAACCGCCCGTAACATATTCCACCAGAGTAAAAAAAGCTAAAAGTATCAGAGAAAAAGTTATATCGAGATATATGAAACGTTATCACGATGATGTATCTTTATTATCAAAGCAAATAGTGGATGAATTCGCAAAATATTATGAAATATCCGATAAATATAATAAAACCGTTGTTGAAAACGTAATTAATAAATATATTATTTCGTTAAATAAGCCGAATGAGAAAATATCTCCGTATAATTTTGTAGATTACTTTGTTAATAAGGCATTAGAACATATAAATAAATATAACATGATGAATGTGAAAGAATTTTCGCCCAAAGAGCAAGAGTCAATAAAAAATCGTGTTGTAGATTCGATTAACGAGTCCGAGGCGTCGGAGGAATCTTTAAAAAAACTGTATTTAAAAACTCAAACGATATCCGGTGTAAAATATTATGCGAATGATGTGGTAGGCGGAAGAATAATTTTACACGACGGCAGCAGAAAATATACAAATGCGTTGTTTGACGGGTTAATGCGTGCGGTTGAAGATAAAAAATTAAAAATTGTATCAATCGAAAATAATCTTCCCGACCCTGATAAATTGCCCGAAGATAAGCGTGCAACGGAATATTCTTATGCAAAGAACAGCGTATTAAAAAAGCTTGCCGATTTATCTGGTGCTGAATATATAGTTAACAAATCGACGTCGGGTTATTTATCGATACATATAAACATAGATTTATCAAATGATTTATTAAAAGAATACGGCGGTGTTTATAACGGATATTTGGGCGAAATTCAGATATTGGGTGCCGATGTTGAAAGATTAAAAGATGTTGAAGATTTATGTTACAAATTTAAGGATGATAAAAACTCGGTAAATGAAGCATATAAACCGTTTAAAGATGTATTTACAACTTATTATACGGGCAGAGTATGTGAATTATTTGATGATTATACTTATGCATTATATTTACATCAAAGAGAAATAGAACCCGGTATGATAAATTATACGCAATTTCCTTCTTTGGAAAAACTGGGTTTTCAAGATAAAATTCCACCCGAGTTGGATTTCAACAATTTAGCGAGAATAAAAAAAGAATGTGATATTGATTATGCTTTTCAAAATGAAGAAGAAAATGCCGATTTAACGGCGAGAGACTCCTCCACCGGTATAAAAAAGTCGATTAAAAAACAAGGCGATATCGAAACATTAAAAAAAATGATTAGCTATGATGTAAAATAGTGTTAAAATAAGGATTAATTTGTAACTTTGTGATAATATAAAAAGTATAAAGATAGGTTAAAAATTCTTAATAATTCACTTCAAAAAAGCAAAAATAATATTTTACAAGTTTTTAAAAAAGTGTAATGTAAAAAAGGAAGGTAATAAATGAGTATTTCTGCACAAATGAATTGCACACCGATTAAGCCTCAAGTGTCATTCGGTTCAAATCAAGAAAAAGACTATGAAAAAGTAGTTTCGGCAGCAAATAAAATAGCCGATTCTTATACATCAAGCTCAAAAGACGGAGAAGAACGTCCTGAACAAAAATCAAAAATGGGAACTTTGGTTTCCGTTGCGACTGCCGCTTTATTGATGTATGCAGGTGGTAAATTTGCAGCTTCAAAGGTTAATGAAGTGTTCCCTAAAGTTGCTCCCGCACTTGAAAACGGATTAAGAAAATCGGCTGATTTCATAAGAGAAAAAACAGCTGTATTATCGGGTAATGGAAATAGAGTTGCAAGCACAATCGGTAAAATAGGCAGTAAAACAGAACAAGCTGCAAGAAATATTTATAAAAGTTGTATAAAAAAAGGCGGAGATGCTGCCGAATCCATGAAAAATCTGGCAGGTGCAGCTGCTCTCGCAACAGGGTTTCCTAAAGTAGTAACCGTTGACGGAAATGAAGATGGTGTTCGTGATATTTCCCAAAAAAATGTAAATGCATATAAAAATGCCATGGAACAGGTATCTGTTTTATCTGATATAGTTGATGTTCTTTCATAAAAGTAAATGTAAATAAAAAAACGGACTGCTATACATAGCGGTCTGTTTTTTTTATAATTTTGGCATGAGTGATATTGTAATAAAAAAAGCCGACAAAAATATTTTAAAAGAGCTTAATTCCGTTAAGTTTGACGAGATGTACATTGATAATGCATTAAAAAAATATACGGGAGAAGCTTATAAAATTTTTTCGTTAAAACCTTATGAAGCAAATATATTAAAGCAGATATGTTTATCATTGGGATTTGATTGTGCCGTAAGCAGAAATACCGTCACTTGCGGGTGTGAATATACGGATTGTATTATTTTCGGTTCAATCTCTCAAATGGAAAAATTAGTGCGGAAATTAAAAAATCAGCCCTTTCGTTTAAAAATTATTGCAGATGAATTACAAACAAAAATTTCTTTTAATGAATTAAAATTTCAATTGAGAAATACCGTTTTTGACCGGAAAAGCCATTATATAATGGGGATACTTAATGTTACTCCAGATTCTTTTTCCGACGGAGGAAAATATGTAAATATTGATTATGCATTATCTCATGTGAAAAATATGATAAATGAAGGTGCCGATATTATTGATATCGGCGGTGAATCTACAAGACCCGGTGCCGAGAAAATATCGTGGAGAGAAGAAGCTCAAAGAATTATCCCCGTTATAAAAAAAATAAGAGAAAATAACAATGATATACCGATTAGTGTTGATACCCGAAATTATCAAACCGCAAAGCTTGCGGTTGAAAGCGGTGCGGATATTATAAATGATGTATCGGGGCTTGATTATGACGAAGAATTGTATGATTTTGTGACTTCAAATAACATCCCCGTCGTTATTATGCATTCATCTTCCGTTCCCGCTTTATCGGATGATTTTACAACAGCTGATATTATTGAAGAAATATATTTTAATTTGGATAAAAAAATTAAAAAATTGGTGAATGCCGGCATGAGTAAAAGTAATATTATAGCTGATGCTGGGATAGGGTTTGGAAAGTCCGCAGAGTCAAATTTTGAACTCTTAAAAAGGATGAGAGAATTTACATCGTTGGATGTACCTTTATTATTGGGAATTTCACGAAAATCGTTTATCAGAAGCACTTTCAATGCAAATTTTGATGAAGCGGATGAAATAACCGCATTATATTCGGCTCTGTTAAAAGATATAACAATTCACAGAGTTCATAATGTAAGACTTACAAAAAAATATTTAAACTGTTCTTCAAAAATTATTTAGTATGGATTACGTTTAAAAACCATTGTATATTTCTTTTCTCCGTAGTACATAATTACTATAATGAAAGAAACTTCCACATCAACGTTTACAAGAGATTTTGGCGGTGCCGAACGCATTGAGTCGCCTGATATTTCATAGAATTTATCTCTTACTCCGAAAGCAAATTTTTGCCATTTTGTTTTTTTCATTTGAGGAGTATTTGCTTCATAAAAATTTAAAGGTGTTTGTTCCGTTTTTGCGGAGGGAACAATGTATTGAACTTTTCCGTTTTGTTTAAAAAGTATATAGTCTTTATCTTTGAGCGTTCTTGGTGTGAGAATGTAGTAACCTGGTTCGATTTTCATATCTTTAAAATATAAGAATGCGGCGGAACGAAAAAGCGGATAAGGTGACCACGCATATTTAAGTGCATCTTCATCTTCAAAAGGGTCTACATTATTGTACAATTTTGATGTAAACGGTTCCGCATTATTGTACAAAGACTCGTAATCGATATCCGCAAATGAAGATGTTTGAATAAAAATAAACAACAATATTAATAATAAGCGTTTCATATTATATATATTAATATATTTAGTTTAATATTCAAGTTTTTATATATTTGCGGATTTATTTTCCTTAATTTTATTTAAAGCGAATTTTGCACCTTGAGTTTCTTCAGATAGTTGTATTGTAAAATTAATAGACTCTAAATCCCGATTAATAGCATCTTTACAGGCATACATTTCTTCTATTGTGCGATTTTCAAATGGTGATGTTGTTTTATTTTTTGAATTATAAATCTTTTTGAATAATTGTTGAGAGTGATAATCATAACCGGGCAATTTGTTTTTAAATCCGTAGTATTTATATAATGCTCTTGCTATTGTAAAAATTTCGTCATTATTTTGACTGAATATAAATAACGGTTTTGTTGAAAGTTTAAAAATTAATTTTTTTTCGGACATAATCCCGATTAATAGATTAATAATTAAAGCTTCCAATCCTTTTTTAGGTGTTATAAATCCTTCTTCTTCTTTTATAAGATTAAGTATAATATTTGCGTATTTTAACGTATATACATTGAGTTTGTTAAATTTCATATACCTGATAAGTTTTTGAGGTTCATCAATGTATTTTAAAACAAGATTTTTTAGTTTATCATTAATTGCCTTCTTTTTTCTTTCCGTTTCGGCATTTATTGTTAATGTGCAGCAACAGGTAACCTTATTATTTTTCATTTTAAAGTTATGATTTGGTTTCGAAATTTTTACCAAAATATTTTTGTATTGATTTTTAATTATACATTCCATCTCTCTAAAAATATCCATAATATTCCCCTTTATATATCTAAAAACATTTTTAGTGCAAATATTGCCATTAACGTTTATAATTAATTAAGGAATATAAAGTGAATTACTTTTATAAAAAATATATACCATATTTGTTTATTTTGCCGGCAATGGTATTTTTGACGGTATTCTTTTTTATACCGTTTTTTCAAACGATTATTTTGAGCTTTAATGATTATTCCAATGATATTTATAACCCTGTTTTTACAGGTTTTGATAATTATGTTAAATTAATAAAATCTAGTGAATTTTATACAACACTGATTAATACATTCCTGTTTTTATTAATGGTAGTGCCGTTCCTGGCTGTTTTTCCTTTAATTGTTGCAATATTTATTAACAGAAAAATAAAAGGGATTTCCGTATATAAAGTGTTGATATATATTCCGGTAGTTGTATCAATAGTTGTTGTTGCTATTGCGTTTAAGTGGATATATGCCTCGCAGGGAATTTTAAATTATATTGTGCAAAAAATTGGATTTATGCCCGTAGGTTGGCTTACTGATACAAAATTTGCATTATTCTCGGTTGCTTTGGTTACAATATATAAGGGTATCGGTTATTATATGATGATATATCTTTCAGCATTAATAGGCGTTCCTCAAGATTTGTATGAAGCTGCGGAAGTTGATGGGGCTAACGAATTTTATAAACATCTGACTGTCACAGTGCCTCAAATACTACCCACAATCGCTCTTGTTGTAACAATATCTTCAATATCCGCACTAAAGGTCTTTGCCGAAATTTATGTTATGACAAAAGGCGGCCCTTTAAATTCGACAAAAACAATTGTTTATTATATATATGAACGTGCATTTGAAAACCTTGATTTGTCAATGGCTTCGGCAGCTTCGGTCGTATTATTGATTGTAATCTTAATTTTTTCCGTTATTAACATTACCTTTTTTGAAAACAAGAGGTATAAATTATGATTAAAAAACTGTTTAAAAATACCGGAACTCATTTGTTTTTAATTGCTGTTTCTTTTTTATCTCTGTTCCCGTTTATATGGCTGATATCAACGGCATTAAAAGGAACGGACGAAAATATTTTCGAATATCCTCCCGTATTTATTCCGAAACATATCACATTTGTAAATTTTATTGAAACCTGGAAAAAAATACCGTTTCTTATATATTTTTTTAATAGTTTTCTTGTCGCTTCATTCACAGTGATTTTAAATTTGATTTTATCATCTCTTGCCGCATATCCTTTGGCAAGAATGGAATTTAAAGGGAAAAATTTTATTTTTTGTTTGATACTTTCAACAATTATGATACCGTTTCAGGCGATTATGCTGCCCGTATATTTAATTGTGTTAAAACTTCATCTTGTCGATTCTTATGGCTATACAACGGGATATTTGGGTTTAATACTTCCGTTTGCCGTTAATGCATTTGGTATATTCTTAATGCGACAGGCTTTTTTGTCAGTTCCCAAAGAAATGGAAGAGGCTGCTTTTATAGACGGCTGTTCCATATTTAATATTTGGCTTAAAATTCTGCTTCCGATGACATCTCCAACCCTTGCCGTACTTGCCGTATTCACGTTTATAGGCTCGTGGGGCGAGTTCCTTTGGCCGAGTATATTGCTTACCAATAAAGCATTGTATACATTGCCCGTAGGCGTAAATGATTTGCAGGGAATGTTCAGTGCCAATTGGCGATATATTGCCGCCGGATCAATAATATCTATAATTCCTATAATTGTTTTCTTTTTGTTTATGCAAAAATATATTGTTTCGGGTCAAAATGAAGGTGCCGTAAAAGGATAAGCCGTTATTTATTCAATAACGGCATTATAAATATTTTTGATAATTTTGAATTATAAACTGAAATCTATATTTGAACCGTCTTTATCTTCGTTCAGATATTTTGATGTCGCTTCATATTCACTATCATAAGCGGTATATATATTATCTGATTCTTCGTATGTGTTATTAAATTTGTCGCCCACACAATAATCAACATTGGAATAATCCACTTTTTCATCTTCTTCTTTTGTTTCTTTTGTTTTTGCATACTCTCTTATTGTGCTTGCATTAAATCCTGTAATGTTGCTAAATAAACTCATTTCGTCCTCGATTTCTTAAACTCTATACAATATATATAAAAAATATATATTTTGAAAAATTGCCTTTTATGACGAAATTATTTTTTTATTCCTTAAAAAAGCTTGAATATCAAGGAAAATCGGATGTTACAAAACTTAATATAGTATATACAAAAAATATAAAAAATATGTATTATATATGTTCAGACTTTAATTTGTATAAACAGTAACCGATTATGCTGATAATAATATTTGGAAGATTAGCGGCGATACAGGGGGAAAGTATTCCGTTACCGCCAAGAGAAACGGAAAAAGCTCTGATTACATAGTAGCAAAATATAATTGCAATAGTGAATAAAAAACCTCTGTTGTGTCTTACTCTGGGTGGAGTTATTGCTAATGGAATACCTATTAATACAAAAGCGAGTGTTGTGATTGGTAAAGCGAGTTTATTCCAAAATTCCAATTTATATGTTAATAGTGTATCAGGTGATAATTTGTCTTTATTTTTAGATATTATATATTTAAGCTGCATAAAATTGTAATCTGAACCGTCATTTTTCTTTTTTAGCTGTGCTTGAATATCGCTTCCAAAGTCGATTATTGTTTTTTCTATCCAGGAAGTGTTAAGTGTTTTTCCTTTTTTTGAGATAGTGTAGATAGAAGCATTATCAAATTGCCAGCCTTCGATAACGGATGTTCCCGTTTTAGCTTGGAGAATTTGAATTTTATCGGTATCCGAAAGGTCTAAAATTGAAACGTTTGCAAACTGTTTATCTTCGCATTCCGCAACATAGAAAAGCCTTTTTAAATAATTACCTTCTTTTAGTTCTTTTATCGTAAAGTTCTTTTTGCCTTCGGGAATATTTCTCTGAACGAGTGCGTATAATGCCAATGTTTTTGATTGTGATGTTGTTAAAGGCACAATCGTTTCGTTTATAAAGAATGTTATAAACGCCATGATTATTGCGAATATAAAAATCGGTTTTGAAAGTCTTTTAATGCTTATTCCGCAAGCCTTTAAAATTGTTATTTCCGATTGCAGACACATTTTATTTACTGTCATAACGGTTGAAAAAAGTATACTCATAGGTATTGTCATAACAATAACTGCAGGAAGGTTTAGTAATATAATCATGAATGCTAAATTAAACGGCATTCCGAACTCTGATATTTGTTTTATGAGTGAAATAAAAGTATCTGAAGCAAAAATTATTGATGTAAAAACTATCACACCCAAAATGAATACTTCTATTAACTGTTTAATAATAAATTTATCAAGAGTTTTCATAGTAAAATTTTAAAACAAAAAACCTCATTTTCCAATTATAGTTTTTCCCAATCGTGTGAAAATTTATCAAGAGTTTCTTTTATGGGAGCATTATTTATTAATATTTGTTGAATGTAATTTGAGCTGATTGTGTTTAATTCTTTCTTATTTTTTATGTCGGATAACGGCGGTTGAAGTTTATTCAGCTGATATGCACTTATCATTCTTGATTTTATGCTCAAGTCCGAATTTGAGTTAGAAACGTGCTTAAAATATTCGTTATCGGATTTTTTTTGTGATGTAAAAGTTTTATCATAGAAAAATTCATCATTTAATGCTTCTTTATTGACGGGTAAAATCGGGGTTAATCGGGCAAATTCAAGCTGGTTTTCTTTGTTTGTGAAAAACAATGCGAATTTTAATGCGGCTTCTTTATTTTGTGCTTTTTTAGGAATGATAAAGTTCATGCAGGAGTAGTCGTAAGCATTTGTTGAACCTGTTAATTGCGGCAGTATTCCGGTATTTTTATATACGGCAGGTGCATTCTCACGTATCATATTTATAAAATTTGCTCCTGTTACAATAAACGCAAGCTGTCCCGCCATGAATTTTTCGAGTGCATCTCTATGTGTTTGAGTGATACTTTCTTTCGGAATTTCATTATTATCAAAAAGTTTTTTGAATTCTTTAAAAATTGAAATGCTTTTTTCCGTATTTATTGTTTGTGCGGAATTGATATCGTATTTGTTTAATATTTTTAAGAGAGTATCATTTTCCGCAAAATTAATCATTGTAAGATAATTATTTCCGTTATTTTTAAAATCGATTTTAAATAAATCATCGTATGTTTGAGGCAATGCGGGGATTTGTTTTGTAAGCTCTTTGTTGTATAAAGTTACGGCAGATGTTGCATAAAACGGAATTCCGAAATATTGAGAGTTGTATTTCAGAGATTTTTTTATTGAAGGTATGAATTGTTCCAGATATTTTTCGTCTATGGTATAGAGTGCATTTTTCCCCGCAAGCATAAGTGAAAAATCGGGTGTTGTATTTATCAAATCGGGCGGATTATCCGTCAAAACAGCCGCAAGTGTTCTTTTTTCGCCCTCGGCGTAAGGAATATCTATCCATTTTACTTTTATACCGGGATTTTGTTCCTCAAATTCACTTATTATATTTGTTATATATTTATCGAACGTTGATAATTGCAATGTCCAAAATACCACAGTACTATTGCCGTTCGGGGGTGTATTTCTTTTGTTTGCAATAAAACATACAAAGATTATCAGAATAATTAAGATAAGTATAAAAAACGCTTTTTTCATAAATAAACTCCGTTATTAATGATAAAATATTGAATAAAGAAAGGCTAATTATTTACAATGGATTTATTTGACTCGTTAAAAGAAAGCAATAAACAGGTTCCGCTTGCCGAAATATTACGACCTGAAACTTTGGAGGATTATTTGGGACAGTACGGAATTGTCGGCAACAATTCGCCGTTGGTTTCACTGTTAAAGACAAAACGTCTGTTCTCAATTGTTTTATGGGGACCTCCAGGGTGCGGTAAAACTACTCTGGCAAGAATTATAGCTCATCATACCGAAAGCTGTTTTATTGAACTGAGTGCCGTAAGTTCGGGTATAAAAGATATAAAAGATGCAATAGATACCGCAAAAGAAAAATTGATATACGGGCAAAAGACAATATTATTCATAGACGAAATACACAGATATAATAAGACACAGCAGGATGCTCTGTTACCGTATCTTGAAAACGGAACCGTATTTTTAATCGGTTCTACTACCGAAAATCCGTCTTTTCAGGTTAATGCGGCATTATTATCAAGAACACAGGTTATAAGGCTAAATCCTATTGATGATGAAAGTATGAGAAAAATTATTTCAAAAGGATTTCAATATCTGTCAAATACATACTGCGAGGCTGTTTTAGAAAAAAATGTTACTGATTATATTTTGAATTATTCGAGAGGAGATGCCAGAACAGCTTTAAATATTATAGAAAATGTATATTTTTGTTCGCCTTTAAAGGATAATACAAGAACAATCAGCGTTGAAACTCTTGAACAGCTTGTTCAGACAGCTTCAATCAGATATTCGAGGCAGGAACATTATGATATGGCATCCGCATTCCAAAAGAGTATGAGAGGTTCAGACCCTGATGCCGCAATTTATTGGCTTGCCAAAATGCTTACTGCAGGTGAAGACCCGAGGTTTATTGCCAGAAGAATGATTGTATGTGCGGCGGAAGATGTCTCAAATGCGGATACAAATGCATTAACAGTTGCTGTTAATGCATTCAGAGCTTCTGAAATACTCGGAATGCCCGAAGCACGTATACCCTTGGCTCAGGCTGTCGAATATATCGCACGTGCACCAAAATCAAACAAGGCTTGTGTCGCAATCGATAATGCCATGACTGATATATATAACGGCTTAAATTTTCAACCGCCCATGCATTTAAGAGATTCTCATTATAAGGATGCCAAAAAATACGGATTTGGTACGGGTTATGTGTATACTCACGATAATCCCGATTATAAACAACAGTTTATGCCTGATGAGTTAAAAGATAAAAAATATTTTTCAAAATTATCCTGATATTTAATCTGATTATTCGGTTGATGTTTTTCTTTGATTTAGTTGTACAATAGAAAAAAAGGAGATATTAACATGATGAATGAAAAATTAGAAAATGCTTTTAATGACCAAATTAATGCGGAATTTTATTCCGAATATTTTTATTTGGCAATGTATGCATATTTTGAAAGAATGAACCTTCAAGGGTTTAAAAATTGGATGAATGTTCAAATGCAGGAAGAACACGCTCATGCCATGGGCTTATTTAATTATGTTCATGAAAGAGGCGGGAAAGTTGTTCTTAAAACTATTGAACAACCCAAAACCGACTGGAATTCTCCGCTTGAAGTATTTGAAGATATTTTAAAACATGAGCAACTGGTTACATCAAAAATTAATGCGTTAACCGATGTTGCTGATGAGGTAAAAGACAGAGCTGCCGTATCTTTCCTTGATTGGTTTATAAAAGAACAGGTTGAAGAAGAAGCTAACGTCGGTAATGTTTTAAAAACTTTAAAGCTTGTATGCGGTGATGCACAATGCCTTTATATGCTTGATAAAGAACTTGCCGCAAGAACTTTTACGGCTCCCGTAATAGGCTAAAAAATATTAATTTGAAAAAGAGAGAGTAATTCTCTCTTTTTCGTTCAATTATAGGAGGATTTATGAATAATAATGTTTTTAGAAACTTATCTTACGGGGTTTATGTTGTTTCCTGCGTCATAGACGGTAAATATACCGGATGTACCGTTAACAGTATAATGCAAATAACCTCGTCCCCCGCCTCGATTGCTCTTAGTGTAAATAAAGATAATTATACAAATTTATGTTTAAATAAAACCAAAAAGTTTGCCGTTTCGATATTATCGGAAACATCTAATCCTATGACAATCGGTACTTTTGGCTTCAGAAGCGGCAGAGATTGTAATAAATTTGATATTATTCCTTATACGCTTATTGATGGCATGCCCGTTGTTAAAGATGCCTGTTCGTATTTAATTTGTAATGTTACGGGAAAAACCGAAACATCGACTCACACCGTATTTCTTGCGGATGTAATCGACGGAGATATTTTGGATAATAACGTTCCAATGACATATTCTTATTATCATAACGTAATAAAGGGGAAAAGCCCAAAATCCGCACCAACGTTTATTGAGGGCTGATTTAAAAATTAAAAGTTTTTATAATAAAAAAGCGGATTTTAAATCCGCTTTTTTTAAGAATTGAGTTTGATATATTGTGCATTTTTAATTCCGTCAATTTTGTTGATTTCATTCATTGTTTCATCATCAACATCTTTGTCCGTCGTAATAATCATAATTGAAACATTATCATTATTATTGGATTTTTGTGCAACTTGCATTCTGTTAATGTTAATATTGTCATTACCTATTGCCACTGCAACTTTTGCGACCATGGAAGGTTTATTTTCGTGCGGAACCATTAGCATGTGATCCTCCGCTTCAATACTCATGTTATAATCGTTAATCCTTACTATTCTTGGCATATTTTCCGCAATTAAAGCACCTGTAACTGTATTTTCATCGGTATCCGTTTGTAATGCAACTGATATTGAACCTATAAATGTGCAGTCTTTTTGTGATTTTGAGGTTACAATATTAATGCCTCTGTTTTTAGCAATAACAGGTGCATTAACGTAATTTACGCCCTCAATTGTCGTTGAAAATACTCCTTTTTGTACCGCTACTTCAAGCGGCGAGATATCCAACTCTGCCAATTTGCCGCTAACTGTTATACTGATATTCTTTAAATTACCTTTTGATAATTGTCTTACCAATTCGCCGAGGTTTTCCGCAAGTTTCATATAATCTTTAACGGGTTCCAGTACGGACGATTTTAATGCCGGAATATTAATTGCGGATTTTGCATTTCCACCCTTCAATACATCCTTAATTTGCTCTGCCACATCAATTGCAACGTTGAATTGTGCTTCCGTTGTACTTGCACCTAAATGAGGAGTTATTATTATATTCCCTTTGCAATTGTATAAAGGTGAAGCCGTAATATCAGGCTCCGATTCAAATACATCAATGGCTGCCGCTTGAACCTGCCCGGATTCGAGTGCTTCTTTTAATGCATTTTCATCTATAATTCCGCCTCTTGCACAGTTAATAATTCTTACGCCTTTTTTCATTCTGTTTAACGTATTTTTGTTTATCAAAGATGTTGTTTCTTTTGTTTTCGGAGTATGTATCGTAATGTAATCGCATTGTCCCCAAAATTCATCCAAACTTGAAACATATCTTGCACCGATTTTTTCTACCGCTTCTTTTGCCGTATAAGGGTCTGAAACAATAACTTTCATTCCGAGTGCAAGTGCTACTTTTGCTACGTGCTGCCCGATTTTCCCAAAGCCTATAATGCCGAGCGTTTTTCCGAATACTTCTACTCCGGTGAATTTAGCTCGTTCCCATTTGCCTTCTCGTGTTGAAGCAACCGCATCCGCAACATTCCTTGACATTGCAAGCATAAGTGCAAGCGTGTGTTCCGCTGCCGCATTAGTATTTCCGTCTGGCGAATTTACAACAATAATACCGTTTTGCGTTGCGGCTTCAATATCTATATTATCGACTCCGACACCGGCACGACCTACAATCTTTAAATTTTTACCCGATTCAAGAATTTTTTTTGTAACTTTTGTTTGGCTTCTGACCATTAAAGCATCGTAGTTCCCGATTATATCGGCTAATTCATCCTCGTTCATTGTGGGTAAAAAATCAACCTTTGCCGTATTTTCAAGAATTTTCCCCGCTGCTTCGTTTATTTTATCGGTTATTAAAACTTTCATATTATCCCCTTACTTATTCAGATATTCGATTAATGCCGCAACACCTTTTCCAAGCTCAAATTTATGCCCCAGTTTGTGAAGAGTTGCTTCGAGTGAACCAACTGCTGTTATTGCATCTCTTTCGGATACAAAGCCTAAAGTTCCTATTCTGAATATTTTATCTTTTAATTGATTTTGACCGTTTGCTACTTCTATATCGTAATCATTTTTTAATATTCTTCTTATATCCGGCACTGTTATATTTTCGGGCGGATAAACTGCCGTAATTGTCGTACTTGCAATTGTTTCATCTTCTACAAATAATTTTAAATTTATTGCTTTTAAAGCAACTCTAAGACCTTTTGCAATTTTTGTATGTCTTTCAATAATTTTTTCAAGTCCTTCCGCTTTTATCATTTCAAGAGCTGTCTTTAGTCCTACAAAAAGATTTACGGCAGGTGTAAATGCAGTTGAATTCGCAATAACGGATTTTCTGTTTGTTTCCCAGTTAAAATAGAAGTCGGGTCTTTCGCATTTTTTTTGGACTTCCCAGGCTCTGTCGCTTGCAGCTAAGAATGACAAACCGGGAGGTATCATAAATCCTTTTTGTGAACCCGATACAAGTACATCTATGCCCCATTCATCCATTTTACAGGTTATTGCACTTAAACTTGTTACACCATCCACAACCGATAATGCCCCGTGTTCTCTTATATATGAAACCAGTGTTTTAATATCGTTTGTTACGCCTGTAGATGTTTCATTGTGCGTTAAAGTTACAATTTTTATTTCTTTGTTTATGTCTTTATCCAATCTTGCTTTTAAAACAGCAGGGTCTATTGCTTTTCCGGGTTCAACTTCGATTGTTTCAACATCAGCACCCAATGCTTTTGCTATTTTTGCCCATCTTTGACCAAAATTTCCTATAACCAAAGATAAAACTTTATCTTTAGGGTTGATAAGATTTGATAATGCGGCATCCATTGCACCTGTACCGCTTGCCGTATATACAAGCACATCATTTTTGGTCTGAAAAACATATTTTAAATCAGAGTATACGGATTCAAGAATTTTTGAAAACTCGCTGCTTCTATGCCCTATTGGGTGTTTTGCCATATCTAACAGAACCGATTCCGGAACAGGCGTAGGCCCCGGTATCATTAAAAATGTTTTGTCTTTCATCCGATAAATCTCCCATTAATCTAATATTGTTATTTTCTCACAAATTAAGCTTGAATTTAACTATTTGTTAAATTTGTAAATAAATTATGCTTTTTTATCAATTTCATTATGAAAAATGTTTTTTTATAAATAAGGTGGTAATAGGAGTTATAATCTGATATGCCAAACGGTGTTTCTTGTGCTTTTTTTGCGGTTAAAAATTATGAATACGGAAAACAAAATAAAGATATATTCAGAGATGGAATAGCAGGTGCTCAAACTGCTAGAACGGTAAACAGTATAGCTAAATCAGCTCATGTCGTATCACCTGTTACGAAAACTCTGGGCAAAATTGCAAATTTTGCAACAATAATAGTTTATCCTTTAATAATTTCATCGGGAATTTATACCACCGTTAAATCCGATGATAAAATTAAAACCGGTTGTGAACAGGCAGGCGGTATTTCAGTTATGTATGTTTTTGAACAAACCGCCAAAAAAGCATTGAAAGCTGTTGAAAATCAAATAAAAAATTCAGAAAGTATTCCCTGTAATAAATTAACCAAATTTGCACTTTACTTTTTAAAAGGCGTTTCGTTTATTGCCGCTTCTATGAGCGGATTTGCGTTAGGTAAAAATGCCGGTGGAGATTTAGTCGATTTTTTCAGAGGAAAAAAGGATATATCTGCAAAAAGTCAGCCTGTTCCAGATTTAAAACCTGATGATATATACTCGGATTTCACTGAATTTTTAGACCAAGACAATGCTAAAGTAAAATAGCTAAAATCATCAATAAAAAACCGCCTAATTGTGTCATTGCCGCCATATTTTGCATTTTTCTATTGTTATCATATAAATAGCTTTGTTTTTTCGCATCGTAAGCGACCATAATTCGTTGAAGTCTAGTTGTATCATTATCATTTATAAACGTTCTGTTAAACAGTTTTTCTTCTAGTCTGCTCAGCCTTTTGGAGTTATTTTCGTTAGTATAATCACTTTTTAATATATCCTGCTCAAGTGCCGCAAGCTGAAATGGCAATGATTGGCTGTTTATCGGGTCTAACCCGCTCTGAGAATAATAAGAGTCTAATTCTTTAGCTGTGTATGTTTGTTCTTTTGAACTTCTTTTCATTTTAGGATGTATTGCAGCTGTTAAATTATTTACTCTTGTATTTAAGTCAGCATTGCTTCTCTTCGCAAATACTTTATCTTCAAGTCTGTCAAGTCTTGCATATATATTATCTTTTTTATATGTCGTATTAAATATTGTTTGTTCCAGTTTATCAACCATTGGATATTCAACACTGGCATCTTCTTTTAATGTTGGATATCTATTATTCTGCTGTTTTTCCTGCGTATTTCCTGCTATTTCAGGCTGTGAAGTCGCATTTGTATCCGCAACCGCTTTTTTCTTTTCACTAACAGTTATACCGGTATCATTTTTGATATCTTCAATTCTGGTTTGAATATTTCCAGTTTTTTTGTTCCCGTATAATTGCATTTCTATTCTGTCCAGCCTTGAAGTATCCGTATCGTTTTTATAATCATAACCGAATAGATTATTTTCAACCGCACTTAACGTGTCAGATGTAGATAATGCCGCCTCTGACATTATCGGTAATATAATCATTATTAGAATTGTTAATAATATTTTTATCATATCTTGTGTTCTCATATTGAGAATATATACCATATCTTTGAAATAAAACATACCAACTGGTATAAGGCAAAAAATGAAGCAATAAATGGTAAAAATATAAGCATAAAAGAACGTGATAATGTTATATTGTACGCCGCTCTAAGTGAAAGGGCATACAAAAATATTATCCAAAAGTATAATAATACTTCTAATGTTACCCCTAAAAAATAGCCTATTTCGCCTGAATTTTTTATTAAATTTAACGGAGCAAAGAATATATATGGTATGGGTGCAAAAGCTGTGTAAAATAATATATCAACCAGCTTTCCCCCTCTGTCAAATATCTTTGCTATGTATTCAAAAAATAATCCCGTAAGAAACCATATAAAAATTTGGACTATTATACTCCATATCAAAGAATATATGAACCAGTTATTAATCCCGTTATTAAATATCTCAAAAGCTGTTTTTGAAATAATTGTTATGCACACAATTGTAGCAACGGCAAGCCTTGTAGATTTCGTTAAATCTTGTCTGTCATAAAATTCTTTTGGTGAAAATATTACACTATAAATATTTTCAAAAAATTCTTCTGTTGTTATTCCCATAAATATAGCGGCTTTCTGTTTAAAATCATACTTGTAGGTATTATGTCTTTTAAAGATATTACGGATTTTGAATTATATTCCGCAAAACTTGTAAAATATTCACTGAGTGTGCTTTTTCTTCCGTATGTAACTAATTTAACGGGAAGTGCATTATCAAATTTTTCCTGAGCCATTTTTTCAATCATATTTTTTGCTGTATCAATGTCGCCCGTTACATCAATAAACCCGATTTCTTTTGCTTTTTTGCCTGTAAATACACGTCCGTCAGCATATTTTTTAAGCGATTGCTCCGTTAATTCAGTTCTATTAGCCGTATAGTTGTCTTTTCGATTTATTCTTCCCTGTCTAATTGCATCTAAGAACTGACCGTATGAATCATTCACAATATCTTGCATTAACTGTTTCTCTTCATCAGTCATAACTCTTGAACCGGAACCTATATCTTTGAATTTACCGCTTTTTATAACAACCGGATTGATATTGAGTTTATTTATTAGCAAATTGTGGTAATCCATAAATGAGAAAATTACACCAATACTTCCCGTTAAAGAACCGTCTTGAGCAATAATTCTATCTGAAGCCGAAGCAATATAGTATCCGCCGCTTGCTGCAATATCATCAATAACAGTGATAACGGGGCGTGTTTCTTTTAGTTTCATAATTTGATTATAAATGTTCTGTGACATTCCGACCGTACCGCCGGGGGTGTTTAATTTTATTATTACACCTTTTATTTCTTTATCATTTTGTATCGCTGTTAAATTTTTTAATAATGCCGGTGCGTTTGTTTCGTTCGAGAAAAAATTGCTTTCATAAGAAGAAGCAATAGCACCTTCTAATTCCAAAACGGCAACTTTGTTTGCATTCGCTATAATATTTTTACCTGATTGCACTTTTGAGGCTTCATTGTAAGGTCTATGTTTATCTACTGTAAGAATACCTGTTATAAGACATAACACACAAAGTATTATTACTATTTTTGATATTGTTGATGTTTTCATTTTTCCTCTCTATCTGATATTCTTTTTATAAGGTCATCCAGAAGCGACACCATAATTTTCTGATATTTTAATGCTTTTTTTTCTGATTTTGCTTCAAATCTTAAAGTAAATACAGGTTCTGTATTGCTTTGTCTTATTAAAGCAAAACCATCAGAAAAAATAATCCTCAAACCATCTATTGTCACGATGTCTTTTATAGGTGTGCCAAATATATTGTTATCGCTTTTTATTTCTTCTGAAATAGCCTCAAGTACCGGCTTCTTTAATTCATTTTCGCATTCATATCGTACTTCTTCCAATGTGCATACCGCATTAAACGGTTTAAGCATATCGGATATTTTAAATTCCGGATTATTTTTCTTATTCTTTGCAACTATTTCTATAATTCTGCAACCTGCATATACAGCATCATCAAAGCCGTAATATCTGTCTTTAAAAAACATGTGTCCCGACATTTCACCGGCTAAAATTGCACCTTCTTCTTTCATTTTTGCTTTAATAAAGCCATGACCCGTTTTTGCCATTATTGCTTTGCCGCCTTGTTTATTTATTTCGTCATATAAAACTTGAGAGCATTTTACTTCCGAAACAATAACCGGCTTTTCGCCACGAATTGATAATTCGCTTATTACATCATTAGCATAAATGTATAGCAGCTTATCACCAGTTAAAGCATTCCCTTCAGAATCTATTACTCCTAATCTGTCCGAATCTCCGTCGAATGCTATGCCTAAATCAGCTCCGGTTTCTTTCACCTTTGCTTTTATATCTTTTAATGTTGATAAATTGCTGGGGTTGGGATGATGATTTGGGAAATTACCGTCCGGTTCAGAGTATAACTCAATAACTTCACAGCCTAAATCTTTGTATAATTTGGGGGCTACAATGCCTGCCGTACCATTTGCACTATCAATAACTACTTTTATTCCCGAGCCTATTCTTCCGAATTTTGAAGTCATAAAATCCGTATATTGAGGTACTATATTGTATAGTCTTGATTCACCATGTCTTACTGCGGTTATGTCATTTGACATTTGCTGCATGGTATATCCTTTTATTTCTTTTAATTCTGACTCGCCTAATGATGTTTTATTGAAAGTTATTTTTAATCCGTTATATTCTGGTGGATTATGGCTTGCTGTAACGATTAGAGAACCTGAAATCTTGATATTATCGCTTATCGTATCGGGAAACGATGCAAATTCCGAATAATAACCCAACGGCGTAGGAACTATATCCAGATTTATAACATTTGCACCTAAGTGTGTAATTCCTTTAATTAATACTTTAGAAAGCGATTCTGAATGTAATCTGGCATCTCTTGCAACAGTAACCCAAATATCGGAAACATCGAGATTAGTTTTTTCCTGAATATATTTAATAATCCCTTTTCCTGTGTAATAAAACAATTCTTCGGTTATATTTTGACCGTATATTCCTCTTATATCATTTTTACCGAAAGCACTGTAATCAATTGTTTGAGTCATGTAAATTTCCTTGTTTTAAAATAAAAAAAACATTATACTCTCATTATAGATAAAATTATAAGTAAAATCAAAAATGAATATAAATATTAAGAATAGAAAATATATTTTATTGTTTGTAATACCTTCTATATTAGGCAGTTTTATTTTTATATTTTTGCCGTCGTTATTTTCATTTATTTTAAGTTTTTTTAAATGGAATTTACTTACAAATATTAAATTTGTTTATTTTGATAACTTTATAGAACTTTTAAGTTCTCTTCAATTTTGGATTGTTTTAAAAAATACACTTGTTTATGCATTATGTGTAACTTTTTTTGCAACAATTCTTCCTTTAGTGCTGGCTTCGGTATTAAATAGCAAAATTAGAGGCAGCGAATTATTTAAAACAGCTTATTTTATTCCGTTTATTACACCTATGATTGTAATTGCAATGGTTTGGCAATGGATATTTGACCCTAATATAGGCTTTGTTAATATACTCTTTAAATCGAATTTGCAATGGTTGTATGATGAAAATCTTGCAATGTTTGTTCTGATATTTGTTTCTGTTTGGAAACTTATAGGTTACAATATGATAATCTTTTTATCGGGTTTTTCATCATTGAATACACAAATGTTTGAAGCGGCTAAAATTGACGGTGCTGATAACCTTAGAATATTTTTTAAAATAACTCTGCCGTTAATTAGTCCTACTATTTTCTTTGTACTTGTTGTAACAACAATCAGCTCTTTCCAGGTGTTTGATTTAATCTATTTGATGACTCAAGGCGGCCCTGACGGTTCAACCAATATTCTTGTCTACTGGCTTTATAAAAATGCCTTTGAGTTCTTTGAAATAGGGAAAGCTTCCGCAATAGCTTATATTTTATTTATTCTTATACTCTCTTTAACAATGATACAATGGAAATTGAGAAAAAAATGGGTTTCAAATGAAACTGATTAAGCAAAAACAGATAATAATTTCTGCGGTGCCGAAACAGCTTCATTTGTTTTTTTGTTTGTTTCATATAAACTATCGATATTTGCTTTTATATCAGCAGCTTCTTTTTGTACTTGCGGATGGAACAAATTAGAAATTTTTCCGGCAAGTTCTTCTATAATTCCCTTATTTTCGTTATCACTGTTATCATTTATATTAGTGTATTCAGGATAAGGAACGGCTGTATGCGTAAAACTGGGCACAGTCTGTCTTTGATATTCCGGATAGGGAACAGCACTATGTTTAAAACTTACTGAATTTGTATTTATTGGATTTATTGAACTAATTTTCATTTAGTACCTTCTCTCTTTTTTGTAAAGTGTTTTTAATACACTTTATTTTATACTTTTATTATCAAACATAAAAAATTTTTTGTCAATAGGTTCTATTAAAAAATATTAAGAAGTCTATACCCCTTGTAAAAAGGGATGTTCGCATTAAGTGTATTATATGCACTTAATAATTCTATGTATATTACCCGATTGGATAGTTTTTAATTAATACTATTGTCGAATTGTTAAAAGTTTATTTATTTAGTTATATAATAATATCTTTTTCATACTTCCAACTATTCTTAATTCCAGACAGTAGGGCTTATAGCCCTCTTTTTTTTATTATGTTGTCAAAATTATGCTCGCTTTAATGTTAATGATTAAATCAGTTATATTTATTTTGTGCTTTTGAAATACCGTTTTCGCAATAATACATAAAGCCTTCAGTTGCTCTTTCTGTTGTTTCTTTAAGTATATTGAGTTCTTCCGATGTAAATTTCTGCAGTACGTAATCTTCTGATTTCATAAATGGAGGTTGAGGGCCTATTCCTATCTTTATTCTTGCAAATTTATCCGTTCCGGCGTGTTTAATTATTGATTTAACCCCGTTATGTCCTCCGTCAGAGCCTTTTTCTCTAAATCGTATTGTTCCTATATTTAATGAAATATCATCAAACACCAAAAATAAGTCATTAATATCGATTTTATAAAAATTTTTTAGTAATAATAATGCCTCACCCGATAAATTCATATAAGTTTGAGGTTTTATTATCCAAATAGCCTCGTTATTATATGTCGTTTTTGCAATAAAAGACTTAAATTTTGTTTCTTCTGAAAAATTAGTGTTTAATTTTTCCGCAAGTGCATCCGCAAATAAAAAACCGGCATTATGTCTTGTTGTTTCATACTGTTTGCCCGGATTACCTAAACATATTACAAGTTTCATTATTATTATCCTTTTTTTAATTATTCTTTTTTTAATTGCCCGTTTTTATATTCAACCTGCCAATTAAAATTTCTTTTTTATGTCTAATTATAATAAAAAAACAGGAGTAAATTATGGCTACAAAAAATAATTCTTTAATGAAAGTAAAAAGCAGTGAGATGTTGTATAATTTTTTAGAAAAAAATAATCTGCATAAAAAAGATTTCGCTCAAATGATTGGGGTTACGTTATCTTATGTTTATAATCTTATAGATGAAACGATTCCGTTTTCTACAAGAAGTACAACTTTAGAAAGAATTGCAACTGTTATGGATATTAAACCCGAAGAATTTGTCGAGTATAAAATTCCTCAAGATCCTATTATGATTGATGAAACTACGGAATTTATAAAGCAGAAAATTAAAGATAAAAATCTTTCTACGGTACAATTCTTAAAGTCTTTTCCCCGAAAACAAAGACTTGAAATCGTTGATATTTTAAGAGGTGCAAGGCCTATCCCTTTGGATTGGGAAGCGGTAAAAGTAATTGCACAAATATTGGATGTTTCAAAAGAAGAAATGTATGATTTTTGGGAAAATAGATTTAGACAATTTCTTCAATATTCCGGTTTTAATATCGAAAACAATAAAGAACTTACAAATACCATGTTTGAATGTATTAGAAACTACGTATATAAGTCAGCCTAATTTAAACTTTTATACCTGAAACGGTAACTGTAACATCTTTAGGTGATTTATATGTTGATTTATCATATTTTAATTTAATTATTTGATAGGTATGAGGTGTATCTTTAAATGCCGGTGCAGAGATATGCTTTATACCTTTTTCGTCTTCCTTTATAGCAGATTGATGATAGTGGCCTGAAGAAATTAAGACTATGTTTGAATGTTTGTTTATTACATTTAAGTATTTTTCAGTATTTAACATTGAAAGTTTATATTCATCTCTCGGTGCCACAACAGGACTATGATGAAAGATTAGAAATAATTTCTTTGGGTATTTTGTTAGTAGTTTATCTAACCATTCAACCTGTTCGTCATTAATTTCACCATGCTGCGACATCGCAAAATCAGGGGTATCATCCAAAACAACGCAGATAATATCACTGTTTGGCTTAAAATAATAATAATTTTTTGCATTTTCTTGATTGTGATTAAATGCACTGACTATGTCCAAATATAATTCTTTATCGATACCTCTTAATTTATGGGCATCGCTTTTTCCTAATACTATATAGTACGGAATTTTTATGGGATAAACGGCATTCATAAACCCAATTACATCTTCTTCCTGGGATTTGTCTACATTATCACCCAGAAATACTACAAAATCAGGATTTGTTTTCTTTAATGATAAAGATAGAAAATATAAGTATTTATCCATTTCATTATTTTGTAATGTATAATGAACATCACTGATTTGTGCGAACTCAAACTCTTCAGAGAATGCAAAACTTTGCATCATCATGAATATAAAACAACTGATTAAGGTATTCTTAATTATTTTACGCATTTTTGCAACGTTTCTGTATCGTTTTCTGAACAAGCAGTGCCTGTTTTAAATCTTTTTTACTAATTACTTTCATTAATAAAAAAATTTCGCCCATTGGCATAGGCTTAAATCTTTGTATATCTAATACCATTGAAAGATGAAAAAGATTAATTTTTCCAGCTTCAAGAAGTATCTCACCTAACCTGCAATGAGATACATCTGCCCAGTCGTCGATATTATACAAATTCTTCATATCAACATTATATAAAAAAAATTTTTTTTATCAATAATTATTAAGCCCAACACTCTAAAGCTTGTCCGCAAGTAGCTGATTTCATGCTGGGAACTAATACTTTTGAATCTATTCTGTCCATTCTTTCGGTTAAGCCAGACGATTGATTACTAAATGGATTGACTTGTGAAGTTTTCTCTGTTCCAAAAGAATATGGCTTTGTTCCTACTCTGGAAGCTGAACCCATTTTTGAATGTCCGGAATTTATTCCGCCTTGTAATGTATACCAATTATCAAAGTTATTGTTAAATGATACACTCATAGTCTACTCCTATCTGTTATATTTATAAAAAATTTCTTATATAAAAAATTGCTCAAATTTTAAGAAATTTTTACATATTTAACTAAAAATAAATTCTTGAAATTAAAAATTTATGTTTTAATATATAAATAAGTACGGAAGTGATATCTGAAAGATTGTCAGTCTTTAAAAAGTATTATTTTCGTGTTAGAATAGTTTAATAATTGTTGCATGCGTCCGTAGCTCAGCTGGATAGAGCAACTGCCTTCTAAGCGGTAGGGCTTCGGTAAAAAAGACAAAAATTTTGACAATTTAATAAAAATAAAAATGGTGAAATGCCTCGGTAGCTCAGCTGGATAGAGCATCTGCCTTCTAAGCAGAGGGTCATGCGTTCGAATCGCATCCGGGGTAATTTTTTATTTTTCCCGACTTTTTCCCGACCCTTACAACTGATTATGTCGGAATATATTTGATAATGAATAAGTGCAAAAAAATTAAAATGAGGATAATAGCTCAATGGCACTTTTCTTGTTTTGTGCGTTTGAATGGGTATATCTTTCTGTAACTGCTACACTTGAATGTCCTAAAATTTCTTGTACGGTTCTAATATCCGCACCTTTTTCAAGCATACGAGTAGCCGCAGTATGTCTAAAATCGTGAAATCTAAAATCTTCTATTCCTGCTTTTTTCAAAACAGAATGAAAAGATTTTTTAATATCGTTATACGGCATGTTAGTATAAGGATTGATAAAAACATATTCTGTATCATTTTTTACTTCTTCTAAAACTTTCATAAGTTTTGAAGAAATAGGCACTTTACGAGATTTGCCGGATTTTGTTTCAAGTAGTTCTATGAAATTATACTCAAAATCAATGTTAGACCATTTAAGATTAAATATTTCCCCTCTACGCATACCTGTTTGTAATGCACAAATTATTAATGGTTTAAGATGAATATAAGGATATATTGTTTTGGGTTTTCGTTCTCTGCCGACTACATCATATCCTCTTTCTATTTCGGCAAATAATCTTTTTTCTTCATCAAGAGTTAATACTCGTGTTTTATAATTGTTTTCTTTTAATTTTTTTACAGACCACATAGGGTTCTTTGTTAAAAGGTCATTTGCAACAGCTATATTTAGCATCTTGCTTAATGCTTGAAGGTGTCTGTTGATAGTAGCGTTTTTGTTCCCTCTATCTTTTTTTACATCTTTTTTAAAATCTTCAATTTTAGCAGGTGTAATATCTTCTAAATTGACATTTCCAAAATATTCTAAAAATGTCTGTGTACTTACCACATCACTTTTATATGTTTTCTTATTTACTTCTGAATATTCTAAATATAATTTAATTGCATATTTTAAGGTCGGTTTTGGTTTATTATCTAAAATTCCCAAATTACCTTTCATTATTTCTGCCTTTACAATGGCTTCATACTGAAGGGCGGTCTTTTGATCGACCGCACCTTTACAAGCCCTGTAATATTCTTTCCCATTAAGTTGAAATCGGTAATACCATTTGTTATTACCCTTTTTAAATACACTCATTTTAAGCCGCCTTTCTTTTGCGTTCTTCGAGCCATTCCTTTAATAAATCCTCAAAGAACAGTATTTCTTTACCCATTTTGTCCATTACTTTCTTGGGTATTATTTTTCTTGAAATCCAATTATTTAACTTGAATAATCTTTTTTTAGGATCGTCAATCATATCCGCAAACAAGAAGTCTGCGGTCTTTCTTTTTGTCCAAAGTCCGCTTTTTTCCATATTTTTAACCCCTTATTTTGCACCGTATTGTAATTTAAAATTTTGTATCATCTTTTGAACCTGATGTGGCTGTTCTCTCATTGGAGCTAATGTGTAATCAACCCAATAGACATTACCACCAAAGCGATTTTTACCGTTTCTTGGTTCGCTTGTTATTTTTATATTTCTTTTTCTTAAATAACGGATAACGCTTGG
>CANPYW010000025.1 GCA_947588745.1 Candidatus Gastranaerophilales bacterium
TTATAAAAGCGTGTTTTAAACTTTCAAGTTGATGTTCCCGACCTTTTGAGAAACCAAGCTTAGCTTCACCCTTTATACCATGAAAATTCAAAATTTTTGCTACAGATATATATTCTTCCGACATAATTATTTTGCTTTTTTGTATTCAGCAGGGGCATCTTCTCTATCTTGATTCCATCTGTCCAGCCCCATTTGTTTTCTAATTAAACCAATACCCACGTGAACACGCCATTCATCCATTCTTAACTGAGCTGCAATAATTTTATGACATCCAATCGGAGGCAAAGGAAGCAAAGGTTCATATAGATTTTTAATTGCGAACAATTGATCGGGAGATACCGCAAGTTTTCTTTTGGGGAAGGGTAATTTAGGAAGCATAAGCTTTTGTCTTACAAGATTAATACCAAAAAATACTTTACGTGGTTCTAACCCTATGGCTTGTCCTATGACTTCATGCACATCAGGATTAGGAAGCGGTAAAGCTTTTTTATACAAGATTTCTATTTGTTCTATCTGTTCTTTGCTTACAAGTAATTGCTTCTGCTGACGTTGAGGTTTCGGGCGTGAACCGTTAGGACGCATTCTTGAAAAACCACCCTGTCTTTGTCCGAAATTGTTTTTCGGACGCATTTGTGAACCTTCATTATTACTACGGAATTTGTTATTTTGTCTTTGGTAGCCGCCGTTATTTTGATTTCTGTTATCCCGTCTATAACGGTCATTATACCCATAATTGGAATTTCGATTGTACTGACCTCGTTCATTTCTTTCGTAATTGCGAGGACGATATTCCAGATTATCGGAAGCCCCGAAAGAATATGAATTGCGTTTTTCTTCATTTTGAGAAGAAGAAGCATTTGCAGCCTCTTGAGATAACCCCTCCGTATATTTTTTATCGGAATATAAACAATTTGGGCATATCACTCTTTTCGGATTTTTTGTTTCAAATTCTTCGCCACACTTAATACACTTATTTATGTACATTAGAACGTCCCTTTACTATTTAAGTAAATAACTTACTCTCCCAAACAGGACAAACAGTTGCTTACCTTTTTAATATTTTAGTTGATTAGAAAAATACTCTACCTTTTAAATTATAGTGTGAAGCTTATAATTTATAATTAGTAAATTCATTTTTTATTTTATACGAAAAAAGAATAAATAGCAAGCGAAAACAATAAATTAAGATATATTATATATATTAACGGCTATTTATCTTGAAATTTCGCACTTAACTGCCCGCACGCTGCATCAATATCAGCACCTCTTTCAAGCCTTATTGTAACTTTTTTGCCGGAAGCTTCCAGAATATATTTGAATTTTTGCACTGTGTCATTTGAAGGTTTTTTATATATGCTTTTTTCATTCTGATTATAAATAATTAAATTTACATTGGATTTTAGTTTAGAAATTGCTTTCGCAAGCTGATATGCGGATTCAACAGAGTCATTTATACCTTTCATTAAAACATATTCTATAGTTACACGCCGCCCTGTTATTTGCGTATAGTGTTTTAAAGTCGAAATAAGTTCATCAAATTTATACTTTTTTGCTATAGGCATTATGTTTTCTCTTATTTCTTGATTTGGAGCATGCAATGATATCGCAAGTGTTGATTGGAAATCTAAAGCTGCAAGCTCATTAATTTTAGGAATTATACCGCAAGTAGAAACAGTAATTCTTCTTGCTCCCACCTGAAACTGCTCTCTGAATATTTTTATTGCACCAAGCATATTATCTAAATTCATTAAAGGCTCACCCTGCCCCATAAATACAATATTTGTAACTTTTAAACCCGTTTCTGCCTGAATACAATATATCTGCTGAATAATTTCTTCAACGGTCAAATTTCTTTTAAATCCTAATTTTGCTGTAGCACAAAATGTACACCCCATATTACATCCTACTTGTGTACTTATACATGCCGTTAAATTAGCTCTGTTATCAAATCTCATCAATACGGCTTCCGCATAATTCCCATCATCCGTTTCAAAAAGAAATTTCATCGTTCCGTCTTTACTTATTTGCTTGTCCTTCAATGAGATTGAACATAAAACAGCTTTTTGTTCCAACAATTCTCTGGTCACAACAGGTAAATCCGTCATCTCATTTATGGTTTTAACCGATTTTATATAAATCCAATTATATATCTGCTTTGCCCTATACCTTGTTTGAGAATTTTCTAACATAAATTGTTCAAGTTCAGCAAGAGTTTTTCCTGTTAACACAAATTTTTCCATATATATATTCCAACAATCAGTTAATATTACTCACAAATTTTAACATAAAAAGCCTAACTTATTGTTTTTTTTATTGTTCATGTTAAGATTAAAATGAAAATAAATTAATATAAGTCAAGGAGAAATACATTGAGAACTTACGAATTATTATCAATAATTAAACCAAACATCGATTCAGAAGAATTTGATAAAGAAGTTTCAAAAATTGAAGAAACTATTACTGCTTTAAATGGTAAAGTTACTTCTACGGATAAAATGGGCCGCAAAAAATTATCTTATGATATTAAAGATTTCAGAGATGGATATTTTGTTGTTCACAACTTTGAATTAGATCCGGCTCAAGTTAGCAAATTTAACAGACAATTAAGATTAAACGAAAATATTTTAAGAATTATGTTTCTTGAAACATCAGAAGTAAAAGCATAAATATCGGAGAATAACATGTCAATAGCAAAAGCGGTTTTATCAGGTACGGTATACAGAAATCCGGAGAAAAGATTTACGGGAAACAATATTCCTGTTACTTCTTTTACTTTGAATATTGACGAAAAAGAACAATCTTTAATTCGAGTTATTGCTCGTGGAAATAATGCAGAAACAGTTGAACAAGCTGTTACTAAAGGTGATAAAATTGTAGTTGAGGGAAGACTTCAAATTGCCGCAATCAAGTCTGATGACGGTGCTGATAAAAAGGTAATGGAACTTGATTTATCAGGATATGAAGTTATTGGCTCAACTCAATCTTCTTCACAGAAGACAAATAACGATAAAGTTGTTGAATTTGGCGAAGTTGAAGCTGAAGATGTGTTAATTGGTGAAGAAGAAATTCCGTTTTAACAATAGAGAAAATAGAGGATGATATAATGGCAAAAGAACAATTAGACAAGAAAAAACGCAAAAATTGCAGTTTCTGTGCTGATAAAGTAGAAACTATTGATTACAAAGATGCACAAAAATTAAGAAAATATTTAACAGAATCAGGTAAAATTCTTCCGAGAAGAATTACCGGAACATGTGCAGAACATCAAAGAATGCTTGCCAGTGCAGTAAAAAAAGCAAGAGAAGCTTCACTGCTTTGCTATGTTTTTGAGTCATAATTTTTGATAAACAAAATATAAAAAAAGAGAACATTATATGTTCTCTTTTTTATTTTATAAAATATCGAGTTTTTAAACTCGAACATAGTTTTTAATCTTTTAAAATATGAACAGACGAGTTTGTTACAACATTGGGTGGAGAATATACCCTGTTATAGTTACCGTAATGAGGGTAATATAAAGAATTATACCTGTTATAATTATTAAAATACGGATTTCTGTAATTATGATATCTTCTGTTATTTATTTTTGGGAAATTATTGTTATAAAAATTAGGATATCTGTTATGGAATGTATTATGATACGGACAATATTGAGGCGGATTATAAAACATATTTCGAAACTCATTTCTGTATAAATTCGGAATATAATCGTAACCTGTTCCGTACATTAAAGGAGTATAGCCCGTTATAACTCCAGTATTATCAAAAGTATCTGATACATTATCAAGAAAACGCTTAAATACATTCTTTTTGGGTTTCACATCGTAATCATAAGCAACTTGAGGATATACAATATTATTCGGATTAATATTTGGCTCAATTACCTGCGAAAGTTTAGATAATCTGGACTCTATATCTCCGCTTTGCGACATCCCGAATAAATCATTTTCCAGTCTTGAAAGTCTTTCAGATAAGCTTTCATCCGCATAAGTCCTGCCATATTTATTCAATTCTATATCATCTATATCAGAAGCTCCGGCTGCTTGCATTACTGAAATTAACAAAAATAATAGCATTACAAATAATTTTTTTAACATAATCAATCTCCTATATCGTTATAGAAGATTTTCATTTTTATTTAATTACTCATACGGATAGAAATATTATTTATTTTTTAATTCATCAGGAATGTATTTACTCCAGTCTTTTTCAAGTTTATCTATAAAATTATGTGCTTCTATCACATCATCATAATCTATAGGTTTAGGGCAAGTCTGGAATTCTAGCGGTTTATTTTCATCACCTTTTACACCCGCAGTACCTAAAAATGCAATACCAAAGCTTTTTCCGCAATTAGAACAAACTATTTGAATTACGATAAGGTCTTTTTCATTTCGTAAAATTACAATCGACTCCTCGTCAAAATCTTTTTTGCATTCGCTACAACACATATTTGATAATAATTTTTTTATATCTGATTTATTCATTTTGTCCTCAAATTTTTTATATCAAAAGGTTTAGAAAAAACTGATTTGTGGAATTGTATATATGTGGTTATTATTTAATAAAAGGAACGTGTTATGGATGGTCTCTACTTACTGCTCTTTGGTTCATTAATGTACTTCTTACTTATTGCTCTGCCTTCAATGATTGAAAAGAGAAGTGCACAACATTAATTAAAGATTCAAAATTAAAAAGACTGCGTTAGAAATGCCGCAGTCTTTTTTGTCATCATAATCGACAATTCTTTTTATAACTTCCAACTATTTTATATTTATTCAAGACAATCATTATATAAAAAAGTTCCGATGTTATTTTTCTTCCCAAACTGTCCCATCTTTTGCATCTTTTAAAATTATATTTACTCCGTCAAGCAAGTTTCTTATTTTATCGGCAATTTCCCAATCTTTTAACTGTCTTGCATTATTTCTGTATTCTATAATTTTTTTCATTAATGCATACCCTTTTAATAATTTATCATCATCTGATAAAAATTCCATTTCAGGTACAATTGTACTTAAACGATTTTGAAGTTCATCTTCACTGATTTTTTCATCGTCGACTTTAAATCCCATTACATTTACTAATGTATATAACAGCTCGCCATATTTTTTTATTTGAGAAACATATTTATCGGAAAGCAGCCTATTTGTAATCACAACAACTCTAAATATAGTAGCCATTGCCTTTGATGTATTTAAGTCATCATTCATTGCACGAGTAAAAGACCCAAGTTCATTTGTTTGAAATGCTCTTTCGTATATATATTCATCCATAATGTATGGTTTAACCCTGTTTAGTGCAGTCTGAATTCTTTTCCAACCGGCTTTTGCACCTTCTAAAGCAGCAGCACTGAATTCAACCGGCATTCTGTAATTATTTGTTAAAATAAACAATCTTATTGTATTCGCATCATAACTTTTTAATAAATCATCTATCGTTACAAAATTTTTCAACGATTTAGACATCTTTTCTTCATTAATAGTAACAAAACCGTTGTGCAGCCAATAATTAACAAATTTACAGCCATTCGCACATTCAGACTGGGCTATTTCATTTTCGTGATGCGGGAATATTAAATCAGCACCGCCGGCATGAATATCTATATGCTTTGCGAGATATTTTCTTGCCATTGCACTACACTCTATATGCCATCCCGGACGACCTTTACTCCAAGGTGAAGGATAACCGAATTCTTCATCTTTCTTCCATAATGCAAAATCCAATACATCTTCCTTTATACTTGAAGTTTCAACTCTTGCACCCGCAACCAAGTCTTCTATGGGCTGTTTGCTGAGTTTTCCGTATTCCTTATATTTTTTAACCCTAAAATATACATCGCCTTCAGCCTCGTAAGCATAACCACTATCTATCAAGTCTTTTATTATTGATATCATTTCATCTATTGTTTTTGTTGCAAAAGGTTCAATATCCGGTTTTAAAACATTAAGCCGTTCCATATCGTTTGAAAAAATATCATAATAACGTTTTGCAATAACTTCAGCCGTAGTATTTTCTTCTTTCGCCTTTTTTAGTATCTTATCATCAACATCAGTTACATTTCTGCAATAAGTTACATTATATCCCAAGAATTTAAGATATCTGTATAACACATCCCAAGTAATATAACATCTTGCGTGACCCAAATGCGGATAATCATATACCGTAGGACCGCAAACGTACATAGTTACTTTATTCCCATCTATCGGTATAAATTCTTCTAGTTGATTTGTTAATGTATTGTTTAATTTCATAATATAAATCCTTTTTTATTATCTTACTACAAAACAAACTTAATAAAAAAGGATTTAATGCTAATTTTCATTTTATTTTACTTTATACAATATTAAAGTATTCAAATCTTCAGGTTTTATTTGAATTGGCAGCTCTTGTCCGTTTATATTCCGCCTTGCAAGATAATAGCCGTCTTTGGATTTTGATATTACATAATCTGAAGTATCTTCTTTTCGAATATTTTTAAATTTTGTACCAACTTTAATGCCATGCTTCAAACCTTGTTTTGCATTCGTTATCGACGGATTTAAGTATATTCTTGAAGCCATTTGACCATTTTCTCTGTCCATTTTTTCTGTTAATTTTGAGCTTGCACCTTTTGAATCGTTAAGTGCTATTACAACAGAACCTTCATCATTATATCTGAGTATTCCCTGCATATTATCGTTTCTTTGAAGTTCAGAGGTTACTTCTTTTTCTTTTTCAGACACGACCTCTTTCATAACCGGTAATGTAACGGTTGCACCATCATTCAATGCACTCAATTCAGGCTTATTTCTCAAATTTGATATTTCATTCGCCTTATCATACAAATTACTAATTTTTGAATATAAATTACCAGACTCTTTATTAAGCCATTCCCACTGTATTACATTTCTATTTTGTTGATGATAGTTCTTTGCCTTTTCTTCAGCACCTGTTAAGCCTGCTTTATCACCTGCAAAATCAGTCGGGCTGCCGGGTAATACTGTTAATAATTTTAATATAGATAAATATCTGTCATAAGCCGGCTCGATTATATTTATAAAGGTTTCGGCTTCAATCGCATTTTTATTAGGAATTCTTGTGCCGTTATATTCAACTTGCTCAAGCACACTTTTAATTGCAATATTTATGGGTCTTGTTCCAAACGCATCTGCATCAAATGTTTTCCCCTTATAATTTCCGGTAGTAAGCTCACATATCGCTCTATTTATTTCTGATTTCAATTTATCATCCGATACCATTTCATCAAATGCTTCGGACAATCTTGAACCCATTGCAACAGCTTTTGAGCTTAATTTATCATAATCTATTGAAGAAACCGGCATGTCTAAAACCTTTGCGGCAATTTTTTTATGCTCATCCGACGAAAAATTACTCTTGTATAATCCGGCATCTAATGATAATAAATGCAATATACGAGGTTTATCGTGATTACCTACAAATGTATAAGAATTATTTACCCCATCATCAGGACTTTGGAATAAAAATCCGGGATTTTCTCCCCAGCCTTCATCTAATTTTTTCAAGATATTTTTATTCATTTCCTGCTGTGCCTGCCAGCCGTTATTATCATCAAAATCTTCCAACAATAATGGGGCATATAAATCAGGAAGCAAAGAGAAGAAATAATTATAATTTGCTACTGCTGTTATACCTGTTTCCTGTAAAAATTTCTGCTCTGCATCCGCAGCACTTGTATATTTTGCTTCTGTATCATTAGGAAGCAGCATATCTAAATCTGTAATTTCAGCGGTTGTATAAGCATGCGGATTTTCTTCCAAAACAGCTTTATTATATCTGCCCCAGAAATCAATTACCTTATCCCACGCAGATACCATCGTTTCCATGTTCGACCTTACAGCATCTATTGAAGCAACGTCTTTTGCAGCATCAATTCTCCATCCGAGTCCGGATTCCGTTCGGTCTAAAATCATTTCAGCAACTTTAAAATCATTTAAAGAACGGTTTTTATATCTTTCAGAAATTACTTTTGTCAATTTTGCTATATCCTCGGAAGGAATATTTTCTAAGCCTTTATTCATTGCCTTTACTGCAATTTGAGCTTCTTCTTCCGAAGTTTTACCCTCATAAGGTATTCCTATTGATTGCATTGTTATATCTTCAGGATTTACGAAGGAAAAATCAAAAGTTCCGTCATTGCTTATTTTTATTACAGATTTCGGGCTTAATGCTTTAACGAATAAATATTTTGTAATATCTGAAACCACTTCGTTAATTACATATTTTCCGTAATCAGATACATTTCCTTCTTCATCTTCAATATCTGGAACACCTTCTAATACTTGATATACAACAGGTGCAATTTTTTCCTTATATATATCTTCCATTTGATTATATATAAATGAATATTTTTCGGGAAGATTTTTATTTCCGGCTTTTGATATATCATACCTTGATACTGCAATTTCATCTTCAGTATTTGCTTTTTTTGCAATATAAGGTGAGGTTATAACCCCTAAAAGATTAGTAGCAAAAGGAAGTGACTCCAATGGAACATCCATTGCCTTTTTTATTATATAATCGCTTATTTCATATTCATTGCCATCAACATACTCAGGATTAATTTCACTCCTCATATCTGCATCATCAAGAAGTCTTGAATGATAACTTCCGTCAAGAACGTTTTCTATCACTTCTTCATCCACTGTTTTTAAAACCGAATTTGGAAGTTTTCCTTGTTGTGCATATTCTTTAATTAAAGACATATAATCATCTGCATTTTGTGCTTGATTGCCTATAAGAGAAGAAGCATATTCTAATTGCGTATCAGAAGTCAGTTTTGTCCAATATCTACCGGAATTTACGGCATAATCTCTGACTGCCAATGTACCTCTGTCAAAATCTTCAATTGCTTGTTGTCTTTCGTAATAAGGAAGTTTATTAAATTTTGCTTCATCATTAGGACTTCTGTAAAAGTTTAACTTTGCAATATCTACATTTCCGTCCCATACTTCCAAGCCTCCGCTTGCACTCTTGTTTACAACACCAAAGTTTTCAAAATTAACTATATTTTTAATAACATCCGGATTGCCTAAATCTACTTTACCTTTTGATTTATACTGCATGTTAACATTTCTTAAAAGAGAATCCGGACTTACTTCTATAGGAAAAGGATATACAGCATCATCGTGCTTTGTTATATCGTATATGTTATCGGTATTCTTATTATCATAAGTTGACATTCTTAAAGGAGAATCCGATTTGATTTGTTCTTCACTTGCTAAACGTGTATCATAAAATTGAACATAAGTTGGCTTTGCCGGATTATATTTAGGATTTTTTAAATTCAGTTTTTCACCGTTTTCGCTCAATACAAAAGGTGCATTTATAAATTTAATTTTGGAATATTTCGATACATCAGGCAAAATTCCTAAATTTATCTTTTCGCCGGCTCTAAACATATCCTTGCTTATTGACTCAGAACCTTTTCTTAAAAGTTCTGATAAATGAATACCTCCAAACCCTTCATTTACAAGTGCAGCATCAGCAATCCAATTAATACCGTTTTTAAACAATTCTGTCTGCATTTCTTTAAAATCTTGCTCTGTTCCTAATGCTGGGGACACTTGATATGCGTTCTCAGTCCAATATAAATGCGATGATATGGTATCTCTAGTAAATGGAGTACCTACTATCCGCTTTACACCCTCTTTTGCAATTTCGGGCAATCTTGATGTAATACCCGCAAATTTACCGCCCAATTTATTGGCATGCGTTCTCACACTGCTTAATGCAGTATTTCTTAATGCTTGATTTACCACTCCATCAGAACTCACAACTCCAGGATAATACTCATCAGGCATGATTAACTGCATAGGGCCGTTTTTATTAATTAAAGCTCGGTTTGAAAGAATTATATTAAACTTATTATTCGTATTTTTAGTATCTTTTATGTTATATACAGTACCGTTATCATAAGCATAAGAAACTTTTTGAGTACCTTTATCCGTTAATCTAAATCTATATGCATATCCCAATGATAAATCAAGTTGTTTTAATTCTGATAAGTCTAACGTAACTGAACCGTCTTGCATTTGAACAACAACATCGGGTTTATTTTTATCAGCACCGGGAACTACAAGCTTTTTATTGGAATCCTTATCTATATTATATAGTTCCACCGCACATTTATACTTATCATTATCATATAAATAACTGAATGTATGCTGTTCATATCCGTATTTATCCATCGATTTCTTATGTGCGGAAAATGACACTTTTTGCGTATTTAAACCACTCTTTTTTATATTCACAACCGGCTCCTTCTCATGCAGAAATTTACACTATATTAACTTTCATAAAAGCTTTTTGTTGCTTCATTTTAGCATTAATTTTAACAAATTGTTACATATACTTATTCAGAATTTTTGTTAAAATTTGTAAAAAATTGTTTATGTTCTTTTACTCAATTAACAATTATGTTTTTTTTCATACATTATGGAATTATGTCAAATTGTATTTCTAATGTTATTAATACCCCAAATCAGCAGAATTATAACCCTGCGGCACTTAATCTGTTTAAAAAAGACTCTAAAGCTGAAAGCAGATTTATACAAGTCCCAAACTCATTATACAAATACTCTTTAAATAAGACATTAGAAGAACAAGATGAATTTAAAAAATCAGTGAGATATGAACACTATACAAAAACCCGCAAAAAAAGCTCTTTATTAAAAAATATATTCATTATGGGATTAATAACCGCTACAGTTGTACTTTTAGAACATAGAAAAAAATAATATGAAAATTAATACTTTAGGTACATTTCCTATATGTACAACTACATTTAAAAATAAAAACTCTTCAAATAACATTTATTTGAAAAATAAAAGCCAATCCGCTCTTAATTCTTTATACAAAAAAAATATATCATTTTCAGGTTCTTTTTTCTCATCTGTATTTTTGAAGCACACTAACAAAAATAAAAATGATACAAATGTCAGTGAATTTGCAAAATCAATATCGGAAGATATGAAAAATGTTATAGGTGTATACCGTTCACCAAATAATTGTAAAAATATAATGTCGCCTGAAGAATTGGCACAAATTTTACCAGATTTAAAAGAAGAAAATTTTATATCTTCTAAAGAAAATCAAAAAAGCGGAATATATTATGCAGACTTAGACTATCAAAGCAGCTTTTCAAGCGGAAAAGAAAATATCTTTCAAATTCTTGATAATGCTGCGATTTTTGCTAATCAATATTACGCAAAACACGGTAAAGACTTTATATTTGCTTTAACAGACAGAGATTCTATTGAAGGTGTACAGCACGCTGTAAGAATTATTGCTGAAAATCCTAACCGATTTGAACACTTAAAATTTATTCCTGGAATTAAACTATCTTTTGCTCACGATGCACCATTTTCGAAATTAAAATATGAAAATAGCGATATGCTTGTTTACGGAATTAATCCGTTTTCTCAAAATATAATTGATTTTATTAATTCAACCATAAAACGACGCCAAATAATGTCGGTTGAATTTATAAAAAATGTTAAAAATCTATATCCGGAATTTTCATACGATATTAAAGAATTTGCGGAACAAAATCATTTAAAATACAAAAGAGATTATACTGTTTCCAATCTATATTGGCGTGCAAGAGAATATGCAGAACGCAAAGGCGGTTCGGAAGTTAGCGGAAAACTTCCTCCTGAACAGGTTTTGCAAGAAGCTGATGATATTTTAGACAATCTTGAAAAGATATTTATGGGGTCTGATTATAAAGCTTTTTCTGCCATTGATTCAGAAATCGTAACAGATGAAAAAGTTAATAAAGATATTGAACAAGTTTTCAATTACTATTCGACCCACTATGACGCTAATAAGGGAAAAGTTGTTTCTTTTGCGGAAAATCTTTATAAAGATATGATTAATACATTTTCTCAAGAACCGCAAAAACCTATTATGGCATTATCATCGCCTTATTACTTTTTCCATTATTTTACAAATAATAAATCTAAATTAACAGCTAAAACATTAAAAAAAGTTATAGAATTTTTTAAACAGCTTCAACAAAATTCTAACGGTATGCTTGTTGCCTTTGAAACAGTTGCACCGCTCTACGATTTAGATACAATTCTCGGCAACGATACAATAGATAAATTTAATAACTACGTAAGGAAATATACTGACTTTTATGAAGTCGGAGGCAGCTTTGCAAAAAGAAGCATACCTTAATGCAATCTAGTTTCTGTTTGAAGATAAATTATAAGTCAATACAGCATTATTTCCCTGTTCGGAAACATATAATACATCATTCTTTATATATAGAAAATAAGGCTTGGAAATATTGTTCATAAATACACTTACATTCCCGCCTTTTGTTATTCTTAAGATATTATTTGCCTCAAAATTAGCAACATAGATATTATCATAATTATCAATAGCTAAACCGACAGGCCCTTCCAATAAATAATCCTTCACAAAATTTGTCCGATTATTGCTTTTATCCAGCTTTACAATGGAATTATCCGAATAACACGCAACATACATATTACCTTCGCTATCCACAACCATGCCCGCAGGCGAATTAAAATTATCAATTAGTACTCTTTTTGCATTATTTGCGGTTGTTTCCTTTGTACGCTCTATTTTATTACGCTGCATATCAAACAATTCATTTGCATCTTTCGCAAGTTGTTCTACCTGATAATAATTGTCATAATCATCAGGTATATATTTTAAATATTTTAAACACAACGAATAATTTTTTCTGTTATACGCAATTTTAGCCACCTGCAATATAGAATCATAATCATTCGGATTTAAAGCGATTACTTTCACATAAGTGTTATATGCCTCATCAGATTTTCCCTGCGAAATATATATAGAAGCAATATTATAATATGCATCATATAATTGAGGATTAAATTTTAAAGCTTCCTGAAAAGCTGCTATTGCACTATCATAAGCTTTAGACTGTACTAACTCAACACCACGCCTGTATGCTTCTTGAGCCATTTGCATATTTTCTTCGGGTATATCAATATTTTCTTCTGCAAATACCACATAAGGCACACAAGCCATAATTATCAATATTAATATTAAATATAATTTTTTCTTCATTTACACCAATGTCTTTGACGGAATACTATAATCAAATTGTACCGCTTCTTCCAATTTAAAGGCAACATTTAACAGTTTTGTTTCATTTAAACAATTTGCCTGCAATTGTAAACCTATCGGCATTCCTGTTTTATCTGTTCCTACAGGTATGTTCATTGCCGGAATTCCTGCTAAATTTGCCGTTATTGTTGCTATATCAGTTAAATACATACTCAACGGATCTTCTACCTTTGAACCAATATCAAAAGCCGTATGCGGGCATGTGGGTGATAATAATACATCTACCTTTTCAAAAGCTTTATCGAAATCATTTTTAACAAGACGTCTTAACTGTTGAGCTTTTTTATAATATGCATCGTAATATCCGGAACTTAATGCATAAGTACCGAGCATAATTCTTCTTTTTACTTCATCACCAAAGCCTTGAGCTCTTGTTTTAACATACATATCATATAAATTATTAACATCTTTAGCTCTATACCCGTATTTTACACCGTCAAAGCGAGCCAAATTAGAACTTGCTTCTGCCGTTGCAATTACATAATATACGGCAATTGAATATTTTATCAACGGGAGCGAAATTTCAACAACTTCAGCACCAAGATTTTTATATGTCGCAATCGATTTTTCTACGGCATTTTTAACATCATCAGTTAAACCTTCATTGCATAATTCTTTTATAAAGCCTATTTTTACACCTTTTAAATCTTTTCTCAAATCTTTTGTAAAATCAGGTGCTTCTTGATTTAACGACGTTGAATCCTTTTCATCGTGACCTGCTATAACATTTAGCAATAATGCTGCATCTTCAACAGTTCTTGTTATAGGGCCTATTTGATCGAGCGAAGAAGCAAACGCAATCAAGCCATAGCGGGATACACGACCGTATGTAGGTTTTAAGCCTACTAAACCGCAATAACTTGCAGGTAATCTTATACTTCCGCCGGTATCTGAACCTAATGCAGTAGTTGCTTCACCAGCAGCAACAGCTGCCGCACTACCGCCGGAGCTACCGCCCGGTACTTTTTTTATGTTCCAAGGATTTCTTACTATTTTAAATGCTGAATTTTCATTACTTGAACCCATTGCAAATTCATCAAGATTAGTTTTTCCTATTACAGGAATTAAATTTTCTTTTAATTTTTTTGTAACAGTCGCATCATAAGGAGAAATAAAATTTTCCAATATTTTACTTGATGCAGTTGTAGGATAAGATTTAAGGTTAATATTATCTTTTAAGGCGAGTGGAATACCTGCTAATGCGGGCAATTCTTCACCTTTTAAAATTTTCTCATCAACTTTTTTAGCTGTTTCCAATGCAAAATCTTTAGTTAGAGAATTATATGCACCAATCGTTCCGTCAACCGTTTCAACCTGTTTATATACAGCTTCAGTCAATTCTTTAGCTGTTACATCCTTATTTAACAATGCCTTTCTTTGCTCTGATGAAGACTTTGTAATGAGTTCTTGTATATCCATTTTCTATCCTCTCATGCTCTCTTGTTAATATTATAAATTAAAGAATATTATTTTGTTAAATTTTATTTCCCCGTATTGTATAATTTTATATAAAGAGGTAAGTAAATTGACAATTATATCTGATGATAACAATGAAATAAATGAAAAAAAACATCCGAAAGAAAGAAGTGAAGATATTAAATCGGAAGAAATATCTTATGATTCTTTTTTTGAAGCGAATATAAGACCTAAGCATTTTGATGAATATATAGGACAAAGTGCATTAAAATCAACTTTAAAAATTTCAATAGAAGCAGCAAAAAAAAGAGAACTTCCTCTTGACCATATTTTGTTCTACGGGCCTCCGGGTTTAGGTAAAACCACACTTGCCTCCGTAATAGCGGAAGAAATGGGAACGAATATAAAAATAACATCAGCACCGGCACTTGAAAGACCTCGTGATATCATAGGAATTTTAATGGCACTTAAAGCCGGTGACATATTATTTATAGATGAAATTCATCGTTTAAACAAAATATCGGAAGAAATTTTATATCCGGCCATGGAAGATTTTGTTTTGGATATGACAACAGGAAAAGCTCAAACATTAAAATCAATAAGAATTCCATTGCCTAAATTTACGCTTGTTGGTGCAACCACAAAAGCAGGTTCTCTTTCAGGGCCTTTAAGAGATAGATTTGGTATTATTCACAGGCTTGAATTCTATACAGATGATGAACTTACCCAAGTAGTAAAGAGAACAGCAGGTATTTTAGATATAAAAATAGATGAACAAGGTGCTATGGCAATAGCCAAGCGTTCAAGAGGAACACCGAGAATTGCAAACAGGCTTATTAAAAGAGTACGTGATTATGCAATAGTCAAATCAGACGGAATTATAGACGAAAAAACCGCCAATAAATCACTTGATATACTTCAAATCGACAGATACGGACTTGATAACACAGATAGAAGTTTATTATCGCTGATAGCGGATAAATATAACGGAGGGCCTGTCGGAATTGAAACACTAGCAACCGCATTAGGCGAAGATTCCAAAACAATAGAAGATGTTTACGAACCATATTTAGTCCAAAAAGGATTTCTTCAAAGGACACCACGAGGAAGAAAATTAACGCCTTATGCATGCAAATGCTTTAATTTAAAAAACATAGATTTGCAGCAGCAATTATTTTAAATTTACATATTCTCTTAAATACTAGTTCAACAGAC
This sequence comes from Candidatus Gastranaerophilales bacterium, assembly GCA_947588745.1. Classification (GTDB taxonomy): domain Bacteria; phylum Cyanobacteriota; class Vampirovibrionia; order Gastranaerophilales; family Gastranaerophilaceae; genus Avigastranaerophilus. Next base: position 15,784 of record CANPYW010000025.1, read on the forward strand.
CACATATTTAATTATATAATAGACGAATAAAAACTATCGTCCTTTTCATTATATTTTAAATACAATGAAAAGGGAACAAAAATGGCGAAAACGGCTTCAAAATCAACAATTATAATGTTTTTATTTGATTTTTTCACATTTACTTCCGTTTCCGTATTACTTTCAAAAAGTATATTATCTAAAGAAATATATAGTTCAGTTAATTTACTTAACGAATTTTTAATTATCTTTTTGGGATTATTTGTTCTTTTTTTAAAAGGTAATTATAAAATAAGAGAATTTAATATTTCACTCAAGAATACTTATTTATTACTGGAAGGAATTACTTTAGCCCACATTTCATCATTTATTTTGTTATATTTAACAACAGATAAATTATCAGCATTAAAATATACTCTTCTTGATATCACTTTTGTATTTTGTATTCTTCAATTATACAGAATGGCATTTCATGTTTATTTGTTTCGTATAAAACGCACAAAAAACATAATTATTATAGGAACTAATAAAAAAGCACAAATTTTAGCTGATGAAATTTCGAATAAAAAAGCATTAAGAATGCAAGTAAAAGGTTTTATCAGCGAAAATTCAAATATACAAACATATAATCAAAATATACCTGTTTATACAAAACCGTTTAATTTAAAAGATATCATAAAGCTAAACAGCATAGATATCGTAATTATTGCATTATCAAACGGGATAGAAGAAGAATTTCTTTCGGAAATGCTTTTCGCTATTCCTGATAACGTATCAGTATACAGACTTGCCGAATTTTATGAAATGATTACGGGCAAATATTTTATAGAAAAATCATCCGTAAACCATTTATTTTTTGAATATATGGAAAAGCGTTCAAACATATACAAAATCTGTAAAAGGTGTTTTGACATAGCTTCAGCAGGTATAATTCTTGTTCTGACATTACCAATACTTATATGCATTGCAGTAAGAGTAAAATCGATTGACGGAGGTTCTCCTTTGTATACTCAAACAAGAGTAGGGCGTGGAGGAAAATCTTTTAAAATGTATAAATTACGGACAATGTACATTAATGACTATGTTCCAACCGCCGGAAATATAGCCGATACAGGCGACCAAGATAAAGATAATCGGGTTATTCCGTTTTGCAAATTAGTAAGAAAGACCCGTTTTGATGAAATTCCACAGATGATTAACATTATAAAAGGCGATATGTCAATTGTAGGGCCTCGAACGGAATGGGAAGATTTAGTCAAAATTTATTCAAAAGAAATTCCTTACTATAACTGCCGTCAATGGATTAAAACCGGCTGGACGGGCTGGGCTCAAATAAATCAGGGGCATTGTGTTCTCAATGACGATATAGAAGAAAAACTTCAATATGATTTGTACTATCTAAAAAACAGAAACATATTTTGGGAATTTTGCATTCTTATAAAAGCAATTTTTATGGCACTTGGAGGTCGACATGAATAAAACCGGTTATGAATTTGACGTATCTGTCATAATGGTTAATTGGAATTCCGGAGAATATCTTGAAAAAACGATTAACTCTTTATATGAAAAAACAAAAGATATTACTTATGAAATTATAATCATTGATAATAATTCAAATAAACAAGATAAAAGTTATCTTTATCTTGATGAATTATCAAAACTTCCCAACATAAGAGTTATAAAAAGCCAAGAGAATTTAGGTTTTGCGAAAGCAAATAACTACGGTATGAAAATCGCAAAAGGAAGAAATTTTTTAATTCTTAATCCTGATGTAATTTTTTCAAACAACGTAATTAAATTATTATGCGACTACCTCGACGGAAACGAAATTACGGGAATGGCAGGGCCTAAAGTATTAAATACGGACGGAAGTTTTCAACAACCCTGCCTCCGAGGGAAACCGTATCCTAAAGATACATTATACCACATAATAGGACTCGCAAAAGCATTTCCAAAGTGCAAGGCTTTGAACGGTTATGCTTTATGGAACTTAAATCGTGATGAAATCAACGAATGCGGAGCTTTATCAGGGTGCTGCATGATGGTAAAAAAATCCTTATACAACGAAATTGGCGGTATGGATGAAGATTTTTTTATGTATCAGGAGGAAACTGATTGGGGACTTAGAACTTATAAAAGCGGTAAAAATATAATTTATTATCCAAATGCGGTTATTACTCATATTGGAGGGGTAACAACGAAAAACATAAAAATAAAATCAAATTGGATTTTCACAAATTCAATGCTGAAATTTTTCAAAAAACACTTTTGGAACAAATATAACATTATCCAAAAAACATTTTGGATATTACTCATATACGGCAATTTTTTCTTGAAATGCACACTAATATTTGTCAAAGGGAAACGGAGTAAACTATGACTAAAGTATCATTTATCACCGCAAGCTACAATTATGAAAAATATATAAGTCAAACTATAGAATCTGTAATATCTCAAACAATTACAGATTGGGAACTGTTAATTATAGATGACGGTTCAAAAGATAATTCTTTGGAAATAATTAACAGATATTGTTCAAAAGATAGCAGAATAAAACTATTCACACACGAAAATAATCAAAATAAAGGATTGATAAAAACATTACAATTAGGGATTAAAAAAGCAAACGGAGAATATATCGTTTTTTTGGAATCTGATGATTATATAACAAATAATTATCTAGAAACAAAATTAGAAATATTTTCGAAATATCCCAATATAGGTTTTTTATATAACAATGTGAATACCTTTGGAATAGAACCAATTCCAAAACTAAAGGAAACTTTACTTATAACGGAAAATTATTGGAAAAATCATGATTATCCGCATAAAATAGCAAATATTATGTGCTTAAGGAATTATATTCCAACCTTTTCATGCGTAATGTTAAAAAAAGAATTACTAAACAATATAAATTGGAACTTTCCGTATCAAGCTATGATTGATTATTGGTTATGGATACAGATTTCGGAAAAAACAGACTTTTATTTTATTCAGCAAAAACTCACAAACTGGAGAATGCATAAAGACAGCTATATTAACAGTTCTAAAATCAATAATTTGAAAAATATATATGATATGCATGTGATGTTATTTAAAAGATTTTTACCCAAAATTAATCATACTGATATATTCTGGCAATTTGTAATAAGTAAATTAAAAAGACTTATATTTTACAAATATTCAATCTTAAGACAATCAATTTTTAATCAAAAGGCAGTTAATTAAGATGCATAGAGTTGTTATTTTTTCACATTTTGATAAAGAAAACAAAATAAAAGATTACATAATTAATTATTTATTTGAACTAGCAAAAATATCAGATGATATTATTTTTGTATCAGACTGCAATGTTTCAAAAAATGAACTGAAAAAAATCCAAAAATATATAACTCATTCAATTACGGGCAGACATTCAGAATATGATTTCGGCTCATATAAAAGAGGCTACAATTATTTATCAGAAAACAATCTTTTAAATAATTATAATCAAATGATTTTTGCAAATGACTCCTGTTATGCACCGTTATTCTCTTTTAATGAAATGTTTTCTGAGATGAATTTGAAAAACTTGGATTTTTGGGGTGTAACAGCTAACAGAACATTACATTTTGGCGGTATACGACATATTCAAAGCTATTTTTTAGTGTTTAATAAAAATGTTTTTACATCACAATTATTCAAATCCTTTATGAATTCTATTATCAATCAAAAAGACAAGGAAAATATTATATTAAAATACGAATGCGGATTAACTGAAATTCTTGAAAAAGCCGGATATAAATGGGATGTATATTGTGCTTTAAGCAAAAAATATCAAGATTCGCATATACTCTACTTTTACGAACTCATAAAAAATAATCATTCACCATTTTTGAAAAGAAAAATTCCTGTGCTTATTACACCTTTTATATACAGATTTTGGAACTTAAAATTTTTTATTAATAAATATACAAAATATAATTATAACTTTATTAACAATCAGGATTGCAGCACACATTGCAAAGAAATAACAAAAATAATTGAAACTCTCGGCAAATTTATAATAAAAAAATATTTTTTGAAAAGACTATATTAAATATCTGTTTATTTTTAGAAAGAGGATTTACTTGTACATAATAATAAAAATACTCTTAATTTTATCAATATTTTTTCTGTTTTTTGAAGGATTTATTCTGCCTATAGGAACTTCCAGTTATATTCTCTATAATAATTTTATAATCATTTCACTATTTATTTTTTATGTTACAATCGCCAGAAAACAATTTATAAAGCAGCTAAAAATCTTATACAAAAAAACTCCGTTTAAATATTTTGCATATTTCATTTTCTGGCTAATAGCCGACTCAATACTGCTTATTTTTCAGCATAAAGCTAATTTATTAATATTTTACTATCTAATCGGGAAATTATCCGTTTCTACATTGTTCTGCTATTTAATTTCATCGGTTTTCATACCTAAATATTTAACTATCAAATCATCAATCAAAATATTATTTTCATTTATTATATTCTCATTCATATTTGCAATTATGGGATATCTTGGCGATTCGTATAATATAAAATTATTACAGACTCCGATGAATATATTTTCAAATTTTAAAGCCGCTCTTATGAATGTGGAAATTATGCTGGATTCCGTAAGCGGAAGTGCAAGAGCAAGAGGGATATTTCACGAACCAGGCAGTTTTGCACGATTTTTATTTGTTTTCAGTCCTATTATCTATTCCGTATGCTTAAGCAAATATAAAATATTTGACAATAATAAGATTAATATAATAATAAAAAAATCAACAATTCCTTTGTTTGTATTATGCTTAATACTAACAAAATCTCCAATTTTTTTAATTTTTACATTAATATTCAGCATAATTTATTTTAAAAAACAAATTTTCAAAATTGAAACTGCGATAATACTTATTTTATCATCCGTTTGTATATTTTATTTTCAACCTGATTTTGAAAATTCATATTTATACAGAATAGTAAATACAATTTCTTCCATAAATGACTTTTATTCTTTTTCGCAAATTGAACCTTCGCTTGCAAGCAGAATTGTAAGCTATGTAAACTCATTCATTGTATTTTTGCATAAACCATTTATCGGTTACGGATACGATAATGTAAGATTTTATCTTTTAAACCAATTTTTAAATTCACCATTACCATTAACAAAAGAAAATATAGTTGCACTTGAAGTAGGTTTAACAACAAATACTGGAGTCCCGTATACACGCTCTCTTTTATTCGGATTACTTCCCGAAACGGGAATTATAGGAACTTTTTTATATTTTTTATTCTTAATAAAAAATATAAAATTTATTGATAAATTAAAAAATTATTTTTCAGGAACGGAACTGAAATTTTTAGAAGGTTTAAAATTATCCATTATTTGCATAATAGCAACTTCTTTCTATATTCCAAGCTTTGCAACAGCATATATATACTTATTATTCGGACTTATTTGCTCTTTTGTAATGCAGTATTATTTCACTCAACAAAAGATACACAAACAGATTTCATAACTCTTTGTATAAAAAATCAGGAGAAAACAATGACAAAAATATTTTTATTGGGCAGTGCAAATGCCGATAACATTAACAGGGGTTGTGTCGCATTAACTCTCGGGGCTTTAAACATTTTAGATAAGAAATACAAGATCGGCAGCTATACGGTTATTGATTTAAGCACACCATCAAAAACCGTAAACTATAAATATTCAATTAATAATAAAGAAATTTCCGTAAAAACAATATTCTGTGATAAATATGATTATTATAAGGCAATTTTCAGCTGGTGCAAGTATATTTTATTTAAAAAGACAAATAATAAAATTATCAATTCATTATTATCCGCAGACGTTATATACAATATAAATTTAGGCGACAGCTTTACGGATATATACGGAATAAAAAGGCTACTAATTAATTTTATCGTTTCTTTAATGTCAATATTACTTGGAAAATCACTAATATTTTTGCCTCAGACAATTGGGCCTTTTAATACAATTCGGGGTAAAATATTATCTTTCATAATTTTAAAAAACAGTAAAAAGATTTATATACGAGATAAAATGGCATTGAAATATTTACACTCAATAGGGATAAATCCGATTGAAACATTTGATTTATCAGTATATATGCCGCCGGAAAAAATTGATATGAAAATTCCCGAAAATACAATAGGAATAAATATAAGCGGGTTATTGAAATATAAAACAGATTTATCTAAAAAAGAATCCGGCAAATATGACATTTATAATGATTTAATTACAATGCTTATTCAACAATTATTAAAACGATACGACAATATACTTCTTATACCGCACACATACAGTACTGATAATTCAGAAATTAACGATGATTTAAAAGCCAGTAAAGAAATAAAATCACAAATAAAATCAGACAAGATTAAAATAATAGATAAATACTATACTGCACCTCAATTAAAATACATAATATCCCAATGTGATTTTTTTATAGGTTCAAGAATGCATGCCTGCTTTGCGGCATTATCAACCTCAACCCCCGTTATAGGTTTGGGCTATAGCTATAAATTTGAAGGCGGCTTTAATATGTTCAATATTAAAGAATGTGCCATTTCTATAAAAAATCTAACTAAAAATCAAATTCCTATAGTAATAAATAAAATATCAGAATTAATCGATAATAAATCTATCATAAAAGATAAGCTGTTACAAGTTAATCAAAATATGGAAATGTTGAAATTATGATAAAAAATATATCTAAAAACATCACAAAAAGACTTTGTACAGGTTGCGGAGCGTGCAGCATTCTTTGCAATAAAATTCACCTGGAAGAAAAAAACGGATATAATATTCCAATAGCAGATAAGAACTGCACAAACTGCGGACAATGTTTATCAGTATGCCCTGTACATAATAATCAATTTAAAAATTTTAATTCAAACTTTTTGAAAGCGTTATCCTGCAATAAACAAAAGGTTTGTTACAGCCTCATATCAAATATTCGTTCACGCTCCGCTTCCGGCGGATTTATTACCCAATTTTTATGCGACCTTTTAGAACTCAATATTATCAACGGATGTATTGTTGCTTATTCTGACGGAAAATTAGAAAATCAAAGAGCAATTGTAGCAAAAACTACAGATGAAATAATTTCAGCTTGCAGTTCAAAATACTATCCGATACCTATGCTTACAGCATTAAAAGACATAGATACTAATAAAAAATATGCATTTGTGGGAAAAGGCTGTGATATTTCAGGACTTGTATTACTTCAAAAAAAATTAAAATACTTACAAAATGCCATTATTTTAAAAATAGGGTTAATGTGTTATAAATCGCCGTCTAAAACATCTTCGTTAACTCTATACAAAGAAATGACAGGATATCAGTATAATTTCGGAAGTTCAAAATTATATTACAGATATAACGGGTGGCCGGGAGATGCAATTGCAATATACGATAATATTTCAAATTCAATGCCATATTCAAAGTCCTGGGGCAAAATACTGGCGTTAAAATCATATTCAAAACACTGCACTATTTGTACCAATCACCTTTGCGAAAATGCGGATATCGTTGTCGGAGATGCCTGGTATAGAAATAAAGAACTTGTAAATTCGCCCAAAGAAGCGGCAAATATAATTATACCCTATTCTAATTATGCTGATGAACTACTAAATAAATCAATTAATATTAAATTTGAAAAATGCACCCCCGCAGATATAATTAACAGTCAAAAAAATTTAATCCAAATACAAGAATTAGCATTATTATACGAATATTTCAGGAAAATTTTTCAAAATAATATACTATTTTCAATTAAAAATTTTCCAAGTGCAGTTAAATTATTACTCAAATATAATTTTGATTTTATTAAATATATTATAAGAATATACAAACACAAAACAGACTATTAATATTATATTAGCCGTATATTTTACTTTTTATCGTTTTATTTATAATATTTTCGGCAAAATATCTGACTGAATTTTTATACATGAAGTAATTCCACCCTGTTATAACAATTCCGTATATCATACAGCCCATAATATCATTTGTTATGTATTTACTCAGAGTATAAATCACTATAAACCCGCATAAATAAATATAATCCAACAGCGTAATATTTACGGATTTGAAATCGAATTGAGAATATATAAGCCAAATATAATAAGACAGCACAGTTGCAATACTTATACCTATATAATTTCCGTTAAGTAAAACAGAAACAAAATTTAAACAAATTGATATTATAATCATCAAAACCAATGTCAATATATATTTTTTGAGCATTCGATTTATCTTGTATAAATTTACATATAAAATATTAATAACAGACAATGCCGGAAAAACAAGAAAAAAGATAAATACAATATCAATGGAAGCTATATATTTAGGAATAAAATGCTTTATAAAAAAACTTATTAAAAAATAAGCACAGCCTGAATATGCACCAAACATAAATAACATTTCTTTTATATCATTAATAAATTTATCGGTTATATCGGATTTAGCCAATCTGGGATAAAACGGATTTCCTAATGCAGTTATAAATATAAGCATTATACACTGCATTGACATTGCAAACGAATATATAGAAAATGCAAAATTACTGTATAAAATATTTACGAACTGCTTATCTACACAATGAAATAATAAATTAATATAATTTCCCAAAGTAATCATAAAACCGTCAAATGCAGTTTTTAAATTTTTTACGGAAAATACAGGAAGTGACTTAACACCTTTTGTAAAAACAAAAAACTCTATTAAAAAATAAAGACAAATAATCCACTGAATTATTAAATATAATATTACAATAAAATTACTTGAAATATTTTTAACAATCAGATAATCAAGCAGAAATATAAGCGTAAACAAAATTTTAGGTAAAGCATTAATAACGGAATAAGCGGTAAATCTTTCCCACGCCATATATAGTGCCTGAAAACTCGCAATAATACACAAAGGGAATATAGTTAACACTACATAAAGAAAAAGCTTTGAATGGAATATCGGGTAAATAAACAAACCTATAATAGTAAAAACACATAAAATAATATAAATTAAATAAATTTCACTTTTATATTGAAATTTATCAGTATCTATATATTTCTTTCCCGCATAATTCAAAAACATTCCGGAAGCTATACCTAAATGACAAATATTTGCATAAGAAATGTATAATAAATACTTTTGATAATATGCATACTGTTCAACACTTAATAAAGCGGGAAAGACCAGACTGTTGACTAAACCGGTAAGAGTGAGAACAATATTTGAAAATAATACTTTCATAATATTTTTAAACATAAGATTTAGGTATCCTTATTATATTTTACCTTAGCAGAATTTTGAGGAATTTTTTATTATATAATAAGATATAAAAAGGAACTAAAAATATGCAATATGACAATTTGAATGTTCAATGCAATGAATTTGATGAAGATATTTCCTTCAACTTCAAAAAAATTCTTTTTACGTTTTGGAACAGAAGATATATTATAATATTTACATTTCTGTCTGTTTTTACACTTTTTGTCTTATCAACATTCTTTTTACCTAAAAAATATCTTGTTGATGCCAATTTATATATAAATAAAACGAACAATTCAAACCTCATTGATATAAATCCTTATGTTTTAGATGAAGCTTCAGGCGGTTTTTCATTAAGCGGAACAGATAAATCTATGTCTAATGAACTTGAACTTATGCAATCACCGCTCGTGATTGATAAAGTTATAAAAGAAAATGATATAAGATATAATAAGGTTTTTGGGATTTTTAAAACACCAAAAACAGGCAAATTGATGAAAACTGAAGATTTTCTAAAGCGAAATATAAAATTTGAAAATAAAAAGAATACTAATATAGTTAATATTCAATATAAATCTAAAGACAGAGAACTTGCCTACAATATAGTAACATCAATCATTAATTATTATATCGACTTACACAAGCAAATTAATTCCGATAAATCTAAATCAGACTTTGAATTGTTAAAAAAAGAATATGAAAAAACAAAATCAGGTCTTAATAAAAAAATTAATGCTGCCTCTGGGCTTCCAGAAACAGCTATAGCCGGAGCCGGAAACATTTCTGCGATGAGTGCATTCTCATCATCTGCAAAAAAAGCTATATCTAATATAAAAGGACAATATATAGCGGGTACAAAATCTAAATATGAAATGAAAGAAGATGCAGAAAAAGTTTCTCAATTATCGTCTAAACTTGAATGGGCAAAATTAGTTAACGAAATGGCAGATTCATCAAAAGTTCTAGTAATAAAAGAACCTCAAATTCTGAAAGAATATGAACAGGTATCTCCAAAATTATTCGCCAACATTATCTGGGGATTATTATTCGGCTCTATCGCTGCTTTAATTGCAATAATTCTTGCTGAAATAACTTCAAAAAAAATATCTTATTCTATGCTTGAAAATAATATAATTTATAATATAAATAATGATTTTCTTAATCTGAAATCGGAAATTTTAATAAACAGAGATAAACCAATCAGTATAGTTTATTTTGAACCTCTTAACAATGAACTTAAAGACAAACTAAAATACTTTAAAAATATTTTTATAATTGAAGCAGACATAAGCAATGAATTCATTTCTCAAATAAATAAAAGTAATTCCGTTATTTTCTTTGTTAAAATCAACAGAACAGAAACAAAAAAATATAAATTAATTAAAAATATGATTAATAACTTGAATAAAAAAATTATTACGGAAATAACACTTTGATTATGGAAAATTCTCTGGTTAAAACAAATATTAAGCGGTTGGATTGTATGGAAAATAAATATGCACTTTGTATTGTGGATGTGAATAATTTAGGCACAAGAACATTCTCTTATATTATTCCGCAGAATTTAAAGCCTGTAATTAAGATAGGACAAGCCGTTTTGGTTCCTTTCGGAAACAGAAAAAGCAGTATAGTTGCATTTGTTGCGGGGTTTTCCGATTATCTTGAAGAAGGCATAAAAGCAAAAGAAATAATTAAAATTATTGATACAAAACCCGTATTTTCGCTTGATTATTTAAAAATATTGGACTGGATAGCAAATTATTACTGCTGTGATATAAATACAGTAATTCAGGCCGCAATACCGATGAAATTTTTAAAAGAGAATTCCTCTGCAATAAAAAAAGAAAAAACAGAAAAATACATTATATTTAAAACAAAATTGAATGCTTCTTCAAGGCAGCTTCAAATACTTGAAGAACTTGAAAAACAACAAAAATCTCCGCTTACGGAGTTTGAAAAACAGGTAAAAACAACTAGAGCTACAATCTTAAAACTAAAAGAACTCGGTTTTATTGATATAATTGAACAAAGCATATACAGAAATCCTTTAAATTCGTTTAAAAATATAAAACAAGACAGTTTCCCGCCTCTTTCTGACGAGCAGAAAAAAGTTTTTGATGAAATTAAAAAAAGACTTAATTCCCACCAAAAAGACCCTATACTATTAAACGGCATAACAGGTTCCGGGAAAACGGAAGTATATTTCTATGCGATAAAAGAAGTGCTGGAACAGGGTAAAAATGTATTATTTTTGGCTCCCGAAATAGCTTTGGCATCTCAATTAACATTAAGACTTATACAGCGGTTTACCCCTGATGAAACAGCCGTTTGGCACAGCAGTATCTCTGAAGGAGAAAAATTTGACGT
>CANPYW010000026.1 GCA_947588745.1 Candidatus Gastranaerophilales bacterium
CAGTCGGCGATGATATGACTAATGACGGTACTATTGATAGCACAGGAAGCTTCACCGTAAAAGGCGATATTACAACAAATAATGGTAGTATTACAAACGAAGATAACAGTACTTTTTCTGTTGAAGGTGCATTAAGTAATACAAGTGCAGATAGCAGTATTACAAATAATGGTACTTTTACCGCCGGTGGTGATATAACAAACAATGGTTCAATTTCAAACGCACTTGATGCCGAATTTACTACAAGTGAAAATGGTACATTCAATAATAACAAGAGTTTGACTAATGAAGGTACTTTTAATCTGAATAGCAAGTTATCAAGTTCCGGTTCAGATTCAACAATTACAAACAGCGGCACTTTTAATCTTAAATCTGATGCTTCCGGATATAATGGCAGTTATAGTCAATCCGCAGGTCAAACAACGGTAAATGAAGGCAGTAAATATTTTGACGGGAAGTCTGATTATACAGGTGGTGTTCTGAATTGGAATATAGATGATGAAGCTTCTAATTTGAATATGTCAGGAAATTCAACTTCACTTAACATTAATGGTGAAAATTCTAAACTTACCTTAAACGGTGGTACTATTGCCGGTGAAGTAGATAAAAAGATTGAAGGAACGCTGAGTATTCAGCAAGGTGATGTTACACTAAAAGAAAATACTCAGTGGAAAGGTGCTGTTGAACTTAAAGATGGTACATTAACATTGGACGGTGCCGTACAAAATGGTAAATTTTCGGCAGAAAAAGGAAACCTTAATATTAAAAAGGACTTCGCATTTGAAAACTTCGGTGAAGATGTAACAGAGGTTAAACAAGATGTTAAGGTTACGCTTGATGAAGGTGTGAATGCACAATTAAACGGTGCAAAAATGCACTTGAGTGACGGTGATACCTGGAAAGGCACTGTAACTCTCGGAACAGATTCAAAAGGCAGAAAGGCAGAACTTGATATTGAAGGTAAATTTGCTGAAGATGACGGAAATATAGTTGCACATACAGGAAAAGTTGATTTTAAAGCCAATTCTGAATTTACCTTGAATAAGAATAGTGAAATTAGCGAAAATGCCGAGGTGGATGTTGAAAGTGGCAGCAAACTTACAATTAAAGACGGCGGCTCTCTTACTTTAGATGACGGTGATGAAGCTGCAGGCTTGCCGGCTGACCAATGGCATGGTGATGTTAAGCTTCAAAAAGGTGGTACATTAAAATATGGATTTAAAGATGCAACGGACGGTACGCTTGAAGCTGAAGCCGGAGATTTATATCTTTTAAAAGACTCAAATTTAGCATTGCAAGGCGATATAAGCAGTATTCAGGATGAGGTTAATCTTCATATTTTGAAAGGTTCATCCGTTGAAATTAAAGACGGTGCAACATTAAACCTTGACGGTGAAGATGTTGAAGGTGACGGAAAAGATGAATGGTTTGGTAATGTTAAAGTAGAAGAAGGCGGCACACTGAACACCAAAAAAGTTACAACTCCTGACGGCGGTACTTTGCAGCAAGAAGGCGGAAATTCTATATTTGAAGATTCAGATATCTATATAAATGGTGACGACAGCTATATTACAGGTGGAAAAGTTACTTTAAATAATTCGACACTTAGATTTGGAAACGGCAGTTTTAATGCAGCGGACTTAAATCTTTCTGACGGCTCAACATTCAGTATCAGAGATAAATCAATAGATAGTGCTTATTCTTCAAGTGTTGAAGTCGGAGAAGTTTCTAATTTCGAAATTGATATTCATGGCAGACATAGAAAAAGTGATGTTTTCAATTTTGATAGCTTAACCGCATCAGGCGAACATGGCACGGTTCATGTTTCTGACTTTAATTTCTTAGGCGGTGCTCCTATAGATAGAGAAATTAAATTTCAAATATTCAAAAGCGTTACATTAGATGATAATATCGACTTTACCGCAAATGGCAGACTTGTTAATACACCAATAGGTAGATATGGTCTGAAATCCCTCGGTGGAGGTATGTACAGCTTATATCTGCACGATTATAATCCTCAAATATTCAGAGGTCAGGTTTCAACTATAGCAATGTACGCAAACCAGTTGCAGATTGATGATATTGTTACAAATCATTTTATTTTGCACGATGAAACAATGCTGGATAAGGCTCAAAATGCTAATAAGTATTCCGCAGCCTCTCCGTTATTTACGCCATATCAAAAAACATACGAGGATGGCGGGTTATGGAGTAAGTCCTATGCATCATTTGAAAGATTTAATCTAACTCATGGTTTGGATGTGGGAAATAATGCATACGGAACTTTGGCAGGTGCTGATTTACCGGCAATTGATTTAAATAATGATTGGAAATTCATACCGACTGGTTATATTGGTTATAACGGAGCTCACCAATATTTTAACGGCGTAAGTTCATATCAGAATGGTGCACAACTTGGTGTAATGGGTACATTCATTTATGATGAGGACTTAATAACATCAGTAACAGCTTATGGCGGCGGTTATTTGAATGAAATGGATGTTCAGGGCTTTACAGATGAAACAGGAAACTGGTTCGCAGGCACTGCCGTTAAAACAGCTTATAATTGGCATGTCTTAAAAGATTTCATATTACAGCCTAATTTGTTTGTTGCATATAATGCATTTGGTGAACAAAATTGGGGTACGGATTATGGTATTATGAGCATGAAAACCGGAATGATGAATGGTGTTAACCTCGCTCCGGGCTTGAATATGATATTATCTAAAGATTCGTGGAGTTTGTATACTAATCTGCAATATATGTACTTTATTAACGATAAGGTTAACGGACAAGCCGGAAATGTTACTTTGCCTAATGTCAGAATGGAACATGGCTATATTCAATATGGTGTAGGTGCTACGAAAGTATTTAAAGATTCTGTGGCTACATACGCTCAGGTAAACATGAGAAACGGCGGTATCACAGGCGTAGGATTTCAGTTGGGCTTCCAATGGCTGTTTGATTTCGGTAATAAATTGCATTTGAAAAAAGCAAAAGCAAAAACACAACAAAATCCGCAAGAAATCAGTGATACTTACATAAAAAAAGTGTATATAAAACCAAAAAACACTGTAAAAACATAAAAGAAAATAAATAATTGAATTTATAATCAGCCGGTGCTTCAGACAGAATTTGGGCAAATATAACCAAAACACAATGATAAAACTGTTGTACCGGCTGTTTATTTTTAATGAACAATTATTCTGAAAAAATGATATAATATAAGTTGTTTATAACCTTGAGGTTAAAAATGAAAAAAATATTATTACTTACAATTGCAATGATATACGGAATATTTTCGGCCGTATATGCAGACAGTTACCAGTCTTTAACAGTAGTTTCTGATACAAAAGAACAGGATAATTATACAAATAATGATACAGATAATAATCAAGAAAATTCAGGTTCAGCAATGTCTGTAACAGATTATGTTTCAACACTTAATTCTGCGAATTTGAAAGTAAGATTTTATTATTATATTCCGGAAATGTTAATGAATTCTCAAACATCTTATCCGTTAATAGTAACAGTTCCGGGCATGGATGGCAATGGAGAAGAAGCAGTATATGAAGAATTGAAAAATCTTGCGGATACAAAAGGATATGCAATCTTAGCTCCTACTTTTAGACATAATGAATATGATTTTAATCATGAAGAATCATATCAATATCCCGCAGCTTGGTCGGGTGCTGCATTAAATAGTATGCTTTATAAGGCTAAATCGAACGGTTTAAATTATTCTAAACTTTATTTAATCGGTTTTTCAGCAGGTGGACAGTTTGTATCAAGATATTCTTTGTTGTATCCCGATAAAATTGAAGCTTGTGCTATTTTAAGCAGCGGTGGCAGGGTTAAACCTACGCAAAAAACTAATGTTAAATATTTTATCGGTATCGGAACCGATGATATTGATTACAGAAAAGAAAATGCGGAAATATTCCAAAATGCAGCAGTTAACCTTGGAATTCCTGTAATATACAAAGAATATCCATTTGGACATGATATTTCTTCATCTGAAATTAATGATGTTGTTGATTTCTTTGAAAATGTCAGAACAGGTAGATTTTAAAAATCGATTTCAGTCAAGTTTTAGTTGTTTTTCTTTATAAATTTATAGAGTTTTTCAAAAATTTTAAGTGCTTTTTAAAAAGTTATAACTTCAGAATTTTTCGCATAATTCATTGAACTGACAAAGTCAGAGTATTCTAAAAACGGTAAATCAGTGAAATCAATTAATGAAGGCATATTTAATCCAGTTTTGAATATTGTTCAAGATAGCAAAACAGGAGAGGTTTTTGATTTAAATAAATCCTGCGGTTCAACTCGAGGAGGTTTGGCCGGTTTTAATGAAAAGGCTAACGATATACGAGAATTTATCGGAACAATTGTTGATGACGGAGGTTATATGGATATGGATACGGATAAAATAAAAGAATACATATTAAAGAAAGTTAAAGTTTAAAGAAAGTAAATAGCAGATAAGATTGTAGATATGTTCCCATGCCTAAATTTTATCAAATCTTAGGGTAAAATCAATTATAACTGATTAAAAGGCCAGTAAAATAAAGCTTACACCAATTTTTGAATAATCAATCTCTTGTATACCAAGCACCACGTGTTTTGCCGTGTTTTGTCAGGTAATTATTTTCAACCAAACTCGATAAATGCTTCTTGATAGTATTTATATTTGTTCCGGTTAATTCAGACAATTCAGAAATTGTTGCTCTATCTTTTGTTTCAAAAACTTCCATGATTTTTGCTGAAATCTCCGGCAAATTCAAATTTATCTGAGTATAAGTGTTTGCGTGTTCAATTTTATACTCAAGTCTAATTTTTTGCTTTTGTAATGTTTTCAGGAAAAACATAAGCCAAGGTTCATAATCAGGCTCTTTATTCAATGTCGTTTGAGTTTGTCTTAATGCTCTGTAATATCCCTCTTTATTATCCTCAATTATTGATTCCGTTGAACTATATGGGACATAAACATAACCTGATTTTAGCAGCAAAAGATTAGTTAATGCTCTTGATAATCTGCCATTCCCGTCTTGAAAGGGGTGGATTGCAAGAAAATTAACAACAAAAATTCCGATAACTATGAGCGGATGATAAAATCTATCCGACAAATTCTTGTTAGTCCATTCAACAAGCTCCTGCATTTTTAATGGAGTTTCAAATGGAGTTGCGGTTTCAAAAACAACACCAATTTCTTTACCTTCACTATCATAAGCGGCGACTGCATTAGAAACTTTTTTGTATTCTCCTTTGTGTTTTTCATCCTTTGAAGAATATTCAAGCAGGATTTTGTGTAACTGTTTTATATAATTTTCTGATAGCGGAATAACTTCCCAATCCTCAAAAATCGTATCGGCAAGTTTTGCGTATCCTGCGACTTCCTCCTCATCACGATTTGCGAAGGATTGCTTTTTTATTCGGGATAATAATTCTTCAACCTGTTTATCTGAAAGTTTATTTCCTTCAATACGGTTTGAAGACCCTACACTTTCAATCGTTGCAATCTTTTTTAAAGCTCTTAATTTTTCAGGAGCCATTTTGCCTAATAACTTCCATGAACCCTTAAATTCATCTATTTCGGAAATTATAGTAAGCATTTGATTATTGATTTTTATATTGATATTTTCTAACATGTTGTACCTAATTAGACCTAATATGACCTAATAATATGTTATTTTTATCTGATTGTCAATATTACAAAACCTCAAATCATTGAACACATAATTTGTTAAACCAAAAACCTGATTGATTTTGTAAAAATCATTCCTGATTTTTTATTCTCTCTCGCCTTAATATCTCTTTTATCAGCTTTATCGCTTTTCCGTAATTGAACTTGTTCTGATGAAGTAAAAACCTTAATAATATATTTTTATTGTTCATAGCACAAACACTTTACCTCTGAAAACAATGCATTTAAACACTACTTCCGACCTTTGTGTCTGTTTTGTATCAACAAAATTTAAATTTTATAAAATTGTTTTGACTTAAATCTAAGTAGAAAAATTATAAAATTTCAAAACGGAAAAAACCAAAATAATCGGCTATCGCATACAGGTTCATTGATTTCGCCAACGGCTCAATAATTCGCTTTGTAAAACTGTCTGCTATAATCGAAATGAGTGTGAAAATATAACAATCATTTGTTTAAATATTCTTATTGGTGTCTTAATAATTCAAAAAAATTAGCTGGGGAGAGGCTTGAACTCTCGACCTCACGGGTATGAGCCGTACGCTCTAGCCAGCTGAGCTACCCAGCCAAAAGACTATATATATTATTATATGCTCAAAAAAAAATTACAATACTTTATTTTAGGGATTTATATTGTAAATTTTGCTAAATAGTTTAAGCTCTTCTAACAGTCGAAATTTAGGTTATGCAAAATCAGGGGGAATTGTTTAAAAATTCATTTTTATTCTGTTAAATTTTTATTTAGTTAAGAGTTTGACAATTTTTTTATTTTTCATATACTTAGAATTATTCAATATCGTATAAATGGAAGGTTTCAGGTAAGGTATATTTATGCACTTTAATGTTGTTCTTAATCGCTATAGAAATTTGGCATATTCTGAAAAAGATAAGGGAACACGTTTTGAAGTTCTGATTAAGCATTATCTTAAAACAGACCCGCTTTATGTAAATGAATTTGAAACAGTATGGCTTTGGTCTGAATTTCCTTATAAAGACCAATTCGGTGGGAAAGATATTGGTATAGACATTATTGCACAAGGTTATGATAAAAGTTATACGGCTATTCAGTGTAAATGTTATCAAGAGAATACAAAAATAGATAAGCCTGAAGTAGATACTTTTTTATCAACTTCCGGAAAGCATTTTAAAGATAAAGATAATAAAGATTGTTCTTTTTTATACAGATTTTGGGTTTCCACAACGAATAAATGGACGGATACTGCGGAAGAAACTTTAAGAAATCAACATCCTGCCGTATACAGAATTGGTTTAACGCAGCTGGAAAATGCAAATGTAAATTGGGAAGAAATAGATAAAGGAATATATGGATTAAAGGCTCAAATAATAAAAAAAGAACCTTTAGGTCACCAGAAAATCGCAATAGAAGAAGCACATAAATATTTCGCAAGTTATGATAGAGGTAAATTAATTATGGCTTGCGGCACAGGCAAAACATTTACATCTCTAAAAATAGCGGAAAATGAAACCAATAATAACGGAACAATATTATTTTTAGTACCTTCTATTGCTTTATTAGGTCAAACGTTAAATGAATGGTCATCTCAAGCACAAATGCCAATTAATCCAATATGTATTTGTTCAGACCCTGAGTCTACAAAAAAACAAGTTAAAAATAATGATGATTCTGACGATGTATCTGTTATTGATTTGGCGTTGCCTGCTTCAACTAATATTGAAAATATCAAACAACAATATAAATATTTTAAAAAGAATAAAACAAGTGGAATGACAGTTATTTTTTCGACCTATCAGTCTATAGATGTCATTTCAAAAGTGCAAATGGCAATTAATGCTGAAACACAGGACGGACTTATATTTGACCTTGTTATTTGTGATGAAGCACATAGAACAACGGGTGTAATTTTAAAAGGCGGGCAGGAAGAAACTGCTTTTACAAAAGTACATGATAATAACATCATTAAAGCAAGAAAACGTATGTATATGACGGCGACTCCCAGATTATACAAGGATAATGTAAAGGAGAAAGCCAAAGAAAATGATGTTATATTGTGTTCTATGGATGATAAATCCATATACGGAGATGAAATCTATCGAATAGGCTTTGGCGAAGCTGTTGATAAACATTTGTTATCTGATTATAAAGTGCTTGTGCTTACTTTATCGGAAAAAGATATACCGAACTCTTTACAGCACGCTGTTGCAAATCCTGATTATGAAATTACTGCAGATGATGCTGCAAAAATTGTTGGTTGTATTAATGCTTTATCAAAGCGAGTTGTAACCGAAATTACCTATGACGGAATAAAAAATAATCTTACAGAAATAGACCCCGGTTTTATGCATAGAGCGGTTGCATTTTGTTCGACAATATCAGCTTCCAAAAAAATTACGGAAATGTTTAAAGTTCATGGTAATGATTATTATAAAAATTTAAGTGCAGAGGAAAGAAATGAAGTTGTATCTATTGTCTCTGACCATATAGACGGTTCAATGGGTGCAGCTACAAGAGATGAAAAACTCTGCTGGCTTAAGTCTGCTCCGTCTGACGGCAAAGAATGCAGAATTTTAACCAATGTAAGATGTTTATCAGAAGGCGTTGATGTGCCTTCTTTAGATGCCGTATTGTTCTTATCTGCTAAAAATTCGCAGGTTGATGTTGTTCAATCAGTCGGCAGGGTTATGAGAAAAGCCGAGGGCAAAAAATTCGGGTATATCATTATTCCGGTTATTATTCCTTCTGATATATCACCGGAAGAAGCCTTGAATAATAATGAAAGGTTTAAGGTCGTTTGGAATGTATTAAATGCTTTAAAAGCTCACGATGACCGTTTTAATGCTGAAATCAATAAGATTGAATTAAATAAAAAGAAATCCGATAAAATCATAGTATCGAATGTATTATCTCAATCATCCGGTGATAGTGATTTTGAAGTGAATTTAGCCAAGAATAACAGTGATTTATCTGAAAAAATGCTGACCCAGCTTCAGTTTCAATTTTGTGAACTTCAAGATATGATTTATGCGAAGATGGTTAAAAAAGTTGGTAATCGTCAATTTTGGGAACAGTGGGCAAAAGATATTGCAGAAATTGCACGTAAACACGTTATTCATATAACAAACCTTTCAGAAAACGGAAAATATAAACAAGAATTTGATATTTTCCTTAAAGGAATTCAAAAACAATTAAATCCGGCGATTACAAAAGAAGAAGCTATTGAAATGCTTGCACAGCACCTCATTACAAGACCTGTATTTGAAGCTTTGTTTGGAGATTATTCTTTTGTAAAAAATAATCCTGTTTCGCAGGCGATGCAAAAAGTCCTTGATATTTTAGATGAAAATGCAATGGATAAAGGTCAGGAAGAAACTTTAGGCAAGTTTTATAAATCTGTTCAAGATAGGGTTGAGGGAATAACCAATTCAGAAGGCAAACAAAGAATTATGATAGAGCTTTATGATAAATTCTTTAAAACAGCACTTCCCAAAACTGTTGAAAAATTAGGTATTGTTTATACTCCTGTTGAAGTTGTGGATTTCATTCTTAATTCTGTTTCGGATGTTTTGAAAAAAGAGTTTAACAGAAGTTTATCTGACGAAAATGTACATATATTAGATCCTTTTACCGGTACTGGTACATTTATAACAAGATTATTGCAAGGCGGGTTTATAGACCACGATGTTTTAAACCGCAAATATTTACATGAAATACACGCAAATGAAATTGTTCTGCTGGCTTATTATATAGCTTCCGTAAATATTGAAAATACATACCACGATATAATGCAATTAGATGAATATCAAAATTTTGAAGGAATTTGTTTAACTGATACTTTCCAGATGACAGAGTATGACGATAAATTGCAGTTATCCGAATTATTCCCCAAAAATTCGGAAAGGCTGGAAAAACAGAAAAAATGTCCTTTAACCATAATTATAGGTAATCCACCTTATTCAGTGGGGCAAAAATCTGAAAATGATAATGCAAAAAATCAAAAATATGAAAAATTAGATAATCAAATTGCAAATACTTATGTAAAATACTCTAATGCAAAGTTGAACAAAGGTTTATACGATAGTTATATAAAAGCATTTCGCTGGGCTTCAGAAAACATTGATAAGAATGGTGGAATAATAGGCTTCATAACGAATTCCGGCTGGCTTGACGGAAACGGAATGGACGGTTTCAGGTATTGTTTGGAACGGGAATTTTCTTCCGTTTATGTATTAAACCTAAGAGGTGCAATTAGAGGAAAAATAGGTGACAGCGTCAAAAAAGAAGGACAAAATGTCTTTGATATTCAAACAGGTGTTGCAATAACTATTCTTGTTAAAAATCCTAATAAAAAACGAGAAAAGGCTGTTATATACTATCATGATATAGGTGATTATTTAACTAAACAGGAAAAATTTGACTGTTTAAAAGATATATCTTCTGTGGCAAATGATAATTTTAATGCGGAAATATTAACACCAAACAAAGAAAACGACTGGATAAATCTAAGAAATGATTGTTTTAACAATTATTATTCAATCGGTGATAAAGACGAAAAAAATGAAAAAAAATTTTTTAATATATACTCCGGCGGGCTTTCAAGCAATCGTGATTTTTGGGTTTATAATTTTTCAAAAACAAAGCTTATAGAAAATGTCAAAAATACTATTGATTTTTATAATGAACAAAGAAAAAGTTATGCTTCGCTCTCAACTGAAATTGAAGTGGAAAAGTTTATTGACACAAATCCTGCCAAAATAAGCTGGACAAGGCAATTAAAAAAAGATTTAAAACTAAATAAGGAAAAATTGTTTGTTTCAAATTCAATTTATACATCAATGTACAGACCTTTTCAAAAACAATTTGTTTATTTTAATAAAGAGCTTAATGAATGTATATATCAACAATCCAAGTTATATCCGGCAAATAATTATGAAAATTTATGTATAATTCTTAGCGGAACGGGTTCTGCTAAACCTTTTTCTTGTTTAATAACAAATTGTGTGCCAAATCTTGATACTTTAGAAAAGGCACAATGTTTTCCTCTATATTGGTATGAAGAAAAAGAAAAATCTTTGCAAAAGTCATTGTTTGGTAATAAGGATGATAACAATGATAAATACATAAGACGTGATGGTATTTCAGATTTTATTCATAATCTTGCTAAAGAAAAATATGGACACAAAATAACTAAAGAAGATATTTTTTATTATGTTTACGGAATACTTCATAGTAAAGATTACAGAACAAAATTTGCTGCGGATTTAAAGAAAATGCTTCCACGTATACCTTTAGTTGATAAGGTTGAAGATTTTTTGGCATTTTCACAGGCCGGAAGGAATTTAGCAAAATTGCATTTGAATTATGAAAATCAATTTCACTTGCCGTCGGTTAATGTTACAGGTGATGAGTTCGGCAGCTTTATTGTTGATAAAATGAAATTTAAAAATAAAGAAGATAAATCTGAAATTATTTATAATAATTACATAAAAATATCCGATATTCCTAAATCTGCTTATGATTATGTTATAAACGGAAGAAGTGCAATTGAATGGGTTATGGAACGTTATCAGGTTAAAACTGATAATGATAGTCAAATTACAAATGATCCTAATGATTGGGCAAAACAGCATAATCAGCCGAGATATATTCTTGATCTTTTATTGAGTATAATCTCATTATCGGTTGCAACTACAGAAATAGTTAATTCATTACCAAAACTTAGCTTTGAAGAAACAAAAGAAGCTGTAGTTGTTAAATAAATGTTTTAGCTTCGTTTTCAAAAAGGATTACTTATGCGGATAAATTCCGAATATATCCGGCATGATAGGCTTTTATTTAAGATTTCATTTTACACATTATAAAAATAGTTCTTTAGTTAAAAGCAGTGTATAATGCATATTTTTTTCGTGCGAATAATAAATAAAGTACTATGAAAACGAATTATGTAAATAAACTTTTAGAAGCTTTTTCTGAGGACAAAAAGCTGATATATGATGAATGGACAAAAGAGAGAACCTATTATTCAATAGGCTGTTACAACTCCAAAAAGTGGGTTGCCGATATTATTCCGATAGAACTTCTGAACAGAAGTATTAAAGATGCGGTTAATTCTATAGCCACATTAAATGAAAACAATATATTTTATGACTTATTTCCCGACGAAATATCCGTTCCTGATTATGGCGATAATTGGGGCAGACTTGCCAATTATATTGAACTTAACAATCGTGCAATAGGCGAATTGTTGCACGATAGGAGCTGCTGCGGTATATTAAGCTGCATAAAATTGCTTCCCGCAATACCTCCGTCTGCAAAAAGTTGGGCAAATTGTTTAATAATATCTCAAATTTTTCCGAATATTTTTGGCGACAGTTATGTAAAACTGCCACATGAGGAGAATTCAATATACGGAATAAAGCTGAATGCGGGTTACAGCAGTAATGTAATTTCTTATAAAATAGCCGATAAGATTTCACCCGAGGAGCAAATACGAGCGTTTAACGATTTGGCTCATTTCAGGGGGATTAAAACAGGCTTCAGAACCGTTATTTCGGCAGACCAAATAAAAGTTGCATATCCCGATAAAAGTGATGAAGTATTCAGCTGGCAAAATCCCGAACATGTTGAGATGTACATCAACGAAAGTGTTAAATTAATGAATTTAGGCTTTGAAGCCATGTTTATTGATTCCGCAAAACATATAGGCGGATATGATATGGGCAATTATACGGGGGTAGGTGCATTGCCCGAATATGCTCAAATGCAGTATATATTAAATGAAATCAGGGCAAGAAGCGGCAAAAGTTCATTAAGTTTTGTCGGAGAAAAAAGTTCCGATGATTTTGAACGCTATCTTAATATGGGTTTAAATGCGGGTACTGATTTTATAACGGGTGATGATTTCAATGCGGTAAGAGAGTTATCCGAAAAATTAAAATATAACAGAGTATATGCTCCCGGCGTTGAGATAGAAAACGATAATTATGAAGGCGGAATTACTTATGAACAAAGGTTGCACAGAATTAATACGGCATTATTTGCATTCTACAGAGCAAGCGATAAATTGCCGAGTTTTATGCAAACCAATGATATTTTTCCGTTAAGATACGATACTAATACTCACCATTTAATGATGTCTAATCCGTCATATTCACAAGACGGTTCGATTGAAAGTCATTGGGCAAATCTTTTTGCGGCAGATGACGGCAGAGAATATAACCGTAAGGTTGCAGAGCTTTTTGCTCACGCACTTTGTTTATAGAAAGGAAATAATATGAACGTTTTAAAAGAAAAGGGTATTCCTTTGGAAAAACAGGTAAGAACCTGGCATGATATTGTAAGAAGACCATATAACAGAATGGAAGTTGATAACTATACAAGAACAAGACAAATATTGATGAACGGTATTGAAACCGAAGCGTGGGGTTTTAAACATTGCTTTGTAAGAAAATGTACCGACAGTGACTTAAATAAACTTCTTGTAAAGGTTAGAAGAATAGAAGATATGCAGCAAACTACGGTTAACTGGTTATCACCCGTTAATCAAACCGTTTTGGATACGACATTAGGATACGAACAGGTAGCTGTTGATTTAACGGCGTGGCTTGCACAGAACGAACCGGACGAATATGTTAAAGAAACATTTAATTTCGGCTTGTTGGAGGACTTTGACCATTTGTACAGATATTCACAATTTGCATATATGATTGAAGAAACAGACCCGAATGAAATTTTACATGAGATGACTGATGTTTTAATAGGGCGTCCCACACAAAATCATCATAACTGTAATGCCGTAAGAATAAGAAAGCCTTACAAAAAAGATGAAGTTTCTCCGGTTACAAAAGTGAACATACTTACATTAATTTCAGGTGAACAGCAGACACACAATTATTATGCGGAACATGGCTTTATGTACGGGAATACGGACTTAAAACGTTTGTATGCCGAAATATGCGACGTTGAGGAAGAACACGTTACAATGTATGAAACTTTGGTTGACCCTACTGAAACAATGTTAGAAAAATGGCTGGTTCATGAATTTACGGAAGTTTGTAACTATTATAACTGTTATAAAGATGAAGCGGATGACAGGTTGAAACTTATATGGGAAGAATTTATGCAGATGGAAATCGGTCATCTTCAATTGGCGGCAGAGGCAATAAATAAATATGAAAAAAGAGATGCCGAAGAAATTATCGGTACGGAGCTTGTATTGCCTTGCCACTTTGAATCACAAAAAGAATATGTAACAAATATTCTTGAAAATGAAGTTGACAAACGTTTGACGGAAAAAGAGGGCTATTGCAGAATTGATGAACTTGATGAAGATTGGCCGAGTTATAAGGTTCAGGAACAAACGGGAAAAGACGGTGCTCCGAGTGAAAAAGCAATTCAGCTTTCAATTAAAGCAATAGGTCGTGATATTGCGTGTGCAGACGAAAAATTATTGAAAAAACAGCCCGAACTGTTAGAAAAAGGACTTGAAGAAAATGCTCAAGCACCTGATACGGTTAGTGTCGAAAAGTATAAAAAGTTTGAAAAAATTCCGCCTCTCGATTTTCTGAACTGATTTTATTAAAAATAAAATAAAAAATACCGTTCAATAAAGAACGGTATTTTTGTTGTAAAAAGCTTTTTGGTTATAATAATTATTTTTTCATTGCTTTTTCTACAGCAACCGCAACTGCGACGGTAGCTCCAACCATAGGATTGTTGCCCATTCCGATAACACCCATCATTTCAACGTGAGCCGGAACGGATGAAGAACCTGCAAATTGAGCATCACCGTGCATTCTTCCCATAGTATCCGTCATACCGTAAGAAGCAGGCCCGGCAGCAACGTTATCGGGATGAAGTGTTCTGCCCGTACCGCCGCCTGAAGCTACGGAGAAATATTTTCTTCCGTTTTCCCAGCACCATTTCTTATATGTGCCTGCAACCGGATGTTGAAAACGTGTAGGATTTGTTGAATTACCCGTAATAGATACGTCTACACCTTCTTTAATCATGATTGCAACACCTTCCGATACATCATCGGCACCGTAACATCTTACTTTTGCTCTTTCTCCGTCCGAGAAAGCCGTTTCATTAACAATTTTTAATTCACCGGTTTTGTAATCATATTCGGTTTCTACCGATGTAAAACCGTTAATTCTTGATATTATATATGCGGCATCTTTGCCTAAACCGTTTAAAATAACTCTTAACGGTTCTTTTCTTACCTTGTTTGCGTTTCTTGCAATACCGATAGCACCCTCGGCAGCGGCAAATGATTCGTGACCGGCTAAGAAGCAGAAACATTTTGTTTCTTCTCTTAATAACATAGCACCCAAATTACCATGACCCAAACCTACTTTTCTTGTGTCACCTACCGAACCCGGAACCGCAAATGCTTGCAGGCCTATTCCTATAGCTTCAGCAGCATCGGCTGCATTGGTAATTCCTTTTTTTATTGCAATGGCACAGCCTAATGTATAAGCCCAAGAGGCATTATCAAATGCAATCGGCTGAATACCTTTTACTATTTCATCAACATTTATACCTTTTGACAAACATAATTCATTAGCTTCATCAAGCGATGCAAAACCATATTCTTTAAGAACGGGAGCTAAAGAAGCTTCACGTCTGTCTTGTCCTTCAAATTTTGCCATAATTTTATTCCTTATTTTCACAGTTATACTTTTTGTTTGATTGAATACAATCGGATTATTCTTTACGAGGGTCTATGGTTTTAACGGCTTCGGAAAATCTTCCGTAAGTGCCTATATTCTTTTCAAATGCTTCTTTGTAGTCTTTTCCCGCTTTTATTGCATCCATAACCTTGCCTAAGTTAACAAATTTATATCCGATAACTTCGTTATTTTTATCCAATCCGAGTTCAAGAATGTATCCTTCCGTTAATGAAAGGTATCTTACTCCTTTTTGTTTTGTGGAGTGGATAGTACCAACCATTGAACATAAGCCTTTTCCCAAATCTTCAAGGCCTGCTCCGATAGGAAGTCCACCCTCCGAAAATGCGGTTTGAGTTCTTCCGTATACAACTTGCAGGAACAATTCTCTCATTGCAACGTTAATTGCGTCGCAAACAAGGTCTGTATTTAAAGCTTCAAGGATTGTTTTTCCCGGTAATATTTCACCTGCCATTGCAGCCGAATGAGTCATGCCCGAGCAGCCCAAAGTTTCAACCAAAGCTTCTTGTATAACTCCTTCTTTTATGTTTAACGTCAATTTGCAAGTACCTTGCTGAGGAGCACAGCAACCGCAGCCGTGAGTCAAACCCGAGATATCTTTAATTTCTTTGCATTTTGTCCATTGACCTTCTTGCGGAATTGGTGCAGGTACACCTTTAACGCCTCTTTTTACACAACATTTGTTTTCTATTTCATGTGTAATTTGCATGTTATCCATCAGTCCTCCTGTTTTTTTATAGTTTCTAACCTGTTAACACAATTATATTGTAAACAAAAAATAAATGCATATAACATAAATTCTGTTTGATTATTTGATAATAATTTATTATTATAAATTTTATGAAAAAGATAAACATAATTCCTTTGGGAGAAAATTGTATACCAAGGACAATACTTACAAGATGGAAGGTTAAGCCTGCAAAACTATTCGGGGAACTTACGTTTCCGTTTGACCTTGCCGTTTTTGGCATGCTTGAAGTTACAAAAACATTAAAAACCGATTTTAACGAAATGTTCGATAACTTAAAATATAAAGACGGCTACTGGTATAAAGCACCTAACTGCATTTATTTTTACCATGATAGGCGGTTTAAACAGGAGGATAAGCAGGAATTAATGGATTTATATAATAAACGTATTAAAAATTTCCGCAAAATTACATCGGATGATACGCCTGTTTTGTTTGTACAACTTACGGGCGATTGTGAAGATGTGGATAATCAATATCTGGAACTTAAAAAACTAAGAGGAAATAAACCGTTTAAGTTTGCGATAATCGATACGCAAAATATTATAGGTGATAAATCTTATAATGATGATATTTATGTTTTAAAACAAGCTTTCCCCAGTGATTTTTACAAACAAAACTGGTGGAAAAAAGAGTGTTATAAAAGTGAAATCGGCAAAAATTTTGAAAAAAACATTGCCGATTTCTGCTCGAATATAATTAATAGGATGTAAATCTTAACTTTTCATTTCAATGAGAATATCAACAAGCTCAGGATCCCACTTAGTGCCTGCTTCCTGTTTTAAAATTTCAAGAGCTTTTTCTTTAGAAACCGCTTTTCTGTATGTTCTGTCGGAAGTTAAAGCACTAAAAGCATCGGCAAGTGCAATAATTCTTGAACCAAGCGGAATGCTGCGACCTTTTAAACCTTCCGGTTCACCCTGACCGTCCCAGCGTTCTTTATGATAATTGATATAAGGAACAACTTCCGATAAGAAGTTTATGCTCATCAAGATGCTTACGCCAACATTCGGATGATTTTGAAGTTTTTCCCAATCTTCTTTTGAAAGCTTTTCTTTTTTATTGAATAATTCTTCGGGAAGTGTTAT
Organism: Candidatus Gastranaerophilales bacterium; assembly: GCA_947588745.1. Classification (GTDB taxonomy): domain Bacteria; phylum Cyanobacteriota; class Vampirovibrionia; order Gastranaerophilales; family Gastranaerophilaceae; genus Avigastranaerophilus. The sequence goes on from CANPYW010000026.1 coordinate 17,210, forward strand.
TTTACCTATATTTCTGAGTAATGCGGCATAATATATCAAATCTTTTGTTTTTTCGTTTAATCCCAGCTCTGTACTTATTTCTCGTGCCAAATCGGCAACAACGTGAGAATAATTATTTTTAAAATTGCTTTTTGCATCAACGGCTTTTGCGAGATTTTCGACGAACCACTGTTGTTCACTGCTTAAATCACCTATTAATGCTGTTAATTCCGCTCTGTTATTTTGTAATTCAATAGCCGTAACATCATCTTTATCTATTAATTCTGATGTTTTCAGCGTTAACTTTTCAAGTGACATAGATGTTGCAAATAACCTTGCGGTAACAGCCAACAGCTCTATAAATTCATCGGATAATTCTTTGGGTTTATAATTTTCTACAACAATTACACCCACTTTTTCCATATTATTACACATGGGAACCGCAAGGTAATATCCGACTTTATCTTCATTCAACATTAATACGGGACGAAAATCGTTATCTTCATTACAATCTTTTATTTCAATTTTTTCCTGACTTTCATAAGCCGATGATACATAGCTTTTGTCATTAAGTCTGTAACCTATTCCCGCTTCATAGATATCATCATTGAAATGAAGGGATGAACCTACTAAAATTAAATCATTTTTTGTTGTATTTAATCCCATCGCATTTTCTTTTGATAAAAATATGTGGCAGGTATCTATTTCGAGCATTTGTTTAATAGTTTTAGCTATCGAATTGTATATAATATAATCTTCTTTGCTGCTAAATCCCAATATTTTTAGCGTGTTATCTATTGAATAAATTCCGATTAATTCTTTTAATTGATTTTTCAAACTGTGAAGTTTATCTACACTTGTTTTGCTGATTTTTTGAATAAGTTCATCAGATATTAAATGCTCAGATACAAAATCACCAAGATTTAAAGCAAAAATTTCTTCTAAAGGGTCAGATTCCAGTGAAATATTACTTCTTGAAAATACTGAAACATTCTCGTTCTCTTTTTTTTCTTCAGTCATCTATTATCCTCATCCGTATTTAAAGATTATATTCCGAATACCTAAACTATACTAACATTATATTTTATATTACTATTATATGCAAAATTTTTATATAATGTCTATCGGCATTTTCGTATTTTAACTTTAGAATTTTTGCTTAAATATCATTCAATCGGATGAGAAATATATAAAAATAATTTCATCATTTTATGTTCTGTGTTTAAACTAATTACAAATAGATAAAATAGGCGGTTTTAAGATTGCAGGTAATATATAATTTTTTACAATTGCAATATTTACAATAGTTTTATGGTAAAATCAAAAAAGATTGGGGATAGTATGAAACTGAATTTTACCGAAATAATAAATGCAACAAGAGCCGAAGTAATAAGAAATAAAAATGAAAATTCGGATACGGAGTTCGGATTTTCCACCGATACGAGAACTATTGAAAAAGGGCAAATATACATTCCGTTAAAAGGCGAAAACTTCGACGGCGAAAATTTTATTGAAAATGCTTTAAATGCCGGTGCAAACGGATATTTTACATCGGATAAAACAAAAATATACAACAATTCGGATATAATTCTTTATGTGGAAGATACAAAAGAAGCATATTTAAAGCTTACAAATTTCCATAAGAACAAAATAAATCCGTTTACCGTTGCCGTAACCGGCAGCAGCGGCAAAACTACGGTTAAAGAAATGTTAAATTGCGTATTTCAACATGCCGGTGAAACCGTAAAATCGATATTAAATCATAATAACGAAATCGGTTTATGTCAAACTCTTGCTTCACTTAACAAAACAACAAAGTATTTGATTGTTGAAATGGGTATGAGAGGTTTTGGAGAAATTGAACTTCTGTCAAAATATGCGGAACCTGATATTGCGATTATTGTTAATTCGGGAAGTGCCCATATTGGTCGATTGGGTTCGCTGTTAAACATTGCGAAAGCAAAATTTGAAATAACAAAATATTTAAAGCGGGACGGAATTTTAATTGCACATGATAATCCTTTAATTAAACAGGTTAATGATAATAAACATAAAACAATATATTTCGGGCTTAACGATAAAGAGCTTGCTATTATACAAATGACAAACGAATGTTCCGTTTTTGAATACAAAGGAAATACATACAAATTAAATATTTCGGGCGAACATAACATCCAAAATGCTTTAAGCGTTATAGAAGCGGGATTATATGCCGGATTGGAACCAAAAGTTATTGCTAAAGGGCTTGAAGAATACATTCCTATAGAAAAAAGGTGGGATGTAGAAAATATTGGCGGGTATAATATAGTAAATGACAGTTATAATTCCAATCCTGACTCGATGAAAGCTGCAATAAAAACATTTTTATCCTATACGAAAACTCCAAAAGCGGTTATACTCGGAGATATGGGTGAATTGGGAATAAACGAAAAAGAATATCACGAAGAAATCGGTAAGTTTTTGGAGCAATTTGAATGTGATTATGTTTTAACTCTCGGTGAGCTTGCAAAATACATAGAACCTGAAAATCATATTGTAAAACATTTTGAGTCAAAACAAAATCTTGTACAATTCATAAAAGAAAATATGGAACAGGGATTTAACATTTTATTAAAGGCTTCAAGGTTTATGAAATTTGAGGAAATTATTGAGGAGCTTAACAAATAATTATGAGTTTTAACATATTAACGGTTGTATCAATGCTTGTGGCATTTGTCCTGACATTATTATCGGGTGTGGTATATATAGATTTTCTGAAGAAAAAAATGTATACGCAATATGTATTGGAAGATGCCCCTGAAAATCATGCCAAAAAAGCGGGAACGCCTACAACTGGAGGTGTGTTCATAATACTTTCTGCCGTTATGGCTTCATTAGCGGCACTCACAATGAACCAAAGTTTAACAACTCCCGCACTGATTGTTTTAATGACTTTTATTTTCTTTATGCTTGCAGGTTTAACGGATGATATCGGAAAAATAAAACATAAACAGAATAAAGCCGGACTGAAACCACGAAACAAGCTGTTTTTACAAATAGCAATATCCATGCTCCCCGCAATTTACATAACATTATCGGGGCAAACTTACTTGAATATAGGTCATTTTGCACTTGATATAAAACTGTTATACCCGATATTCGCAATACTTTATATGACGGGAGTTTCAAATGCCGTCAATTTGACCGACGGGCTGGACGGGCTTGCCGCAAGCAATACTGTTATAGCGATGCTGGCATGTACGATTTTATGCATAATGACGGGGAAGAATGATTTGGCTATAATCTCTGCCGCAACCGTCGGAGCCTCCGCAGGATTTTTATATTTTAACAAGTATCCCGCAAAAGTATTTATGGGTGATACGGGTTCTCTTGCATTGGGCGGGTTACTTTCCGCAATAGCAGTTATGGGAAAATTTGAACTCTGGATTGCACTTATAGGAATAGTATTTTGTTGTGAAACATTATCCGTAATAATTCAGGTTACAAGTTATAAATTAACGGGCAAAAGAGTATTTAAAATGAGTCCCATACATCATCATTTTGAGTTGTGCGGTTGGAGTGAAAATAAAATAGTTACGGTTTTTTCTTTCGTAACCTTAATTTTTTCTGCAATTGCGGTAATATTATTTAAAATTTTATTGTAGAAAGAAATTAGCATGAAAAGAAAATGGATTGATAAAAAAGTTTTAATATTGGGATTATCGAAAAGCGGTATTTCTGCCGCAAAATACCTTGCTAAAAAAGGAGCCGAATGTTTTCTAACCGAGTATAAACCTTTGGAAGAAAAAAATGAAGCTTCCTTAAAAGAGCTTGAACAATTGGGAATACACGTAGAAACCGGCAAACATAGCGACGAATTTATTAATGATGCTTATATTGCCGTGACAAGTCCCGGAATACCTCCAAAAAGTGAGATTTTTACGAAGTTAAAAGAGAGAAAAATTCCGGTAATATCAGAAGTTGAGCTTGCATATCTTGAAGCAAATTCTCCTTTTGTTGCAATAACCGGAACAAACGGAAAAACTACCACAACAATGCTTGTATCACATATATTAAACAGCGAATACAATGCACCTGCCTGCGGGAATATAGGCGTTCCTCCAACTTCATTATTGGAAAACAATCCTGATTATTATGTATGCGAGGTAAGCTCATTTCAGCTTGCAGCCTCACCGACATTCAGACCTCAAATAGCGTGTTTTCTTACATTTACTCCCGACCATTTGGATTGGCACGGCGGGCTTGAAAATTATTTTGAAGCGAAAGCAAGTTTATTTAAAGAATATAAACAGCCCGATTTTGCCGTATTTTCGGGAGTTGATGAAAAAATATACGAGTTTTCCCAAACATACAAAGGAAATAAATTTGTTTATGCAAAAGAGCTTGAAAATAACTGCTGTTATGAAAGAAACGGAATAATATATTTTAAACGCAATAAGGAAGAAGAAATAATTAAAATTTCAGATATTATGCTGGTTGGTGAACATAATTATCAAAATATTATGTGTGCAATTACGGTTGCAAAGTTAGTGGGAATATCAAACGAGAATATAAGAAATTCAATTATGTCGTTTAAACCCGTGGAACATAGAATTGAGTATGTTGCGGATATAAACGGTAAATCCTTTTATAACGATTCAAAAGCAACTAACCCTGAAGCTTCTTTTGTTGCTTTAAAATCATTCCCCGGTAAAAAGCTTGTATTAATAGCCGGAGGACGTGATAAAAATACGGATTTGACCGAATTTTGCAGGGATTATGTTAATAAATACGTATCTCATGTTATATTAATAGGAGAAGCGGCTGAGCGTTTTAAAGAAAATATGCAAAAAAACGGATTCACAAACATTACGAATGCTGCTTCACTTGAAGAAGCAGTTGATATTTCATTGAATTCAGATGATGAAGTCGTACTTTTATCGCCGGCTTGTGCAAGTTATGATATGTTTAACAGCTATGAACACAGAGGAGAAGTGTTTAAAGACTATGTCAAATCCAAATTATAATTATGAAGATGCTCAGCCTAAAATGTATCAAATACCCTATGATAATACGCTTGCATTTATAGTATTGTTTTTAATTGTGATAGGGTTTTTGGCAATATTTTCGGCAGGTGCTCCAAAATGTATAATACAAGGAATAAATTCGACATTCTTTGTGCTAAGACAGTTTATTTGGTTTATATTAGGCTGCGGTGCTGCGTTTTTTCTTACAAATGTTAATTATAAGCTGCTAGATAGAATATCATTAAAATTTGCGTGGATTATAATATTTTTGTTAATATGCGTTCATTTCGGCGGTACAACGGTAAATGGGGCTACAAGATGGCTTTCCGTAGGTCCTATTCAGTTTCAGCCCTCCGAAGCGGCTAAACTCTCAATTATTATGTTGCTTGCAAGTGCATTTTCAAGAAACATAAATTTGACGGAGAAAAAAATGTGGAAGTATTACATTCCAATATTAATTATGATAGGTTTAATTTTCAAACAGCCGAATTTAAGTATGGTTTTAATTTTACTTGCCTCGTCATTATTTATGTATTTTGCGGCGGGAGGAAGTCTGAAATTAATATTATCAATGATTGCAACAGGTGTAATCGGCATAATAACCGTCGGGCTTAAATCATATCAAAGTCAAAGAATTGAAATCTGGCTTCATCCCGAAACAGACCCGTACGGTGCAGGCTATAATATAATTCAATCAATGCTTGCATTTGTCGCAGGCGGTTTTTTCGGTGAAGGATACGGTAATTCAATTCAAAAACTGGGTTGGCTGCCCGAAGGTCATACGGATTTTATCTTTGCAGTGTGGGGCGAGGAATTCGGATTTATAGGCTGCCTGCTTGTTATCGGTTTATTTCTTGCCTTCTTGCAGAGGGGTTTGTTGATATCCGATAAATGTGAAGATATATTCGGTAAGCTTCTTGCCGCAGGAATTACGGTATCTATATGCTTGCAGGCATTTATTAATATGTGTGTTGCAAGCTCTATGCTTCCTGCAACAGGTGTTCCGCTTCCGTTTATAAGTTATGGCGGTACATCACTCTTTATAACAATGTGTATGATTGGTGTTTTATTAAATATATCAAAACGTAGAAATTTAAGAAGGTTTCCAAATGTCCAATAAAAAATATTTCATATCGGGCGGCGGTACGGGCGGACATATTTATCCCGCTTTTACCATAGCAGATAAGCTCTTAAAGGAAGATGATACCGAAAAAATCTATTATATCGGTAATCCTACTAATTTAGAATACGAAATAGCCAAAAATTATTCCGATATAGAGTTTTTGCCTGTAAATGTATCGGGTATGCCCCGTAAACTCACTCTAAGCTTCTTTAAATGGGGGTTCAATTTATTTATTTCGTACATTAAAGCTTTAAAATATATAAAAAAATATAAGCCTGATGCTATTTTTACAACGGGCGGTTATGTTTCTGCACCGATTGTTTTGGCAGCAATAACATTAAAACATCCTTATATGATTCACGATTGCGACTCCGTACCCGGTTTGGTATCCAAAATTGCCGCACCCAAAGCAAGTATTGTATCTGTCGCTTTCGAAAATTCAAAAAATATTCTTAAATCAAAAAATATCATATTCAACGGTAATCCGGTAAGGGATGTATTCTATACGGTCACAAAAAAAGAAGCAAGAGAAAAACTTAACATTTCCCCCGATAAAAAAGTTATATTTGCAATGGGTGGTTCACAGGGTGCTAAAACAATCAACACTGCAATGATTGAACTTTTAAAACCGCTTACGGAGGATATGAATAATTACGTCATACTTCAAACCGGTAAAAAAAATTATGATGATGTAATTGGAGCATTAAATAATATCTATACGGAATATAAAAACAATCCCAATTTAATGGTAAAACCATATTTTGATGAAATGGTATACCCTATGAAAGCAGCTGATATAGTTATAGCAAGAGCAGGTTCATTAAGCTTAACCGAAATTGTTCAATGTCATCTCGCTTCAATATTAGTTCCATACCCTTATGCCGCCCAGAATCATCAACGCAAAAATGCTAAAGAAATGTGCGAAAAAGGGCTTGCTTTATATTTGGAAGATGATGAATGCAACAGTCAAAATCTTTTATCAATGATAAAAAAATTCATTAATGATGATAATTTATTGAACTCTATGCAGGATAAAGCAAAACAATTTGCCCAAAATAATCCCTCGGAAGAAATCGTTAAACAATTAAAAAGTACAATAAAATGAATTACAATCAAGCAGTAAATTTATTAACATCGCAAGGTAAGTTTTACATTAATTTAAGTTTGGAACGGATTAAATCTTTTTTGAATATAATCGGAAATCCGCAGAATAAATTAACGATAATCCACGTGGCGGGAACAAACGGAAAAGGTTCTGTGTGTTCGATTGCTGCAAATATACTGAAATGTGCGGGTTATAAAACCGGATTGTATACCAGTCCTCATCTTTTAGAGTATACAGAACGAATAAAAATTAATAATGTTGATATTTCAAAGGATGATTTTGCTGATTATGTTTCTTATATTTGCGAAACAGCCGGTCATAATAATATTGAATTGACTGAATTTGAAATATTAACAGTCTGTGCATTCAAGTATTTTGCGGATAATAATACCGATATAGTACTTTTGGAAACAGGATTGGGCGGAAGATTTGATGCAACAAATGCTATTGATATAGATTTTGTATCAATCATTACTTCAATATCTTTAGACCATACTGACAGATTAGGCGGTTCAATCAATGAAATTGCCTATGAAAAAGCAGGTATTATAAAAAAGAATTCTTCAGTCATAATTGATAAAAAAAATTTGGGGTTTAATGTTGTTCTGGAACAAGCTCAAAAAGTTAATGCAAATGTTATTATAGTTGACAATGACATAAAAATTGAACAAAATTACGCTTTAATTAATAACGTAAAATATGCATTCGGTTTAAACGGTGTTTATCAATGTCAAAATCTTGCATTGGTTTTAAAATTAATTGAATTTTTGAATACAAAAGGCATAAATATTGATAATTCGGCATTAAAAGAAGGATTAAAAACCGTAAGATGGGCTGCAAGATTTGAATATAACAAGGAAAAAAATATGATAATTGACGGTGCCCATAATCCGGATGCCGCAGTAATGCTAAAAAAAAGCCTTGATAAATATTTTTATAATAAAAAGAAAATATTTATTTATTCAACTTTAAATACTAAAGATTATAAACAAATTGCTAAGATCTTATTCGATAAAGATGATGAAATATATTTTTATGAATTTAAACATAAAAATGCTGTTGCATTTAATGATTATATAAAAAATGTTGATTGGCTGACTAATATAAAACCGTTTGATAAAAAAGTTTTGGCTAAAAAAGAACTGAAAATAGTAACAGGAAGTTTGTATATGATTGGTGAATTTGAAAAAGTTATTAATTTTTAATTTTAAAATTAGCTAAGTTTAAAAAATAATAAAATATTTTTTTATTTTTTTATTTTTAAATTAATAATTTTTAAGTAAAACGAATAACAAAAGAAATTTCAATCAAGAAGCTGCGTATAGTAAATTGTTAACCTCAACTAAAAGCGTGCTAAAATACGCACGCTTCATCATCGTTTTGGTAAACAATTTTAACTATACTCCGCAATTGATTTCAATTTCTTTTGTTATTCTTATTCTTTGAAATTTTAAATTAACTTTAATCAAAAAATAATAAAAATAGAACTCCGTTCAAGGCTAATGATATCTGTAAACTCGGCAAAAAGGCAAGGCAAACTCACTACGTTCAAACAGTGCCTTGCTCTGCCGAATGCCTCGTTAACAGATATTCAATTATCCTTTCAAGTCATTCTTTTTTTTATTATTTTTTATTCATAATCTTTCAATTTATCAAATAAAGGAAAATAAAAATCAAATTGAAATCCGTTATGGAGTGCAATTAAAATTTTTTATCCGAGCGAACAGCGGACGCCCGTCTGTTTGAACCCGCCTTGTCGTATTTGTTTGCGGGTGAGTTACGGGCGTTTCGGCGAGGTTAGAAATTTATTGTACGGAATAACTGTCTTAAAATTTATTTTCTCTCGAGCCTGTCACTCCTGCGACTTTGTCTGTCGTCGTTTCGGCTCTCACATATTCGGGTTTCACTTTGTTTCACCCTACGTAAATTTCGCTGTCTTAAAATTTACTTTCGGCTAAATCTTGTATCTC
>CANPYW010000027.1 GCA_947588745.1 Candidatus Gastranaerophilales bacterium
TACAAAATAGATAAAATGTAAGACATTATTTACTATAAAACTGGTACAGGGTAATAAATAATTAAGAAATGGAGAATTATGAAAAAGAAAAAGATTCTAATTGCGGTATTGTTTACTTGTTTATCAATGGCATATAAACAAGTATCATCTGCAGAAACAATCACTGGAAATACAACATATAGTGAAAATAAAACTGTAGATAGTGGTAGTTTATTGTATATCGAAGAACAAGGCGATTTAACAAACGATGCCGAATTAACAAATAGTGGCAGCATATCAAATAAGGGAAAGTTTTGGAATAAAAAGAAACTAAACAATAAAGCTAGTTCCAGTTTTCAAAACCGGGAAAACGGAAATTTTATTAATGACGGAGAAGTAGAAACAGAAAAAAAAGCTAGCAGTGCGAATTGGGGTAATTTTACAAATAACGGAACCGTTACAAATAATGGAACAACCTCAAACTACGGTGATTTTAAAAACTCAGGAAAAGTAACAGTAGGTGCAGAAGGTAACTTTTCAAATTCCAAATCCTCAAGTTTAACAGAAGGTGATGTAAAATTTAGTAATGACGGAACATTTGAAGTTGAAAAGGGTGGTACAGTATTTAACAATGCAGAGTTTGAAAATACAGGTGATGTTAATGTATCAGGATATTTTACGAACTATGGAAAAGATACCCAAAATGGTTCTTTAAATAATTCAGGAAATCTAACATTTAGTCAAGGCAGTAATTTTAGCAATTCAGGCTCTGTAACTAATGATACAGACGGAAATATAACAAACGACGGTTATGTATTGAATTACGGAAAACAGTCTAATTTTGAAAATAAAGGTTCAATAACAAATAATGGTTCTTTTTCAAACTGGTCAAAAGGTAATATGACAAACAGTGGTAATATTACAAATAACGGAAATATGAGCAATGATGCCGGCAGCAAATTTGCAAATAGTGGCGATATTACTAATAACAAGACATTTAAAAACTCCGGATTTATGGAATTAAAAGATTCCGGCAGCATCACTAATAATGACACTTTTGAAAATAATAATAATTTATATCTATATAATGATAGTTCTTTTGTAAATAACGGAAATATTACAAGTAAAGATGAAGCAAAGAGCCATCTTTATTTACGTGGAAATTCAACATTAAAAAATAACGGAGAGATTGACCAATATTCGATTCAAGTAGGTGGCGGTTCATTTGAAAATACTGAAAATGGAAAAACTTCTGTTGATAGTTTCCTTGTATCAAATGACGGATACCATGTTCCTTCTGTTAGTAATGAAGGAACATTGAATGTAGATAAACAACTAAAAAACACAAAAGGAACTATTAATAATTCAGGAACATTAAATCTGGGCAAGGATTCTACCACTTTAAATAATGGTACATTGAATAACACAGGCGATATAATAAATGAAGGTAAAATTACCAACAATGGCGATATAAATACCGAAGGACTTATACAATCCGTTCAAGGTAAATTTGAAAATAACGGAAATGTTTCAGTTAAAGGCAACGGTGCTGATGATGGTTCAGGCGGAAATTTTGTTGTTAATGACTTAACTAATGCAGGAAATATTGATAATGACAACGGAACTATGAATTTCCTCGGCGATACAACAAATTCCGGAGATATAACAAATAACGGCTTAATGTCCAACAATGGTAAATTGACAAGCCAAAACGGCGGAAAATTGACTAATGGCAGTAACGGTAAGTTAACTAATTATGGTGAAGTTAAAGGAAGTGTTTTAAATGACGGCGGTCAACTTTGGAATACTCCTAATGAAGATGCACAATTAGAAGGAAAAATTGATTCTGTTGTTAACCAAAATGGAGGTATTTTCACAAACAATGGAGAAGTAACAAATTCTGTACAAAATAAAGACCAAAGTGTATTTAATAATAATAAGACAGTAAAAGGGGCGGTTAAAAATACAGATGGCGGTATTGTAAATAACTCCGCTGAAGGCACAATTGAAGGTCAAGTTGAAAACTTTGGCGGTACGGTAAATAATGCAGGTAAAATCGAGAAAGATATAAGAACACAAAATGGTGTAGTTAATAATAACGGAGAAGTTAAAGGTAAGACCTATGTTACAGGTGATAGTACAGTTAATAACTCCGGAAAAATGGAGTCAATTTTGGGCTCCGAGGCAACTGTTAATAATTCCGGAACTATTGAAAAAGGACTTCAATTAAATGATTCAACTGTTAATAATGACGGAACAATAAAAGGAACTATTAGTGCTGAAAACGGTGGACAGCCCGGTAATTTAACTTTGAATAATAATAGTAACGGTACTCTTGATAATGTTAATATTAAAAATGGAGCTACTGTTAATAATGAAGGAAATTTAAAAGGAAATATACAAGTTGATGATAATAGCCAACTTCATTTAGGTGCAGGTACAACTTTTGAAGATGGTGCAAAAGTTCAACTAAATGGATTATTAGATGCTACAAACGGCAAATTTGATGATTATACCGATGGAGGCGAAAAATTCGAATTTCAAAATGGTGCAAGTGTTAAGACTGATATTTCATCATCTACGGGCAAAACAGATAAATTCTCTCAATCAACTTCTGAAAAACAGGTAACTTTGGAAGATTTTAAAGTAATACCTGATACATTAGTAAGTAAAGGATATATTTCAAAAGATGAACTTGAAAAAAATCTTGGTGTCAGCATAAGTGAGTTTGGTGAAGATGCTCAAAAAGATCATAAATTTCTATCTCCTCTAAGATATTTAAACGCAAAAGCTGATGGGAACGGTATATCTTTTGGTCCTACAGGTAACTCATACAAAGACTTCAACCCTGCTATAATGGCAGCACCCGTTGCAGCCCAAATCGGAGGCTACTTAAATCAACTTAATTCTTATGATGAAGCTTTTCGCAATATGGATATGTATATGTTAATGACGAAATCTCAAAGACAAGCTTTGAAATACAGAAATAAATATGCTGCTTCTGATTCGAACTTGGCTTTTGACCCGACTAATACCCCCTATGATAACACTTCTGCCTGGTTTAGACCTTATGCTACATTTGAAAATGTTGAACTCAAAAAAGGACCTAAAGTTTCTAACGTCGCTTGGGGATCATTCTTTGGTGCAGATTCAGAACTCATTGACTTAGGTAATGGCTGGGACGGTATGTTCGGTGCATATTTAGGTTATAATGGTTCTCATCAGGCTTATGACGGCATTAGTATTTATCAAAACGGTGCTACATTAGGTTTAGTTGGTATGGCATACAAAAATAACTTCTTTACTGGATTAACCGCTAACGTTGGTTCTAATATTGCAAGTGCAGATAGTATCTATGGTACTGATGACTTTACTCTCTTAATGTCAGGTGTCGCTTCTAAAACCGGCTATAACTTTGAATTGGCTGACGGTAAATTTATTATCCAACCGAGTTATTTAATGTCTTATTCTTTTGTTAATACTTTTGATTATACTAATGCAGCTGGAATTAGAGTTAATGGTGATCCATTGCACGCTATACAATTTGAACCTGGCTTGAAGTTCATAGGTAATTTGAATAACGGCTGGCAGCCTTATGCAGGTGTTAGTGTTGTGTGGAATGCATTAGATAAAACCGAATTCAAAGCATCTGATGCAACACTCCCGGAATTAAGTGTTAAGCCGTTTGTAAAATACGGAATAGGTGTAAGAAAAAACTGGGGTGAAAGATTGGTTGGTTTCTTCCAGACATTCTTTACTTCCGGTGGAAGAAACGGTGTAGGTCTGCAAGCAGGTGTAAGAATGACTCTTGGAAATGCTCAGCCTAAACACGCTAACGCTACGGGAGAAAGAAAATTTATTGCTAAAAAATAAATTTGATTTAATTTTATTGACTTTATTAATTTTTATTGGATTTAAAGACCTGATAACATCAGGTCTTTTCTTTTGGTTATAGTTGCTGAATTTTATTCATTTTTAACATCAGCTATATTTGATAACTGATTTTAAAAATTTCTCTACAACATTTTAACTAATATAATTGAAGTTTTTTTGCGATTAATGGAGTAAGTATATTCCAAAATTCTTCGCCGGGATGAACGTTATCTTTAGCCAAATATTTTTTGGAGTGTAAATATTTGTATTTTTCACTATCCAAATTAATTATTATAAATCCTTCTTGTTCCAGCTCTTTCCATCTTGTTGTATGAAAATCAGGGTAATTTTCCCAACCGTATTTTGAATTGTATATAACGATTGCAAATTTAGTATCACTATATTTACTGTCTAATATTTTTTTCATTTCAAGTAAATACATTTTTAATAAATCAAATTTTTTATCATCAGAACTAAACTTGTAAATAAGTGAATTTATTTTTTTATATAACAGCGTTACTTTTATATAGTCAATCCAGTGAACATGTTCATCACATAATTCAAGTTTGCCGTTTTTTACTTTATAGTGTGTGTATTTTTCATATTCATAGTCATCAAAAAAATTTACATTCATTCTTCTTAAATGATCCGGTATAAAAAAATATATATAGTATTCGGGAGGGGGTAAAAGCAAGTTATTGTTTTCTTTAAATAAGTCCGAATATTGCAGTTGGTATAGCATGTGTTGTATTCCTGCTGCGGGCAGGGCAAAATTATAAACTTTTCTTTTTGTTAATTCTTGCAATTTATATGCAAATGTTTCATGTTCTGATAAATACCAGCCATACGCATAAGAACACCCAAAAATAAATATTGATTTTAAATTTTCATTATATGGCAGGTCTAGTGTAAATCTATCAGAGCCTTGTTTGAGTGAAAATTTAAAATCGTCAGTCATTTCTTGAACTTTATAATAATCTTTGGCATATAAAACCCAGTCAAAAAATATTATTATATTAAATATACAGAGTAAATTTATAATTAATATTTTGGCAATTTTCATTAAAAAATCTTTCTTTAGATGTTTTGCTGATTCTATCATAATAACAAAAAGTACAATTATAAGTAAAATTATTTAGTTTATTTATTTTTAACAGGATACAAGTCACAACAAAGATTGCAAGGTGAAAAGACTTTATGCGATTTTAATTTGAGTCTGAAGTCTTTAAATTTGTCGTTATTTATAATATCTTTTAATTTTTCGTTTTTTAAATTTCCCATTCTGATGGGTAAACAAGGATAAACGTCACCTTCAGGGTTAATAAAGATATCAGAGAACGGAAATTTGCAAGGTTCGTATAACTCTGCGGGAGCTTTTTCATTGTTATCAAAAATGTACTTAATCGTATCTATTGGAGAATGCGGTTTAAATTTTGGTGCCCATCTGATTAATGTGTGGGCATTTTTTGATAAACGTTCAAGTTCGTTATAAATTTGTTCGAATTTTTCAAAATCAAAATACTTTTCAATCGGATATTGTTTATTTAAAAAGTCTTTTGGAAAGTCATCAATCAATATCGGGTTTTGTCTTATGCTTGTTGTTCTGATGAAAGAAAAAGTTAAAAAATCAATTTTATTTTCATTGCACAATTTGTATAATTTAGGTAAATCTTCAAGATTTTCATTCAAAACGACTGTTTTTATTTCTGTTAAAGGCGGTTTAGTTTTTTTATGCGAATTAAAATATAATATATTTTCCAATGATTTATCGAATGCACCCTTTTTCCCTCTTAATTTATCGTGTTTATCTTTTATTCCGTCTAAAGATACACTGAATAATAGTATTTTTAATTTTAATAGTTCATCTAATTCAGCTTTATCGAGTAATGTTCCGTTTGAAAAAATGTTGATTTTCCCAAACACGTGCTTTGAAGAATATTTTACTAAATCAAATATATCATCTCTTATAAACACTTCTCCACCTAAAAAGGAAATAAATGCATAACGTGGAATTTGATTTATAATATTAAACCATTCTTCTTTCGTAAGTTCAGGTAATTTTCTATCGTGACCCAAATAGCAAAATGGACAAGTTAAATTGCACCTGTAGGTTAATTCAAAAATGTATCTTAAAGGTGGCAGAATAGCACCTTGTTTGTTGTTATATGAAAAATTTGAATAGAAATTTCTTGCAAAATCAAATAAAAATGAGCTGTCAATTTTCATAATCTACTTCGATATTGAATTCTTAACCAAACGCAGACCGTATTTTATATAATTCATAAGAATTTTAGGTGTCTTAATACTGTTTACAACTTTTGATAAAATGTATTTCGGTCTTAAATAATATTCAAGAACCGCTTTACGTCTAAAATCTTCAACATAAGCGGGTGTTAAATCCGTATCAAAAGTATCAATACAGGTAAAATGATTTTTACCGTATATTTCATTATGAATTTTATTTTGAGAGTATAACATGTTATATAATTCCGTACCTGCAAAAGGTGTTGCGATATGTAATTCTATAAAATCCGTATTATTTTTGAACATAGCTTTTTTGGTTTGTTCAATATCTTGTTTTGTTTCCCATGGAAAACCGATAATATAAAACCCCGCAGTCTGTAATCCGGCTTTTTTTGCTAATTGTACAGCATTAAAGTTTTTTTCAACCGAGGTATTCTTTTTTATTTTCTTGAGCGTTTCATCAGAACCTGATTCCAAACCAAAAGCAACAAGAAAGCAGCCTGCCTCCTTCATTAATTTAAGCATTTCATCATCAGTGGTATCTGTTCTTGAATTCGCAACCCATCTGATTTTTCCGTATAAATCAGAGTTAATAATACTTTTGCAAAGCTCAATCGTCCAGTTCCTATTTATCGTAAATGTATCGGATTTAAAGAAAAAGTTCCTTATATTATGCTTAAAATAGCACTCTTTCATTTCTTCCAAAACATTTTGTGCGTTTCTATATCTTACTTTCCTTCCTGAAATTATAGGAGATAGGCAATAAATGCAAGATGACGGGCATCCTCTTGATGTGGATATTGTTGCCAACGGTTCACCCGTATCCGGCATGATATATAATTTGTTATTCATCTCATCTCTATCGGGAAAAGGCAGAGAATTTAAGTCCTGGTCAAAATCGGAATTCGGGTTAATTATATATTTCCCGTCTTTTCTGTAAATAATACCTTTAATGTTTGCTAAATTATCTTTATTATTAAAATGTGAATCTATCAAATCACCTATAATAAATTCTTCTTCTCCACCTATCATATAATCAATGCAGGAAAAATCAACGTCGGTTAACAGTTCCTCTCTGCAATTAAAGAATACTGCACCTTTAAGTATAAAAGAAATATTCTGGTATAAATTTTTAATATCTTTAATAATTTTTAAATCGTCGAATAAAGTGGCATTTGTAGTGCTTAGAAAGATTACATCCGGCATATAAGACTTTATATCGCATTTTAAATTATCAATTGTTAAGTTTTCACTTTGATAATCTTTTAAAAAAATCCCGTATCCTCTTTGTTTTAAAACGGCAGAAGCATAACCTAAATCATTGCAGGCACGCATAGAATTTGCGGATGATTTGCTGACATTTAACTGACATCTGTCTTCGCCTCTTTGATACAATTCGCCGGGCGGATATATTAACATTATTTTCTTCATTCGCCAATTATATCATATTATTGTATAATTTGTATATGATAAATTCGAGTGATAACAAAATTGATTTAACAGTTGTAATCCCTTGTTTGAATGAGGAAGAAACAATAGCTGCCTGCATAATAAAATGTTTAAAAATCTTTGAAAAATTGAAAATTAATGGCGAGGTCATAGTTGTTGATAATAATTCAACCGATTTATCTTCAGAAATTGCTCAAAAAGCCGGAGCAAAGGTTATTTTGAATAATATTAAAGGATATGGTGCTTCATTAATAACAGGGTTCAAACACGCTAATGGAGAATATATTTTATATGCTGATGGTGATAACTCTTATGATTTCACTGAAATAGAAAGATTTTGGCAAAAGAAAAGTTCAGGATATTTGATTTTAGGCTCAAGATTTAAAGGTGATATCCATGAGGGAGCAATGCCGCCTTTACACAGATATTTTGGTACTCCTTTTTTAACCTGTATTATTAATTTATTATATGGTATAAAAATATCTGATTCCCAGTCTGGGATGAGGATGTTTAAAAAATCCGATATCAAGGATATATCTTTTGAAAGTGAAGGTATGGAATTTGCTTCTGAAATATTAATTAAATTTGCTAAAAATCATTTAAAAATTACAGAAATTCCAATCTCGTTGTATAAAGACGGACGCACGAAACATAGCCCACATTTAAGACCTTTTAAAGACGGCTTCAGACATTTATTTTATATGCTTAAATGTAAATTCATTAATGTTTAAATTTTGTGAGAAAACTCTATTATATACGTTTACACAAAAAGTACTATTTGATATAATATGTTTAGTAGTTTTGGGTTTATGATAGAAAATTTAATTGATTTAAGAGGTGGATTTTATGAATGTTGAGTTGGGTATTACAGGTGTTGTATTATTAGTCATTTTGGTATTATTTATATCAGCATATAATAAAGCCGTTATACTTAAAAACTATGTTCAGGAAGCTTTTTCAACAATGGATGTTTATTTGAAAAAACGCTGGGATTTAATACCGAATTTGTTGGAAACGGTGAAGGCGTATGCCGCTCACGAACGTGGTGTATTTGAAAAGATTACGGAGCTTAGAAATCAAAATTATGTTGGTATGAATTCAGATCAGAAAATTGATGTTAATCAGCAGCTGGATATTGGTATATCTAAATTGTTGGCAGTCGCTGAAAATTATCCTGATTTAAAAGCCAATCAAAATTTTTCAAAACTTATGGAAGAGCTTTCAGATGTAGAAAATGAAATTGCTAATTCAAGAAAGTATTATAACGGAACAGTTAGAGAACTTAATACTTATACTCAAATATTCCCGTCAAATATAATTTGTGCTTTGACCGGAATTAAATCTGAAAAATTGTTTGAAATTAATGAGTTACAAAGAGAAGCAGTAAAGGTTCAATTTTAATGAAAAAATTTATTTTGATTTTATTATCATTTATATTAAATCTATTTTTTGTAAATTGTGCAAATGCGGAAAATTTCAATATTAAAAATTATAATATGGATTTGCAGGTAAATGAAGATAGAAGTGTTAATATAACCGAGAATATTGATGTATATTTTATGCAGCAATCTCATGGTATTTTTAGAAAAATTCCTCTTCACAATAAAATTGTAAGACAAAATGGAACTTCTAATTCTGAAAATGCCAGAATTACGGATATAGTTTCGGATAACAACATAGCTTCAATACTGCCGGATGGTGATTATTTAATTATAAAAATGGGTAATCCGGACAAATACGTAAATGGCAATCAGCATTATAATTTAAAATATAAATATTTTACCGGAAATGATAAACTTAAAAATGTAGACGAGTTTTATTTTAATATTATAGGCACTAAATGGGATACATATATAGATAAGGTCTGTTTTAAAATTACTCTGCCAAAAGAGTTTGATGCTAGTAAAGTCGGATTTTCAATAGGAACAGCCGGAACGTCTGGTTATACACCCAGTGAGTTGAAATATAGTGTGGAGGGTAACACAATAAAGGGCGAAACTAACAGAAAGCTTGCCCCGCATGAGGCTTTAACCATAAGAATTGAGTTACCTGAAAATTACTTCACCAAAACTTACACTCTTGAATATTCTGTAACTATAATTGCATTAGTTCTAGCATTAATTCCTCTTTTATTATGGCTTATTTTTGGTAAAGATGAACCAGTTGTTCCTATTGTTAGTTTTGAAGCACCGGAGGGGAAAAACAGTGCTGAAGTTGAGGTTGAATATTCTGGTGTCTCAACGAATAAAGGTATTACTTCTTTGATATTCTATTTGGCAAGTAAAGGTTATCTTGAAATTGAAAACGATGGTATTTGTTATAATATTAAAAAATTAAAACCTTATGACGGTAATAATTCTGCTGAAAACGCATTAATGACAGCTTTATTCCTCAATAATCAAGATTCCGTATCTCAAATTGAGCTTGAAGCAAATCCGCTTTTCGGATTATACGTATCAAAAATTCAAAAAAGTTTAAACAACTTAAAAAGCGTATTATTTGTAAAAAATTCTTGCAGCCTTGGCAAAATGTCGCTAATTATTATCTCTATATTGGCTCAGTTTGTATTATTCTTTTATACTATAAGTGGTTTTTCTTTTGATTTCTTAACAAACGGTAGTATTATGCTCTTTTTATTCGCATTTATTGCTATTGTAGTATTCATATTTCTTGCCTCAACTAAAAATATTGCGTTGATAATATTTGCTCTGATATGGAGTTCCGGATTTGGCGGCATTCCTTTAGGCATGTTGCTTTTTGGAGGATATATTAAAATAGATGATAATTATCCTGTATTAATTATTGAATTAGTATGTATTGTAATCAGCATAATATGCTGTGTAAATATGCCAAAAAGAAGTTACAATGGCAGAATGGCATTGGGCAAAATTTTAGGCTTAAAAAAATATTTAGAAGTAGCTGAACAAGGAAGATTAATTTCGATTATGAATGAAAATCCGAATTATAGCAGTGAAATATTACCGTTTGCTTATGTACTCGGAGTTGCAGATAATTTGCTTGATACAATTGCCGCTTATGATAGTTATAGGCCTGTTTGGTATAAAGGAAATTTTGACAGACATGGTTTTAATTCGTTTGCAAGTTCCATAAGCCATGTTGCAATGTATAACTCATCTCGTCATTCTAGTGGCGGGCATGGTAGAAGCCATTCTGGCGGAGGCCACTCCGGTGGTGGAGGCGGCGGGGGCGGTGGAGGCTCCTGGTAAACTTTCTTCTGGTTTATACAAACATTTATAACAATTTACTTGTAAAAATTACGGAACATATACTTTTTATCTTTGTATATGTTTCGTAAGCAAGTAAATTATTTTTTTTAATTTATCTTTTTTCAATGAGCTTGATAACAATTCGATAATTATTGTTTTTGATTAAATAAATATTTTACAATTAAAATTAGCATTCCTAATCCGATTGCTACCTGAATTGGGTAATATATAACATCTTGAGGCTTTAAAATCATAGGCATTAATAATGCACCTGCCGAGGGTGGGTATAAAATTTTGGTTCGGTTATAGATTAAAAACATAAATAAACATGCGAATATTGCTGCTATAACAAGGGGTAAATCAAAATATATGTTTAATAAAAATCTGAAAACTGTTCCTATTGAAGCTCCAATTATCATAATTTCCCATATTTTAAATAATCTTTTTCTGTTAGGACTTATAGTATTTGATAGTTCTGCAAAAGTTACCACAACAGGCGGCGAAAGCCAAAATAAGAAACCTTGCAATAAGGGGTAAATTGATATTACTGAAAAAATTATAAACAATTTAGCCCAATGTTTAGACATCATTTTTTGTGTTCATTATATAACTTGTTTATCCTTGTTAATAGTTTCATTTTGAATTATGACATTTAATAATTAACTATCGCAAAATATGTTGATTATGTCAATACTTTTTCAAATTGCATTTTAATTAAATTTATGGTAGTTTAAAAAAGGAGGATAAACAATGCAAATTCATCAAATTAGAAACGCAACAATAATTATTACTTACAACAACAAAAGATTTTTAATTGACCCATGGCTAATGCCAAAAGATTATATGCCGGGGTTTGATGTAGGGTTGAATTCTAATGTAAGACAGCCAAGAGTCGAACTTCCGCTTCCTATTGAAAAAATTGTCGATGTTGATGCTGTTATTCTAACTCATTATCACCCTGACCATTGGGATGATTTTGCAGCAAAAGCAATTAATAAAAATATTTCATTCTTTGTTCAGTCCGAAATTGACAAAGATATTATTGAAAACTTGGGTTTTAAAAATGTTAGAGTTATAAGTGAAAACGGGACTGATTTTGAAGGTATAAAGTTATACAAAACCAATTGCCAGCACGGGAAAAGGGAAATCATTAAACCTATATGTGAACAAGCAGGCATGCCTTATGATTCTATGGGAATAATTTTTAAATCAGAAAATGAAAAAACATTGTATGTTGCAGGAGATACTATCTGGTGCGAGGAAGTGAAAGCTGCCGTTGATAAATTCTACCCGGAAATTATTATTATAAACGCTTGTGGAGCAACTGTCTTAAATGGTGAAAGAATAATTATGAATATTGATGATATTAAAGATATTTCATCATACTCTAAAAATTCAACTGTTATTGCAAGCCACATGGATACTGTAAGTCATTTAACGGTTACAAGGGATGATATTAAAAATCTGAAATTAAATAATGTTTTAGTGCCTGATGATAATGAAGTGTTAACTTTTTAATAAAAAATGTATAGAATAGTTCTTAAAAATGCCATAAAATTTTTATGGTATTTTTAATTTGTCAATTTTTATAGGTAGAAGAATTTATTTTGGCAATATTAAAGTATACCGTTTAATGATTTTGATAATGATGTATTCATTGTTTCAAATATTTATTTTTTTATTTTTTTGTATAATTTTTATATGAAATATTGCGAATAAATTACTCCTTGTTGTAGCCCGTATGCAAAATAATTTAATTATAACTTCCGGCTTTTTATTCCGTATTTATCATAAAAATTTTATATTATCGTGAACAACAATCCCCGCAACCGCTCTTACCCGCAACGCAGTTTGTACATTTTTCTAAAATTTGTCCGTTTTTAAGACTGTGTTTACAGCTGTTCAACCATTTAGGCTCTTTGCAGGAGCAATGTTTCATAAAATCAAGAAAATGCACAAATTTTATCAAAACATCTTGTGTCATTGAATATTCAATAATACTTGCATTTTTATCGGCCGAATTTTTTTCTATTTCTAAAACTTGGTTTAAAAAATTTGAAATTGTATTATGGCGGTAAATCTTTAATTGAACAAGGTTTAACCCCTCCTCCGTCAGAGTAATATTCCCGTAAGGAACATAATTTATAAGCCCCTTTTTAGCCAGATTTCTTATTGCAGTTGCGGTTGAAGCTCCCCCGATACCTAAATGCTTTGAAATATCTTTAACCAGAATATTTGAATTATTTTTTGAAATATCATAAATTGCAAGCAAATATTTTTCTAAACTTTGTGTTAACGTTTTTTTTGTTCGCTCTTTTGTTTGAATACTCTTTTTCGCCATTATTCAGCCTTTTTATAACAAATATTTTCAGTTATAATACAATAAAATAAGTGCTGTAGCAATTTATGAAAAAGATATTGTTTAATAATTATACGGTTTTTGTTTAGACTGTATTAATTGCTGAAATTCGTCTATTGTAATATATACGTTTTGAAAATTTGATTTAAAATCCGTATTTTGTTTTGAAAAACTTTTATTCTTTTCTTGTTGATGCTCGTTTCTTTCGGGTGTTTTTTGTTGTTTAAAAAGGTTCAAATTAAATTTTTTATTATGTTTTGTCATCCAAATATTTAATTTTGGAAGTAATACTCCAAGCATTAATGCGGAGTATGCGATACCCGATATTTGTGCTATATTTAACTTCCTGATGTTTTTTGCGACATTCCCGCCTTGAGCGATTATTTCCTTTTGTGATTTTAAAGAAACATCATTAAGCCAATGCTTTATACCTTTTCCCTGCTTTGTAATATTAAATAAGTCAATTTGCTTATGGTCGAGTATTTGTCCGACTCCTTTTGCCACAAAACCACCTAAAACGAGCCAATTTAAAAATCCCAAATAATCTCTTACGTTTGTTTCTCTTAATTCCGTTGAGTCTTTGGCTGCAAATATTCTGCCTAAAATCAATGTTCCGTAAATGGTTTTAATCGCATTTCCACCTGTTGCTGGCCCTGTAAATTCCAGCTTATTAATTAAATCGGAAGGCTTCTTTAACCCCATAACTTTAGAAAGCATTAATAAAAATACGCCTGCCGATAACATTTTTTTTGCTAATAATCCTTTTTCTTTGCCTTTGTTATTTTTATCTTTAACATTATTTTCATAACCGTTTTCACCGACAAAGTTATCTATTCCCGTTCTTTTCTTTGTAAGGCTTCTGTTTATATATTGGTTTGTTATTGCCAATAACATCGAAGCGGGTATTGCAATTGCTATTTTGGAATTATTCAGAAATTTCAATTTTTTAATTATTTCATTTGCCTGCAAGTCTTTTTTAAAGAATATATTTTTACCCGCATCTGCCGTATCTCTTAAAATATGCGTCAAATTTGCACCGAATTCCTGTTCTCCCGATTTTAGAATAATATTGCTATCTGCTCCGAGCAGTTGGACTATATCATCTTGAACGCTTGACAAGGTTTTATTTAAGGAGGTTTTATCAACGTCATTTGTAATTAAATCAGTAAGAGTTTGTGCAATTTTTTCGGTTTTTTCTTTATCTTTAGCAATTTGGGAGAATGTTTTATATTCGTTGCCGACAAGCCCCGTTATTGAATTTAATACTCCGTTAACAAACCCTTTTGGTGTTTTATCGCTTTTTGAAAAAATTTCATTGAATGTTTGAAGCCCTTTATTTGTAATCCAACTTGAATTATTTGTTTTAATACTAGGTTTATATAACTTATTTAATAATTTTGTTGCAAGAATTGCAAAAACGGTTGCACTAAATTCTGCAATAAATGTGCCTGTATATTCTCTAAAACCCATTTCAATTCCCGCTTGTTTGCCTCTGTTTTTCGTTTCGACTATTGTTCTTGGTGTGTCCATCGCAAATACATCAACAAAAGATGCATTAAGCATATCGTTATTATTTAAAGTATAAAGTGCTTTTGAAAGAGGTGCTAAATTGATAGCTTTAAAATTTACGGCAGGTGTGTTTTGTGTGTCTATTTTCATTCGTTTATCCCTTTTTTCATTATTGTATTAATTATTTTTTCACGGCAAAAGCATACAAAATAGCCTTAAACAAAATGTTTAAGGACTACAAATAAAGTAAAAATTATCGCACTAAAATTAAGTCCTTAAACATAAGAAGAACTTACAACAACAATTTTGAACTTTAATTGCATTTATATTAACCATAATTTAATTATTTAATAAATAAATTAATTGTCAATAGTTTAGCGTTGATAATTTCAATATTTGTAATATGTTAGGGTATAGCATAACATATAAATGTGATTATTGAATATAAATTATCTGTGGTTTAATTTTTTATCCTACTTTGATTTTTTAAATATCTTATTAAAATTTTCGGGGCAAAGTTGATAAGTGTCAACTAACTCAAGATGTTTTACCATGTGTAAAGTTCCCTCTTTGTATTTTTTAAAATGAGAGGATTTAATGTGTTTTTCATAAGCATCTTGATTTTTGTATATTTCTAAAATTCTAATCTGCGTATTATCTTTTATGACAGCCATTGGATAAATTGAAACAACACCTTTTTCGTTTTTTACGGATTTTAATGCAACTTCTTGTGCGAATTTGAAATATTCTTCTAAATAATCAGGATAAACTTCAATTTCTGAGATTCTTACAATCATTTCGTTATTATTGTTTTGTATTAATTCTTGTGCGAACGCCGGTCGGTGTGCAATAAAAATCGACATGAATAATATTGATAAAATTTGAAAAATTTTAATCATTTAACCTCCTTAATGTATTGTGAAACCGCTGTCAACCGAAATTGCAGCTCCGTCATATCGGGTAGTATCTGCTATAACAACATTAGCTCCGGCACGTGCAAATTCTTGAGCTGTTGCAAGCTCGATGCCTTGAGCCGCACCTGTTATTTGTACTACTTTATTTAAAACAATTTTTTATCATTTTCCTTTCACTATTTCAATTTGTTATATTCTTGATCGCTAACAGCTTCAAGCCAGACATTTTCGGTTTCAACCCCATCTACTTCAACCGCAATATGAGAAAACCAGCTGTCAGGTGCCGCCCCGTGCCAATGTTTAACATTTGCAGGGATATTTATAACATCACCCGGGTTCATTTCAATCGGGTCTTTGCCCCATTCCTGATAATACCCTCTGCCTCCGATTGCAATAAGCATTTGTCCTCCACCTGCTTTTGCTTTATGAATATGCCAATTATTTCTGCATTTTGGCTCAAATGTCACATTAAACATCTTAACCTGACTTGTTGAAATGGGCGAAATATAACTTTGACCGATAAAATATTTCTTATAAGCGTTATTGGGTTCACCTATCGGGAACATTATGGTTTGTGCGTATTTATCTTTTTCACTTATTGCGGATGTTTCATCGTTCCAGACTTCTTTTGCTAAATTGAAAGCTGCCCACGCTTTTGGCCAGCCCGCATAAAAAGCTGTGTTTGTAATAATTGCGGCAGCTTCGGCTTTTGTTACCCCATGGTTTTTAGCATTTTGAAGGTGGTATTTTAAGGATGAATCCGTTATTCCCTGCGAAATTAAAGCTGTCATTGTTATAATGCTTCTTGTTTTTGTATCAATATCAGTGTTATTCCAGTTCTCACCGAACAAAATATCATCATTAAAATGAGCAAATTCGGGTGCAAAATTTCCCAGTTGGTTTCTTCCTGCTGTTTGGGTTATTTTTTTTGTTTCTTTCATATTATTATCCTCACTGTTTTTTGCTAATATAACACCGTTTTGAAATACAAACAACGCTAAAATTAAAATTGATATTTTCTTAATCAATTTTGATACCTCCCGCTTTCTTAATTAAACTTGTTAGATTGCTTCAAATTGAAAATCAAAAAATCAAGACAATCAATTTTCTTTTGATTTTCGTATAATGACTCTAAAAGTTGTTTTTTGTGTTTTAAAAGTAAATTTAAGGCAGGCGTTTTTTCATCTGCTTTTATAAGCGAAACGATGTTATCAGCTATCTTAAAATCACAGCCTGCATCTTTTAAATTTTTCATAATATCATAATTATTCATATTTTTATTATTTACTAAATTTTTAAAAATAACAAATGCTTATATTGTATTATATGCTATGCTTGACAAGCATTACAAAGATAAATATTATTAATTTATGGAAATCAGGGTTTTAAAATACTTTTTAGCAGTTGCAAGAGTAGGCTCTATAACAGGTGCCGCCAATTATCTTCATGTAACTCAGCCTACTTTATCAAGACAATTGCAGGATTTAGAGTGGGAACTCATACGCTTTTTTATAACGGGGCGATTATGGTTGAACAGGGTATGGGTTATATGTTTACTTTAAATAATCTTTCAAATACCTCAAAAAGTTCAAGCCTTTGCTTTCGCTCTTTAAAAACAACTATGGAAGCAGCTTGGTGTTTAATTTGGAAAAAATATCAGGTTTTTTCGCCTGCTGCAAAAATGTTTTTGGAAAAATTGCAGGAAAAGTTGTAAGTTTAGGCATTTCTGCCAAACAGGGTTAAAAAATTACAACTGTTTTGATGTTGAATTTATCAAATTTGACGGGGAAACCTTGATTGTGCGTATTGTATAGATAATATGCACTTTTGCCGTCTTTAGTTGCTCCTTATGTTAAATAACTTCTTATATATGGGCATATTTCTTAGCTTTGTCTTAAATAATTTCTTCTTTTTTATTAGAATAAATTTATTAAATTTTTTTAAACTACTGGACAGGATTTTTTTTTTGTATTATATTGGTCTTTGTGAATGCCTTTGTGGCGGAAGTGGTAGACGCGTTGGACTTAAAATCCAATTGGGCTCACCCCCAGTGCCGGTTCGAGTCCGGCCAAAGGCATAATTATTGTATTTTAATTAAAAATAAATAAAATCATCGTTTGATTTTTTTTGCATAATATTATACTAATTTTGTCGTTATTGTTTTTATCTTTTTAGTTTGTTTATGCATATATATGATTATTTATTAAAGTATGTATTTTGAGTTTTGTTTAAAACTAAGCTTCTAAGGGGGTATCTCATGTTTAAAAAGGTAACATTGGACGAATTAGGAAAAAAATATTCATTAGATAAAGCTTCCAGTATAAAAGTTGATGATAGATTTTTTTCTTTCACATTTACGAAATGAAAAGTTTACTTTTGTTGAGTTGGGTTGTTATCAAGGTAATTCATTAAGACTATGGAAAGAATATTTCCAAAATTCACATATTATCGGAGTTGATATAAATCCTGAATATATTATAAAAGAGGATAGAATAGAATGTATTAAAGCAAATGTTGTTGAAGAAGATATAACATCTTTATTATTAGAATATTCAGAGAAATATGGGAAAATCTATTGTATTATTGATGATTGTGAACACTCTTGGAGTGGACAACGTTTGGCTTTTGAAAAATTATTCCCGATACTTGATTCGGGTGGATTTTATATTATTGAAGACTTAGAATTTGGCGTTTATGGTGATTCAGATTGGGAATGTCCACCTAAAATACTGGATAGTCAGCCATTTTTTAATTATATTCAAGATAGGATGAATATTATGAGAATATCTACTAACTGTAAACGTACAAAATATCATCCGTATTTCTCCGAAATTCCTAAATATCTACAAGATATAGAGTTATCAATAGATATGATAAGTTCTGTTCCGGGTGCATTTATAATTCGTAAAAAATAGTTAATTTGTGATAATAATTACCGTATTAAAAGAGAATTTGTTTTTATAAAAATGCTTAAAATTTGAAAATGAGATAATTTATACTTTAATATATATATCACCAGTGTCGTTTTCGACGTTATTCAAGTCATATTTTCTAAATTTATATTGTTTATAAATATCATTATAAGGATTTAACTTTATTGCATTATTTAAGAAAAATAAACTAATGCATTTAAACGGAACATTTAACAGTAAATTAGATATACACCAATTAATATAAGCAAAAGATGTTTTAAATGAAGATATTTTATGTTGGTTTATTATTTTTCTATCTCTAAAACATAAGGAAAATTCAGATGGCCCTATTTCTTTGTCGTATAATGTATCTAAGAATCTTTTTAAAGATACTTTAATATTTATATTATCATCACTTCTCCTAAAATAAGCTTGTTTTTTTATTTCTTCTTCATCAGCATTATTAATATAGTCTGCAAGTTTTGGAACTAATATTTCCCAAGCTTTCTTGTTGGGATGAGTATCATATTTTGAAATAACCAAATCGGAAGATGACGGGTCTAAACCTGTTAATCCTTCAAAAAATACAACTTTTATACCGTTTTCCAAAAGTTCATCGACAGTATAAAGAATTTCATCATCGATTAAATATATTAAAACTATAAACTCTGCATTTTGGTAATGTTTATCTATTTCTTTTTTTGCTTCCAAGAAGTGTAATTTAAGCTTTTCTGCTTGTTTAATTTTCGGTGTTTCTAAAAAAATAAGCTCTTTGATTTTAGATAAGATAGAAAATCTAAACATAAACATTGAAAAATTATCAAAAACTAAAGATCCGTTTTTATTTCTATATACAAATGTCGGATAACCTCCGAACAGAATCGGTTCCATACCCGTTTCCATTCTTTGAACATGTCCGTTTATATATGTGTAAATGAAAACAGGTTTATATTCTGCCCCGGGTTTATTATGTAATTTAAATTCATTATAGTCCGGTTTGATTTTTTTATAGAATTCATCCGATTTTAGTTGAAATAACATGTGTTGAGGACCCCATCCTCCTCTGGCTCTGTTATATACGGGAGCTTGAACCCTTTTTGCCAATTGATATGTAAACTTTTCATTATCTTTAAGAGCTGCACCTTCTGCAAAAGAACAACCAAATATAACATAAGGACTTTTATAATTTCCGTTTCCTGTGTTCTCCGATTTTGGATATATATCATTTCTAAACATTATTTCTTTTGCATAATTATAATTTAACTTTCTTGTTATATGTTTAAAATATGATATGTTGTCAACAGCCGGATTGTAGTAATAAGACATATATAAATGACTGTAATAAATATAAATATCTAGAATAAATGCAAGAATTAAAAATATTATAAGATTTATTGATATTATTTTAAGTAATTTCATTTTGGTTCCCGATTTGTTAAAAATAGCTAAAGTTTATTCCTATCTTACTTTAAAATGGAAATTGATATTTGCTTTTTACAATAGTTACAGTGTCATTTACTATTTTTGCAAAGGCTTTTATTTTTTTATTTAGCTTTTATTATCAAATGTCTAATATACGTCTAGAATATGTTTAACATCTATATTATATATTTTTATATATAAATACACAAGGTGTTCATTTTCTTTTCTTATTTTTATTTAATTACTTCTTGAACTGTGGGAATTTTCACATTTGTCTGGTTATGATGTAATTTCAAGTGTAATTTTTCATTTTGTTCATCCAAATCGGACGACTTTCAATCGAAGTTCCAATGTATGATGAAATCAATTTTTCAAATTCTTCCTGAAAATCTAAGAAAAATCTTTCTATTACTTTGGCTCTTGCATTATAGGTTTTGCAAAAACGGAGTGTATTCCTAAATTAGAATACACTCCGTAAAACCCTTCTTAATCAAATCGTTTATTTTTTGTGGTAGATATTTATCCTTATGCCTGTAAAGGTATTTTTTCTTCAATATTTAAAATTTCTTTAGTATTCGGATTGACTTTGACAATTGTAAATGAATCACAATGCCTGAAATGTCCGCACAACAAGCTTTCACACATCGGAATACAAATTTTCATAGTTTTATCTCATTTTAATTTTTCAATATTTGTCTGTAGTAAAATAGCACTTTCTAATCCTTCTGTTACCGAAATACTATGATTTTTTGCATAATCACACAGAATGTTTAAGATGTTTTCATTAATTCTTCTGTTAAAAGATATTTTTTCGGGCAGGTTTTCTTTCTTCCCGCTATATTTCGTTTTCTGCCCCAATTAGATTTCTTACAACATTTCATAAAAAATCTATCACTTGGATTTGATTAAGTCAATACATAATCAAATAATTAAAAAGCTATATGTATTATTTTACATACAGCTTTAACTCATATTAAATATTTAGTTTTTTTTAAAGAGTTTTACTAATTTAACGTATGTTTCTTGTGTCCTATTTGACATGGTGTTTACTGCTGTTTTTGTACCTTTAGCTATGTTTTGGGCTGTTTCATTCATGTCAAACCTGTAATTAATCCCTGCTTGGAAGCCGATTCCGTTTATGCCTGCATTGCGGATATTTATTTGACCGTAAGCACTGAGTTTGTCGTTAATAACTTTTGTACCGCCTACGCCGTATTGGAGGTAACCATGGTCCATACGTACATTTGGCAGATGAATATTTCCTGCATAGCCGTCAATTTTATCGTTAGCAAAGTACATATATGATATGTTGCCGTATAGGCTCCAGCTATTTTTTTGCAGGATTAGGTTTAACCCCGGAGCGACGTTAACGCCGTTAAGCATACCGGAGTTCATACTCATTATACCGAAGTCCGTGCCCCAGTTTTGTTTCCCGAATGCGTTATATGCAATAAACAAGTTAGGTTGAACGGTAAAGTCTTTAAACAATTCATAATTATATGCCGCTTTTGCTGCAGTACCTGCGAACCAGTTGCCCGTGTTATCATTAAAGCCTCTTACGTCCATATCATTCATGTAGCCGCCCCCGTAGGCAGTAACAGAACCTATGAATTTATCTTTAATGAATGTACCCATAGCACCTAACTGACCGCCGTTTTGGTACATACTTACGCCGTTAAAATGCTGGTGTCCGCCGTTATAGCCTATATAACCGGTCGGGATAAATTCCCAATTATTCTTAAGTTCAATGGCAGGGAGATCTGTGCCTAACAGCATACCGTAAATGTTGTTTTTAACGCTGAGACCGTGGGTTAAATCCATTTTATCGAATGAAACATAGGATTTAGACCAGAGTCCGCCCTCTTTATATGTTTTCTGGTATGGGTTAAACAGAGCAGAAGCAGCCGTATATTTATTTGCCAGTTTAGCATTGTCAACGAGTCTTTCGTTAT
This sequence comes from Candidatus Gastranaerophilales bacterium, assembly GCA_947588745.1. GTDB lineage: Bacteria > Cyanobacteriota > Vampirovibrionia > Gastranaerophilales > Gastranaerophilaceae > Avigastranaerophilus. Next base: position 21,841 of record CANPYW010000027.1, read on the forward strand.
GGAGAATAAAGTGGTTTGTAACCATATCATCAACCATTAATTGGCTTGTATACATAGCGATAGTAGCGACTTGACCCCTGAATACCTGAGGATTATAATGGTCTAAGAATGCCCTGTAGCTGCCTTCACCTAATGATTTTAATCCGTAATATCCAATTGGAGTGAATAATAATTTATCCGTTGAATCAAAAGTGATGTTATCGCCTGTATTTTGAGCATTAAATAGTCTGAAATCAATAGTTCTGTCGATTGGTGCACCGCCTTGGAATTTGAAATCCGATATATTAAGATTTCCGCTGCCGTCGGTTGTAAGATTATCTATAATAAAGCTGTCACCTTTATGATTTCTCGGATTTAAATCAACCGTAAAGTTTACGGTATCATTTATATGTAAATTACCTGCCTGTGTATCGTGAAGTTTACCGTTTTGCATTCCTAAAGTTGAATCACCGTCCATATAGAGTTCTGAAACATTCAGGTTTTGAACTCCTGTACCGAATGATAAGCTTGATTTATCTTTAATTGATACTTTACCACCGCTTATATAACTGTCAGGGTCTGTAATATGTATATCGGATTCATTAATGAAATAAGATTCTCCGCCTGATTGTTGCAGACCGCCGCCATTGCCTGATTCATTTTTAATGCCGTCAGTTTTGAACACACCGCCGTCTTCTAATTTAATGGTACCATTCCATTTATCTTCCGTTGCGGCATCGATGAGAAATTCCGCACCTTCATTGATTTCAACCGTTGCACCTTTTTGTATATTAACGGCTACAGCTGCATCAACAATGCTTGGTTCTTTTATTGAAAGTATTGAGCCGTCAAGCAAATTCAAATTGCCCTTTTCTGCATCAAGGGTACCTGTTATTGACTGCATATCATAGTCAAGTGTGCCGCCTTGGAGATTGACTTGCCCCTGCCAAATGTCTGAAGTGTTTTCTTCATCGTCATTTAATGCAAGATAACCGCCTTCTAAAAGCGTAACAAATGAATCAGCATCAATATTGGTTTTAACATTTTTTCCTATACCGCTTATTTCGCCGTTTCTACCTTCAAATGTAATATTTGAACCTATTCCTGTTACTTCATCTTTAACTATATTTATACTTCCCCCGTCAGCCTGCAAAGTTCCCATGCCTGTTGAACTGTTATAACCTGAAAATGTAAGTGTACCCTTAGAATTTTCATCAAGTACTATAGCACCTTCCCAGGTATCTGAACTGTCAGTTCCATTGTCTAAAGTAAACTCTCCCTCTTCAAGAAGTACGTTAGAGTCTTTTCCTATATTTGTTTTAACATCTCTTTCGACAGAACTTCCGTTTCCCAAATGAAGCACGGTGAGACCTTCAAGGTTTAATTCGCCGTCATTTGCAACGAGAATACCAGAACCCTCTTGATATTTGTTATTTGTACCGTTTAGTGTTAACTTGCCGTCAGAAAGTTCAACTTTTCCGAGCCAAGCCCCATCGCCCGATAAAGCAACATCACCGCCGTCAACGTTTAATATAGAGTTTTTGTATATATTTGTAATTACGCCATCTGTAATAGAACTTTCTGCTTTGAATGTTATTTCACCTGCAATATCATCGTTGTTTCCGATATTTAAGACTGTACCTTTGCCTGAAATATTAAGCTTGGAACCTTCCGCCATTTCTTTATTTGTAAACCAGTTTAGATATCCAGAATCTACTGTTGATGTTCCGCCGAAGAATGAACCTGTTACCTCTGTTATTGCTTCACTATCACTCGTTTGAGTATAATTACCAGTGTAAGATGAAGCGTCACCTTCTAAATCAAGTTCTCCCGTATTGTTTATATTCCCCGAATCACCCTTAACCGAAGAATTTTGACTTATATAAAGATATTCTTCATTGTCAAAAGTTCCCGTATTAGTCAGGTCATTTCCGTTAAATTCCAAAACAGCCGAATTATTGAATGTTCCTGAATTATCAAATGTTGAATTTTCATTAAACTCCAATTCGGAATGGTTTATGGCACTGCCCTGATTATCAAAGCTTTTTGTAACGCTATTTTCACCATAAAAAGCAATTGAATAGTTTTCATTTGGGGCAGGTAAAGAACCTAAAGTCGACTTATTAACCAATTCCGAGAATGTATTTTCGCCCGTGAAGAATGAACGACCTTTATCGTCATTTGTGTACAAGGAATTAAATGTATTTTTTCCCTGTGTTTCAATAAAGCCTATATTATAAATATCATTTTTAGCTGTATCAGAACCTGCATTTACAATAATATCTTCAAGGAGAGTATAGCCTTTTTCATCATTATAGATAGCACCGCCAACATCTGAAGCACTGTTAGCTTCAAATGTAGAGCCTTTAACATATAGTCCTGCTGTAAATACTGCACTTCCTACATCATCTTGTCCGCCGTTATTATAGATAGCTCCGCCTTTGCCTGTTGTTGATTTGTTACCAGTTATAAGGAGGTTATCCATAACAATTTTTGCGTTATTACTTTCGTTATAGAGGACTGCACCTCCTCTTGTATCTGATTGTGCTTCCTTAATTGTTAAATTGCTTATATTAAAGTTAACTACAGTACCATCATCTATTTTAAACATGCTTCCGTTGCCGCTGCCTGACTTTAAAGCACCAGAGAGAACAGAGTTCCTGGTATCGCTCTCTTGTCCGTTATGCGAACCGTATATACTAAAATCACCCTCACCGGTTGAAGCATCATCTTCATCCAGCGATTTACCAATATTATATACACCGTCATTTGCCGTATCATCAATAAAGAACCTTCTTGTATCTGACTGTTTATTAACGTCATAGAGGGTATTTTCATCTGCATAGCCCGTAACTTTTAAATTGACCGTTTTATCTTGTATAT
>CANPYW010000028.1 GCA_947588745.1 Candidatus Gastranaerophilales bacterium
TCTTTGTATATATATAAAAAAAAATAAGAAAAAATTATTGCTATATTATGTATATATATTTTAAATACAAAATTACATAAATAGCCAGAAACCCAATAAATAAGATATATTCAGGATATATACTCCAACTTTACAAAAATTAACAAACTTGCGAGATGGTTTTGAAACGGAATTACTACAAAAAATTTTTTATTTTGATAATATAAAGATATGTATGAAGAATTGGAAAAAATAAAAAAGGAGTGCATGTCTTGCAATAAGTGTTCGTTAAGCAAGACCAGAACAAATATTGTTTTTTCTGACGGAGTTGCAAATAATAAGTTAATGCTTATTGGTGAAGCTCCCGGATATTGGGAAGACCAAAAAGGTTTACCGTTTGTCGGAAAGGCGGGGCAGCTTCTTGATAAAATATTCGGATGTGTTGGTTTATCAAGGGAAAAAGATGTATACATTTGTAACACAATAAAATGCAGACCTCCTGAAAATAGAGACCCTTTGCCTGAAGAAAAAGCGGCTTGTAAAAAATATCTTGAAGCTCAAATAGGAATTTTAAAGCCTAAAATTATAATGATTTGCGGTAAAGTTGCTTTAAATTCATTGCTTCCTGATAATGCCGGAAGTATTACCAAAGTTAGAGGAAGGTGGTTTGACGGGCCGTTTAATTCAAAAATGATGCCTATTTTTCATCCTTCATACCTCTTGCGAAATGATTCAAGAGAAAAAGGAAGTCCCAAGTGGCTTATGTGGCAAGATATAAAAGAAATAAAACGGGTATATGATACTTTAAACTAACAAATTGCGTTATTATTCTTAATTATTTCTTCAATTTTATTTAGTATATCATTATTATAGCTGCTGTTAGATTTTGAAAAAGGAAATACGTGTGAATTAAAGTGTTTTTCAAAGTCCATACAAACTTGTTTAATTTTTGTTTTAGAAATTCCGTCAACTTTTGTTGCGATAACAAAACAAGGCAAATTATTGTGGTCAATCCATTCGGCCATTTCTAGGTCGTTATTTTGAACCGGAATTCTTGCGTCGACCAATTGAATTAAAGATACAAGAGATTTGCGTTTTAACAAATAATTTTCCAAATTTTTTTGCCATTGATTTTGCATTTTGCCCGAAACTTTTGCATAACCATATCCAGGCAAATCAGCAAAAATAAATGTATCTTGAATATCAAACAGATTTATAAGTTTAGTTTTCCCGGGGGTATTACTTGTTTTTGCCAATCCTCTAATATTAACCATAGCATTGATGAATGAGGATTTACCTACATTTGAACGCCCTATTAATGCAAACTCCGGTTTATTCAGTTGCGGACATTCTTTTAGTGACGGGGCACTTGTTATGAATTTTGCTTTTGTTATTTTCATCTTTAAGTCTTTTCTTATAAATTACGCTGGATAACAGTTTATAAACTTTTGGATTGTTATAAACTGTTAGTTGAATATCTTCATCTTCGAAATTTAGGTCTACCGGCAAATTTTTCGCAAAAATATTCGTTTCAATATGCATAATTTTAATAGTTCTTTTATGAATTACGCTTATTGGTGCAGATAAAAATATTTCAAAGGTTTTTAAGATATCCATATTAATATGATATCAGAATAGTATTTTTTTTGTAAAAATATCAAATAATGTAAAATATCTAATTTGATAAGATGTAAATTTTGTACTAAAATCAAATTATGAAAATAAAGTTGTTAATATTGCAATTAGAAGCTGTAACAGGGGATATAGATAAAAATATACAAAAAGCAGAAATGCTTTTGGCAAATAGTGCATGCCCGTATTCTGATATTATTGTATTACCTGAATTATGGACAGTGGGCTGGGATTGTGAAAATTTTAATAAATATTCAGAGGAATTGTATACATCAAGAACTTTTAATTATCTTAAAAAGCTTGCCAAACAGTATAATTCAAATATAATAGGCGGCAGTTCGATATTGCGTAAAAACGGTGAAAAAGACAGAAATACCTGTATAATTCTTGATAGAGAAGGAAATTTAGTTAATACTTATGATAAATTTCATCTGTTTTCACATCGTGGACAATCCGAGGGACAATATCTTGAGGAAGGGAAATCTCCGCTTATAGTAAATACGGATGTTGGAAAAATAGGAATATCAATCTGTTATGATATCAGATTTCCCGAATTATTCAGATTGTATGCATTTAATGGGGCTGATATAATAATAAACATGGCGGCTTGGCCAAAATCTTATATTGATGAATATATTACACTTGCAAAGGCAAGGGCGATAGAAAATCAAATTTTCTTTATTTCAAGCTGTTTAACCGGTAAAATTAACGAGTCATTTTATTTTTCCGGTAATTCATGTATATTAGATTACAAAGGAAGAATTATTTCTAAGCTTGAAGAAGAGGAAAGTGCTTTATATTGTGAAATCGATACTGATGATATGAAGCAGTATAGAGTTCAAATGCCGATATTAAAAGATACTAAACAAAAATATGAGTTAACGGAGAAGTGATGAAATATATATTTAAAATTTTAATATTATTTGTTGCAATTACATTGTTTGCAAATAGCAGTTATGCTTTAAATGTTAATAAATTGGATAAATATATAACGAAATCGGACATAAATGAAAATTCGTTTATTACAATATCAATAAAAAATGCCAAAACCGGTGCGGAAGTGTATCAGTTAAATAAAAATAAATTGGAGCATCCCGCTTCAACGCTTAAATTATTTACAACATATTCTGCAGTTGAAGAACTTGGTTATGATTATAAATTTAGAACCCAATTTTATCGTGATAAACAGAATAATTTATATATAAAATTGGGGGCTGACCCATTACTTACAAGTGTTCAGCTAAAATATATGTTTTCAAAATTAAAAGAAAAAGGATATGATAAATTTAACAATTTTTATTTTGATGACGGAATTTTAGATAAAAAAGAATTTTCAAGTGGTTGGATGTGGGATGATGATATAAATCCTTCAACACCAAAAGTCAGTGCATATAATCTGGATGGTAATTTATTAAATCTTGATATAACAAAAGGTGAAAATGGTACGGTGAGTACGAGTATTAAACCAAAATACAATACTGCCGTAAAGAATTCGGCAGAAATTAATGATAAATATGATTTTGTTAATATAGAAAGATATAATTGGATAAATCCTGAAATAATAGAAATTAAGGGATATATAAAATCGGATAAATCTTTCTTTGTGCCGATAAGCAGTATGCGAAGATATTTTGTGTTTAATATAAAGAACTTACTTGATGAAAACAAAATTAATATAATAGGAAGTCGTTTTGCTTCAAGAGCTGTTCCTGTTGATGCGGAATTAATCGCTGAAATTACTCATCCTATAGAGAAAGTATTGCCTGAAATATTGCAAAACAGTAATAATTTAATGGCAGAAACTATATTTAAGCTTGCGGGGGCAAAAAAGTATAATGCAACCGGAAGTGATGAGCTTGCAATTGCATTATTTAATGAATTTTATGAAAAGTTAGGATTGAAAAAAGAAGATTACATTATAAAAGACGGTTGTGGAGTATCAAGAAATAATTTATTTACAGCGGATTGGGTAACATCTGCATTGGTGAAATTGTATGCAGATGATAATTTTGAAGTATTTAAAGAGAATATGGCACAGCCGGGAGATGGCACACTTAGTTCAAGACTATTTGATTTAAGAGGTAATGCGTGGTTAAAGACAGGTTCATTATCTAATACAAGCACAATAGCCGGCTACATTCATTCTCTTGACGGGAATACATATTCAATAGCTGTTTTTAATCAAAATTTTAAGAAGAAACAGCAGGATATAAAAGCATTCGAAGATGAAATAATAAAAATTATTTATAATCGATAGATATAACAATAACGGTAATTTATAAAGCCTCCTAAAGATGTATTCTTTAAATTAAAGGAGGCTTTTATGACAGAAGAATTACAAGTATATAAATGTAATATTTGCGGTAATGTAGTAGAGGTTATTCATTCAGGGGTCGGAGAGCTTGTTTGCTGTTCAGTTCCCATGGAGCATTTAAAGGAACAATCTGAAGATGCCGGCTTACAGGAAAAACATGTGCCGATTATAAAAATAGAGGGCGAACATAAAACAATTAGAGTCGGGTCTATACCGCATCCTATGGAAAAAGAGCATTATATTACTTTTATTGAAGCAATATCTCCAGATAAAAAATATTTAAAAAGAAAATATTTGTCTCCGGAAGAAGAACCCAAATTAGACTTAAAAAATTGCAGCTGTAATGAATTTAAAGCACGTGAACTGTGTAATATCCATGGTTTATGGACATCTTATTATCGAGAAAATAGCTAAATTCTGAAAAAATAAAAAACGGCTCTTTAAACAATAAAAGAGCTGTTTTTTTATGATTTTTGTTTTATTCATAAACATTTTCATCAGGTTTATTTATAATAACAAGGATTTCATTTTGTCCTGCCATTTTTAAATTATTTCTGGCGATAGCTTCAAGCATCATAGAAGAATTAAAATTTTTAATTTCGGATTTTAATTGTTTATTTTTATCCAATTCTTCGTTTTTTTTAGTTTCCAGTCCTTTAATTTTGCCTGAAAAGTTTATATTTTTAGATATGTTATTAAAATTGCTCACAGCCAATTCAACAATACATAATAGTAAAACAAAAGTGAGTAATGAATACTTAAATTTTTTCTTTGTTTTTGTCTTTGTATTATTATTTTTGTTATTGTTGTTATTATTGCTGATATTATCAATATTATTTTGTATATAATCAGAATTATGAATATGCATATATAGATTATACATTAATTTATGCGTAAAGGAAACAAGAAACGCAGTTGTTTTTTACATTTATAAATTGAGGTTTTTTCTTATCGCATATATCCATTTTCTTTTTGCATCTTAAAGCAAAAGGGCAGCCTGTAAATTCATCTTTAACAGAAGGCGGCTGACCTTCTATGGGATAAAGCTTTTCGGAATTAAAATCAGGTAAAGCTTGAATTAATGCTTGTGTATACGGATGTTTTGGATTTCTAAATAATTCAAGTGCTTGTGATTTTTCTACAACGTGACCGGCATACATAACCGCAATATAGTCTGCAATTTGGCTTACAAGTCCGAAATCGTGGGAGATAAAAATAAAAGAAGTGCCATGATTTTTTTGAATATCCTTTAATAATTCGATTATTTGTGATTGAACCGTAACATCAAGAGCAGTAGTTGGTTCATCGGCAATAATAATTTTTGAATTACAGGCGATTGCCATTGCTATAATAACTCTTTGTCGCATTCCTCCCGAAAATTCGTGCGGATATGATTTTAAACGTTCTTTAGCATTTGGAATTTTAACCTGATTTAGTACGTCAATTGCAATTTTTTCGGCTTCTTTACCTTTAATTTGCTGATGAATTTCAATAATTTCCAATAACTGATTTTCGATTGTATATAAAGGATTAAGTGATGTCATAGGGTCTTGAGGAACGAGTGCTATTTCTTTTCCTCTTATTTGCCGCATTTTATTTAACGGTAAATCTAATAAATTAATTCCGTTATATAAAATTTCTCCCGATTTTATTATGGCATTAGGGCTAAGCAGTCTTAGAACAGACATTGCAGTAATACTTTTTCCGCAGCCCGATTCACCTACAAGTGCCAATATTTCGCCTTGTTTCAGTGATAAATTTATATCATACAGTGCCTGATTGTCGCAGCCTTCCGAATGAAAAAAAAGATTTAGATTTTTTATTTCAAGAATATTCATATAAAAATATTAAACTATGTTTTAATTAAAAGCAATTCTACAAAATAACAAGGATGTAACAATTTAAAATTTGATTGAGTTAAGTAAAATCTTATTTACGATTTATTTAAAAGAAAAGTGATTTAAGATACAATCGAATTGTGAGAAAGAATATGCGGAGAAAAAAATGTATAATGTAGCAATCGTAGGTGGCGGGCCTGCTGGTATTTTTGCAGCGTTAGAAATAACAAAATTAAAACCTGATTGGAAAGTAATTCTTGTTGAAAAAGGTGTGCAAATAGAAAAGAGAAAATGCCTTTTAAGAGAGGGATACGAAAAATGTCCTACTTGCAAAAAATGCGGATTGCTATGCGGATGGGGCGGTGCAGGTGCATTTTCCGACGGAAAACTTACCTTGACACCGGATGTCGGCGGTCATCTTCTTGATTACATGCCAAGAAAATCCGTGGAAGAACTTGTTAAATACACCGATGATACATATTTAAAATTCGGTGCTACCGATGAAGTATTCGGTACGGACAAAGAAGTGTTTGCAGATATTGAAAGAGCTGCAACGCTTGCGGAACTCAAACTCGTACATTCTCCCGTAAGACATTTGGGAACTGAAAGAAGTCTTGATGTTCTTAAAAATATGCAGGATTATTTGACTCAAAAAATTACGATTTTATACGATACAATTGCCGATAAGTTAATAGTTGAAAACGGTTGTGTTAAGGGGTTTATTACTCAGGATAATCAAAAAATTGAAGCGGAACATATTATAATAGCTCCGGGACGTGAAGGGGCCGATTGGCTTACGCATGAGTTCTCAAAAAATAAAATAGGAATGGTAAATAATGCCGTTGATGTGGGCGTTCGTGTAGAACTTCCCGCACCCGTATTCGAACCGATTACCGATAAATTGTACGAATCTAAATTAATATATCATTCTCCCACATTCGGTGATGAAGTAAGAACATTTTGTATGAACCCGTACGGAGAAGTCGTTACCGAAAATTATTCGGGTATTTCCACCGTTAACGGCCACAGCTACGGAAATAAAGAATTCAGGACTCAAAATACAAACTTTGCACTTTTGGTGTCCGAAAAATTTACGGAACCGTTTAAAGAACCCATAGCTTACGGACAGCATGTTGCAAGGCTCGCAAATATGTTGGCGGGTGGAGTTTTGGTTCAGCGATTTGGTGATTTGCTGGACGGCAGACGTTCAACACCCGAAAGAATTAAAAGCAGCATAATAACTCCTACGTTATCTTGTGCAACTCCGGGGGATTTGAGCCTTGTTCTTCCGTACAGACAAATGACCGCAATTATAGAAATGCTTTATGCTTTAGATAAAATTGCACCCGGAACGGCTTCAAGATACACTTTATTATACGGCATAGAGGTAAAATTCTATTCGGGAAGGGTAAAATTAACAAATGACCTTGAAACGGAAGGTGTAAAAAATCTTTATGCGATAGGTGACGGAGCGGGTGTTACAAGGGGTTTAATTCAAGCTTCCGCTTCAGGTGTTCATGCAGCCCGTATAATTTGTTCAAAATAAGGAATTTTTAAATGGCAAGAACGTATTTATATAATAATCATATTAAGTTAGGTGCAAAAATGGTGGATTTTGCGGGCTGGGACATGCCCGTACAGTATACAAGCATTATAGAAGAACATAATAATGTGCGAAATAATGCGGGTTTGTTTGATGTATCTCACATGGGCGAAATTTTTGTAACGGGTAAACAGTCATTAGAGTATCTTCAAATGCTGGTGCCTCAAGATGTTGCAAAATTAAAGAATGAACAGGCTGTATATTGTCAGATGACGAACGAGAAAGGCGGAATTGTAGATGATTTAATCATATATAAACTTGAGCCTGATAATTATCTTATCGTTGTTAATGCTTCAAGGATTAATGCGGATTATGATTGGTTTATAGAGCATACAAAAGGTTTTGAAGTTAAAGTGGAAAATAAGTCGGATGTATATTCTATGGTTGCACTTCAAGGCCCGAAGTCTATAGATATCCTTGAAAAAATGGGAATAGAAAAGTCAAAACAGCCGAAATCATTTTATATAATGCGGACAAAATTACTTAACTGTGATGTTTTTATATCAAGAACAGGTTATACGGGTGAGGACGGATTTGAAATAATTATTCAAAATGAAAAAGTTTCGGAATTATGGGAAACAATTCTTGAAAAAGGCAAAGAGTTTAATATAATGCCCGTTGGTTTAGGGGCAAGAGATACACTCAGACTGGAAGCGGCAATGAGTTTATACGGGCATGAGTTAACAGAGGAAACAACTCCTGTTGAAGCAGGGTTAACCTGGTCAATAGATAAAGATAAGAAAGAGCAATATATCGGTAAAAATGTTATTACAAACCAGCTGAAAAACGGAACCCTAAAAAAACTTATAGCGTTTAAAATGACGGATAGAGCAATTGCAAGAAGTGAATATAAAATATATTCAAATAATCAAGAAATAGGTTATGTAACAAGCGGCAGTGTAGCACCGTCTTTGGGTGAGAATATAGGATTAGGTTATATAAAAACAGATAATAATTTGAAGATTAATGATACAATTCAATTAATGATACGAAATAAGTTATATAATGCAAAAATTTCGGCAAAGAATTTTATCAAAAAACATAATAGAGTAAATTAAAGAGGAGAAACAAATGGCAGTACCCGAAAATATGTTGTGCAGTAAAACACATGAGTATGTATATGAAGAAGACGGTTATTATTATGTGGGATTGACCGATTATGCCATAGAACAGCTTGGTGATATAGTGTTTGTTGAATTTCCGGTGGTGGGAGAAGTATATTCAAAAGGTGAAATTTTTGGGACTGTTGAATCTGTTAAAGCAGCTTCAGAACTTTATATGCCTTTAACCGGCAGAATAATTGAAATACAAGAAAAATTAATTGAAAATCCTGAATTATTAAATGAAAATCCGTTTGAAAAAATTTGGCTGATTAAAGTTGAGGCAGAATTTTTTGATGAAGATCGTCTGGACTTAATTGACTATGAAACATATAAAAAAGAATTGGAATAACTATGAATAATTATAGAGCTAATTCGGATTTTACCGTAAGTGAAATGTTAAAATCAATCGGCGAAAATGATTTAGACGGCTTATTTTCTGTAATTGATAAACGAGCTGTTATGGAAAAACTTGACCTGCCCGATGCCATGAGCGAAATGCAGGTTCAAAAAGTTATAAAATCAATGGCAAAAGAAAATAAGACCGATTATTCATATTTCATCGGTGCAGGTGCCTATAAAAGATTTATTCCAGCCGCAGTGGCCCAAATATCTTCAAGGTTTGAATTTAATACAGCATATACACCGTATCAGCCCGAAATTTCACAGGGAACACTTCAAGTGATTTATGAATTTCAATCGATGATGTGTGATTTAACGGGCATGGATGTTTGTAATGCATCCGTTTATGACGGTGCTACGGCTTGTGCGGAAGCAATGCTTATGGCTTCAAGGATAAGCGGGAAGAAAAAAATTCTTATAAGTGAATTGTTAAATCCTCAATATAAAGAAGTAATACATACATACGCTCATTCGGCAGAAATTAAGATAGAAGAAATACGTGCAAAAGATTATAAAACGGATACGGATAGTGTAAAATCTGAGCTTTTATCGGGCGAATATGCGGGAATAATAATAGAAAATCCTAATTTCTACGGCACGATTGAAGATATCGATAAATTATCAGAATTGGCGAAATCAAAAAATACATTGTTAATAGTGTGTATTGAGCCTATTAGTGCTTCCGTATTAAAAAAGCCTGTTGAATATAGTGCGGATATAGTTGTTGGAGATGTTCAATCTTTAGGAAATCCCGTTTCTTTTGGAGGCCCTTATGCAGGTTTTATTACTACTTTGGATAAGTATAAAAGGCAATTACCCGGAAGAATTGTGGGAAGAACCGTTGATGAGGACGGTAAACAGGCATTTGTTCTAACTCTTCAAGCAAGAGAACAGCATATAAGAAGAGAAAAAGCAACCAGTAATATTTGTTCAAATCAGGGGTTGGCAGTCTTAAATGCCGTGGTTTATATGGCATTGCTCGGTAAAAAAGGAATTTTGCAGGCGGCATATTTGAGTTCTAAAAATGCACATAATCTTGCAAAAGGTCTGAACTCAAAAAATTACAAAGTATTAAACAGTGATTATTTTAATGAGTTTGTTTTAGAAGTATCCGACAGTGATAAATTTATTCAGACCATGAAAGAGAAGAACATACTTGCGGGTTTAAAACTTTCTGAAAATAAGATACTTGTATGTACTACGGAAATTAATTCAAAAGAAGAAATCGAAAATTATATTAAATCTGCATAAAATACAACATAAGGAAGCAAAATGAATTATATGAAAAAACATACCGCAATAATATTATCAGGAATTTTAACGGTAGTTTGTTTTGCAATGTATGCCTTAAATATTTCAAATTACAGCTTTATAGATACCGATGAAACTAAATTTGTTTCTATTGCAAAGGAGATGCTTAATTATAGTGAATGGATAAATGTAAGGCTAAATGGCGAAAATATAATAAATATTCCTCCTTTGTTATTTTGGATAGTGAATTTATCATGCATAATATTCGGTAAAATTAGTACAGGTGCTGTACGATTGCCAATTTCATACATATCTGTATTTAGTATTTTATTCATGTTTTTTTCCATAAAGAGTATTTTAACTAAAACCTATGCTTTTATAATTTCATTGATTATGTCAACGTGTTTTGGAATAATAGTGTTTTCACACCTGGCAACCAATGATATGTTATCTGCTGTATTAATGATGATGTCTATAGTTTTTGGATATTTGTCAATTTTCGGAAAAAAAGAAAAAAATATATTTATGTTCAGGCAATTAACCTATATTTTTAGCTCATTTGCTGTATTAAGCTGCGGTATATTAGGGTTTTTAGTTCCGTTTACGGCAGTTCTTGCCATGAATATTTTTGCCGGTAAATTAAAACAGATGTTTAATCCTAAAAATGTAATTTGGGGAATTATAATCTTTTTGTTAATAGTAATGCCTTGGAATGTTTATATGTTTTGTAAACATGGAATAAATTTCATACTGACAAATTTATCGTTATTAAATTTCTTCCATACTACAGGCATAAGAAAAATGGCAGTCGTAACGGGGTTATTTTTACTGGGATTTTCGCCCTGGGCTCTTTCTTCACTGTGGATATTAGGCAGAAATTTTAAAGATACAATTGACTCTGTGATTTCATATTTTAAAGATAATTCTCCAGATAAATTAAAGGAAAAATGGCAGAAATTAAAGAAAATAAATCAATTTATATCTTTAAATACCATAACTTTTTTTACGGTATTAATTTTTGCATTATTATACGGTGAAAAAAATACATATTTAATACTGTTATTGATGTTTCCGGCCGCTTGTATATCGGGTAGATACTGGTACGGTTATTTATTAAAAAAGGAGCATAATAAGAGTATATTTGTATCAACAATGATACCTGATTTAATATTGATAATATGTTCATTGGCTGGACTGTTCGGGCATAACATATTAAATAAATTTATTTTTCAAGGCATTATAAATCTTGTTATACCTCTTGTTATAATATTTTTTGTTATTCCTCTAATAAGCATATTTGCAATTATACTAAAAGGAAGATTTTTAACATTTATAGCGAATTTGGTCTTAATGATAAGCTTATCTTTTGTTATAACTCCGATTACGTTCAATTTTATAACGTTAAACAGCGGCGAAAATGATTTAATAAAGTTTGCTCAAACAGCAAAAAAAGCTGAGGTTCAGCTTGCTTCTTACGGAATAAAAAAATACAGTCTGGTATATTATTATGATAAAAAAGTTAAATTTATCGGCGAAAAGAATACAAAAAAATTAAAAGAATTTTTAAATAAAAATCCGTTTGATTATATAGTTGTTGAAATAAAAGATTTATGGGATATTGAATCTGCTAATATCAAATATATGCTTCTTGAATCGGGAAAAAGGTACTGCTTAATTCAAAAAATGCCGTACGAAATAGAAAAAATGCAGGATGACAGCGAACCTGAAGTAATTGTATATTAAAAATATTGATTTTATCATATTAAATGGGCGGTTTATTCTTCGAATTAACGGTTATACTGTTTATATCCGCTTGATTTTTTAAATATTCCATAATAGCACCGCCGATTTCTTCTGTCGGGTCAAAGTATGGAGAATTTGGCATAAAAGTTTGTCGTAAAAGCATTTTGTTTAAAGGGCCAAAGGCATCGGGTACAAGAGTTTTTCTGTAAATACCGGCCAAAAATACCTGCACGTTAGGTGATGTAACATTATTGAACCTTGATAAAGTCGGGTACATTTTATCAATACCTTTAACTTTATTATCAAGCATTTTATCCAAAACTTGAAGTCCGTCCAAAACCTGTTCTTCGGTGTTTGCGGATTTTAAAAACAAATCGATATAAGGAAGTGCTTTTTCGCCCTCGTTTACTATATTTTTAGTTTTTTTATCGTCAAATATGCAGTAAGGGCGTTGCCTATCAGGTAGAATAACATTTTGTCCCAATTGAGATATATTAAATTGGAGTGAAGAATTTATCATAATATTTCTCCTAGGTGTATACATAAGGCGGGCCGTTTTTGGTTTCAAACAGTATATTATCCGCAAGTTGCTTAAGTTCTTCTTTTGATTTAGTTCCTAAATTGGCTTGTCTTGTAAAATCTTCAACCAGAGGATTAACCGCACTTTCTTTCTTTGATTTAAAATTTTGAATTTCAACATCAACAAGCCGTTTTCTTAAATCCAATTCCGTTTTTGCATTTTCTTTCATTACGGTATAATCTTTAAGTGCTTCCATAGATTTATTAAATACATAGCCGATTGCACTTGATAGTGTGAACGATAGAAAAATATATTTTGTGAATTTATTATCCGGATGCAAAATCCAGTTGTACAAATGTCCTCTGTTTTCATCCAGATAACAATAGTATTGAAGTTTTTGAGGAATACCGCCTAAAGCCGAGGGTGCATCTGCAAAAATACGTCTTTTTTCTTCTTCAACCGAGTTTATAATAGAATTTATTTTATCAGACGATAAGTTATATTTTTTGCCGATTTCTTTAATATATTCGGGTTTTGCACAAATAGATTTTAAATATCTTATTACATCGGGCAAATCATCATTAATCGGGTTAGTTGCTTTTTTATTTATTAAATCAACGGTATTTAAAGCAATGTTGTTTGCAAGTTTATTTGTATTTTTAGCTGCTGCTTTTAAATTGGAAATACTTATTTTCCCGGCGATTAAAGCAGTACCCGTAACAGCGGAAGCCAATAGCAAATATTTTAAATTTTTTATGTTGTCCTTCTTTTTATCTTTATCTTGCAATAATATATTTTTGTTTTCGCCTTTAAAAGATGTAATAGAACTGAAAATATTACTTTTTTGAACTTTTGGCTTATTCAGAATTTTATCGAAATATTCAACATTTTGTGATAACATATCGTTTACGATTTTTAATTTTCCCGAAAATGCTTCTGTTTCAACCGAAATAAGATTTTCTTGTAATTCTTTTTCTATATCTGCCGATTTTTTCTTCATCCAGATGTCTTTTGTTCCGTCTACAAAGTTTTTTGCGGCAACGGTAATACCGCTCATGACAAAAACGGCTGCAGCACCTAAAATATTACTGAAATTAGGGTCTCTGATAACTCTGTATATTGCAAATTGTGGTTCTTGCTTGATGTTGTTATTGATAGCCAAATCAGGAAGCTGCTCATAACTTTTTGAATTTAAAAGCGTTTTGGAAGCGGATTTGAAAACGGAACTTAATCCTAAACATCCGGCAAGTAATAACGCAGTACCGGCAAGCAAAGGTTTTAATGCTTTTTTTTCATCAAAAGAACTTTCTTTAATATTTTGCCCGTTATTTTCAATCGGAATTTTGTCGTAATACGATTTGGAATTACTTATTAATAAAGTATCTTTAATGTTATCAAAAGAAAATTTCTCATCATTTTTTATATGATTATTTATTAAAACTCCTTTTAAAGTTTTATTCAGGTCTAAATCATTTTTCTTTGTTGAAGTTTTTCCTATTATATAAGGAGATTTTGATTGAGGAGAATTAATCATTGTTGTTTTCTTTCTTTGTAAACTTGTTTAAAATTTTTACTATATATTTTTTCATTTCTCTTGATTTAAAAACAGCTAAAGTTTCATCATCATTGTAATTTTCTTCACCGCTGTTCACGATAAAAAACAGATATAGCTTTTTTAATTTTTGTTTTAAATTTTCTGTAAATTTTCTTTGAATAAAATTTTTAAAATCACCGAGGATTGCTGTTAACTTTTCGTATGCACTTAATAATTTGGAATAAATATCTTTTTGTAACTCTGCAAAATTTTTAATTAAATCAGGAAGCTTGTTCAATGTATTAAAGATAAATTTTAAAGCTAAATCCATTGGTTTATGTAGAGAAGGAGGAATTGAATTTTTTAAATCTGCCAAAACATTTTGAAGCTTTGAGTGAATATTATTTATGCCTTTCCTTAAATTATCGGCGAATTCAAGCTGACGGCGAAGATTATCTTTCATATTAAGAATATGATTTTGTCTGCTTCTTATTGCGATACCAGCCATATAACATTTCATAAATGACCAATTGTCTGAAGAATGGGATTTAAAGCTGGGCTTGTTAAATTTTTTTATACTGCCGCCTGCAATACCTCCTCCGCTGCAAATCGGGCATGCAGCTTGCGGGAGACCGTGCGGACACATGCCCGCCCTTATATTTTGATTGATTAAAGCAGGTGACGGCATTATACTTCCTATACTATGTTTATATATAAAATTGTTAATTAAAGAAGCTGTTATTCTTTATTAATCGGATAACGCAATTAATAAAATCAGTAGAGCATTCCGACTGTACGGCCGCGGTCCGGTCAAGGAATTACACCTTTGTTTCCTCAAATTAACATTAAAATTTTAACACAAATAAAAATAAAAAATTATTTTTTATACATTAAATCTAAAATGAACGATATCACCGTCTTGAATAATGTAATCTTTGCCTTCCAGCCTTGTTACACCACGTTCACGTGCTACGGCATAAGAACCGGCTTCAACAAAGTCTTTATAAGCGGTTACTTCGGCTCTTATAAATCCTTTTTCAAAATCGGTATGAATAACACCGGCAGCTTGAGGTGCTTTTGCCCCTGATTTAACAGTCCAAGCTCTTACTTCTTTTTCGCCTGCCGTAATAAAAGTGGTTAAATCAAGCAATTTATAAACGGATTGTATCATTCTTTCAATACCTGAGCTTGAAACACCTAAATCACTAAGATAAGATTTAGCTTCTTCCTGTGAAAGTTCAACGAGTTCAGATTCTATTTTTGCCGAAATAACTACAACATCAGCCCCATGTTTTGAAGCATAATCCTTTACTGTATCAACATAATGATTTCCGTTTGCTAAATCAAATTCGCTAACGTTTGCGGCATAAATAACCGGCTTAATACACATTAATTGAGAAGCTTTTGCAACTACAAGTTCATCATCTTCAAAATGTTCTTCAATATTAATAAACGAGGCGGAAGAAAGTAAATCGGATAATTTTGTATAAACGTTAAGTTCGAGTTTTGCCTGCTTGTCTCCGGATTTAGCCTGCTTTGAAACTCTTTCAATCCTTTTTTCAAGAGAAGCCATATCTGCAAGTGCAAGTTCAGTGTTGATTGTTTCTATATCGTCCAAAGGATTAATTTTGCCGGAAACGTGAATTGTATTATCGTCATCAAAACAGCGTACAACCTGAATAATGGCATCAACTTCTCTTATATTTGCCAAAAATTGATTGCCTAAACCTTCTCCTTTGCTTGCACCTTTAACAAGACCTGCAATATCGACAAATTCAATTGCCGTAGGGATAACGACATTCGTTTTGACAAGTTTTTTTAAAATTTGAAGTCTTTCATCAGGAACGCTAACGACTCCGACATTGGGTTCTATGGTACAAAACGGATAATTTTCGCTTTGTGCGTTTTTTGAAGAAGTTAATGCGTTAAATAAAGTTGATTTGCCTACATTCGGCAACCCTACAATTCCTGCTCGTAACATAATATAATCCTTTCAAACCTAATAAAAGATTAATATAAAAAAATTCTGTTATCAATATTAAATCATGTACTTGACAAAGCATAGACACTCGTCTATAATATAAATATGTTAACCGAGAAACAAAAAATATTCTTTGAAAAACTTAAAGAATTATATGGAAAAGAGGTGCTTCCCAGTTTTGAAACAATAGCTAGTGAATTTGGTTTTAAACATAAAAATTCCGTATGGCAGTATTTTAATAAATTGAAAGAAGAAAATTTAATACAAGAGCAAAATAACAGATTTTATATAAATAGAGAATTATTCGGTGCCGTATTATTTACATCTTCTGTAAAGGCAGGATTTGCTTCCGTTGCGGATGATTATATAGAAAAAAGGGTATCACTTGATGAGAGTTTTGAAATAGATAATCCGTCCACGTTTTTGTTTACTGTTTCGGGCGACTCAATGATAGATTTGGGTATATTCGAAGGCGATAAAGTCATAGTAAAGAAAACTGCGGCGGTAAAAAACGGAGATATAGTAGTTGCATTTATAGATGGAGGATATACATTAAAAACATACAGAAATAAACAAGGTAAAGTTTGGCTGGAACCGGCGAATAAAAATTATCCTAATTTATACCCTAAAGAGCAGCTTGTTATTTTTGGAATTGCTCAGGGTATTGTAAGAAAACTTTAAATTCCTTTCTAATAATACTATTAACCTTGATTTTATTTATGTAAATAAGAACGGGATAAGTTTCCTCCCAATATATGTTATCTCGTTCTTTTTATTTCCATAAACAGTTAAAAGATTTCTTTTTCATTCTGTTAATTTTTTCATTTTTCGTTTTTCTGGGATTAAAGCTCCCTTTAATCCCTTTTTTATTTTATTAAAAGGATTGGTTTATGAAAGAAAAATTTATAGCATTGATAGACGGCAATAATTTTTTTGCCGGTTGTGAAATATTAAAAAATCCGTCCTTAAAAGGTAAAGCGGTTTGTGTATTAAGTAATAATGACGGATGTGTTATTGCACGTTCAAATGAGGCAAAAAAAATGGGAATTGCAATGGGTATGCCTTATTTTATGGCTAAAAAGCAGTTTAGTGAAGCTGTTTATCTTAGTGCTGATTTTGCATTTTATCAAAATTTATCGCAAAGAATGATGAAATATTTGGAAAATTATTCTGATAAAATTGATATTTATTCGATTGATGAAGCATTTATTGATATAACGGGGGTTAATAAATTGTTAAAATTAAGTTTTGATGAGCTTGCCCGTAAAATAAAAACGGAGGTTGAAACAGAAACGGGTGTAAATGTTTCTGTGGGCATTGCAAATTCCAAAATTCTTGCCAAAATTGCAACGCATAAGGCAAAATCATCGAACGGGTATTATTTTATAAATAAAAATTCCATACCGGATGAATTGAAGGGATATCCTATTGAAGAAATTTGGGGTATAGGAAGAAATACCGCAAGGAGCTTAAGAGCTGTGGGAATTTTTTATGCGGATGAGATTTTAAAAAAAGATGACGGATTTTATAAATCAAGGTATGGAAAGCGTGGGCTTGAATTAAAATATGAATTAATGGGAATAAGTGTCATTCCGTTGACGGGTATAACCGAAAAGCCCAAGTCAATTCAAAGAACAAAGGCATTTCCGCAATTTTCTCAAGATATAAACTATATTAAAGCAGAATTGGATATACATTTGCATAGTGTATGCAAAAAACTCCGTGCAAATAATCTTGAAACGGGTGTAATTGGTGTAATGTTGAGGACTAAGGATTTTCATGTCGCATTTGAAAGTATAAATTTAGCACATCCCACAAATTCGGAATTTGTATTAAAACCTTTTATTTTAAAGCTTCTTAATCAAATTTATATAAGTAATATTATGTATCGTTCATCGGGAATTTATGCGGGAGAGCTTGAAAATGCTTGTAAAATGCAGTTAAATTTGTTTTCAACGTTTGATTTTTCAAAACAGGATAAGCTTTCAAACGTTATTGATGCGGTTGAATACAGATACGGAAAGGGTGCAATTTCTTTAGGCTCAACCGGAATAAAAACTGTTATGGAAAAACATAAACGAGTTATACATAATGATTTATAATAGCAAAATAATATTTTTTCGGTTTTTTTATTGAGTATGAAAGTCAATATTATTTCGCAATTCCCAAAAAGTTATTATGGTATAAAAAATGTAAAGACTCAAAAAGGAGCAGAAAAATCGGCTTTAATTGGAGGTGATACCGTTTCTTTTTCAGGCGGTGTATATTTATCTGAAAATTCTTTTGTGAAATCGATTAAAGATTTTGTTACAAATAGAAGAACAAAAAAATTGCAAGATATAGGAATAAAGGATGTTTATGCGGAACGATTGGCAAAACTTCCGCATAGACAGTACAAAAATGCTACAGATTTGTATAATCTTGGTGTTTATGAAGAATGTATTGAAGAAGCTGCTGTTTTGGACAAAAAGTGCTTGGAGAGAATACCCGAATTGCTGAGTCATAATATAAGAGATGAAAGTCTTTCCGTTATTGCAAATTTAGATGACAGTAAATATTTACGTATGTTGGATTTGTGCGATAAAGGAATTGATTCTGAAATATTAAAGTTATTTGCCGTATTAAATGATAAACAACTAACAAATGCTCTTAATGAGATAAAAAACGGAAAATATCCCATAGATGCTGCGTATATGTCAAAGCTTTCGGATGATGAAAAAAAAGAAGCGGAAAATCTGGTAACAGGTGGTATTAAGACGGAAGATGCCGCAAATATAGTGTCGTTAGATGTTAAAACCCGCCAAAGATGTTATGATTTAATGAAAAAAAGTATACCGGCTGAAGAATCTTATTATATTGCAAAATTACAGGATAAAAAATACAAGCGTGTTGATGAACTTATAAAATTAGATGTTGGTGATATAAACATAGCAAGTTTTGCACTTTTATCGGATGATGATTATCAACTTGCACTGGATTTATTCAAGCAAGGCGTGATGTCGTTTTATGTGCCTGAAATTGCGGAAATAGAAGGCGGAACAACAAGTAATTGTGAATATGAAGAATACAGAGAAAAGGGCTACGGAAGAAGCTGTGCTTATGCAATGTCTTTACTGAGTTCGAATGAATTAGATTTCCTTTGTGAAATGATTGATAAATTTCCTCACTTGAAAAAAATATTGCGGGATGAATATGATATTAATATAGTTACGAAACAAGATACGCAGGAAAGAGAAATCATATTTACAAAAGAAATTAGAAATGAAAACGGAACTGTAATAACTCTTTTTCAAACATACGACGAGAACGGAACAATAACAAAAAGCAGACGGGAAGAATATTTCAATCATTCTACATCATCTAAATCAGCCGGTAATTCTAATGTGTACAGAATAAACTATGATAAATATGGTGATATTGATGAAATGACGGAGTTTGTTTCCGAACCGAAAAACGGAGAAACAACCGGAGTTATCGTAAGTAAAGCTTCTAAAATACTGCCGGGTGTATTTATTACAAAAGAATACACTCCGATTGATTATTCTTATATTCAAAAAGCGAAGCCTAAAAATAAAATTTCATCTGTTCGAATTACTTCTGACGGATGTGTGTCGTATTTGGATAATTATAAACAAAACGGATGTAAAACAAACAGATTTTACAGGGAGAAAAAAGACAAAAAAGGGCGTATACAATACAGTTATTATTCATATAGTATAAAGGATGAAAATAGTATGCCCAAAATGAAAATAACAAGACTATATAACAAAAATCCCAACGGCAGCGTAACAAATGTTATAAACGGTGTTAAATATAAATTAACATTTGATGATAAAAATAAAAAAGTTATTATTTTTGACGGCAAAAATACAAAAACTTTAAACTTTAAAAATAAATTATCATACTATTCTCAAAATATACTTTGGGAAAATCTAAAGCAAATGCAGGCAGATTCAATAAACTCTATATATAATAATGTAGAAAAATGGAATTATTGTAAAGAATGTGATTCGACCGCAGATGGTTATACAAAAATCTTATCTTCAGGTTCTATGGCATCAACGTATCACGAACTTGGACACTTTGAAGATTATGCATTAAATTTAGTAAGCAGTAATGATGATTTTATTGAAGTTTATACACGTGAAATGAAAAACTTTATGCAAACAATGCCGTTTAATGAACAATCTTTTGTACAGTATTTCTCGCCGAGAGCAGATTTAAACGGGGCGAACGGTGCAAGTGAAATTGTTGCCGAAACGAATTTATTGTTGAATACATACGGAAATCCGAATAAAAAACTTAAAACAAGAACACAATTTCTTGTAAGATATTTCCCGAATACAATCGCTGAGGCTGCTAAATTGATGAATAAAACATCAAACAAAAGTATTTTAAGTTGATTATATAATGGAAACTTTAATATTATTTTATTCAATAAAGTTATATAATTTGTTGTA
This sequence comes from Candidatus Gastranaerophilales bacterium, assembly GCA_947588745.1. Lineage (GTDB taxonomy): Bacteria > Cyanobacteriota > Vampirovibrionia > Gastranaerophilales > Gastranaerophilaceae > Avigastranaerophilus. The sequence continues at coordinate 20,358 of CANPYW010000028.1, forward strand.
TTATTCTGAATTTGATGATATGAATAATAATTTTAATTATTTTGTTCTATCCGTATTCGCTTAGGACGGATTATAAAAAGGCTGCTCTTAGCTATTGTACTATTGTATACAACAACTCCCCTTAGCAAAAGGGGAATTTGTTTGTCGCATGGAGGATTATTTAATACAAAAAAATTGCAAAAACTATGAGAAATATAGAAAGATAAAAAATTCTTGTGATTTTTTATATGATAACGAGTTTGACAAAGAACAATGCGTAGAAAGAATTATGTTTACTAACTATTAAATTTATGAACTTCTCTATGAATACATGCCGGTAAATAAATCATATTATCTATTCTGTTATCACCATTTTGGCAGATATGGTGCAATTCTAATACACATTCCTCTGATAAGCAATCTTTGCCGTATATATCTTTTATTTCTTTATATTCTTCTTTTAACTGTTCTGTTTCTTTCATAAAATAACTATAAACCGGTTGTTCCGTAACATAGTCTGTCAGTTTCCAATTCCAATATTTGTCCTGATATTGAGGAATGATTTTATTTGCTTTTTCTTTGTTTCCTATTGCTACTCTTCCTAAGTTGCTAACCCAATAGTAATCATCTGAATTTCTTACCTGCCAAAGCTTTTCAAATTTTTCTTTCTCATCTTTTGGCAAATCAAGGCACGTTTCGTAATTCATACTTGTAAATTCTTTTTCAAGTTCTTTATCTTTAAAGCAGTCCTTTAATTTTTTAATTAATTCTTCTTTCTTTTTTTTGTCTTTTAAAAGTTCTTTAATTTCTTTTTTTGCTTCTTTTAATGTCACCCTAATTCTCCTTTCTTATACTATTATAGCATATTTTCAACCGTTTTATATATTCATTCTTTATATAACTTTTACCGTTTCCCGCCATTTTAAAAGCTCCGTTATAATTTCATAACTTCCGCTTACCCTTAGTTTTACTTGAATATTTCCGTTTTCAAAAGGTGTAATTTTTTGGCTTTTGTGAAAATGATACATCATAACATCATCTGCACTGCTTTTATCAAATTCTAAAACCACATACATTATCTCGCCCTGATAAATTCCGAAAGATTTATCGCTAAACTCTTGGATATTAAAATTTTCATCTTTTTCAAAATAGTTATTTTGAAGATGATAGCTTAAACAATGAAATAGGACTCGGATTTTATATGTTTTATTAGTAATTTTAAAAAACTTTTGATAAAATATTGTTAATTGTAAGTCTAATAAAAGTCTAAATCGCCCATTTGGGTGCTTAAGATAATCAAACGGCTTCTGACCGGCTATATGTCAGTGTTATTAGGTATATATGCCGAGTCAATATTCCAAAACTTTCTGTTAAACGTTACATTTTATATAGAGGTGTTTTTATGAAAAAAATATTATTGATTATTTTAATAATGCTTTTATCAACTCCTGTTTTTGCTGTTCCCGGTTATGAAGAAGCAATGCAAAAAGTGGGTGGAAAAGCTCAATATTGTGATGTTTCAGAAATGCAAGCCTATGCAGCTAAATTAAAAGATAATTTCTTTAAAAAATATAGTTCTATAGGTTTTACCGGGGAAGATTATGATAGAGAAGTAACTGTGCCAATTCTCGATTTTATGGCAAAAGAGCAACATGAAGGACATTGTGGATATGAAAAATTATAAAATGCCTTCAAATTTTTCTATATTTATTTGAACATCTTCTTTCGTGCCTTGTATTGTGTGATTTGATGATTTTATTAAATATTTGGCATAGAAGCTATATCAGTTCTTAATTCATACAATTAGTATTTAATTCAAAATTAAAAATGGACACAAGGTGGACATAGAAGTCTAGTGAAGTTGGTAAATATAAGCTGATGGGGGGATTTGAACCCTTGACCTACTGATTACGAATCAATTATATACTAAAATCTAAAAAAAAACAATAAACAATAAAAAAACATATATAGTTGTTTTTCAGCCTATTATGTTTTATAATCTTTTTGTAATTTTTAGAATTTTTTTTAATTTTTTGTACCTAAATTTGTACCTAAATTTAAAAAGGTACACGAAAGGTTTATAAATGCCAACAGTAACGGAATACAAGAACTCAAAAGGTAAAATAACAAGCTATAAAGCCATTGTAAGATATAAGGGAATATTTTTAACAAAAACATTCCCTATAAAAGCTAATGAAATAAAAACTGTAAAAAGAGAAGCTAAAATGTGGGGCTTGGATATCGAACGGCAAATTAATGAGGGCATTTATAGAAAAGAAGAACGCAAACATAATTACACAATTTCTCAAGCTATCGACAAATATATAAATGATGTAAAACCAAATTACGAAAATTATTTAAAATGGTTTAAAAAAGAAATTGGGAATATACCAATAAGAAATTTGAAAAGAGCAGATATAAAATTTTGCAGAAACAAACTTGAAAAAAAGCATAAGGAAATACCAATAAAAGGAAAAAGAGAGGTTAAAATATCTGATGATTTTATTTCAAATTCTTGCATAAATCGTTATTTAGCATATTTCAGCACTTTTTTAACATATTGCGTAATTGAATATGAAATATTAGAACACAACCCGATGATAGGTGCAAAGTTGAAACTTAAAGAGAATGAACCTC
>CANPYW010000029.1 GCA_947588745.1 Candidatus Gastranaerophilales bacterium
GCTCCCGAAGTTAAATCTAAAATATTAAAATTGGCCGCATCACAAGTTGCAGGGTATTTATATTCGGGCATTGTATTAGGTGTCGGCATATCAAAACTGAATATAATAATTACAAAATACCTTCAAACCAAAAAAGATGCAAATGAAAATATGACGGCTAACGTTAAAAATACAAGCAACAAAGCTTCAAGATTTGATAAAAAATATTTATTGGAATTAAGAAACAAATCTAACCCGATATTTAAAGAATTTATTTAGTTTGTTATAATCAATTTATGACAATTAATATTAAAGATATTTTATTCAAAAGACTTTCTAAGGAACAAACGGAAGTTATGTTATCTTCAGCCGAAATTGCCGAAGATTGCGGAATTAACATATATTTAATCGGTGGAATTGTTCGTGATTTAATTATGAACAATCCGATTTTTGATATGGATATAGCAGTTGAAAGTGATACATTGGAATTTGCTGAAAAATTAACAAACAGCATTGATTGTGAAATTATAAACCTGCAAACAGAGTTAAAAACAGTAAAAATCAGATTTTCAAACAAGCAGGAAATTGATTTTGCCTCAACAAGAGAAGAATATTACGAAAAATCAGGTTTTCTGCCAAAAGCATATAACTTCGGCTGCCTGCTTAAAAATGATGTTAAAAGACGTGATTTTACAATAAATACGCTTGCCGTAAAATTAACGGGAGATGATAAATATTCACTTATCGACTATTATGACGGCTTAAATGACATTAAAGAAAAAAAAATAAAAATTCTTCACGATAAAAGCTTTATTGATGACCCTTCAAGAATAATCAGAGCATTGAAATTCAGCAAAAGATTTGATTTTAAAATCGATGAAAAAACTTATAATCTTATGCAAAATTACCTTAACAACATAAACTTCAATATGCCTCTTGAAAGAATTAAAAATGAGCTTAAACAATATTTTTCAATAAATTCCGAAACATTAACGGAAAATATAATAAATACGAATGCTTATAAATTGGTAAGCAATAATCCCATAACCGATATAAATACAAACCGTATTAAAGAACTAAAAACCAATAAAGACAATTGGTTTATATATTTTGCGGCATTAATTGTCAATTCCGACTATAACAATGAAAAATTAAACCTTAATAATATCGAAAAAAAATCATTAAATGACCTGAAATCACTTTTAAACACCGATTTTAACAACTTAAACGATTATAAAAAAATATACAAATCATTCATAAATTGCAGCGATTTGGCAATTAATTGCTTCTATGTCATTTCTGAAGATAATACGGCAGTCAAACTCTTTTTAAACAAACTGAAAAACATAAAAACGGAAATAACCGGACACGATTTAATAAATTTGGGGCTGAAACCCTCCTCATACTTTCACGAAATTTTTGAACGGATTTTAGAAAAAAAATTAAACGGAGAAATAACCTCAAAAGAAGAAGAACTTGAATATGTAAAGCAAAACTATATTTAATTAAAATTGGATTTTTATTTAAAAACGTAATTTTAAAATAAAAAAGCAGAGCCAATACTCTGCTTTTTATTGTTTATAATTCTATATACTATACACCTACGGATAAAGTCTGTGCTTGTCTTTTTAAAATTTCCGCTTTATCTGTATGTTCCCAGGGTACATCAAAATCAGTTCTGCCTAAATGGCCGTAAGCAGCCAATCTTTGATAGAATTTTCCACCATTTTTAGCAGGAAGATTTCTCAAATCAAACTGATTAATAATAGCACGAGGTCTTAAATCAAAATTAGTTTCAACTAATTTCATAATTTCATCATCCGAAATTTTACCCGTACCGAATGTATCAACGAAAATTGAAACAGGCTGAGCAACACCGATTGCATAACCCAACTCAATTTCGCATTTTTCCGCAATACCTGCGGCAACAATATTTTTTGCAACGTATCTTGCAGCATAAGCAGCACTTCTGTCAACTTTTGTGGGGTCTTTACCTGAGAATGCACCGCCGCCGTGTCTTGAATAACCACCATAAGTATCAACAATAATTTTTCTGCCCGTTAAACCTGCATCCCCTTGAGGGCCGCCGATAACAAATCTTCCTGAAGGATTGATTAAATATTTTGTAGTACTATCAGGTTTTAATTCTTCTTTAGAGAATACATAATCGATAACATATTTAATCATATCCTGCTTAATAATTTCTTGAATTTTAGAATTATCAATAATACCGTTTATAACATCATCATGTTGAGTTGAAATAACAATTGTATCAATTCTTACGGGTTTGTTATTTTCATATTCGACAGTAACCTGTGATTTACCGTCAGGTCTTAAATAGTTAAGAATACCTTGTTTTCTAACTTGAGCAAGTCTATAAGAAAGCTTGTGAGCTAAACTTATAGGCAGAGGCATTAACTCGGGAGTTTCATTGCAGGCAAATCCAAACATAATACCCTGATCGCCGGCACCTATATTATTTGTTTCATCTTCAGAAACAGCAGCATTGTTATCTCTTGTTTCGAATGCTTTATTAACACCGCCTGCAATATCGGTTGACTGTTCATCAATACTTGTTAAAACAGCACATGTTTTGCTGTCAAAGCCGCCGGAAGATTTACCGGTATAACCAATGTTTTCAATGGTTCTACGTACAACATGAGGAATATCAACATAACAAGATGAAGTAATTTCCCCCGTAACAAGAACCATGCCCGTAGTAACGGAAGTTTCTGCTGCAACTCTGGATTTAGAATCTTTTGTTAAGAACTCATCCAAAATTGCGTCGGAGATTTGATCGCAAACCTTATCAGGATGGCCTTCAGTTACAGATTCTGAAGTAAATAAAAATTTTTTTGAACTCATTTCGGCTCTCTTTCTCTAATTACTGCCTAACTAATTTATTACAATTCTAACTTCAAATATACATGCCGTCAATCAAATAAGACTATACATAAAGTAATATTAACAAAAAAGACCGGTATCAATTACCGGTCTTGTAAACTTATAAAAAAAGTATTTATTTAGTTTCTCTGATATTTAATTTTTTAATCAAATTTCTGTAATCTTCAAGATTTTTATCTTTGAGATAAGACAAAAGTCTTTTTCTGCGTCCTACCATCATAAGCAAACCTCGTCTGCCTTGGAAATCTTTTTGATTAGTTTTTAAATGTTCTGTCAATTCAGAAATTTTTTCTGTGAGAAGTGCGATTTGAGTTTCAACACTACCTGTATCTTTTGCATTTTTGCCATATTTAGAAATAATTTCAGATTTGTTTTTTAAGTTAATTGCCATTGTATCTTCCTTTATTACGTGTGACTTTTTGGTGGGTAAGTCTTATTATACTATATAATAATACTTAAAAATTTATTTGCAATGTGAAAAACACAAATATGACGAATTATATTAAATTTTATTAAACTCAATAAAGAATGATTTTAAGAATTCATAGCCTTTTAGATATGTAATATAATCAATTTTTTCGTCAGAGGAATGCATATTGTAGACATCTGCCATCCCAATCAAAATAGGTTTAATCGTGTGGCCATACTTATTTTTGCTGTTTGCATAAATGTGAGTTTCAGCTCCTGCGTGAAAAGAAGAAATATCAGGAGTCAAATTAATATTAGCTGCCGCTTTTTTAGCAACATTTATAAGTGTTTCATCATCGCTTTTTTCAAAAGGAGGAAGATGTTCACTTGTTTCCATAAGTGCAATAGCGAGTCCTTCGTATTTTTTGTTAAATTTCTCAATAATATTTTCTATATCAGCTATAAGATTTTGTTCAAAAACTCTGTCAGAGCTTCTTATTGAATATGCGGCACCTGCTTTAGTATTAATTACGTTAGTTACAGCCTTATCCAAAATATAATCGTTATACTCACTGCTTTTGATTTCGGAATGTTTGATGTTGTCAATTGCTGTTTCGATACCTCCACCAGTAATAACGCCCAAATTTATCGAAGTTATAACGCCGAATTCATCTTTTTTATAAACCCCTTGAGGAATTTCATTAACGAGTTCAGCAATAAGTTTAGCTGCATTCAATCTCGATTTATCATCAATATCAATACCGGAATGTCCGCCCTTTAAAGCGTTAATTTTAATAACAAGCTTTGTATAACTTGCACCCGATATTTGAACCTGCCCCAATTTATCGGCATCCAAAACCAGAGCGTATTCTGAATTAAGCTCCTCCATTTTAAGATTATGAATACCTGACATATTCTGTTCTTCATCACGTGTAAAAACAATTTCCAAACCGCCATGCTTTAGCTCTTTATTTTGAGATATTTCAATAGCGAGCATTATAGCAGCTGCAACACCCGCTTTATCATCAGCACCCAACGTTCTTGTTTTATCGGTTTCGATAATATTACCATTTAACTTGATATTAACGGGAGAATCATCACCTACAACATCCATGTGTGCACTTAAAAGCAAAGGCTTTTTAGTATTATCAACGGCATCAATCATTGCTTTAACATTGCCGTAAGTATCTTTTGAAACTTTTATACCATGCTCTTTAAATATATCCGTAATTTTTTTAGCAACATTATCCTCATGTAATGATGGTGAAGGAATTGAAACCAATTCCGTAAAAATATCAATCAATTTATATTTTTTTCTCAATGTTTCCATGTTTAAATACCTCCCGAATAATTATAGACTATCTTTAAAGAATAGTATATAATTATTATGAAAGGCTAAAGGAATATTATGGCGAAAGTTTTATTATCAATTCCGGATAAATTCTTAGATAAAATAGACGAGTTTGCACAAAGCGAACAAAGAACAAGAAGCGAACTTATACGGGAAGCATTAAGAACGTATATGAAAAGAAATACCATGTTCGATACAAAAAAGTCTTCCGCTGATGCTGAAATACTTGATAAATTATTAGATTAATTTACAAAAGTCCGCAAAATAAAATTCTATTTTTCCCGATATTGTAACGGATATAGGGGTATAATATTTTTACGGGTTGAATTTTTAAATTTATGTATTAAAATCAAACTAATAACACTCATAAAGCGTGATAAATAAACATTGAGGATTTACATGGCTCGAAAAGTGATAATTTACATATTAATAGCATTTTTTGCAACGGTTAGTTTTCCTGTTAAATGTATGGCAGATGTTAATGTTGTTTCGAAGGTTACAGTTAAGGAATTAATTGTAAAACATGCCATGGAAATGGGCTTAGATCCCGCTTTAGCATTAAGCATAGCAAAAACGGAATCGGGCTTCTGTCACGAGAAAAAAAGTCATCATGGTGCGGTAGGTGTATTTCAATTAATGCCTTCAACCGCAAAAAAACTCGGGTATAATCCATACAGAATACAAGAGAATATAAAAGGTGGAATTGCCTATTATAAGATGATGTATAAGATGTTTGGGTCAACCGAATTAGCACTTGCCGCATACAATGCAGGCCCAGGAACGGTGAAAAAATATAAAGGAATACCGCCTTTTATAGAAACAAAAAAATTTGTTTCTTCAATCATGGATAATTATAATAACTTAAAAACCAATCCTGATCCGGCTATTGCACAGTATAAAAATGCTCTAAAGAAAATTAGCAATGAAATTTCAAAAGAAAGTCTTGAAGATGATTTCAGAATGGAACAAGAGGCAATTTTGAAATCATTTTTATCTCATCAGGGGATATAGGAAGTAAAAAGCATGTTTCAAGAAACAAAAACACACGAAATCACTACCGACGTTGTAATATTTACCATTAAAGACAGCAAACTCCAGGTATTACTTGTAAAACGTGCAAATGAACCTTTTAAAGGAAGATGGGCAATCCCCGGTGGATTTATCAGATTATCAGAGAATTTGGATAGTGCTGCTTTAAGAATATTAAAAGAAAAAACAAACGTTGATAACATTTATCTTGAGCAGCTTTATACCTTTGGTGACCCCCTGCGTTACCCGAGTTCAAGGGTTATAACCTGTGCGTATTTTGCATTAATAAGAAGTGATGATATTAAATTATCAGTTGATAATGCACAGGGAATTACGCAAGTTCAATGGCATGAGGTGTATAATCTTCCCTTACTGGCATTTGACCATAAAGAAATTATCGAATACTCAATAAAAAGAATGCGTGAGCGGTTGGAATTCTGCCCTATTGCATTTCAATTACTGCCGGAAAAATTTACATTAACAGAGCTTCAAAAGTCTTATGAATTAATTCTTGATATGAAGCTTGATAAACGTAATTTCAGAAAAAAAGTTCTTACGGGCTCCGTTTTAAAAGAACTTAACGAGTGTACAAAAGTCGGTTCAAAAAGACCTGCAAGGCTTTATTCTTTTGATAACATTACTTTAAACTCAAAACGGGGTCACTTTTTCTCTTAATATTTCAAAAGTTTTGAGTGAATTAATCAAATTTCAAAAAATAGCGTGCTAAAAAAAAGAAGCTTACCAGCTTCTTTTTATTTATTTATATATAATCTACATTATATTATCAAGGCCGTAAACAAATTCATTTTTATCGTATATATATCTTACGGCAAGAAGCACACCCGCCATATAGCAAGACCTATCCATGGTGTGATGTGCAAGTTTTAATATTTGACCGTCAGAACCAAAGATGACTTCTTGTGAAGCAATATACCCCGGCATTCTAACGGAATGGACATGAATGTTATTTGATGTTACAGCCCCTCTTGCACCTTTTAATAATTCTGTTTCAAGACAGTTTCCTTTCGTAAAGTCATTATTTTGTTCGCCCATTAATTGTGCAGTTTTAATTGCAGTGCCAGAGGGTGCATCCTTCTTTTTATTATGATGAAGTTCAATTATCTCGGCATTGGAGAAATATTTTGAAGCTTGTTTTGCAAACATCATAAGAAGAACGGCACCGGTCGAAAAATTCGGGGCAATCAAACAGCCCGTACTATTTTTTTCGGATAATAATTTTAAATTATTAATCTGCTCATCATTAAGCCCTGTTGTGCCTATTACTGATTTAATTTTTTTCCCCATATACAAGCAGACATGCTCATATATAACAGAAGGCTGCGTAAAATCAATAATAATATCAGGGTTTGTTTCATCAATTGCCTTCTCTATGTCAGATTTAATACAAACACCACATGGTTTTGAACCAGTAACAGCACCTATATCAATGCCCTCATTAAAAATATCCGAAGCAAAAACAAGTTTTGTATCTTCAGCATTTAAAACAGCATTAACCACTTCTTTTCCCATTTTTCCAAGTGCACCGACTACTCCGATTTTTATCATAATTTCCTCCCAATGAAAATCATACAATAAACATAACATATTGTATTATCTTTTCATAAGTGTTATAATAATATAAGTTTAAAGAGGTCAATATGTCACAACCGTTTTCACAGACACCACAGCTAAAAAAAAGAACATCGGTACTTGTTTTTTTAAAGGGTACAACAGCTCCGCTGGTTCTATACGTAGAAAACCCCGAAATGCTGTATGACGAATTATCTCAAATTTTAAAAGTTAACTCCACAACACCTCGATTAATCGAAAAAAGTACATTAGGCCCGATAAAAAAAGTTTGTATTCAATCAACTCAAATTTGTGCAATTGCAATGCAAGAAGAACAATACATATAAAATATATTAGAAATTGGTAATTAACATGGAAAATGATAATAATAACATCCCAGAAACAGATAAAAATCTGCATATAGAAAACATTAACGAAGGAAATATAGATTTTGATTCATTATTTGATGATGAAGACATTAGTACGTGGGGAACTTTCGATAATGTTAAAATAGCCGGTCAAACTATGCATGCTAAATAGGAATATTAGTTATGATATTTTTTTTCCCCCCTACAAAAATTTAATTATGATTTTTATCTAACATTAAAGCCTCAATTATACCCAAAATATCTCATGGAATTATATGCAAATAAAATGGGTTATAGATTCAATTTAAATAAACCGAAAACATTAAATGAGGTAATTCAATACCTTAAAATATACGACAATCAGCCTATTAAAAGTGTATTAACTGATAAAACGAAATCACCTGCTTTTATAGAAGCAATTTTAAATACCAAAAAATATACAAAAGAAACATATCAAATACATAATTCTTTTGATGAGATTGATTTTAATACGTTACCCGATAAGTTTGTTATTAAACTAAATAACCAATCCAAAGTTGTCGCATATATTTATAAAAAAGAAGAATTTTTGAATGAACATTTTGAAGAAGTAAAAAAATATTTTGATGAAAAGATTAAAATTAATTATGCATTTGTTAACGGATTTGAACTTCAATATCAAAACATAGAACCTAAAATTATTGTAGAAAGATTGTATCCTAAAGTAGAGGAAATCCAGATAATTTGCAGTGACGGAAAACCTTTATTTTTAACACACATTGACCTAAAAAAGGGAATTTTTGACGAGCAGATAGAATTAAATGAGAATACAAAACCATTAAAAGATATATCAAGTCCAAATATAATGGAAACAATGATTGAAAATGCAAAAATATTATCAAAAGGTTTTAGACTCGTAAGGGTTGATTTTATGCTTATTGATAAACAATATATATTTTTTCAGGAACTAACATTTACCCCTTATTCTGGATTTGCAGGCAAACATATTTATGCATTTTATTTGGAAAAATATGGTAAAATGATAAATTTAGGTAATACAAAATAAATATATCAGAACAATTTAAACTGTCAGGGCTTTATATGAATAAAGAAAATGTATTTGTTTGGAATAATTCTGCCGTTACTAATGCAGTTATAAAAAAATTAGAAGAAGATTCAAATATAAAGAATATTTATTGTTCAGATAGAAACATAATTAACCTAAGTAAAAGCACAATTGCATTAAAATCAGACGGCATTAGTTTATTAAAAGAATTAAAAGAAAAACAAGTCAAATATGTGTTTTCTAACACAGAAGCAAATGAAAAAGGATTTATAGATTATTCATTAAAATATAAATTTTCTGGACTCGGTGCAAATTACAAATCACTAAAACTCGAATCATCAAAAGCATTTTCAAAAATTATGATGCAAAAATATGATATAAAAACAGCTGATTTTGTTATTGTTAATAATAGAAATCAATTACAACAAGCACTAAATCAAATAGGATTGCCATGTTATATAAAAGCAGACGGTTATGCACGAAGTATTTCCGCAATAAAAATATATAAAGAACAAGATTTTTTCTTAATTGCGGAAAAGTACCTTAATGGTTATTTTTATGGAAATTCAATAATTATCGTAGAAAAAGAAATTTCCGGACAGGAAATATCAATTCCCTGTATAGTTGACGGCAAAAATATTAAAATGATTGCCGCCGTTAAAGATTATAAAAGAAGAAATAACAATGATTTAGGTTCAAATACAGGTGGAATGGGAAGTATATGTCCTTTAAAAACAACACCGCAGCAAAATTCATTAACAGATAAATTATTAAAAAAGCTGACAAATATACTTATGCAAGAAGATTTGTTTTATAAAGGATTTATAACGCTTAATGTTATATTCGCTCAAAATGATATTTATTTACTTGAAATTAACACAAGACTTGGAGATTCGGAAGGTCAAACAGTTTTAAAATATTTAGATACAAATATTTTAGATATATTTGCTGCTGTTGAACATCAAACTTTGGATAATTTAAAGTTAAAATATAAAGACGGATATGCAATGTCAGTTAACATTATAAACAGATATTACCCTGAAGTCAGAGTATTTCAAAACGCATTTATAACAAAAGACTCTGTTAATAAATTAACAAAAGATTTTTATTTTTACAGGAGAGTATATGAATACAATACAAAATACATTCAAATTAATGACAGAATTATGAGTATAATTGATTTTAACAGAAATATTGAAGATTTAAGAACAAACATATATAAAGACATAGAAAAACTTGAAGGTCAAAATATATTTTACAGAACGGATTTAGGCAAAAATATAACATAAAAGAGGAATAATGAATTACATTTCGCAGCCTACAATAAGTATAAATTCAGAATGCAATAACAATTGCGAATATTGTTATATATCAAATAACAACAAAAATAAAAAAGACATATTGTCATATAAGGATATAGTTGAAATAATAAAGTGGATAAAGCAATCATACAACTATGTAATTATAATGGGCGGTGAACCGTTATTACATCCCGATTTGATAAAGATAATGGAATATTTATCTAAAGAACTTGAAGGAATAAAACTAATTACTAATTTAATTAGCAAAAACGAAAATTTAATTCAAAAATTAGCACAAATAAGAAATTTAAAATTTTTAATAAATACAACAACTAATAAAAAATATAAAAATATATTTAATAAAAATCTGAATATATTAATACAAAATAGTAATTCATTAAAAAATATTGTTTTTTCATTAACATATACAGGAAGAGAAAAACAAGATAATTATTACACCGATAATCTTATTTCAATTATCGAAAAAGTAAAAGATTTTATACCGATAAATTTAAGAATATCTCCTTATCTACCACAAGGGGATTATACATATAATTTATACAATTATGATACACAAATAGATTATCTTATCCAAAATATTAAGACCACAGGCATAATAGCCAATATAAGTTTTGATTGCAGTTTTAATTTTTGTTTTGCAAGCAAAAATACAATACTCAAACTAGCAAAGGAAACAAATTTAACAATTGATAAACCATTATGCCAAAAAGCTCCGTTTATAGATATTAAACCGAACAAAAAAGTTTACTTTTGCTATTTTGTTACGGATAAATATTTTCCACCTAAATATTTTTATGAATTTGCCTCCCCCGATGAATACATTAAATATTTTACGGAAATTAAAGAAAATTTTATCAAAAATAATCAATATCTTTGTAAAACAGATGAAAAAAATTGTCCTAAATATTGCCCCGGAGTATGCCCTGGTATACTTATTAAAATTAAAGATAATAAATTTATTGATAATTGCAGGCACATACCCGCATTAACAGCTATAAAAGATACCATACCTTAAAGAATATTTAAGATTTTTCATTATTCAAATGTTCACTTAAAAATTTATTATATAATTTCTGGAACGTAAAAACACTCTTTTTATATTCCATAAAACTGCCTCCGAGTTTATAAAACTCATCAAATGCCTTTTGTGTATTCGTAAAGTAAAAAGAAGGAATATCCATATTTACTAAATCAACTCTATACATACCACCAAAATATAATTTATAAGATGAAACAATATCTTCGCTATATAAAATACTATTTTCATTTTCGGATAACGAAGGAGGATTTTTCCAATTATAATTGTACCAATCAAAGCAGCAACCGTCACAATTGTAATATTCGATAGGAAAAATTGCCGTTTGATTTTTGTCCATATAAAACATGAGCATTTGATCCATATAATAATATGTTTTATGAATATTTTTCTGTACACGAACATAATTTTTATAACTTTTAATGTTATCAATAATTAACGGCGACCTAAATACAAAAAATACTCCCAGTATAATAAACAAAAATATTACATTTTTTGTTTTATCCGTTAAACCGAAACTATATATAAAACCGGATATAAAAACAAGTATATATAAGAATAGATATCTGTATAAGCAGTTAAATCCTTGATGAAAAACCATTGTCTGAAATTTTGCAAGACCTATAAATGCAATAAAGTTCATAAAAAATATCAGACCAATCAACAAAGCAAATATAAAATTCAAATTTTTATTTAATGTATTATCCTTTTTGTATATATAAATTGTGTAACCACATAATAGTAATATAATGGGTAATAATATATAAAATATCGGTTGAGAAGATATTAAATTATAATAATCCTGCGGAAATTTAGACAAAACTGATAAAATATTAAAATTCATACTCCAGCCAACACCAGTTACATAAGAAAGATAAATAGGATTTGTTACGCTGAACACTGCCATAAACAAGAATACACAAAGAAAAATTGTAAGTATTTTATATTGTGAAATATTATTTTTTATCTCTGCAAAAAAAGACTTTGAAGTTGAATTCTTGAGAAACAACAATATCAAACAAAACATATAAAAATAAGCAAAATAACATACATACAATGATAAAGCTATACATATCAAATTTATAAAATAAAATAACACGGAAGCATTATTTTTTGAAATATGTGAATATAAGAAATAAAATATTAAAGTGAATATGGTAGTAAATATTATTAATTCATGAGATACCCCCAAACATAAAGCCAATAAAATAAATTTAAAAATATTTCTGTGGCTAAAATCTTCTTGTTTAATAATATGCTTATAAAGCAAATTAAAAAATATTATATAAAAAATGAAGTTCATATTATATTCAAAAAATATAGCACTTTCCTGAAGATTAAAATAATGCAGAGAATATCCAAATCCATAGTATGAATTGCTATAAAGGGTAAGAAAAATAAGTAAAAACAGTAGACCAAAAATAACTTTTTTAAACAAAACCGAATTTTGTTTTTTATTCGAAGGTTCACTTATAAAAAAGCTTGAAGCATATAAATAAAAAGTAAAAACAGACACAATTGATTTCAAAACTGCAGTAAAACTAGATTGAAAATCATTTGTATTTATTTTAAACAAATCAGGCAGTGCCTGTCCTGACCACCATTCAAAAGAACTTGCCAATATACGTCCGCTGTCAAGACAAAATAAGCCAAAATGTCTGTTTGCATAAGCAAATGCTATATCGTGATACATTAAAATCGAATATGTTAACGGGTATAGAATTATAACAAAACAAAAAATTAATATAAAAATATAAAAAATATTAAATATATTTTCTACCGTAAACAGTTTTTTCATAAAATCCCCTTATGTTAATAGAATAATTATATTACAGCATAAAAAAAATACATAACGATTAAAGAAAAAACAGAAAATATTTGTACTCTGCTTAATAATAATTTTAAATATTGCCTACTTGTATTAATAAATAAATTTCATATATAATAATTACCATAACTGGGGATAATTCTAAGATGAAAGTAATTTTTAACAAACCGTATTTTTGTGATGATGAATTGGTTAATTTAAAAACCTGTCTCCAATCTACCGGTACTTCTTCCGATGGAAAATTCTCCAAAGCTTGTGAAAATTGGTTCCTTCATCACATTCATAAACATACTATTCTTACCGTCTCTTGCACTGCTGCTCTCGAAATGGCTGCTCTCCTCGCTAATATTAAACCTGGTGATGAAGTTATTATGCCTTCTTTTACTTTCGCTTCTTCCGCTAATGCTTTCGTTCTTAGAGGGGCTACTCCTGTTTTTATTGATATTAACCCTCTTACTCAAAATATCGATGAAAATCTTATCGAAATGGCTATCTCCCCTAAAACTAAAGCTATTCTTGTTGTCCATTACGCCGGTGTCGCTTGTAATATGGATAAAATCCTTCATATCGCAAACAAACACAACATCCCCATTATTGAAGATGCCGCTCACGCTTTCGGGGCTAAATTCAACAATTCCCCTCTCGGCTCTATCGGTAAATTCGGCTGCCTTAGCTTCCACGAAACTAAAAATATCTCCTCCGGTGAAGGCGGGGCTATCTTTATTAACAACTCCTCCGATTCTGTCTGTGCTAATCTCATCTGCGAAAAAGGTACTAACAGACAAGCTTTCATTGTCGGCGATACCGATAAATATACCTGGATCACTATCGGTTCTTCCTTTAAAATGTCCGATATTAATGCTGCCGTCCTTCTCCCCCAACTCCTTGATTCCCACAATATTCTCCTTAAAAGACTCAATATTTGGAACTCTTATTTCGATTTCTTTAAGCCTTTTCAGGATAAAGGTTTCTTAAATTGCCCTTTCATTCCTGATTATGCTCATCATAATGCTCATATCTTCTATCTCTTATTCCCTGATATCCATAAACGTAATCTATTTATCAGTTTTATGCACCAGCACGATATTGATGTTAAATTCCATTACATCCCTCTTCATTCCTCTCCTGCCGGTTTGAATTTCGGAAAAACTCCTTTTCCTATGACTAACACTAATCACACTGCTGATACTCTTGTCAGGTTACCTCTTTATTCCGATTTGCCTCCTCATCACCTTGAGTATATTTTTTCTGTCTCGCTTAAGTTTTTTAAAGAAAGATTTTAATTCATGATTAAACCTCTTTTATTTATTATTTATCCTATCTTCGGTAAAAAAAATGTGAATTTTAAAACCTCTTTATGTTATTAAAAGGACTATGAATATAAGAAAACAAAAGATATTAATTTTAATAAAATTAAAATAGACTACAAGGAGCATAAATATGAAAGCCATAATAGTAAGACCAAGTCATCCAACATATTACACCACACCACCGTTAGGAATTGGATATCTGTCGAGCTGTTTAAAAAGAGCTGGAATTGAGTCAATAATTATAGATGCAATTCGTACAGAAATAAATGAAAATAATTTAATTAAACAAATAGAGGAAATAAAACCTGATTATGTATGCATTTCATGTATGTCTGCATATTTTAATGAAACAAAATCACTTTCTTTAAAATTAAAAGAGAAAAACTATAAAGTAATAATAGGTGGAGTTCATCCCACATTTATGCCTTATATGACACTTAAAGAAACTAAATGTGATTATGTTATTGTAGGTGAAGGGGAAATTTCGCTTCCTCAGCTTATACTGCAAGGAAACAACAAAGGCATAAAAGGTGTATACGGACAAAACGATTTAGAAAATGATAATACTCCATTTGAGAAATCAGAACAATTTATAGATTTAGACGAAATACCATTTCCGGACTGGGAACAGATGAATCCCAATACATATCCTCCGGCACCAATGGGTATGGTAGCAAAAAAGTACCCTATCGCACCTGTAATTGCTTCAAGAGGATGTGCACATGGCTGCATCTTTTGTGCAGGAAACCAGCTTAATAACAGGAAAGTAAGATTTCGTTCTCCGCAAAATGTTATTGATGAAATAAAACTACTTATTAACAAATATGGAGTTAAAGAGTTCCAATTTATAGATGCCAATATTATATTAAAAAGAGATTTTATATCTGAGATATGTAATTTATTAATAAAAGAACAAATTAATATCCCCTGGTCTTGTCCAAGCGGAATCAGAGCAGATTGTTTTGATCTGGAACTTGCAAAACTCATGAAAAAAGCCGGTTGCTATATGTTTAATATAGGGATTGAAAGTGCTAATCCGGAGATATTGAAAATTATAAATAAAGGTGAAACTATTGAAACGATAACAAAAGCAATAGAAATCGCACATAGTGTCGGAATAATAACGGTAGGTTCTTTTATGCTTGCACTCCCCGGTGATACAAAGGAAACAATGAGGGAAACTATAGAATATGCAAAACGAGTGCCGCTTGACAGGGCATTATTTAGTATACTAGATGTTTTTCCTGGCTGTGAAATTTGGCAGAAAGATAAGGAAAGGTATAAAAACTTTAATCAGGAGACTTCATTCGCAAAACCGTCTATAATTCCGGAAGGTATGACCGAAAAAGATATTATAAGAATACAAGATGAAGCCACATGGGAATTTTATTTTAGACCGAAAATCATGTTTAATGTAATCAAATATATCAGATTTTCTCAAATAAGATACTTAATAAAACGGTTAAATAAATTCGGATTAATTACTAACTTATTAAAAAAGCCTTGATAGCAAAATATAAACTAATTAAAGAGATATCGTAATTACGATATCTCTTTAAAGTAATAAAATTATTATAAAAACAGGTTGAAAGAAACCAATGCAAAGCAAATAAAAATATTGCCTACTTGTATTAATAAATAAATTTCATATATAATAATTACCATAACTGGGGATAATTCTAAGATGAAAGTAATTTTTAACAAACCGTATTTTTGTGATGATGAATTGGTTAATTTAAAAACCTGTCTCCAATCTACCGGTACTTCTTCCGATGGAAAATTCTCCAAAGCTTGTGAAAATTGGTTCCTTCATCACATTCATAAACATACTATTCTTACCGTCTCTTGCACTGCTGCTCTCGAAATGGCTGCTCTCCTCGCTAATATTAAACCTGGTGATGAAGTTATTATGCCTTCTTTTACTTTCGCTTCTTCCGCTAATGCTTTCGTTCTTAGAGGGGCTACTCCTGTTTTTATTGATATTAACCCTCTTACTCAAAATATCGATGAAAATCTTATCGAAATGGCTATCTCCCCTAAAACTAAAGCTATTCTTGTTGTCCATTACGCCGGTGTCGCTTGTAATATGGATAAAATCCTTCATATCGCAAACAAACACAACATCCCCATTATTGAAGATGCCGCTCACGCTTTCGGGGCTAAATTCAACAATTCCCCTCTCGGCTCTATCGGTAAATTCGGCTGCCTTAGCTTCCACGAAACTAAAAATATCTCCTCCGGTGAAGGCGGGGCTATCTTTATTAACAACTCCTCCGATTCTGTCTGTGCTAATCTCATCTGCGAAAAAGGTACTAACAGACAAGCTTTCATTGTCGGCGATACCGATAAATATACCTGGATCACTATCGGTTCTTCCTTTAAAATGTCCGATATTAATGCTGCCGTCCTTCTCCCCCAACTCCTTGATTCCCACAATATTCTCCTTAAAAGACTCAATATTTGGAACTCTTATTTCGATTTCTTTAAGCCTTTTCAGGATAAAGGTTTCTTAAATTGCCCTTTCATTCCTGATTATGCTCATCATAATGCTCATATCTTCTATCTCTTATTCCCTGATATCCATAAACGTAATCTATTTATCAGTTTTATGCACCAGCACGATATTGATGTTAAATTCCATTACATCCCTCTTCATTCCTCTCCTGCCGGTTTGAATTTCGGAAAAACTCCTTTTCCTATGACTAACACTAATCACACTGCTGATACTCTTGTCAGGTTACCTCTTTATTCCGATTTGCCTCCTCATCACCTTGAGTATATTTTTTCTGTCTCACATAAGTTTTTTAAAGAAAGATTTTAATTCATGATTAACCCTCTTTTATTTATTATTTATCCTATCTACGGTAAAAAAAATGTGAATTTTAAAACCTCTTTATGTTATTAAAAGGACTATGAATATAAATGAATAAGACATTAAAACTGATATTTAACAAAAAAAATATAATAATATTTTTAAATTTATTATCTATTTTTATATCATTTTTTGTAATTTTAAACTATCACAAATATAGCTACTTATTTGAACATGACAATATTCATTATTACTTCAAAACTATACCGATTGTAATACATCGAATTCCTGCAACAATAATATATTATTTTATTGATATTGTATTTCCTAAAATTATTAATATAAATTATCAAGATTATAAGTCTACTGTGGGGGCATTTATATATTCTTTAATTTATATTACAATTTGCTATTTCTTTACAAAATTCTTTTTTATTTTAAAAAATAATAATTTAAAGCTAATTCAACAAAAAAATTTTTCTATAATCTACATGCTTTCTTTTTTAATTTTGTCACTTCCTGTATTTTATATGAATTACAATTTAGGAAACGGACTTCATATATTTAAATTTCATTTAACATATTTTTTGCATACAAATGAAATTCTTCATTTCTGTGAATATTACCTGGGATATATAATTCTATTACCGTTTTACTTAATATTATTTGAAATGTTGATTAATAATAAAGAAATAAAATCTCCAAAATTCATTCATTTTCTTTGTATAATAAGTTTTTTGGGATGTATATGGAATGAATTGTTTGCAATTACAACATTTTTTACAAATATCATATTAATTGTGATTTATACGTTAAAAGATAAACAAAAGATACAAAAAAAATATATACGAAATCCGTTAATTTCCGGAATAATAGGCTCAATTTCTTTTTTTATACTAGGACATGGAATGTCGCATGATTATAATTTTGCAGGTACATTCATAACAAATCTAAAGCTTTTTCCCAATTTTATTAAAACTTGGTTTTTATATATGTACCTCAATAAATACATATTATGGATAATAATAATAGTATTGGGTATTATATCCTATTATATATATAAAAAACAACAAAACATAAATGAAAATAAAAAATATACTAATCTGATGATAATAATCACCAGTATTCTAGCAGGTTATCAACTAACTTGTTTAGGCGAAATTTTCGGATATCAAATATTACCTGAGTACGATTATTCTTTTATGCGGGAATTTGATAACTGTTTCTATGTACATTTATTAGAAATAATTATATTAATGTTAATTTCGTACATATACTATAACTTAAGCAATAAAATTAAAACAATAATCATAAATATATTAATAACAGCTGTAATAGTATTTTTTTCAATCAAACTATATAATGCATACGGACAACTTATAAAATACAAAATACAAGGAAGAATAAACGCATACACAACAGAAAAAATTAATTTAGTATATGCATTATTAGGTGAATCCCCCATATTTTGTTCTGAAATAAATGAAGATTCAAAATTTCTTGGTAGCGGAATATTTGGTTTTGGTGTCCATATAGATGGTTATAAATACATAAATCCTGTACTTACTAAATATTATAAATATTATTTCAAACTAGCATACGGATATGATTATAATGCTTATATTTTCTTGACTAAAGACATAATGATAAAAGAACTTAATAAAAGATTATTATTATTTGATGATAAATTGGAATCAAAAGAACAATTAATAAAAGAAGGTATAAAATTTGAAAAATTAAGTAAGAAATATGGGAATAAAAACCTTACACTTTCTGATATTGACAAAATAGAAAAAAAACATGGTAAATCAGATATTTTAACAAAAGCAAGAGCTTATGTATATTTTAAAAATTCCAATTATGATGATGCACTAAAACTTTATAATGAATATTTAGAAAAAAATCCTGAAGATTTCGATGCATTGATAAACACTGCTTATATGTACGAAAATCTATACAGAAATTATAAAAAAGCAGAAGAAATATATTTAAAATTAGATAAAATGGATCCTCAAAACATAAGTTTTAAATATAATTATATGAGATTATTATACGAATACGATAAAAATTATACTGAAGCATTAAAAGTATGTGATGAAATTATTAATAGCGATTTTCCTATATTAACAACAATATATTACAATAAGGGATTAATATATCAGGCTCTTAACGATAAGGAAAAAGCAAACGAATATTTCGAAAAATCAAAGAATGAAGAAAATAGAAATAAATATAAACTATTATATAGTACAATCTTTGTCGAAGAATTATTACCTGCATTTGATACATAAAACCATTAATTATCATTTGTTTTAACAATTGTAACAGTAGAAGTTTTTGACAATAATTCATCCAAATCATCAAATTTTACGGGAAATCCTTGATTGTGCGGATTGTACAGGTAATATGCACTTTTTCCGTCTTTAGTTGTTTCCTGCGTTAAATTATATACGTGAGCTCCCAAACCTATTTGAACCTGATGATTTTTCATAAAATCGGGTTGTTTTAATAATCTGCCTGCTTTAGATAAAGTGCTTATGTTATCAATATTTATACCTTTGGCTAAAATTATTGTCAGCAGGTCTTTTTTGGAATAATCCGAAAGTAATACTTCGTCAATATGCATTTGCGATTTATAGCCCAGTTTATTATATACATCATTTTGAAAACCGCCATTTCCCAACAAAAGATTGTTGAAGGTTTTATAAGGTTGTATACCAAATAAAGGATTGACCATATATTTTTTATAAAGTCCTTTTTCAAGAGCTTCTTTATATGTTGTCCGTTTTATTTCATTATTATCTTTATATATAAAGAAATCATCGGGGTTTGAAGCAATAAACTCATCAAATTCGGCAAGTTTTTCTCCTTCTAAACTTTCCTTAGCTTCTTTAATTTTATCTTCAACAAGAGCGCAAGAATAAGCATATTCAAATAATTTATACCCCTGCGCTCCGCTTGAATAAATTTGAGGATTTTCGTTTTGCGGTAATTCGCCTTTTTTAAATACAACAGGACTATAATCCCCCATTTTTATCGTAACATTACCTTCATCATCTTCTTTCATTGTTTTTAGAAGATTTATTCTTGTAATATTGTTACAATACATAGACATAATAGTTTCAATGCAGTAGCAATTACCCATTATCTGCTGAGTAGTTAAAAATCTTTCAACAGGCGGGAATAGTTTTGCATAAGTTTCTTTTGTTAATTCAACCGTTTGTGATTTATCTTCATCGGTTTTTATTCTAATATGTTTTTCATCTTCCAAAATAAAAGCGTCGCCTATTTCAACGTTTTTTAATCCTTCCTGTTCATTTTTAAAGGTTGGAATATATTTATCTGTATAATTTTTAGAATTAATATCTTTATTCGTTATTAGCTCAATATCATTAATTAAATTATTAGAAATTTCCCAGCCGGATGAGTTTGATTTTTTATCAATCTTATATCCGAGCATTGTATCAATACTTTCTAAGTCATTCAAATCAGAAAGCTTTCTAAAAGCGGAAGGGTTAACTTTTCCGATTTTTATTAATTTTAGAATTGTTTTAATATAATCCGATTTTTTTGATTCAGGATCAATTGAAAGTATGGATTCAATATTTCTATATAGCATATCTTCTTATTTTACTGCAAAATCACCAAGTCCGTTTTCTTCAACTTTTTTTGCGAAAGATTCGCTGCTTAAAATATTTTCACCGTTTATTGTTTTCATATTTTTTAAAAGCAAAAATAATCTTATATATTCATCAGGATTATAAAACTCGCTTTCAAAAGCATGGGTTTTTAAAAATTTAACATCTTTATTAGCAAGTTCTTTTGTATATAAATCCGAATTTGGCGATTTTTGTACAAAATCGTTCCAGCGGGCGTTAAGTTGTTTATTCTTATTTATAAGTTTTTTTAAACTTTCTTTGGTAGTGTCACTATAATCCATAACAGATGTTATTTCATCTTCGCTATAACCTTCTTTAATTAATTGAATAATTTCATCCAATAAATTAATACCTAAACATAAAAAAGAATAATTCGGTTCAATATTATTTTCCAAGAGCTTATTTAAGTATTTATCAGACACATATTGTAAATTTAAGCATAATCTTGGATTCATATTATGTTCGATAAGCTTAGATAAGTTTTGTTCTGTTTTATCGGGGTCGGATGAGTCTAATATGTCTTTTGCAAGTTCAGCTGAAATTGAATATTTTTGCATAAGCTGTTGAGTTTGTTTTAAAAGTTTTCATCATCCATAGTTGCAAGTATAGCTATATCTTCGTCATTATAGTCCGAGTTAAAAAGTTCAATCGCCTTGTTATAGCTTTCTTCTGTTTCAGAAACCCTGTCAGCCGTATCTAAATTTTTAATACCCACATCAACCAGGGCAACAACTTTTTTATATTTATCATCATCTGTGACAACATCAGGTAATGCAAATCCGCTACTTAATATTTCCTCAAATGAAGACCCGGATAATGATTTTAATTTGTTTAAAAGATATGAAATTTTAGATAAATTTTCTTTATTCATTTCAATATCATTAGCAATTGCAGCCGATACGATTATCGGATCTGCACCTTTATCAATAATATCAATAACTTTATCATATTCTTTTAAAAGCAAATCTTTATCAAATGATTCAGGAGACGATTCACCGCTATATTCCCGACCAATCACATAAATAGCTATCGTTGCATTAACCCCTTTTTGAAGCAGCTCAACAATTTTTTCTCTTACTTCAGGGTCTTTTTTGACAACTTTTACTAAACTATTTTCCGCAAGTAAACCTTGCTGATATATGTCAATAGCTGCCGATTTTTGCTCCGGAGATAATTTTAACAGTTCTTTCAAGGTTTCGGGCGATAAATCCGTAGTCGACAAATAATAATCAAGTTCTGAAACATTATTACCTTTAAAAGACATTTTGGACATGTTTACAAAAGCCCTGCCCTGAGCTTCAAGAGAAGATATGGAGCTTTTTAAGTTTTTTATATTAGTATTCGCTGCTTTATTTAATTTAGGCAATTCGTTTTTTGTTTTAAACAAAGCTCATTTTTATTTGCGTAAACATTCACTTTCATAATATGAAAAAACGATTACGTAAAACAAATTGCCCCGAATTTTTTAAAATTAATTTGCAAAAAGACACTTAGTGCAAAAAGACACTTAGTTTGATTATTTGGATCACGTAGTTTGAGTATTACTTCCCTCCGGCTGGAAACGAATCAAGATTTTTATTATTCAATTTATTTGTGAATATTGGCTTTCGACATTAACAAATTCATATTAACTCTGTTTTAATCTAATTTCAAATGGTTTGAGCCGGGGAATTTTCCCCGATTTTATTTTTCAAGCTATATTGGTTTTGTTGACAGAAATAAAACTCTCTGAAGTATAAACTATGATGTGGTTGTCTCCTTTCTTTCAAGCTAAAATTTATGCAAATATTTATGGTATAATATTTCCAGTAAAAGGGCATAAAATGACACCGGAAGAAAAAGCTAGGATAGAAATCGATAAAATGCTTGAACAAGCAGGCTGGGTTGTTCAAGACAGGTCTGAATTAAATATCAGAGCTTCATTGGGAGTCGC
>CANPYW010000030.1 GCA_947588745.1 Candidatus Gastranaerophilales bacterium
AATTTTATTTAAGTGCTTTTTTGACAATCCGGCAACAATTTTAGATTTATTGTTCTGAAGATATAATTTTTCTTCACCTTTAAAAACAACATTTCTAATGTCTGATTTTGTAATATCTTTAGTCTTTTTACCTTCAAACTTCAAATGTTTAATATCCAAAATTTCAACATTTTCAATATCAAAATTATTATAAAACTCAACATCAACAGACTTGCCGTCTGCCCTCGTTAATTTCATTGGCTCTAAACTATTGTTGCTCATAATGACATTGTAGCATAAATAATAATCGTTTTTTATACAATAATAATCATTAACATATTAAATCATTTTGTTTTTGGGGTATTAATATTCCGTTTATTTTATCATCTTGTTCAATAAATTTGACTTTTGTCATAACCTCATCTTCGCCAATTATATCGTCGATTTTATTCATCAATCGTTCTTGTGCTTCTGGATTATGATAATAAATATTAATTATAGAATTAGGATTTTTCGTAAGAATATGTTTTAAAAGTTCACGGTCGGAAGAATCAAGAGAATGGCCAATTATATGAAATACAGCTTCTTCTGCTTCTTTAACTTTCTTGAGTAAGTATTGATAATCTTCTATTGTATTATACTTATGCCTTTGGAAATATTTTTTGAAAACATTAAATTCCGTAGGCATTACTTTTTCAGCTCCAAATGGTGTATTATATTTTCGATTAAAATTTTTCGTTCCTAATACTATGTTGCTTTGCTGTTCCTTATCGACTTTGCCATGCACATATATAGTATGAACTTTATAACTACTTTCAGAATCAGAGTAATATATTTTTTCTAATGTATTTGTATAGTTAAAATTTAAAACATAAATTTGTTTATCATATTCTGATGAAGTGAATTTAGTTTTTTTTAAAATAAATTTTTTTATATCTTTTTTTTCAATAACTTCTGTTATAATATACTTTTCAAATAATGCAGTAAAATCACGAAGTTGTTGATAAAGATAGTATATTAAATCTTTTGGTTCTTTTATTTCTAATAATATATTATAACTAGCCTTAAAATGATTTTTATTATATTCGGAACAATTTGTTAAGTTATTTTTAATATCTGCAAAATTAAAATCAGCATCGTTTTTGTTTAAATACAAAATCTGTGGACAAAATTCTGTATTTTTGCCACTTTTAGTTACTAACGGTAGTTCTCTTATGATTTTCAAAACATTATAAATTTCTTCTTCTAAATCTATCCAAGTTTTATCTTTAGAATTATTATGTTGTTGTTGAAATATAAAATGTCGCAACCACAGATTTTTTACTATATCTAATTGAGAATCATAATTTATATCTTTATTTTTATATTCTTTAATGCAATAATCCAAAAAGTCGCTATATTTAGTTGGCAAATCGTGTGCCAAGTCAAATCCATTTCCTAAAATCAAAATATCCATATTATACCTTTAATTTATTTTCTTAATTCCGTTGTTAATTTTTTAATGATACATAGTAATTGTTTTGCATCTTCCTTTTTAACAACAACACGCTGCCCTATTTTATAAGACATATCTTTTGAATTTTGAATATATTTTTCATCAACAATTCCCTGATTATGTTCTAAAATATGTCTTTTTTGAAATAGTGTGTTCATTTGTTCAAGTTCTTCTTGTGATAAATATTTATCATATCCTCTGTTTAAATATTTTTCATATAAATTGCTACCTTTTTCAACAATCTGAAAATCATTTACCCTTATGTTACTTATATTTTGAGTTATTTTTTTAACAAGATTCTCTTTTGCGAATTTTTGAAAAGCAGATACAATATCGCCCAATAAACTCTCTAACATTGAACGACACATATTATCTACTTCATCAATAGTAAATTGTTCACATAATTTTTCTTTTATGTAATCTTGTGATTCAATTATTTTTTCTATTCTTCCGATAGAATCTTCAAAAACCCTTTCAACAGAATTATGCCCACAACAAGGACAAAAATATGCACTTCCAATTACACTATATCGTGTGCCGCATTTTTCACAAGTTATATCTAAATTCCATTCTTCTCTTTGCCCTATCGGATTGTTTTTATATGTTACCCGTTTGCCTGGTTTGTAAGTTATTTTTATATATTTATTATTTTTGATGCTCTTTGCAAATTTTCCAAGAGATTTATCCAACATTTCATAAACCATATTAGTAGCATAACTTTGAGCATTTTCTTTTATGCTTTCAAGTTGTTCATACGTGTACCATTTTTCGCTGTCAGCAGTATGTCCACACATTGGACAATGAACCTCATTTTGAGGTATTATTTTGTCTTTCCAATCATCCATATTGATTTTAAATACATACTCACATTGTTCATTTGGGCATTGTCTGTCCAAATAATTTTTTTCGTCTGACTTAAACGTCATAGGGATTTTAATATAGTTTGTCATTTTACTCCTGATACTTTTTATAATTTTCTGCCTGTGCCATTACCTGTTCAAAAATTTCATCATTCCATTCCGGCGGATAACCATTTTTATACAAAAGAACTGTTAAATCTTGATTTAGTTTGTTTTTAATGTCATTTCTTACAGACCAATCAGTATATTCTGCCTTCTCATCAATCAATTCTTTTATTTTCTTTGCTAAAACTTTGCATTTTTCATCTTCATATTTGAATTGGTGTCTATCTCTCACATCAACCAAAATATCGTAAAACACTTTTTCCTCAAAGGTTATACCCAATTTTTCAAACGACTTTTTATCTTCGTGTAAGTCATTTATAATATCAATTATGCTATCTGTTAAATCATTGATAAAATCATCAACAACTTCACTTGTAAATACAAGATTATCCCTGTTGTTGTATCTATCAACCACATCTTTTAATCTTTTATCAAATTCAATGGATTTGATTTTGTTACTTTTTCCGTAGTCTTTGATAGATTTTTGTAGCAATCTCACTAACGCATTAAACTTTGTGATTGGAGCTTTTATTTCTTCTAATTGTTTCGTAAGTTCTTCGCCAAAAAGTTCTTCGGGTTTGTCAGCATTTATTATATGTTCTACCCCAGTGCAACTTATTGCCTTTTCAACCATATCAGAAACATATCTGTTCATCGTTTCGGCATCAGGAGCATTTCCTAATGTCTGTTTATAAATTATTGAACGAATGGCAATATAAAACTGTGCTTTGTTGTATTCTTCGTCTGTTAATTCACCTGTCGGAGCAGCAAGTTCAAATGCCATTTTCATTCTCTTTGATAAGCCCATAAATCTTGTTTGTGTTTCTTTTTTTGTTTGCACAAATACAGCAGCATCATTAAGGCACATTAATCTTTCTAATGGTGTACCATTAAAAAATTTTTCGGAATTAAAATTAAACATTATTTTATCGAGTAAATCAAGATGATTTCTAAATATTTTTAATGTTGCTTGGATATTTGTTACAGGATCATTTCCACCGCTAAATTTTTTAACTGCTTCTAACATATCATCTTTTATGCCAATATAATCAACAACAAGACCTCTGTTCTTTCCGGGATATGTTCTATTTACTCTTGATATTGTTTGAATAAGTGTATGCTTTTGAAGTGGTTTATCTATATACATTACTGATAATGACGGAACATCAAAACCTGTAATCCACATATCTACTACTACTGCTATTTTAAAGTTAGAATTTTTATTTTTAAATTGTTTGTCTAATTCTTTACGTTCTTTATCTGTACCCAAAAAGTCATATAAATCTTGCTCATCATCTTTTCTTCTTGTTGCAACAACTTTAATTTTTTCAAGTGGTTTGAGCTTTTCTAATTCTTCTTTTGATAATTCATCTTCGTATTCGCTTCTTTTCTGTTCTTTCCAGTTTGGTCTTAAATCCGTAATAAGTTTCCATAATTCAAAAGCTCTTGCTCTATCATCACATACTATCATTGCTTTTTGGATAATATCAGGTTTTTCGGCACATAATTTTTCATAGTGCATTACTATATCTTTAGCAAGTTTATTCATTCTTTCAGAATTTGCAAGCAGTTGTTTCATTCTGCTCATATCTTTTTTGCTTTTTTCAACTTGATCAGGTGTAGAGCCTTCTTCTAAACACTTTTTATAATATTCTTCAATTTCACGAGCTTGCTGCTCATTTACAATAACTCTTGCAAGTCTTGGTTCATAATCAATAGGAACAGTAATGCCGTCAGTACAAGATTCTTGCATTGTATATTTATCAACAATATCCCCGAATGTTGCAACTGTTTCATCAATAGGAGTGCCTGAAAATCCAACATAAGTTGCATTAGGGAACGAATCCCTTAAATATTTTGAAAAACCATATTTGATTTCAAATCCCGCTTCTGTTTTTACTTGTTTAGCTGCCTTATTTGTCTGCGTTCTGTGTGCTTCATCTGAAATACAGATAATATTGTTTCTTAAAGATAACAAACCTGTACTTTCACAAAATTTCTGAATGGTTGTAATATAAACACCGCCACTTTCATTGATAGAAAGTGTATCGCCTAAATCTTTTCTTGTTTCAATACTTCTTACATCTTCATCATTCAAATAGTTTTGTGATTCAACAAATAATTCTGATGTTTGAGTATCTAAATCATCTCTATCTACAATGATTATTATTGTCGGATTATTAAAGGTTTCATTATCTCTTAATTTTAATTGCCGTGCTAAAAATAGCATTGTATAAGTTTTTCCGCAGCCTGTTGCTCCGAAATATGTACCACCTTTTCCGTCACCATTTGGTTTTAAATGTGTCTTTATATTATCAAACATTTTATATGTCGCAAAAAATTGAGGATAACGGCAGATAATAGCTTTTTCTTTATTGTTATTATCGGGGTAATATATAAAATCACGAATAATTTTGGTTATTCTTTCTGTTGACAAAGCACCTCTTAAAATGGTAATTAAAGAGCTTATGCCGTCACATTCTTTTTCCTGTTCATTAATTTCTTTCCAAGCATAATAAAATTCATAAGGAGTAAATATTGTACCTAATTTTGCATTTGCACCGTCTGTAATCATTGATATAACGCAGTATTTTAAAAGTTTAGGAATATCTCTTTTGTATCTGTTATGAATTTGTTTCCAAGCA
The DNA here is from genome assembly GCA_947588745.1 of Candidatus Gastranaerophilales bacterium. Classification (GTDB taxonomy): domain Bacteria; phylum Cyanobacteriota; class Vampirovibrionia; order Gastranaerophilales; family Gastranaerophilaceae; genus Avigastranaerophilus. Next base: position 5,085 of record CANPYW010000030.1, read on the forward strand.
TCAAAAATAGTTGTATCTTCCTTAATTGCAGACTTAAACTCGCAAATACAAACAGGAATACCATTGATAAATATAAGTAAATCCGGCCGCCTTGTTTTTTCATCTTTTACAGTATATTGATTAACTATTTTATATATGTTATTTGTTATAGTTTCAAAATCAATGTATTCAATATGAATAGGCATTAAATTTGAATCATCACGGTCTAAATCATATCCTGTATTTAATTGTTTAAATACTTCTTTATTCCCCTCATACAAAGGACTTGAAGGTATAAGTTTTATATTATTGATGATTGTTTGAATTTCATTTGATGTAAGATTTTCATTTTTGTATTTTTCTTTTAAATAAGCGATTAAATCTTGTTCCATAAGAATATCAGTATCTTTTCTATGGAGTTCGTACCCATTTTGATATGTATAACCCTCATTAGGAGCAAGTTTTTCTATAATTGCTTGTTCGAGCTTATCTTCATCAAATTTATCAGCCAACTTTTGCCACCTCACACCCTTTTGCTTCCTCAATAGAACCTTTTATTAAGATAGGACATATATTTTTTTGTATTTGTTTCAGTCTATTTAATTCTGTTTTTAAATAAATTTTTGCTTTAAATATATCAACATATTTTCTTTGTATTTCTATATCAGGCATTGGAATTTCTATATCACAAAATCTATCCCAGTCTAAATTTGCACGAATACTGCCGTCACTTAAAAACCAACCGTATCTATCCATTTCTTTTGATAAGAAAAACATAAAAAAATATTCTGGCAAGATTTTATCAATATTTATTATTTCAAAAGTAGTATATGCAGGTGATACAATAATTGGCTCTTCTTTAGAATATAGACTTATCCTTATACATTTATCTCTTCCTGTTTGCATACCACTAAATACAAAACGATTTTTTCTTACAACTTTGTATTTTTTCTCATCCAAATTATCAGTATTAGCAACCGTTGGCATAAATTCTTTATTTATATTGATACCATAAAAATCTTTTAATCCGTTAGTATTTCTTTCTTCTACAATACTAATTAAATTACCAATTTTTTCTTTATTCTTAACTCTTTTATTCATTATAATTGAAAGAATATTCATTTTTTCTAAATTAAATACTTCTTTTTCCAATGATTCAATATTTTCTTTCAACCCCATATAAATATCAACATATTTTTGTTGAATTTCAATAGGCGGTATTGAAATTTCCATATCACAAAAAGTTTTCCAATCCATTCCGTCACGAACCGACGAATCAGTATTAAACCAAAAATATCTATCTTTTTCGTCAGAATTTAATAAAATATAAAAATATTCTTTTAATATTAAATCTTCATTTGTAATATAAAATATTGTATATGCAGGGCTTACTATTTTGTTATTTTCAGTAGTGTTTAATGCTATTGGTAAAACAATATCCCTGCCAACGTGCATTAAATTACAAGCAAAATAATTAGGTGGTACAATTTTATATTTGCTTGTATCACTACCAACTTGTTGTGAAGGTTCAAAAAATACTTTATCCCTATTTATACCTGAAACATCATTTGTTGTTAAATTGGGTATATCGCAAATTTCATTATATAGTTCTACAAATGAACCTATTTTAACTTTATTTAATTGCATACCCTATACCCTCAAAAGCAGATTTTAACATTTCTTGTGATTTTTGCTCTTTTGTCAGAATATTTTGCATTTCTTTTTGTATTTTTGACATTTCTTCTTCATAATTTATATTTAAGTCTTTGTCAATAAATTCAATATATTTTGAAGGAACAAGAGTATAACCTTTTTGCACAATTTCAGTCTTTTTAACACTTCTATATAGTTCAGGTTGTTCATATTTTTTAGGACAATTAGGACTTTGCCAATCAGTATAAATCTTTTTAATTTTTTGGATTGTTTCTTCATCAAACATTACATAACTTTTTTCATAAATTAAGTTATTCCAAGTCCTTAAATCAACGAATAATACTTCATTTTCTCTATTTCTTAATTCTCTATTGTTCAATGTTCTTTTTCTTTTGTTATTATTTAAAATCCAAAGGGTAACACTTATATCTGTCGAATAAAACATTTCTCTCGGCAGAACAAATATTGCTTCGACTTTGTCATTTTAAATTAAGTTTTTGCGGATTTCGTATTCATCAGGACTGCCTAATGCACCGTTAGCAAGTAAAAAGCCTGCAATACCATTTTCACAATCAAGTTTTGAAAGCATGTGTAAAATCCACGCATAATTAGCATTACTTACAGGTGGAGTTCCATAACCTGCCCAGCGTGCATCTGTTGTCAATTCATCAGCACCTCGCCAATCTTTAAGATTAAATGGCGGATTTGCCATAATATAATCAACTTTTAAATCTTTGTGTAAATCTTCAGTAAACGAAGATGCGTTCTTTTCGCCCAAATCACAAGAAATACCACGAATAGCAAGATTCATTTTTGCTAACCTGTAAGTTCCCGGATTACTTTCTTGTCCATATACGGAAATGTCCATTTTGTTGCCATTATGTGCTTCAACAAATTTTAATGATTGAACAAACATACCGCCTGAACCGCAGCAAGGGTCATAAATTCTACCGTGAAAAGGTTCTATAAGTTCTGCAATTAAATCAACAATACATTTTGGAGTATAAAATTCACCTTTCTCTTTTCTCTCATCAATAGCAAAATTTTGTAAGAAATACTCATAAACCCTGCCGATTAAGTCTTTTTCGTGAAATCGTTCTTCTGATATTTGATTCACATTATCAATTAGTGATTTTATTGTTTTGGTTTCAACCCTTATTCCTGTATAGAATTTTTGAGGTAATGCACCTTTAAGTGGTTTATTATCATCTTCAATATCATTCATTGCTTGGTCTATAATATTTGCAATATCATTGTCGGATGCGTGTTTTACAATATAACTCCAACGGCAAGTTTCTTTTAAATAAAATACATTTTCAGATAAATAGAAAGACGGCTTTTCTAAAAACACAGGAACATCACCATATTGTTCTATAATTTGTTTTCTTCTTGCTTCAAACTTATCACCTGCAAACTTTAAGAAAATCAAACCCATAACAGCATTTCTGTTATCAGCCTGTTCAACTTTTCCTCGCAGACTGTTTCTGCAATCAAATAAAATATCTTCTAAACTTTTTTCTTTTGTCTTTTTCGTCTTCCCTGCCATTGTAACTCCAATTTTTTATTTTAATCATACCATAAAAACAGGTATCTATTTGTTTTGTAACAATTTGACCAAAGTTTTTAACTACGACCTCATTTGACATAATGATTTAGTATAATAAAAACTTTTGCTAACTTATTAAATCATTTTCTATTTATAAACCAATTCCCAAATAATGAAAAAATTGGATGATTGAAGTCAAAGAAAAATAGTCTATTTTCTTCTACATATTCAGGCTCATAATCTTCCATTTGTTGCATTACTCTTTCATTATGTGCTTGTACACGTTTATTATGCTCGTATATATCCTTAATCATTTTTTCTCTTGTTTCAGCAAGTTTGAGAGCCTGTTGTCGTCTTTCTTCTTTGGTTAAACCGTCATTTATTTGATATGGCGGTTCAGACTTTAATTTATTTTCTTGAATGAGTTTAACTATATCAGTAAATCCACATACTTTTAAATTAACTGAATTATATATTTCTTGAAATTTTCCTTTATTAAAATATTCAGCTTCAGTTTTACCGTCCAAATAATCATCACCGATTAAAAGCGAATTAAACCAAAGAATTTGTTTTATAGATAATTTCTTTTCTGCGATATATGAAACATAAGAGGAAAGGTTAAATAAATGCTCGTTATCCGGCACTGGTATATCAATACCAAAGTCTTTTGCTCTTGCTTGAATTGCTTTAAATCCAAAACCTTCTGCTGTCATATTCCAATGAATGAAACTTACATCAGGAATTTTTGTAAAAACTAACTTAAAATTTTCAAGTGTTAATTTTTCAGCCTGTTCTTTTGAATTACCTTCTAAATGGTCTGCGATATTGAATCTGTAACCATTATCATTTTTAAGGTTATAAATAACAATACAAGATATTCTCGGAGCAGGAGATGAACCGTTATAAAATCCATTACTTGCGTAGTGTATGAAATAACAATCATCTCTATTTATAAACTCTTGTAATTTATTATCCATATTTAAAATATAACATAAATATATGTCAAAAATGGTCATACCTATAAATTTATGCAATTTTTATGTTTCGTAAAAAAGAATCTTCATCTTTTACGGATTCGAGCAAAAAAGTTCTAACTTTGTCAACTTGTCCCCATTTCATAATATAATTTTTATTGTCGTCAGATAATGCTAACATTGCATATTCTTAAATTACGAAAAAGAATTATCTTCTTCCTATTTAAAACCCCAATTCATCATTTCATAAAAAACAGGCATTAGGTCTTTACCCTTTTCGGTAAACGAATATTCAACTCTTAGAGGCATTTCATTGTATTGAATTCTTTTAACAAGTCCGTCATTTATGAGTTCTCTTAATGTATTTGTATGCATTGTATTTGTTATCCCCCAAGCTCTTTTTTTAATTTTCCGAAACGAATGGAATCTTGAATACAAAGAGAATACAATACTTGGTCTTTCCATTTGCCTTGTAACATTATCAATAAAGGTGTAGCAGGACAATTTCCTCTATCTGTAACGATTCCTTATTTTACTTTTTCTAAAAATTCTTCATAACTCATTTTGGTTGTCATATTGATTGCTCCATTGAAGTATATTTTTTGATACCTTGTATAATATTTTTGCGTACTTGATACATCTTTTATACCCGATATAATTATTATACATAGAAAGTCATAATGTTATGGCACTTGCAACTGCTTGCGGTGATATTGTAAGAAACACCCCTGTTGAATATAGATATAAAGACGGTGCATTATATTTTTTAAGCGAGGGCGGATAAAAATTTAATGGTCTTGAAGTTAATAAAAATGTATGTTGTGCCATATTTTGAAAAAAGATTAAAACAAGAACATATTTACCCCGGTTGGCACATGAATAAAAAATATTGGATAACCTTTATTCTTGATGAAAGTTTGCCCAATAATGAGACTATGAAATTAATAGAAGAAAGCCATAGCTTTACCGTCAAAAAATCATAAAATAATCACGTCTAAGTGCTTCTTTGTATTAATTAAAATTCTTATTTACTAAAAATAAATTAAATTTTTTCCCGACTATTTCCCGACCTAAGTAATAAAAATCATTAAAAATCAAAGAAAATCATTCAGTATTAAATAAGGTCAAGAATATTGATACAAAAGGGTTATAACCGTATCAGACAAAGTCAGTTAAAATCATTAAAAATGATAAAATTCTGCCTTCTAAGCAGTGGGTCGCGCGTTCGAATCGCGCCGGGCGTATTTTTTGTGTTTATTTTTAGACTGAATTTTGAACGAATGTACCTGTGTTATGCAAAACGAAACTTCTAATCATTTATTTTTGAGGATTTTAATTCAATTTCAGAAATTATTTTATCAATTTCTGTTCTTAGCAGTGTTTCTTTTTTTACAATTTTTTTAATTTCTTTGTTAAGTTCTACAATATTAATAATTTCTCTTGTATCTTCCTTTTCAACGTATGTATTTACGGATAAGTCATATTCTTTTTGTTTTATTTGTGAATTGGGAACTAATTTTGAAACATAATCTTTATTTATTCGTTGTGTATATGTTTCAAGAATTGAATTTATATTATCCTGTGATAATTTATTATTGTTTGTTATCTTAATGCATTCTTTTGCGGCATTGATAAATAGTGTTGAATTATCCTGTTTCGATTTTTTTAATACCATTATGCAAGTTGCAATAGATGTGCCGAAAAATAAGTTTTCCGGCAACTGAATTATGCAATCTATAAAATTATTATCAATAAGATATTTTCTTATTTTTTGCTCTGCTCCGCTTCTGTACATAATACCGGGGAAACAAACAATTGCGGCAGTACCGTTTGGTGCAAGTGAAAAAAGTGAATGCATTATAAAAGCCATATCCGCTTTTGATTTTGGTGCAAGAATACCTGCAGGTGAGTAACGGGGATCATTAATTAATAAAGGATTATCATCACCATCCCATTTAATTGAGTATGGAGGGTTGGAAACAATTGCTTCAAAAGGCTCTTTATTTAGATGTAATTTTGAAGGATTTTTTAAAGTATCCCCGTGTGCAATATCAAATTTATCGTAGTCTATGTCGTGTAAAAACATATTAATTCTGCATAAATTATAAGTTGTTATATTAATTTCCTGCCCGAAAAAACCGTTTTTTACATTTTCTTTACCCAATATTTTAGCAAATTTAAGCAGCAAAGAACCCGAACCGCATGCCGGGTCATAAACATTGTTCACTTCTTTTTTTCCAACCAGAGTTATTTTTGTTAACAGCTCAGAAACTTCTTGAGGTGTGTAATATTCTCCTCCTGATTTACCTGCATTAGAAGCATACATTCCCATTAAATATTCATAAGCATCACCAAAAGCATCAATTGTATTATCTTTGTATGCACCTAAATTCATGCTGGCTATAGCGTTCATTAGTTTTACAAGTTTTTCATGTCTTTCTTTAGCAGTTGCCCCTAGTTTGTTGCTATTAACATCAATATCATCAAATAAGCCTTTAAAATCATTTTCACTTTTTGTACCGAGTGCAGAGTTTTCGATATTTTTAAAAATATTACCCAGTGTCACATTAAGATTTTCATCATTTTGGGCTTTGTTTTGGATATTGCAAAAGAGTTCTCCGGGTAGAATGAAAACACCTTTTTTGTTAATCATAGTGTGTTTTACCGTTTGAGCTTCTTCGTCTGATAACAAGCTATAATCAAAATTAGTATTTCCTGTTTTTTTTTGAATTTCATTAATATAATTTGTTAAATTTTCTGAAATATATCTGTAAAAAAGCATTCCTAAAACATATTGTTTAAAGTCCCAACCGTCAACGCTTCCTCTTAAATCGTTTGCAATAGCCCAAATAGTACGATGAAGTTCTGTTCTTTCCTGCTCTTTTTTTGTGTTTGTCATGATTTATCTATATCCGTTTTTGTTATTTTATTAACTTTCTAAAAAAAGACGTTTCTATCCGAAACGCCGTATAATAATAAAGAAATTATATAAAATTTCATATTTGTTTGGATACTTAATAAGTCTTTTGTATTGAATAAATAAATTAATCAATAACTTCGAGTATAACACAAACAGAGTTTGAATTTCAGAATTTTAACAAAATTTAAAAAATAGTATTAAAAAAAATAAAAGTTTCCAAAATACATTATTCATTGCTCTCAATACAAAAGGCTTAACCTGTATCTGTCATTCTTGTTCAAGTGATAACTAACAAAATTTGGATGAAAATTAAATGTGGTGATTTATGTTTTTATTATTGTGTTTAATTTTTTTTGCCATAAATATGCTGTTTTTATACTGTCATATAGACTTTTTTTCGGTGTCCAATTTAAAATGTTTTGTGCTTTTGAAATATCTGCAATAAGTGAACTTGGGTCGCCTTCACGCTTAGGACAATAGTTTATAAGAATTTTAGAGCCTTTTATTTCTTCACATAAATTAAATACCTCTTTGACACTATAACCTTTACTTGTTCCGATGTTAAAAAAGTTACTTTCATTATTATCCAGATATTCGAGTGATTTTATATGGGCAGAGGCTAAATCTTCAACATTTATAAAATCTCTTATACAGGTTCCGTCAAAGGTATCATAATTATTACCATATAAATTGAAAATTTTATTTGAATCTGAACTGAGTATATTTGGTATCAGATGTGTTTCAGGTATGTGCCATTCACCTAGTCTTAATTGGGAATCGGCACCTGCTGCGTTAAAATATCTTAGTCTAACCGATTTAAGATTATATGCCCTATCATAATCATCTAATATTTTTTCTATAATATATTTTGTGTTTCCGTAAGGATTTATAGGTTTTTGCGGATGATTTTCATTAATGGGAGAATATTCGGGAATTCCGTATATGGCAGCGGATGAAGAAAATACAATCTTAAATACATTATTATCTAGCATTGCTCGTATTAAATTTAGTACCCCTAATATATTGTTGTAATAATATTTTTGCGGATTAATAATACTTTCTTCAACTTGAGAAAATGCGGCAAAATGCATAACAGCATTAATTTTATAAGATTTGAATAAATTAGAAATTTTATCTTCTTCTAATAAATCCCCTTGAACAAAATACAAATTATTTGGAAAATATTGTTTTAGTGTATTTACGGTCTCAATATGCCCGGTTGAAAGATTATCAAAAATTACAACATCATAATTATTTTCAAGTAATGAGATAATGCAGTGACTTCCAATGTATCCTGCCCCGCCCGTAACTAAAATCATGACATTAATTTCTCCACAAAATACTACATTTAAATTATAATAAAATTATAGAATATAAGAAATAAATAATTTTATGCAAAATTTGAAAAAAATATTACAAGATTTAAAATATAATGCCGATATTGCGGGTTTGAAAGTTGAATATGAAACTGAAGGTGCAGGATTGCAGGATGTTTTGAAGCTAAAAAAATTAGCAGATGAATTTAGTTTGACTTTTGAAATAAAAATAGGCGGATGCGGAGCTGTTAGAGATTTAAAGGAATGTTTGGATATAAAACCTGAAATTATTGTTGCACCAATGATAGAATCATCTTATGCTTTAAAAAAATTTACAGATTCTGTTTATTCCGTTTATAAAAATAATTTATTACCGCATTTATATATTAATTTGGAAACAATAACTGGAATAAATAATTCAAAAGAGATTATAAATTCAAAAGAGTTTGAAAAAATAGACGGAATAATTCTCGGCAGGGGAGATTTGGCTGCTTCTATGAATTTGACGGATGTATCCGATATAAAAATTATGGAAATTATAAAATCATTATATGAAAAAACTAAACTATATAATAAAAAATTTATAATCGGCGGAAAAATTAAACCTGAAGAAGTTGATATTATTTCACAATATACAGATTTTATTGAAACAAGAAAAATAATTTTTGGAAAAAAAGTGTCCAGAAGTAGTATCCAAAAGGCTATTGAGTTTGAAATATATTGGCTGCAAAATAAACGAAACAAAACACATATTGATTCGTTAAGGATTAATGAATTAACAGAGAGATTAAAGTGAATTCAGAAGGAGTCTTATTGTGCCGTTCAAGTTTGAAAAACAAAAACTTAGTGATGTAATCTTGATTATTCCAAAGGTCTTTGAGGATAATAGAGGGTTTTTTATGGAAAATTATAAAAAATCTGATTTCTTTGACAATGGTATAACTGTTGAATTTAATCAAGATAATCATTCAAAATCAGTAAAAGGTGTATTAAGAGGATTGCATTATCAGGCAAAACCGTATTCTCAATCCAAGTTAATCAAATGTATCAGAGGAAAAATATATGATGTAGCTGTGGATATCAGAAAAAGTTCCCCGACTTTTGGTGATTATATAAAGGTTGAATTATCAGAAAATAACAAAAATATGTTGTTTATACCCGAAGGTTTTGCACATGGTTTTGTTGTATTATCAGATTACGCTGAAATTATATATAAAACTGGCGGTGAATATTCTCCAACTGCTGATAGAGGCATTTTATGGTCGGATAAAGATTTGAATATTGATTGGGGTATAGATTTTGAACCTATATTATCAGAAAAAGACAAACATCAGCCAATGTTGAAAGATTGCAATAAGGAGGAGTTATTATAAATGATATTATTGGTTACAGGTGGAGCCGGTTTTATCGGAAGTTGTTTTGTCAGACATATATTAAAAAAACATCCCGATTATAAAATATTCAATATTGATGCTCTTACTTATTGCGGAAATTTAGAAAATCTTAATGATTTAAGAAATAATTCCAATCATAAATTTATACATGGTAATATTTGTGATAAAAAATTAATAAAAGAGCTTGCGGCAGAATCTGATTGCATTATTAATTTTGCGGCAGAATCCCATGTCGATAATTCCATAAAAAATCCTGAAATATTTATAGAAACAAATATACAAGGAACTTTAAACCTTTTGCAGGCGGCAAAAGAATTTAAAATAGACAGGTTTTTGCAGGTGTCAACAGATGAAGTATATGGTACATTGGGAAAAAACGGCTATTTTTATGAAACAACTCCGTTAGCTCCCAACAGTCCTTATTCTGCAAGTAAAGCAGGTGCTGATATGATTGTTAGAGCGTATTATGAAACTTATAAGCTGCCGACTTTGAATACAAGATGTTCAAATAATTACGGGCCGTATCAATATCCTGAAAAATTAATTCCGTTCTTTATTTCACTCCTGTTAAAAGGTGAAAAAGTACCTGTGTACGGTGACGGATTAAATGTTAGAGATTGGCTGTACGTATATGATCATTGTGAAGCTATTGATATGGTTCTTCATAAAGGAAGAATTGGTGAAGTATATAATATTGGCGGGCATAATGAAAAAACAAATTTAGAAATAACAAAATTAATTCTTGAAGCAATGGGAAAAGATGCCGGTTCAATAAAATATGTTGAAGATAGGTTAGGGCATGACAGACGTTATGCAATATCGAATGATAAAATTACTAACGAATTGGGCTGGCGACCTTCTGTCACTTTTGAAGAAGGAATAAAGCTCACCATTAACTGGTATTTAGATAATCAAGATTGGATAAAGTCAATAGAAAAAAAGAAGGCAGGACTGAAATAATGAAAGTTTTAGTTACAGGAGCAAACGGTATGCTCGGACAAGATTTATGTCCGATACTAGAAGATAATGATTATGATGTTGTTGAAACGGATATACATAATCTTGATATAACTAATATTAATGAGGTAAAAAAGGTATTTATAGAAGAAAAACCTGATGTGGTTATTCATTGTGCTGCATATACAAATGTAGACAAAGCGGAAGAAGATTTGTCTACAGCACGATTGATTAATAAAATCGGAACTGAAAATATAGCAAAAATATCTGCACAAATTGATTCTTCAGTTGTTTATATATCTACCGATTATGTATTTGACGGAACAAAAACTTCACCGTATTTGCCGGATGATAAAACTAACCCTATAAATAATTACGGATTAACTAAATTAGAAGGGGAAAATGCAATAAAAAAATATTGCCAAAAGTATTATATAGCAAGAACAAGCTGGTTATACGGTCATCACGGCAAAAATTTTGTTGAAACTATGATTTCATTGAAAGATAAGCCGGAAATAAAAGTCGTTGATGACCAAATAGGCTGTCCTACCTGGACTGTTGAACTTGCAAACGGAATTGTAAAAATAATAAATGAAAAACCTTTTGGTATTTATCACGTATGCGGAAGCGGTCAAACAAGCTGGTATGGATTTGCAAAAGAAATTTTTGATAAAACAAATATTAATGTTAATTTAAAACCATGTCGAACTGATGATTTCCCTCGTCCGGCAAAACGCCCTAAATATAGTATTATGGCTAATGGTAATATATGTCGTGATTGGAAACAAGCTTTACAAGATTATATTGCATTAAGAATTGAGGAGGTATTATGAAAGGAATAGTACTCGCCGGCGGAAGCGGAACTCGCCTTTATCCCAATACTATGGCTGTATCAAAACAGCTTTTGCCTGTTTATGATAAACCTATGGTGTATTATCCTATTTCTGTATTAATGCTCGCAGGAATACGTGATATTTTAATTATTTCTACCCCCCAAGATATTGATAATTTTAAAAAATTGTTAGGTGACGGCTCGCAATTCGGTATAAAATTTTCGTATAAAGTTCAGCCATCTCCCGACGGATTGGCTCAGGCTTTTATAATTGGCGAGGATTTTATAAAAGATGATTGTGTGGCACTTATTTTAGGTGATAATATTTTCTATGGGCATCGGTTTACCGGCATGTTAAATCACGCTATTGAAGCAGCGGAAAAATACGGCAAAGCTACCGTATTCGGTTACAAAGTAAAAGACCCTGAAAGATTTGGTGTGGTTGAATTTGATGAAAATGGTAAAGTTATTTCAATTGAGGAAAAACCGCAAGTACCTAAATCATCTTATGCTGTTACAGGTTTATATTTCTATGATAATAAAGTTGTAGAATATGCAAAGAGTTTAAAACCGTCTAAAAGAGGAGAATTGGAAATTACGGATATAAACGAAATTTATATGAAATCTGATAATCTTAATGTGGAAATACTTGGACGAGGCTTCTCGTGGCTTGATACAGGTACTCATAAATCATTGCTTCAAGCGGCATTGTATGTTCAAACAATAGAAGAAACACAAGGTATTAAAATTGCTTGTTTAGAAGAAATAGCTTGGTTGATGAATTATATTAAAAAAGATGGAATAATGGAAAATATAAAAAATTATAAAAATAATGAATATTTTTCTTATGTAAAAAATATGTGTTAATAAAAAGGAAGCTTTATGAATATTTGTGTAGTTGGAACAGGATATGTAGGATTAGTTGCTGGAACTTGTTTAGCTGATATAGGTAATAATGTAATATGTGTTGACTCGGACAAAGAAAAAATTAAAGATTTGGAGAATGCTAAAATTCCGATTTATGAACCGGGGCTGGAAGAATTAATTGAGCTTAATAAAAATGATGGTAGACTCACATTCTCAACTGATTTTGAATATGCTGTAAAAAAATCTGATGTCTGTTTTATAACGGTTGGAACACCGCAATTTGATAATGGGTCATGCGATTTAAACTCTGTATATAGCGTTATAACTGATATAGCTAAATATATGAATGGCTATAAGCTTATTGTTAATAAATCAACAGTACCTGTTGGTACAATGGAAAAAATTTTTAAATTGCTGAAAAAAAATACAAATTATAATTTTGATGTAGTATATAATCCTGAATTTTTAAAACAAGGTGCTGCTGTTGAAGATTTCCTTAATCCAGACAGAATAATTATTGGTGCTGATTCTAAAGAAGCTATTTCAATCATGCAGGAAATATATTCCCCTTTTATGCGTACTGCAAACCGAATTATTTTAATGGATATAAAATCGGCAGAAATGACTAAATATGCCGCTAATGCTTTTTTGGCAACTAAAATATCATTTATAAATGAAATCGCAAATATATGTGAACATAATGGTGCTGATGTTGAAATGGTAAGATTAGGTATTTCAACAGATGAAAGAATAGGTAAACAATTTCTTTTCCCCGGAATTGGTTATGGTGGAAGTTGTTTCCCAAAAGATGTTAATGCTCTAATTGCAACGGCCGAGAAACTTGGTTGTGATAATTCTATACTAAAAGCTGTTAATACAACAAATATCAAACAAAGAGAGCTGTTTTGCCAAAAAATATTAAAATATTACAAAAATGATATAAAAAATAGAACGTTTGCAGTATGGGGTTTAGCTTTTAAACCTAAAACAAATGATATGCGAGAAGCTCCTTCTATAACAATAATAAACCGTTTGCTTGAAAATGGGGCTATTGTTAAAGCTTTTGACCCTAAAGCAATTCCTAATGCAAAAAAAATATGGGGAAATAAAATAAAATATACTAAAAACGCCTATGATGCACTTCAAGAATCTGATGCTCTGCTTTTAGTTACAGAGTGGAATGAATTTAGATTTCCTAACCTTGAAAAAATGAAAAAGCTTATGAAAGAACCTGTAATATTTGACGGGAGAAATCAATATAATAAACAAAAGCTTGTTCAGCATAAATTTACATATATAGCAATCGGAAGATAGAAAAATATAACACATTAAAAATATTACTAACCGTAATGCTTATCATTATACAATAAAAGTGGTAGGCGGTACAGGACTCGAACCTGTGACCTCCACAATGTCAATGCTATCTATATTTTTTATATTTTTTATTCTACTCCCACTGTAAACCTTTAAATATAATAGCTCTAGCCAACTTAAATATATTATTCAGTTGTCATATTTTAGTTAGAGCATTCCTAAAATGGATACAGAGCGGATATAGTATACTCTAACAATATAAAAACAATCAATTATTTTTTCATCTTAATTTCTCCAACCGATACGTTACTATTATGGGGGTAACACATATTGTTATCCCCTTTTCCTTGTAAGGGTTTTGAGTTCTTATAGGAAATTACAATCGTTTTTAAGGCGGGTTAAAATTCTCGGATGATTAATTTATCATACCTTAATATTAACCCGTGTTAAACCGCCCTTACTTCTATCCCAAAATTAATGTTTTGATAGGTATCTGATTTATTTTATGTCTATCGATTTAAAACCCAAATAAATAAAGCCCGCTATTGATAAAGTTACAAGTATAACAAAAATCATAATTTTTCTAACTCCTTTATATTTTTAAATAATAATTGTAGCTTATTCATACAATTATATATTATAAAAATCATGAATAAAATAAAAATAAAACCAATAGATATAAAACAATAAATTAATATTGTTTTGTTTTCAATACAAATTAACCCAACCACCCCGCCAATTAATAAAGCAAGTATATTAATATAAGTATTTCTTAACGTGTATAAACTTTGTATTTGTAATTTTATTTCTTCCATACATTCATTATAGCACAATTATATAACTTTTAATCAGTTTCTTTTATAGTTTGTTTCGCATATTTTAACCTTATCAAATAGACTCAAAAGTTAAAAGAATGCTTTTAAATTTCCGAAACGTTGCCCGCTATCTCTCAACACGAAAAGGTTTAACACAGAAAAATTTTATTTTCCTATATATATATATAATATTATTAATATTATTATTATTATTAATATTATTAATATTATTATTAATATTATAATAAATATATAAATAAATAAAATATAATAAATTATATATAATATTACTTATGATATATACCTATAGACTTTATATTATAATACTAAGCATCTAATAGGGTAATACCTTTTATATATTTTTCAATTTTTCAATTGTTTTTATAAAAATAAAATTCACTTCTAATAGAAAAAAAGTAAAATGATTAATTTTATTATTCAACTACATCTGTAGTAATTTCATATCATAATACCTTACTTTACATTCTTTGTTTATGGGTATAGGGGGGAAAAATACCACGAATTTTTTCGAGAGGATACGAAAACGTATTCGTGGGCCGCATTTCCCCCTTATGCCCTTTTCTTTTTTTGATTATTTTAATAAAATACCAGTTATTTACTGTAATTTTTCTTACTGTAAGTTATTAAAACCACAGAGAGAATAAAAAACAAGGTAATAAGAAACTTAAATAACATAAGTCAATTATAAGTTTTTATTTTTTCCTTGCCTTACTATATATTTTTGTGGCTTTGGTCTTTAAGTTCTTATATTTGCTGATGTTTTGGTCTTTAATATAAACGAATTAATTATAAAATTGTAACAAAAATTCATGAAAAATGTAACAAAATAGACTATAAAAAATC
>CANPYW010000031.1 GCA_947588745.1 Candidatus Gastranaerophilales bacterium
TTAAGAGAGAGTAAAAAAATTAATTTTTAATCATGCTGCCTGAAAAGGCTGATTAATCAATTTATAACCGAGAGTTATTTTCCCTTAATATAGCCTCAGCGTTTTTTTAGTTGTCAGAAGCTCCTTTCTTTAAAAAATCTTCTGTATATATATAAAGTATTTTGGTATGAAAAAATTGCCTAATTCATAGAATATTATATTAAGCATTGTGAAGATATTATGATAAAATAGCCGCAAGTAGAGTAATTGCGGCTATAAATAATTTTCTAAGACTTTAATTATTCAATTTCCATAAGTTTTTTGTATAATTCTTTTTGTTTTGTCGAAATACTTTTGGGAATATTAATTGCAATTTTAATATTTAAGTTTCCGAAACCTTGAGTTTTTTTAGGCAAACCTAAATCTTTTAATCTTAATGTTTTGCCGTATCTTGTTTCAGGTGGGATTTTTATGGAAATTGTACCATGAAGTGTCGAAATATCTTTTTTGCAGCCTAATACAGCTTCTGCCGGTGTGATTTCTATTGTTTTAGAAAGGTCTTCTCCGTTTATTTGATATTCGTTATCTTTAAATTTTATAATAAAGTATAAATCGCCTTTTCTGCCGTAGTTATCGGATTTCCCTTCCCCTTTTAGTCTTATTTTTTGACCTTCTTTTACACCTTTTGGAAGTTTAACGGTGAGATTTCTTGTTTGACTAACAATTCCAGTGCCGCCGCATTCACTGCAAATGCTGCCGGTGCCTGAACATTTTGTGCATTTTTCTACTGTTTTCATTTTAACATTGACAGGTTTATCACTCATGAGGTCTTTTGCTGTGATAGTTAAATCTTGTGTTATATCAAGATTTTCAACTTCATTGTTGCCTGAAGAATGGCAATTTCCTCCTTCACAGCAGCGGGAATGAGTAGAAGCATTAAATAAATCATCATAAGAAAAAGAAGATTTTCCTTTTGATGATTTTGTAGTACGTTGAGTTCTTGCACCACCCATAAGGTCGCCGAATATAGAACTAAAGAAGTCTGAAAAATCGCCCATATTAGAAAAACTCTGGCTAAAACCGCCAGCATTATTAAATCCGAAATTTTCAAATCCGGGAGGAGGTGTAAAGTTTGCCCCTTGCTGCCAATTAGCACCTAAACTGTCATATCTGCTTTTCTTATCTTTATCAGATAAAACTTCATAAGCTTCATTAATATCTTTAAATTTATTCACTGCATCAGGAGATTTATTAACATCTGGGTGGTATTGTCTTGCTAATTTTCTGTATGCGGATTTAATTTTTGCTTCGGTTGCATCTCTTTCTACACCGAGAATTTTATAATAATCTTTATATTCCATAATAATTTTAATCTCCTTAATTTTATAATAATATAAAAAATTCAGTGATATATATTATTTAATAATTTTTTAATTATCTTGTATTTTACTATTAACAAATTGATTGTTTTTTACTATCATATAGGTATGCGAAACATATTAGTAATTTTAGTAATTTTTTATATATTATCATCAGCCAAAGCAATAGCTGAAATGACGGGTTTTACACCTCAAAGTATGTACGGGCATACAGAAAACCCTAAAATTGAAGTAAGACCGGGGCTTTCGTTCGAGTTAAATGAAAAAGTATTAAATTATGGTTTATATCCTTTAAAAAGTAGTATGGTTTTTCCCGAAGAAATAGTATATAAGGAAAGTTACAGAGTAGTTAATGCAGTAGACCCTAAAAAACAAGCCGGCAATAGTAATCTTTCTTATTATCCCGGTTTAAGAGGGCCTAATCAGCTTGTTATATATACCCCTGCATACGGTTCAAGAACAGGTACTAATGAATTTGGTACTGAAGCAATTGTAGAAAACAATATGGTTGTTAGATTGAATGGTGCTGATTCGATTATTCCGTCGAATGGGTTTGTTATTTCCGGACATGGCATAGCGAAAACTTGGATTAATAAAAATATTCAAATTGGTTCAAAAGTATATATTGATTACACAAATGCGACCATAAAGGTTTTTCTGACTCCTGAAAGTCTTATTTATGCGGCAAAAGAAAAACTAAAAACAGTTAATGACCTGCTTCAATATTATAAAAATATTGATATCTTATACAATGATAAAAAAGCCAGTCAAAGTTTGGAAAATTCAAAGGATTTTTTGCGAAAAGCCGAGAAAAAACCTGAAAAAACTCGTGAATATATTACTGAAGCAATGAATTCATTGGATAATGCAATAAAAAATGCAATACCTTATAATAATGATGAGTTAAAAGGTGTATGGTTAAGACCCGTTGAAACTTCTCCTGATGATATAGAAAAAACGCTTGAAAGAATAAAAAATTCGGGAATAACTGATATATTTCTTGAAACATATTATCATGGCAAAACAATATATCCAAGTATGTATATGAAAAATTATGGTGTTATATGGCAGCGTAGTGAATTTGCCGGGTTTGATCCATTGGAAGTATGGATAAAAGAGGCTCATAAAAGAAATATAAAGGTTCATATATGGTTTGAAACTTTTTATGTCGGAAATGATAATCCTCAAACAACACCTAACCATGTTTTAAGCGTATATCCAATGTGGTCAAATCAACGATATACAACATGTGATTTGGGAGTTCCTGTTGCTTCATTATCTGAACACAACGGATATTTTCTCGATCCGGCAAATCCTCAAGTAAGAACATATATATTGGGAATTTTGTCTGAAATAGCTGAAAAATATAGGCCTGACGGTATAAACTTGGATTATATAAGATATCCGCAAACTGTTGATTCTTCATATCCGAATTATGCTGCATCAAATTGGGGGTATACTCAATATGCCAGAGACGAATTTAAAACTTTTTATGGTGTTGACCCAAAAGACATTAAGTACGGAACTGAAGAATGGGAGAAGTGGGCAGCGTACAGACAAAACAAAATTTCGTCTTTTGTAGGGGAAGTTAAGGCTGTTTTACAACCTTATAATATTACTCTTACGGCTGTAATATTCCCCGATTTGAAAAAGTGTAAAACAACAAAAATGCAAAATTGGAGTAATTGGGTACAAAATAAATATGTTGATGGTTTAACTCCTTTACTTTTAACCGGTGAGCAAAATACGGCTATTGCACTATTAAAAAATGTTATTAGAAATACCTCACCTGATACAAAACTATACCCCGGTTTATTCGTAACATTTATGGGTGGAACTTTTGATGAATTGCTTATGCAAATTCAAAAAGCAAGAGAATTTAAAACTCAAGGTACGGTAATTTTTGATTATGCACATTTAAGTGATGTATATATTGAGGCTTTAAACACAAGAACTTTTAATAAATCTTATGATAATACTGTAAAAGAAAAGCCAACGTGGAGTTTAAAAGCACCGAAAGACTACAAACCGGAAGTTACATACAAAGATAAAAAAGCAAAATCTCAAAAAAAATCAAGGAGAAAGTAGATGTCTGTTCAAATTCAATTCACCAAAATGCAGGGATTAGGAAATGATTTTGTTGTTTTAGACTACGAGGATTATAAATCAACGGGTATGACACCTGAAAAATTAGCTGTTAAATTATGTGACAGACATTTTGGTATCGGAGCTGACGGGCTAATTATTGTAAATAATCATACTGTTAATACTGATATCGGCTGGATATTTTATAATTCTGACGGTTCTGTTGCACAAATGTGTGGGAACGGAATAAGATGTTTTGCTAAATATGTATATGATAAGGGGTACGTTAATAAAAAAGAATTTTCGGTTGAAACGAAAGCGGGGGTTATAATCCCTAAAATACTTGAAGATGGCAGTGTAAGGGTTAATATGTCTAAACCTATTTTAGAACCCCGAAAAATCCCCGTAAATGTTCAAAATAATTTGAATTTTAAGCTAAATCTTAATGAAACGGTATTTATTGCGAATGCCGTAAGTATGGGAAATCCTCATTGTGTAATTTTTGTTGAAAAAGATACAAAGTTATTGGCACAAAAATATGGAAGGGAAATAGAATATAACAGTTTCTTCCCCGAAAAAACAAATGTGGAATTTATTGAAGTCTTATCAAAAAATGAAATTAATCTTGATGTTTGGGAGCGTGGCTGCGGAATTACATTAGCGTGCGGAACGGGGGCTTGTGCAAGTGTTGTTGCTGCAATATTAAATGATTTGTGTGATAAGTGTGTAAAAGTTAATCTGCCCGGCGGAAGTCTTTATATTGAGTGGCAAGGAAACAGAAATGATACCGAACATGATATTTTTATGACAGGGCGTGCTGATTACTCTTTTTCAGGAACAATAGAAATATAATTATTTATTTCTTTTAAAGATTTCATAGTGAAACATTTGTACATATTTATTAGCTTCTAATTTGAACCCCGAATTTGTAAGGCTTTGTTCTGTCAATGTTAAAAGAGGCTCTTTTTTTAACGGATTAAAATCTTCATAAGAGGTTAATACATAAACAGTATCCTTATCTTTTATTAGTGTATTCAAATCATCTGTTTCAATCATATATCCGGATTTTTTATCATATAAAGTAATTATTTTAGTATTATCGGATATATTATAATCTTCAATTTCATAAATATTTTGAGAATTAAAGCTTGATACGCAAATTGAATTAAAAGTGATGATTATTTCGTTATTTGCGTTAATATTGTTTATTTTATTATATAGAAATTCATTTGGTTTCGTAAAAATGTAATAATTATCATATAATATGCCTTTAATATCGACTGAACTCAATGTATGTTTTAAGAAAAGACATAGATAAATGATAATGAAAGCATTAAAGATATTTTTATAATTTTTGAAATCAAAAACTTTAAAAGTGATAAAAATAATTAAAGGAATTAAAAAAGTGATTAAGCGGTTAGAAAAAGGGTAAATGTTAAAATAAGAGATAATTAAAAATGTATAAACAGGTGCAATCAAAAGAAAATCTTTTAGATTTTTATTTTTAATTGAATTAACAATGCAAATAATGCTACCTGCAAAGAAAATTGCAAGAAAAGCGTAGATTGTATATCTGTGCAGCATAGGAACATCTATTTTATCCCACCAGAAAAATTTAAAGTATATAAATTGGATAAGCGAATTAACTGCTTCTAAACATTTCGGAGCATAATAGAATTTATCGCTAATCCACATATCTTTTAAAGTACTGTCAGATTTTATTTGTCTGATGTAGGTGTAATATTCTAGTATAATAAACGGAATGGTAATAAATTGAAAAATCAATAAATTAATAATATTCTGCTTATTTTTAAGAATAATATTTTTAACATAAATAATAAACCAATAGAGTTCTAAAACGATAATATTAGGAATGGAGAAGTAAAAAATAGGCAGTGCGAAGAGGGAATATTTAAGAATATTCTTAACTGAAAAATTATTAGGGAGTGAAATAACGGTATTAAAAATGATGAGTGTAAATAAGACATCAAAAATGTAAGGTTTAAGCCTTGTGGAGGCAAATAATAGATTATAATTGAGAGATAAAATAATCAAAATAGCTAAAATAATAAGTTTGTTATTAAAAATTTTTTTAAGAGTAATAAAAGATAAAGGTAAAACAAGAATACCTGCAATCAAAGAAGGGAATTTTAGTGCAGGCAGATTAAACCCGAATATTTTGTAAATAGAAAGTAAAACTAACTTGTATAGCGGTAAAAAATTTGCACCTTGAATGAAGCAAGTAAAGCATTGTTTAAATTTCATACTGTAAAAAAATACTAAAGAGTGTCCATCATCGGGAGATAATGCAAGAATATTAGAAAAGTAAGTAAAGAGAAGCAAAACAATCCCAAAAAATATGATAAACCCTGCGGTATAATTAAATAACTTTTCAGAATTAATATTCATAGCCCGATTATAACATAAATGGACTTAATAAATCAGAATAAAAAAAATGTTTGCAAGATATGCAAACATCAAATAAACACGAGGATATTAAGAGAGAGTAAAAAAATTAATTTTTAATCATGCTGCCTGAAAAGGCTGATTAATCAATTTATAACCGAGAGTTAATTTCTCCTTAATATAGCCTCAGCGTTTTTTTTTGTTGTCAGAAGCTCCTTTCTTTAAAAAATCTTCTGTATATATATAAAGTATTTTTGTATGAAAAAATTGCCTTTTAATGAAAATATTTGTAGTATTTAATTTTCTTGACAATTAAAGTTTATTGAACATAAAATATAGTGTATGTGTAGAATTGGTGCAATAAAATCAAAAAATTATTTACATCCGTCGATAGCATTAAAACTAATGCGTTCGCAGCAAAAGGGTCATGATAATTCAGGTTTTGCTTTTGTAATGCAAGATTTAGGCGGTATTTTTGCCGCTCATAAGGATTTGCCAATATTATCAATGGCAGCTACAGTTGAAGGCACAAGGCGTGCGGAAGATATTTTGAATAATCTTGGCTTTACCAGAGTTTTGCAATGGTCGCCTGATATAAATCATGAAAAAGGTTTGAAAATTGAACCAATGCCCAATTATGTATTTGAAATGTTTCAATATCCCAAAAGTCATAAATATGCAACTAAAGAAGAAAAAGAAGAACTTTTGACAGATGCGGCACTTATGCTCAGAAGTGAGCTTGATAAAGATAATGCGGGATATATTTATTCATTTTGGCCGGATGTATTGACTTTAAAAGAAATAGGAAGCCCGAAAGATATAGGTACATATTTTAATTTATGGGAAGAAACTCCTGATTTATGTGCAAAAATTATAACGGCACAATGCAGACAGAATACTAATTACGATATAGTTCGTTATGCGGCACATCCATTCTTTTTAGACGGGTATACTGTGCTTGTAAATGGCGAAAATACTTTTTTTGAAAAAAATAAAGACTATCAAATGTCTTTATATAAAGGTTATATAGGGTTTGAATCTGATTCTCAGTGCTTTTTATATACACTTCACTATATAAATAGAATTTTAAAATGGCCTATACAGTATTATAAACACACAATTACGCCGCTTCCTTTTGACGAAATCGAAAAAAGAAATGACAGAGATGTTCTGTTAAGGATAAAAGCTTCGTTGGCTCATTTAGAAATAAATGGCCCGAATACAATATTAGGGGTATTGCCGGATGGTCGAATGCTTTGTGTATGTGATTCAAAAAAACTAAGACCTGTTGTTATAGGGCGGACTGATGAAACAGTGATAATGACATCCGAGGTTACCGGAATTAATGATATTCTTCCTGATAGGGATTTTGAAAAAGATATTTATCCGAATGAGTGTGAAACAATAATTGTGGAAAATGATTTGACGGTGAAAAGATGGCAACAATAAGTATCAATCAATTGCATTTAGATGATTTGCCTTGGATAGTGGAATATGATGAGAATAAGTGTATTCAGTGCGGAAGATGTACTGCTTCATGTTCGTTTAATGCAATTAAGCCAGTAATTGAAAAAAGAAGAAAAATAATATCAAAATTACAGAAGCCTTATTTTGAAAGTATTCTGGTAATAAAACAGGTTGTTGATTTTGAACATCATTGCAGGGGCTGCGGTATGTGTTCAAGAGTTTGTCCTAACGATGCAATAAAAGCTGTAAGAAATTTTAATGACAGATATTCCGTCAGATATAGAGCTGCAAAGGCTGATTCGTTAAAAAAAGGTGGGCGTTCAAACTTAAATACGGAAGGTAGAACGCTGGATAAAATAAAAGTCGGCAGAATTTCGCAAATGACAGATCCTTCTTTGGATGCAGCAAGACATAAATTTGAATTAAGAACTCCTTTCGGTAGGGTTTTGGCTGCTGATAAACTTAATTTTGTTAATGAATACGACGTATTGAAGTTGACTGATACATTACCTCCAAATAGGTGGATATATCCTGTTATTATGGGTGATATGTCTATTGGTGCAATTTCATGGCGAATGTGGGAAGCAATGGCAATTGCGGCGGCATATTTGAATGAAGTTATGGGAATACCTGTCAGAATGTGTACAGGTGAAGGCGGTGTTCCTGTTAAATTATTAAAGTCCAGATTTGTAAAATATATGATATTGCAGATCGCTTCAGGACATTTTGGCTGGAATAGAATTTTGCAAGCCATGCCTGATATGATAGAAGATCCCGCAGGTATTCTTATAAAAATTGGTCAGGGAGCAAAACCTGGTGATGGTGGTTTGTTAATGGCAAACAAGGTTGCTAAATATGTGCAGGAAATAAGGGGTGTACCTAAGGCAGATTTATTAAGTCCACCCACTCATCAAGGCTTGTATTCTATAGAAGAGAGCGTACAGAAAATGTTTCTTTCTATGAATGCAGCATTTAATTTCAGAGTGCCTGTCGCAATTAAGGTTGCTGCTTCTTCAACAAGTGTATCTGTTTATAATAATTTATTACGAGACCCTTATAATATAGTAGGCGGGTTTTTCTTAGACGGTTTAGCCGGTGGAACTGGTGCAGCACATGAAATTTCATTAAATCATACGGGACATACCATAACTTCAAAATTAAGAGATTGTTATTTAGCTGCTGTTCATCAAGGACGGCAAGGCGAGATACCATTGTTTGCAGGCGGTGGACTCGGACAATCCGGAAGTTTTGCGGCAGATGCCTTTAAATTAATATGTTTAGGTGCTAATGGTGTATTTACAGGCAGGTTATTACTTGAAATAGCAGGATGTGTTGGTAATGATACCGGTAAATGTAATGCGTGTAACACAGGGTTATGTCCGGCTGGGCTGACAACGCAAGATGTTTGTCTTACAAAACGTCTTGATATAGATGTTGCGGCACAAAACATTGTTAATTATTTTATTGCAACAGATATAGAACTTAAAAAATTAATGGGGCCTGTCGGTAATTCAACACTTCCAATCGGGCGTTCAGATGCTCTAATTACCGTAGATAAGCATGTCGCAAACAGGCTTGATATTCAATATGTATGTTAGGAATATGTTATGGAAACCCTTAAAATAGAAACTTTAACTGATAATAAGAGGATGTCGACTCAAGAGCTGCTTCAATTAATTACATCAAAGATTGAGGACGGATATACATCGTTTGATATTCAGGCATGCGGGCAACATGATATCGGAGCAGCGTGTTGGTCAAAAGATATAACAAAAAATCTTGAGTTTCATATAACTAATCCCGGACAAAGAGCAGGGGCAATGGCTTTACCGGGAACGAAGATAACAGTGGATGGTTCTGCACCTGCGGATGTAGGCTGGCTTAATTCGGGTGCTACGATAATTGTAAACGGTGATTGTGGTGATACGGCAGCACATTGTGCTGCAGGCGGTAAAATATTTGTAGCAGGTCGTGTTGGAACAAGAAGCGGTGCATTAATGAAACATGACCCTAAATTTGAAACACCTGAATTCTGGGTATTAAAAAATACCGGTTCTTTTAGTTTTGAGTTTATGGGTGGTGGTATAGCCGTTGTATGTGGTGTAGATTGTGAAAATTTAACATCTGTATTAGGTCATCGGTCATGTGTTGGAATGGTCGGCGGTACAATTTTTGTTAGAGGGCCGATTAGTGATGTATCTGATTGTGTTGAGGTTAAATCATTAGATGACAAGGATATAGCTTTTCTAGAAAAAGGATTGTTTGAATT
Organism: Candidatus Gastranaerophilales bacterium; assembly: GCA_947588745.1. GTDB lineage: Bacteria > Cyanobacteriota > Vampirovibrionia > Gastranaerophilales > Gastranaerophilaceae > Avigastranaerophilus. The sequence continues at coordinate 9,586 of CANPYW010000031.1, forward strand.
TCTGGAAAATATTAATAAAGATTCGTTATATATAGACCTTTTGACGTGGGAGGAATGGAGAAAAATAGTTCCGCTTCCACAAGGGCATCAAAATTCCAAAATGTCACTTAAGTATTTTAGAAAGAATATTTGGGTTGAAGGCGGGATATTCAGTGATTTTATTGATGATGATATGGTTGTATATCCTATTCCGGCAACGGGGAATGGACGTATACGTATACCTAAGTGGAATAGAGAAAGCTGTGTAAATTGCCAGCTATGTATAAGTAATTGTCCGCAAAATGCCATAACAAATCAGGGAAGTTTGTATACTTCAGATGCGGACAAATGTATAGGCTGCGGAATATGCGAGGCTGTATGTCCGAGAGCTTGTTGGAGTTTGCATTCAAACACAAAAGAAATAGCTTAAGAGTCTTTTTTGTTCTTAATTTTTTCTTTTAAAAGCTTGTATTTATTGATTTTCTCCGGCAGAATGTTTTTTTGTGTATTCAAGTCGCATTCTTTGGTTGTATTGTTATTATTTTGATTTGATGGTAATGATGTTTTATCTTCGGTATTTTTTGTTTTATCCTCATCTTCACTGTTATTTTGTTCTAGGATATTTGTTTTAGATAAGATAATTTCATTTTGTTTTGTTAAAGCGGGTAAAATATTTTGATTTTCATTGTTTAAATTATCATTGTCATTTTTTTTGTTTTGTTGAGGCTGATTATTTATTTGAGTTTGTATGGTTGTATTTTGCGGGGAATTATTGTTTTTTTCAATAGGAATATTAGAATTTTGCGATTTGTCTTGTATTGATGAAACAATCGTATTAAAAATTAAATCTGATTGATTATTTTTTGTTTCAATACTGGATGTATTTGGTGGAATAGTTTTTTCATCAGAGTATATGTATAAATTTTTTAGTGATAGTTTTTGGTTGTTCAATTGTATTTTATCGATATTAAAAACAGATAATTTGTTATTATTATCATATTTAATGTTTAAAATAAGAGCATTAGTTTCAGCTAAAATTGTATTAATGCAATTTTCCGTAAGATTTGAATTAAGGGCAATAATAGTTTTTAATTTTTCTAAAACATTTTCATACGAATTAAGATGAAGCCCTATAATAAATGATTTTGTTCCGTATAAAATTTGTTCAAGGATATAAATAAGACTTTTACCGGAGATTTCAGGCAGAAGATTAACTGTGTTATTTTCAATATTAATATCGTTGGCTTCTTTATCCAAAACGGTAATTTTAGGAATATTTTCTATATAATTTTCAAAATATTCCGAAATTAATTTGTTATCAACAGACTTATCCGTTATAAAAATTATGTTATAAAATTTGTTTATATATTCGAATAGAATATCTTTTACAACATCATTATCGAAAGAAATGTTGTTTTGTTTTTTAATAATTTTAGGTTCAATAATAATTTTTGTATCCTGATTAATTTTTTTTAGTCTGTCTTTTATGTTCATATTTTACTTCCCGTTTGAAATTGTTTGAGCCAGTTTTATAAAGCATTGAGAAACATCAAGTAAATTGTTAAATTCAATAATAGAGTTCCCTTGTGTTTTTGCTTGGTCTATAGCAAAAACTGAGCTAGGTATATTTAAAACTGATTCTTGTCCTATTAAATTTTGAAAATTTTCAATTAATGAAATATATTTATTATTATACCTGTTTATAACCAAACTTGTATTAATATTTAAAGAAATAATATATTCAAATTTATTTTGTTGCTCAATAATATTTGTATTTTCAGGTAAAGAGATGATAAAAATTCTGTTAATATTTTTTTGTAGTAAAGATTTATTATCAAGAATTTTATTATAATCGATGAGGATATAATTAAAAAATTTTTTTAATTCCGAAAAATTAATTTCTGAAAAATTGATATTATGATATAAAAACAGATTAGAGTTTTTATATTGTTTAATATCGGGTAATATATCAGAATTATTGAGAGAAGAATTTTTAATGAAAGCTGAAACGTTGTTTGGAATGTTACAATCAATTAAGAGTGTTTTATCATAGGAAGATAAAGCTTGTGCAAGATTTGTAAGGAAAAAAGTTTTTCCCGAAAATTCGTTAAACGAAACAGCTGTATAAACCATGTGGTTAGCTTTGTTATTTGAAGTTCTATATTTTTTGTTGTAAATAGACTGAATTGAGTATATAAAATCCGATTTAACTATTGGTTTAATTAAAAAGTCCGTGCAGCCGGCTCTTAAAGTTTTTACCTGTAAATCCGTAGAGTTAATACTTGAAATTATAATAAATTTGTTTTGTTTGTTCCGTGTCAGTGCCTGAATTTGTTCTATTAAATCGGAATTGGAATTATTAATGTTAACGATAACAACTTTAAAACAATCAAAATCATTAATTATGGCCGGATTAAATTCATTATATTTTTCAAGCGAACATTCGAAAGTCAGTTCTTTTAAATAACTTTCCATTATAGTCTGAGTAAGTTTATCTTCGTCGAATAATATAATTTTAAGTGTATCCATATTTAATATTTTACATCATCAGTTAAAATTTGAAAAATTTTATGAGATAATTTAACAGTAAAATAAAAAAGAGTTGTTCGAGTAAGTAAATGGAAAAAGTAACCGTAATAGGAGCAGGATTGGCAGGTTCGGAAGCAGCCCTTCAAATTGCAGAAAAAGGAATACTGGTAGATTTATACGAAATGCGTCCGAAAAAAGAAACGGGTGCTCATAAAACGGATAAATTTGCCGAATTTGTATGTTCAAACAGTTTGGGAAGCTATGATATTTCGAATGCTTCAGGATTATTGAAACATGAGATGCAAATTTTGGGTTCAAAGTTAATGGAGGCGGTATTTGAAGCTCAAGTGCCGGCAGGCGGAGCTTTAGCCGTAGATAGAGAGCTTTTCTCTCAAATAATAACGGAAAAAATAAATTCCAATCCCAATATAAACGTAATAAGAGAAGAAGTTACCGATATTGATTTTACAAAACCGACAATAATAGCCTCCGGGCCTTTGACTTCAGAATTACTTTCCGAAAAGATTAAAGAATTTTTGGGTGAAGAATATCTTCATTTCTTTGATGCGATTGCTCCGATTGTTGAAAAAGAGTCTGTTGATTTTAATAAGGCTTTTTATTTAAACAGATACAATAAAGGAGGGGCAGATTATATAAATTGCCCCATGAATAAAGCCGAGTACGAAAGATTTTATGAAATTCTTATAAATTCGCCCAAAATCGAATTAAAAACATTTGAAAAAGGTGCAAAGTTTTTTGAATCGTGTTTACCGATAGAAGTGCTCGCTTCAAGAGGAATTGATACATTACGTTTCGGGCCTTTAAAGCCAATCGGGCTTATTGATGAACGTACCGGAGCGGAAAATTATGCGGTAGTGCAGTTAAGACAGGATAATAAAGCGGCAAGTTTGTATAATTTGGTTGGATTTCAAACAAATTTGAAGTGGAGTGCTCAAAAAGAATTGCTTAAATCCATACCGGGGCTTGAAAATGTAAATATAGTAAGGTACGGAGTTATGCACAGAAATACCTTTATAAACAGTCCAAAAGTCTTAAACCCGTCATTACAATGCAGAAAAAATCCAAATATATTTTTTGCGGGGCAAATAACGGGAACGGAAGGATATACCGAATCCATTGCTTCCGGTCTGCTTGCGGGAATTAATATTTCAAGATACATAAACGGTGAAAACCCGATAGAACTTTCATCAGAAACCATGCTTGGTGCTTTAACAAATTATATAACTTTTGAAGGACATAAATCGTTTCAGCCCATAAATTCAAATTGGGGAATACTTGCGGAAATTCAGCTTGATAAACAGACAAGAAAAAACAAAAAACTCAAGAATGAAATACTTGCAAAAAGAGCTCTCGATACAATAAAATCATATAAAATTTGAAAATTTAATTTCTGTTTTGTATTATATAATATGCACAATTAAGAGGATAATTATGGAAACATTAGAACAACAATTATATAAATCCGTAGAAAATAATACACCCGATTATATAAAAAATAACAAATATATAGATATAGACAACAAGAACGAATTTGTTTTTCGTTTAACAAAAGAACATTTAAAACCTTATGATAAATCGGCTAATCCGTTAGGGTTGAACCTTGAAAACTGGCTGAAAAATTATGAAAAAGAAGCAGCCGTTTCAACTGCCGGAATAAGAGGCCCCCAAAATATTTTATATCCTTATGATGTAAGGTTTCCTATTAATATAACGGGGATAATGCTTGCAACTTATGCAAAAGCTCTTGTTGCAAAAGAAAAATACAAAGGTAAAAAATTAATAAAGCTCGCAGGCAGAGAAGTAAGATATAATTCCGATAAATTTTTGGATTTAATTGCCAGAGTGCAGGCAGCTCAAGGTATAGAAACAATTGTGCCTTATAATCGCCAAACAATACCTATTTGGCTGGCTTCATTTTTAACATTCAAGCTGGATTTATTAGGTGGAGAGTATATAACGTCGAGTCACGGCATAAGCGTAAAAAATGCTACAAAAGATTTGAACTCGCAAGGCAGCCAATATCTTCCGGAAGAATCCATGGAGTTTGTAAATAAAATCAAAGAAATTTTTGAAGAAGTAAATCAAAAAGGGTATTACGATATAAAGATTGCAAAATCCGATGATGAAAAAATTAATGATTGTTTTATGAAGACCATTAATAACGGAATTGATTTATATATGGAATATTTACAAAACGGAGTTGCAAATAAAGAAAACATTAAACTTATCGGAAACTTGAAAAATAAAATAATAATAGAAAATGTGGGCGGCAGTGCTTATAATACATTGAGCAAAATTTTGTCGAATTTTAAACTTGAAGATAAGTTTGATTGGATGAATATCAAGGAAGATCCGTTTTTTCACGGCATAGGTAAATACGATACAGACCCGAAAGGAAATAAATGTTTTTATGATTATTCCGTTGACGCAACGGTTACAGCTAAAGATAAAAACGGAAAAGAATATTTCCCCGTTATAAATACGTTAAATTACGGTGAAAAATTAAAACGGTATAAAACGGGAACGGTTGTTTTCATTACCGACCCCGACCACGACAGGTTGACGGTATGCCAGATTGAAGATAAATCTTCGATTGATTTCTTGAAACAAACAGGCATAAGCTATACGAAGCTTGATGAAAACAGAGTTTTATGCGTATATACCGCTAATCAGTCATTCCTTTTAATAATGGATTTCTGGGCAAAACAGTTAAAATCGTCGGGCATGTGGCAAAATCATCCGAGATTTATCATCAAAACGACCGCCAGTGCAAAATCGTGGGATGAATGGGCAGAATATAACAATGTAAAAGCAGTTAATGTTCCCGTAGGTTTTAAAGAAATTGCAAATGTGATGAAGAAGGTCGAATGGCAAATAATAAACAATCCCGAAAAAGATGTTGTTGTTACGGACGTTTTGGGCAATGATATAAATTTGGGTAAAAATCCTAGAATGCTTTTTGGCGGGGAAGAATCCGGAGGAATGATTATAGGCAGTGAGGAATTAATAAAATCCAAAGCGGGCAGGATTGCGATTGCAATGAGAGAAAAAAGTGCTTCCGAAGCTATAATTATTGCATCCGCACTTGCAGCAAAGCTTGAGATTGAAAATAAACCGCTCTCAAAAGCACTCGATGAAATATTTAAAGATAACAAAATCATTGCAAAATATGATATGAGAGAAGATATCGCATACTATAACGAGTCCGAACCCGATATTGAAAAGCTTACGCAGGCAAAAAAAGACGGAGAAGCAAAAAGAACCAAAAATGATTTATTCTATTTAACAATGGCACTTGCTTATTTTGATAAAAAAATATCTTTGGAACAAGTTAAATCAATTTTAAAATCAACATTTAAAACATTAAATTTTGATAACCTGATTGATATTAAATTTGTAGGTGACGGAACGTATCTGAAATTCAGCGATAAATTTATTGAAATAAGACCATCGGGTACGGATGCCAAAACAAAAGCATACGGAGCCGGAAAAGACAAGGCGGATATATCCGAATTTGCCAAAATTTTGGGTAACTATTCCGGTGATTTGAATGATGAATATCTTGAAATAATATCCAAAGATTATTACAATAATGCTAAAGATAAATCCATGAAAGAATATTTAAAATTTACAAATAAGGATTTTGATACAAGGATATTTGAAATTCCCGATTATAATAAGACATTAGGTATATAAGGAGAAAAATAATGGCAGAAGATGCAAAAATATTGGCGACAATACCCAGAAATGCAACAGAACAGCTTCAAATAAGTATAAATTCTTATAAAGAAAAACAATATCTTGATTTAAGAATATATTATACAACCGATGAGGGTGGAACATGGCTTCCCACAAAAAAGGGCGTAACGGTATCCCCCGATAATCTTCAAACTTTAAAAGAAGCAGTGGAAAAAGCCATGGAAGAACTTCTTACCGCTGAAGAACAATAATTATTCTTTATAACTTTACAAAAAAAGGACTTAATTTAAGTCCTTTTTATTTTTTTAAATTTGTTTGAAAAGCCGGCGAATACGTTTGGTGTGGAGTTGCATATCCGTAATTAAACGTAAAAGGTCTTTGTGTTGCAGGTCTTAAAGTTCCCTGCTGTACCGGTTTTTGTACGGGAGGCATTTGTTGCATAGGCGGGTTCCAATTATTATGTGGCGGCCCGGGATTATGAAAATTAGGTTTATAGTTCGGTACATAAAACCATGGTGTTGTAACCGTATAGCTTCCGTAAGAATTAGGGTATCTGTACGTTGTATAACCATAAGGAACTTGAGGAACATAGTTGTAGTTATTTTCAACATATTGAACGGGAGCAGGGGTATATTCACTGCTGCTGTCAGGATATACGGTAGTATCTTCAAGAAAATATTCTTCATCACCCATGTTAAGGGTCTGCACAAATACATTATCATCCATGGCAAAACATGCCTGATTTATAATCAAAAATGAAAATATAAAGAAAAATATTTTTCCGTACATATAAATCCTTCTTCCGTTAAAACGATATAAAACAAAAAAAGTTCATTTATCTGTAATTCTGAAACTGAAGCGGAACGTCATAATTACTTTCGTTGGATTTCAGCATTTTTATAACGGCTTGTAAATCATCCTTATCTTTGCCGGATACTCTAACCTGCTCACCTTGTATTGAGGCTTGTACCTTTAATTTTGTATTTTTTATATCTGCGGTAATTTTTTTTGCAAGCTCCTGCGAAAGTCCTTTTTTTAGGTTAAATACCTGACGAACATTTCCGCCTAAGGCATTTTCAACCTGTTGAGCATCAAGAATTTTAATGCTTAAATTTCTTTTTATCATTTTAGATTGCAGTATATCCAAAATATTTTTCAATTTCATTTCATCATTTGTAACTATGGTAATTGATTTATCTGCTTCAAGAATAACATCTGAATTTGAACCCTTTAAGTCAAACCTGCCGTTAATTTCACGTTTTGTTTGGTCAATCGCATTAACAAGCTCTTGTTTGTCAAACTCGGAAACTATATCAAAACTGCAATCTTTAGCCATATAAACTCCTTTTCTTAGTGTTTGTACTTTTTTGTTCATAAGCGGATATATGTAAATCCGAAAGACGGGCGAAATTGTATGAATTATTTGTTCTTCCCCCCCCCTACTTCTTCTCTCTCCTACCCTACTTCTTCTTTCCCCCCCCCTTACTTCTTCTCTCCCCCCCCCGCTTCGATTTTGTGGAGCGTAGGGGATTCGAACCCCTGACCCCAACACTGCCAGTGTTGTACACTACCAACTGTGCTAACGCCCCTTATTTTGATAATAACATATTCAAATCGATTTTGGCAAAATTTTATTTGAATATTGAGATATCTCAATGATTTTTCATTTCAAATATATAATAATTGAGAAAATGCAATACGAGAACTTAGGAAAACATATAAAGTATAAAAGAGAATCCATAGGTAAAACTCTTAACAGTTTTTGTTTTGAAAATAATATTGAACCTGCGGTTCTTTCCCGAATTGAGAATTTAAAACAGGATATTAAAATGAAAGTTTTAATAAAAATAGCAAAAGGTTTTAATGAAACTCCGTCGGAGTTCTTGTCGGAATTTGAAAAAGCTAATTCCAATGCGTCTTAAACGCTTTAATTTGTTCTATTGTATTATGAAAATTGCCTTTATGGCATACCGCTCTATCATCAATATATAAAAAGCAAGGTTTTTTTGTATTTGTAATATCCGAAACATATTTATCAAGCGAGTTCTTTTTCAGCCAATCGTAAACCAATATAAAATCTCTGGTTGTAAAAATTGTGATATTAAATTCTTTATTCAATATTTTTAAAAATTCCGTAACACCTTTCGCCGGTTTTGGAATGTAATTTTTATCATATTTACCCGAATATTCATTAAGCACGCCGTCCAGGTCTATAAAAATTGTTTTCTTCATTATAATTAATTTAATTTTTATGTTTGTACCATTTGCATTGAGATATCTCAATGAATTTATTTTAATTATATTTGATAATTGAGAAAATGCAATATAAAAATTTAGGAAAATATACAAGGTTACGTCGGGAAAAATTAAATATATCTTTAAATGATTTTGCAGTTAATTCCGGCATTGATTCTTCATCATTAAGTAAATTTGAGCGAGGTATAGCCGGAATTTCGTTTGATAATGCCGTAAAAATTGCCGGCGGGTTTGGTAAAACTCTGGGTGAGTTTATTATGGAGTATGAAAAAGATACCGATAACAATCAATAATGTTTATAAAGTTTAGATAATATCAATCGGGTCAATATCAATTATCATTTTTATATCTTTTGCAATAGAAATGCTTTTAAAGAAAGTTGAAATTATATATTGTCCTTTTTTATTCATTTTGTTTTTGATTATAATTTGATAGCGATATTCCGAGTTAATTTTATACATAATACACTTCATGGAACCGTGAATTTCAATATATTCCGAAATTTTCAATTTTTCTGTTTGAAGCTTTAATCTCTCCGAAATTTCCAATGCACACTTAAATGCTCTGTCCTCGTCAAATGAAGATATTACAATTTTAATTATTTTGCAAAACGGAGGGTAATCGAACGTTTCACGTCTTGTAATTTCATTTTTGTAAAAGTCTGTGTAATTTTGCGTTTTAGCATTTTTGATTGCGTATAAGTCGGGATTATACGTTTGAAATATGACTTTTCCGTCGAATTCCCCCCTTCCTGCACGCCCCGCCACCTGCATAAGCAGTTGGAAACCTCTTTCTCCCGCACGATAATCGGGAAAAGCAAAACTTATATCCGCATCAATAACTCCGACAAGTGTAACGTTTCTATTATCAAGACCTTTTGCAATCATTTGTGTTCCTATAAGGATATCTGTTTCACCCGATTGAAATCTGTCCAAAATTTCCAGATATTTTGTTTTATAAGATAACACATCCGAGTCTATGCGTTCGATTTTTGCATTGGGGAATAATTTGGAGGTTATGTTTTCAATTCTTTGAGTACCCGAACCGCTCATTTTTATTTCTTTTGATTGGCATTTCGGGCATTCTTTCGGAACAGGTTTAACTGTATTGCACCAATGGCATTTCAGTGTGTTATCGCTCGAATGATAAACCATAGGGATATCGCAGTTCGGACATTTTATAACTTCTCCGCAGCTTTTGCATTGAATGCTTGTATAAAAACCTCGTCTGTTTATCAGAAATATTGCCTGTTTTTTGTTATTTAACGTTTCAATTGCGGAATTAATGAGTGCATTGGAAAAAATACTCCTTGAACCTTTATAAAATTCTTCTTTCATGTCGATTACGGTTACTTTTGCCAAATCCGCATTATTATATCTTGTTTTGAGTTCCAAAAGAGATGAAGTATTTAGTGCCTTATAATATGAACCTACATCAGGTGTTGCACTTCCTTTTAACAGTAAAGCATTATGGATTTCGCATATTTTTTCCGCCACGGTTCTTGCATCATACCTTGGTGCGGGTGAGGTTTGTTTGTATGTGTTTTCGTGTTCTTCATCAATAATTACAAGCCCTATGTTATTCAACGGGGCAAAAATGGCAGACCTTGCACCAATTATAATCCTTGTTTTGTTATCCCTGATTTTATTCCAAACGTCAAATTTTTCTCCTTCAGAGATACTGCTGTGCCAAACGGCTGTTTCATCAGGGGTAAACCGCTGTATAAGTCT
>CANPYW010000032.1 GCA_947588745.1 Candidatus Gastranaerophilales bacterium
ACAAAGGCTTTTTTGTATAACAAATCCGCTTATGTTGCGGAAAATCTTGCTAAGGCATATTATCTGAATAACGAAACGGAAAATTCCGTAAAAATATATAAGCAGGCACTTGAATATGAACAAAATGATGATATTTATTATTCGCTTGCATTATCATACAAAAAATTAAATGATTATGAAAATGTTATAAATTGCTATCTTAAAGCGATTGAAATTAATCCGGATAATTATAATGCACTTTATAATATCACGCTTGCTTATTCGGATATTGAAGATGATGAAAAGGCAATATATTACGGTTTAAAAGCTTATGAAAAAAATAATTGCGACATTGGTATTTTAACTGTTTTGGCTTCTTTATACGAAAAAAACAAAGATTATAATTCCGCAATAAAATTTTTGGAAAGTGCGGTTAAATCAGCACCCGATAAAGCAATATACTTTTATAACTTAGGCGTATTATATTCAAAAATTAATAATAAAAATTTGTCTTTGGAAAATTATAAAAAAGCATTAATTATAAATCCGAACCAAATTGAAGCTTATGTTAATATTGCTTCATTATACAAACAAAAAAACCCCGAATTTGCATTAGAATATTTAAAAACGGCTTATAAAATCGATGAAAATAATGAAATGGTTATGCTTGCAATGGCACAAATATATAAAGATTTAAACCAAAACGAAAAAAGCTGTGATTTATTAAATAAAATAATCGGATTAAATCCAAATTCGGCAGAAGCATATTCTCTTTTGGGTATTAATGCCATGGATACCGTAAAATATGATAAAGCACTCGAATATTCAAATAAAGCACTTGCAATATGCCCCGATAACTTAAATTATTTACACGAAAAAGCAATAGCTTTAAAATATTGCGGAAAATTAAAAGAAGCAAAATCTATACTCGAAAGAATAGTAAAGTCAGAAAATGCGGATAATCAAAGTAAAATTGCACTCGGTATGCTCTATTTGCAGGAAAAAGACTTTCAAAAAGGTATGCCTTTGTATTCCGTAAGAAACAGTGATACAAAGTTTCCCGAAAAATATAAAGAAAAAATTTGGTCAAAACCTTTGAATATCAAAAACAAAAAAGTTTTAATTTATTCAAATTGCGGTTTGGGTGATACAATTATGTACTCAAGGTTTTTCCCTCAAATTGCAAATCGTGCGGAAAAGGTTATTGTTCAAACAGATTTTGAATTAACGGAAATTTTAAAAAATAATTTTCCGCAAATAAATTTTATAAATAAATCCGAAAATACGGAAAACTGCGATGTTGTTATTCCCGTTATGGATTTACAATATGCTCTCGATATAGATTTTACAGGCATTGACGGCACAAATTATTTACGTGCGGATGATAATCTTGTTAATAAATTTTCCGAAATATTTGCGACAAATAAGAAAAAAGCAGGTCTTTTTTGGCATGGAAACGGCAAAATATTTAAAAATCGAGCAATACCTGCTGATATTATTCAAAAAATATCGACAAATTCCGATTATCAATTCTACTCACTTCAAATAAAAGATGATATGACAAATAATCCTGATATTATTTCTTTAAGCAAATATATTAAAAGCTACAATGATACCGCAGCATTACTTAAAAATATTGATATATTAATTACAATCGATTCGTCAATAGCACACATGGCAGGTGCATTAGGTATTATCACGTTTTTATTATTGCCGCAAACTGCAGAATGGCGGTGGTTTTTCGATACAGATAAAACGATATGGTATAAATCGATTAAAATTTTTAAACAAAAAAGCTATAATAATTGGTTTGATGTTTTGGATAAAGTTAATTCGGAATTAAATAATTATGCAGGTTAACGATATATATACCGTAAAAATAGAAAAAATGTTAAACGGGGCTAAAGCGTTATCACACGTGGATTTATTTCCCGTTTTTGTTGAAAATGCCTGTGCGGGAGATATTTTAAAAATAAAAATAAACCGTATAAATAAAAATTATGCACAGGCACAAATTGTTGAAATAGTTCAAAAATCGGGACACAGAGTTACCCCGAAATGTTCTTTAAGCAAAATTTGCGGAAGTTGTGACTGGCAATTTACCGAATACTCCGAACAATTAAGACAAAAACAGAATATAGTTTTCGAAACTTTGCACAAATTCGCTGATTTCGATTGCGAAATTCAAGATATCATTCCCTCACCAAAAATATTCGGTTACAGATGTAAAATCCAGTACCCCGTCAGCCAAACGGAAGTTTCCAAAAGAATTTTGACGGGGTATTATAAAAAAAATACTCACGAACTCATAAACATAAAATTTTGCCACCTTTCACCCGATATAATTAATGAAATAAACGAGTTTTTAAAGTTAAAATTGCAAGAGTTCAATATTGAAGCATATAACGAAAAAATCGGAAAAGGGCTTTTAAGGCATATAATATACAGAATTTCGTCCGATTTAACGTCTGTTCTTATTATTTTTGTTCTTAATTCGGAGAAATTCAATAATGAATTCAGACATCTTTCGGATGTATTAAGGGCAAAATATCCTCAAATAAAAGGTATTTGTGCCAATTATAACAACAAAAAAACCAATGTAATTATGGGAAAGAATACCGAAATAATTTCCGGCAGCGATTTTTATATTGAAGAACTTTCCGGAATAAAATATAAAATAAGTGCAAACAGCTTTTTTCAGGTGAACCCGTATTGTGCCGAAAAAATTTTTGATACGGTCAAAAATATTATATCGGCTAAAATTCAAAAACCCCGAATATTGGATGCGTATTCGGGAGTATCAAGCTTTGGAATTTGGCTTAGCTCTTTGGCATCCGAAGCAGTTTCGGTTGAAGAAGTCATTAGTGCCTCCAATGATGCAATTGAAAACGTTAAATTAAATAATATATCAAATTTAACGATTATAAACGGCGATGCGGCAAAAGTATTTTCCCGTATGATAAAAAATAACGAAAAGTTTGATGTATCAATTATTGACCCGCCACGAAAAGGCTGCAGCGAAGAAGCAGTTAATAATTTAACAAAATTAACATCCGGATATATTGTATATGTAAGCTGTAATGTCGCAACACTTGCAAGAGACATGAGTATTTTAATCGAAAAAGGTTTTACCCCCGTATATATACAACCGGCAGATATGTTTCCCAATACTTATCACGTCGAAACAATCGTATTATTTGAAAAGACTACCAAATAAACGCATAAAAAAAGAAGCATAAAGCTTCTTTTTATTTTCCCATCCCAAAATTAAAAGTCTGTAGTCGTCTAGTCAAGCAATGTTTCAAGTATGCTTGCATTTTTCATCGCTATTGCATTTTCTTTAACTCTTTGTTTGTGTATATAAGTCCTAAGAGCCTCTCTGATAAGTTCACTTCTTGTCCTGTTTTCGCCTTCCGCTACTTCATCAATTTTTGTTAAAAATTCTTCAGGCATTGAAATTAGTACTCTTGCCATATATTCCCTTTCTTAATTTATATTATTCATTCATTACATATATATAAAAATATTTTTTAAATCAAAATTGCATATTTATTATATATTTACTTAACAAAAGTTAATATATTAATAAAAGAAAGAAAATAAAAGGTTAAAACTTCTTTAACTGAGCAAAAGCCGCATCCAATGCTTTTTTGCCCCGGCTTGCGAAATCTACAATAAGCATATCGGAATCGCCTACTTGTTTTAATTCTTCAATTTTACCGACCCCGAATTTTGAATGAAAAACCCTGTCGCCCACATTAAAACCGTAAATATTTTGCGGTTGTTGCGATATTGATTTAACTGTTTCTTTTTTAGCTTCAAGCTCGGCGGCTTCAAGTTTTTTTCTTTCCATAAGCCGTTTTTTAATCGGATTATTTTCGAGTAAATTCTGAAGCTTGTCCTGCTCTTTTTTTTCACGTTCTTCTTTATTAATTTGATTGTTTTTGCTTTTTATTACAAAAGAAGTATTATGAGTTATTCTTTTTTGAGGTGCAACAAAATTTTTGCCGAAAGAGGTTGTAGATTTTATGCTGCCGTCCGGATTTTCGCTCATTTTCGGAACAGAAGCGGATTTATAGGTAATTTCATTACTATAATTATTATATCTTGATTTTAAATTACTTACGGCTTTATTAAATGTATAAGTATTATCCGATGATGATTTATCCGATTGTGTATAATCAATTAATTCTTGCGGAATTTCGGATAAAAACCTGCTCGGATTATAGTATTTATAATCACCCCACATTTTCCTTCTTTGGGCATAACTCATATACAGATTATGTTTAGCCCTGGTTATCCCCACATACATTAATCTTCTTTCTTCTTCCATTTCATTTGGGGAATCAAGAGAACGGCTGTGCGGGAATGTACCTTCCTCTAAGCCTGCCAAAAAGACGGTATCAAATTCAAGACCTTTTGCACTATGCAAAGTCATTAATGTAAGTGCATTTGAATCATCAACGTAAGAATCAATATCGCTTACAAGAGAAACTTGAGAGAGAAACTCACCTAAAATATCGTTATCTTGCGGAACAAATTCTTTTGCAACGGATAAAAATTCCTGCAAGTTATCAATTTTTGATTCTGCCGTAGTTTCATCTTCATTTTCTTTTATATCCTGTATATAGCCTGATTTATCAAGCACATAGCCGATAAAAGCAGCCAAATCCATTTTATCGAATGAATACTGGAAATTAGTAATAAGATTATGAAAAGCCGAAAGTTTAAGCTTTACGCCGGATGAAAACTCATCATATTCGGAGGCTTGAGCAAGAACATCCATGAACTTTGTTTCGGTCTTTGAAGCAATTTCAAGCAACTTATCAACGGTTGCAGTACCGATTGAACGCTTGGGAACATTAATAATTCTGCGAAGGCTCTGGGAATCATTAGGATTATATATTAACTTTAAATATGCAATAATATCTTTAATTTCTTTTCTGTCATAAAATTTAAGACCACCGACTACTTTATAAGGTACGTTATTTGCCATACAGGCTTCTTCTATAGCTCTGGACATAGAATTAGTTCTGTATAATACGGCAATATCATTTAATGACTTTGTTAAAGATAATCTTTTAATTTCTCTCACGAGATAAAGTGCTTCATCCGCTTCATCAGCCGCCTGATACAAACTTAAATTATGCCCCTTACCTATATTTGAGTAAAGGTTTTTACTTATTCTCTGTTTATTATTACAAATTACGCTGTTAGCCGCATCAAGAATGGTTTCTGCGGAACGATAATTTTGCTCAAGCTTTATTAAATGTGTCTTTCTGAACGTGGATTGCAAGTTTAAAATAATTCTATAATCCGCACCACGCCAGCTGTATATGGATTGGTCAACATCACCCACAACGCATAAACTTTTTTCGGGAGGGATTTCATCTTCTTCCAAATCATTTGTATACATGGATTTTATAAGATTATACTGGCATACGTTTGTATCTTGAAACTCATCAACGAGGATATGCGTAAATCTGTTAAAATATTTTTCCCGAACGGTTTGAGATTTTTCAAGCAATTTTACCGCAAGAACAAGCATATCATCAAAATCGAGAGCATTATTTTCAAGCAGTTGTTTTTGATATTCCATAAAAATTTGTGCATACTTTTCCGTTCTGAAATCTCTTGCACGAGTGGCATAAGTATAGGCATCAAGCATTTTATTTTTTGCATTTGAAATTATTGTTTTTAAAAGTTTCGGTTGATATATTTTTTCATCAAGACTGCATTTTTTTATTGCATTTTTTAATATGGTATTAGAATCATTATCATCATAAATTACGAACTTATTATCATAAGTTTTTCCGTTTTCATCAACATATTCCTGAATATCGGTTCTTAAAATACGGCCCGAAATTGAATGGAAAGTACCAATCCACATCTTTTTGGCATTTTCTTCACCAATCATTTTGGAAAGTCTTTGAACCATTTCTTTTGCGGCTTTGTTAGTAAATGTTACCGCAAGTATTTTGTAAGGTGACACACCCGAATTAACAAGATGTGCAATTCTTGTAGTTAAAACTTTGGTCTTTCCGCAGCCGGCACCCGCTAAAACCAATACCGTACCTTTATCCTGCAAAACCGCTTCTTTTTGTTCTCTGTTTAATCCCTCTAAAATATCAGTCATAATATTATTCTAACCCATATAAAAAATCTTCTCTAAAAATATTATATTATAAAGATTATTCAAAAAATAATTGTTACATAAAAACATCTTTGGTTTATTTTTAAACTTTTGCGTGATAGATTAAAATAAAGGGATGAGAAAAGGATTATTTTATGCGTTATGTTCCGTTGCACGTTCACACAGAATACAGTTTGTTGGATGGTGCAATAAGAAATAAAGAATATGTTAATTTCGCCATGGAACATAATTTTGAAGCCGTAGCAATTACAGACCACGGCAATATGCACGGTGCAATCGAATTATACAGAATTTGCAAAGAAAAACAGTTTAAAGCACTTTTAGGCTGCGAATTTTATGTTCTTCACGGGGATATAACAAAAAAAGACCCCAATAATAACGAAAGGTTTCACCTTGTACTTATAGCAAAAAATAATCAGGGATATCAAAATCTTGTAAAACTTGTAAGC
The DNA here is from genome assembly GCA_947588745.1 of Candidatus Gastranaerophilales bacterium. Lineage (GTDB taxonomy): Bacteria > Cyanobacteriota > Vampirovibrionia > Gastranaerophilales > Gastranaerophilaceae > Avigastranaerophilus. Next base: position 6,583 of record CANPYW010000032.1, read on the forward strand.
ATTTCGCATATTGACGGGTTTTATTATAAACCCCGTATAAACAGAGAAATTTTAGAGAAGCACTCGGAAGGGCTTATATGCTTATCCGCATGCATTCAGGGTGAATTAGCTCAGGATGTATTAAAACATTCGTCTGAAGCTGCGAGAGATACCGCAAAATGGTATAAAAATCTTTTTAAAGATGATTACTATATTGAACTTCAAGACCACGGTTTGGACGAACAAAAACGTTCCAATCCCGAATTAATAAAAATAGCAAAAGAACTGGATATTCCGCTTGTTATTACTAATGACAGCCACTATTTAAAAAAAGAAGATTCATCCTGGCATGATACATTATTGTGCATTCAAACAAACGCTTTAAAGACTGAAGAAAACAGATTTAAGTTTCCAAACAGCGAGTTTTACGTAAAAACTCCCGAGGAATTAAGAGAGTCATTCAGGTGGCTCGATTCCGAAACATTCGAAGAAGCAATCGAAAATACCGCAAGAATTGCGGATAAATGCCACGTAATTATAAAAATGGGCGAAAATATTCTGCCCTCGTTTGATGTACCGCCCAATCATACCATTCCTTCATATCTCGGTTATCTTGTAAGAAAAGGGATTGAAGAAAGATATGATGAGGTAACGGATGAAATTAACGAACGTTGCAAATATGAACTCGGTATAATTAATCAAATGGGGTTTGATGCATACTTTTTAATAGTTTGGGATTTTATTAATTATGCAAAAACACACGGTGTACCCGTCGGCCCCGGCAGAGGCTCAGCTGCCGGCAGTCTTGTTGCTTATGCCCTCGGTATTACCGATTTAGACCCCATTAAACATCATTTATTGTTCGAACGTTTTCTTAACCCCGAACGTATATCCATGCCCGATGTCGATATTGATTTTGGCGACGGACGTGAACGAGTTATAGATTATGTAACTCAAAAATACGGCAAAGATAAAGTATGCCAAATTATAACTTTTGGTACTTTATCTGCAAAAGCCGCAATAAAAGCCGTTGCAAGAGTTATGGATTTGCCGTTTGAAATATCAAACAGGGTAAGCCAATATGTGCCTCAGGAAGTTAATATGACAATTGATAAGGCACTTGAAGTATCTCCCGATTTCAAAAAAGTATATGATGAAGATGCACTGATTCGGGAAATTATTAATGAAGCAAGGAATATTGAAGGGATTAAATGTAATACGGGCATGCACGCCGCCGGAGTTATTATTTCACACTATCCGCTCGATGAAATAGTTCCCGTTCAGTACGCAAAAGAAGGAAACGTTATAACCGAATATCCTAAAGAAGATTGCGAAAAAATCGGACTTCTTAAAATGGACTTTTTGGGTTTGAAAAACTTAACAATCATAACTCAGGCACTGGATATGATTAAAGAACGCCACGGCATAGAAGTTGATATAAACCACATTCCGCTTGATGATGAAGAAACATATAAAATGCTTATGGCAGGTGATACCGACGGTGTATTCCAGTTAGAATCCGCAGGCATGAAAAAGCTTGTTAAAGATTTAAAACCCTCTGTTTTTGAAGATTTGGGTGCTTTGGTTGCACTGTTTAGACCCGGGCCTTTAGGTTCGGGCATGGTTGATACTTTCGTAAAAAGAAAGCATGGTCAGCTTGAAATCACCTATGCACATCCGCTTTTGGAGAATGTACTGAAAGACACATACGGTACAATGGTTTATCAAGAGCAGATTATGCAAATATTTCAGGTTCTTGCGGATTATTCACTCGGCGGAGCGGATATGGTTCGCCGTATTATGGCAAAAAAACACCCAGAAGATTTAGTTAAACTTGAAGCTCCGTTTATAGAAAAATGCGTTGGCAAAGGAATGAAAGAAGCCGATGCTAAAGAACTTTTCGACCAAATCGGAAGTTTCGCAAGTTATTGTTTTAACAGGTCGCATTCGGCATGCTATGCTTTCGTTGCATATCAAACAGCATATTTAAAAGCACATTATCCCGTCGAGTATCTTTGTGCAATGCTTACAAACTCAAAAGATGATTTGGTTAAAATTCAGTTATATATATCAGAAGCTCAAAAATCCGGAATAAAAGTTCTTCCGCCCGATATCAATAAATCGAATGCAGAATTTACTCCGGACGGCAATAATATCAGATTCGGGCTTAATTCGATAAAAGGTATAGGCGAAGCCGTACTTACCTATATTGAAGAAGAAAGAACAAAAAATGGCGAATATAAATCCATAGCCGATTTTACGCAAAGAATAAACCCACGTATCATAAACAGAAAAGCTTTGGAAAACTTTATTAAAGCAGGTGCTTTCGTTTGCCTTGAGCCATGCAGAAAGAAATTATTCAATAACATTGATAACATTTTGTCGGCGGCAGCAAGAGAAAACGAAGCAAAAGAACTGGGTCAGGTCAGTTTATTTGCAAGTTTAAGCCCCGATACAAATTCCGGTAACAGCTATCAAATGCAGTCTTTTGAATTATACGGTAGTGATGAAGAATTTTCGGATAAAGAAATTCAAGAGTTTGAAAAGGAATATCTGGGCTTCTACGTAACATCTCATCCGCTTGAATCAATCAGGGATAAATTACCTTTCCTTACAACACATAACATTATTGATTTGGCTGATGTCGCAAACGATACTTTTGTTACAATTTGCGGTTTAATAAGTTCCGTAAGACAGATACCGACGAAAAAAGACCCGACTAAATTCTTAAAATCAGGCATTCTTGAAGATTTAACCGGTGAAATTCCTTTTGTTGCTTTTCATAAAACCTTACAGCAGTTTAATTCTCTTCTTGAACAGGAAAAGAAAGTTATACTATCGGGCAAATATCAAAAAAGGGAGGACGGAAGTGTTCAGCTTATCGTTGAATCGGTTAAGCCGATTGAAAACAGCAATATTATAACCATTTCGTTAAACCCCGATATTCCGTTTGAAACCGTTGTTGCAATAAAGGATGTGTTGGCGAATTATAAAGGTTCCGATCCGCTTGTATTTAATGCCGATAACGGCGGACATACAACAAGAGTTCTTGCCTCATCAAATTTTTGGCTTAATACGTCAAACGAAATGATTCAAAATATTGAAAGGAATTTTTCAAAATATTTATCTATTTCTGTGAACTCGATTGAATAGCCGCTTCGGATGTTATATGGAAATCTATATTCTTACCTAACAATGAATATTTATTATAGTATTCTTCGGGATTTTTTCTTGCTTCATCAATCTTATCGGCAAGACTGACAAATAATTCATCAAGTTTCGGGTCAAATTGTGTACCAGCACATCTTTTAATTTCGTTTATCGCCGTTTCATGACTCAATGCCGTTCTGTAAGGACGTGTTGAAGTCATTGCATCATAAGTATCAGCCAATGCAATAATACGTCCTGCTAAAGGAATTTGTTCACCTTTAAGCCCGTCGGGATAACCCGTTCCGTCATATTTTTCGTGATGAGATTTAACCCATTCCGCTATTATATGTAATTTTTTAATATTGATGACAATCTTTTCGCCTCTTGTGGGATGAGATTTCATAACAACAAATTCTTCATCAGTAAGACGTCCGTTTTTACACAAAATACTTTTAGGCATTGCAATTTTACCTATATCGTGCAAAAGTCCTGCTATTTCAATATCTTCTAAATATGCAGCATCCAAATTCAATTCTCTTGCTAAAATCATTGAATATAATGTAACACGAAGAGAATGACCGTTTGTGTATGAATCTTTTGTATCCAAAGCATTGGAAATGGCTCTGATTGTTTTATAAAATAGTTCTTTTAGTTCTCTATAATATGACTGATTATGTTCAGTCATAGAAAACTTTTCAATGCCGCTTTCAACGGCAATTTTTAATTCCTCTGGTTCAAAAGGCTTTAATATATATTGGAAAAGATTACAATCGTTGATGGCAGAAACTATAATATCCGTACCAACATGACCCGTTAATAATATTTTTATAATCTGAGGATTTGTTTCATTTACTATTTTTAAGAATTCGGTACCCTCCATAACCGGCATTTTTTGGTCACTAACAATTAAAGCAATTTTGCTTGCATTTTGTTTTACTACATCAATTGCTTCTAAACCATTATGAGCAACTAAAATATTATAAGAATTACGAAACGTCCTTTTTAATAATTGTATGTTATTCTCTTCATCATCTACAATTAATATCGTTTTTTTATCTTTATCATCAAAATTAAGTACTACATCTAAACTTTCTTTTAATTCGCAAGCACTCATAATACTATCACCAATATTCTCTTATCAATAATTTTATCGTCTATTATATTTTTTAACTTTAATTAATTAGACCATTAATTAACAAAAATTAATAATTAAATAGCCATATTATAATTATAGCTTGTTTTTTGTATTTTACAAATTTTAATAAAAAAAATTTATGATATCTATATTTTAGTCGCAAGTGACGGTGCAATTGCAATAAATTGCCTTACAAGCTCTTTATCCCATTGAACACCAGAGCCGCTTTCTAAAATATCGCAGGCTTTTTTAACGCTGAGTCCTTTTCTGTATGGTCTATCACTGATTAATGCGTGATAAGTATCTGCAATAGCAACTATTCGTGCCGCCAACGGTATTTCTTCCCCTTTAAGCCCGCAAGGATATCCTTTTCCGTTCCATTGCTCATGATGATATTTTACGATTGGTATTAAATCATGCAAAAGTGGATTCGGTTCTAAAACTTTTTGCACCCCAATTACAGGATGTTGTTGAATTACCTTAAATTCTTCATCTGTTAATTGAGAAGGCTTAGTTAATATATCTTCCGGAATGCCTATTTTACCTATATCGTGCAATAATGCACCCAGCTTTATGCGTTCAATTTCCTTTTTTGGCAAGTTTAATACCTGTGCAAGGGCAACAGAATATCTTGATACAGAAGATGAATGGTCTTTTGTATATTCATCTTTTGCATCGATTGCACTTGCTAAGGATGTAACAACTTCTATTAAATGATTTTGTGAAATAATATTTTCATTTTGAAATTGTTCAACTAATGCTTCTTCAAAGTTTATACCAATTTGAGAATGTCTTTTTGCCATAATTTTTGCAAAAGAATTTAGAGCTTTATCATCCCAAAAATCATAATCTTGAGATGTAACTATAGTTATTCTTCCGTTTGTATAACCTTTTGCTTTTGAAACAAGAACAGCCTGTTCAGCTAATATAAGCAGTTTTTCCTTATCAATCGAATCATCGGGATATGTTGCAATACCAACTGAAACGATATTTAATGCACCTATATCATCAACAAGACAACAAGATAATACATAAGTTAAATATTCAGCAGTATATTTTGCCTCTTCAGCATTCATATTTCTTAAAACGACAGCAATTTTATCTCCGCCGTATCTTGCCGCAAAATCCTGTTTTTTTATATTTTCATTTATTTTGTTTGCAATGACTTTTATAACTTCATCACCTTTAGAATGACCATAATCTCGATTTATTGCAGCCATATCATTTATATCAAAAATAATAACTGAAACTTTTATATTTTTTGATTTTGCATAAGAAATTTCTTCAGATAATAATTCATGAAATCTTCTATGTGAATATAAGCCGGTGAGTGAATCCATATAAGAATTTTTTGCGACTTTTTCATACAAATATGAATTTTGAACGAGCAAGCCTAAATTAGTAGCCGCAAGTTTATACAGATTAATATGATTTTGTATATTATAATCACTTACAATCGAAATACAAATATCTTTGCCATGTATTTTTACCGGCAAAATTACAGCAGGCACATTACTTAATGCAGGTATGTTTAAAAATTCCGAATTACTTAAAACAGAAATTTCTCCGCTGTTTAAAGCCTTTATTAGTTCATTTTCTTTATCATTCATAAAGACTTTATAAATATATACATTAGAATTTTTATCAAGTAATTTAACATTAATATAACTTGATTCATCATTTATAATACCAAGTGCGGTATAAGTACAATTCAATTTATTTATAAATAAATTATGAAAAGCATTTAAAGACTCTCTTATATCATTATGATTGAGTATAATACTATTTATTTCGTTAATAAAAAGTGAATAATCAACAATTCCGTATGATTTTTCATTATGATGATTTGTTATACCATAAGTGGTTTTAACAGTGTTTAATCCACTGCCCAATACATTTATTTTGGCAACTAAATCAGTTTTATCAATCGGATTTGTTGTAATTTTATTATGGGAAATAAGTTCACTTTTATTATTATATATATTAGTTTTATCTTTATCTTTTTGCATTGGAAAAATCCTAAGTATGTTTATTATAAATCAATAAATTCAATTTTTTGCCAGTTTATAAAAAAAAATTAATATAAATATTATCACAGAAAAAAAACAGCAGAGATAAAAAGTAATTATTTCATACTATCCACAATAATTTTCGCCGTCTTTTGAGCTGCAGAATATGTTGATAATTTACTCTTAACATTTGTTAAAGATTTTATCATATTTTCTCTGTATACGGTATTACCGGTTATTTTAAGCAGTTCATCCGCTATAATTTGAGGCTTAGCTCTATACTGAAGTAATTCCGGAATTATATCTTTATCCTCAATAATATTTGGCAGACTGACTCTTTTTATACATCTTACCATTAAGTAAATAAAATATAAAAACCAAGGGCCTTTATAACTTATTATCATTGGGGTTGAATATAATGCCGCTTCAAGTGCAACAGTTCCGGAGGCAAGCATTAAAGCATCTGAAACAGATAAGAGTTCGTAATTTTTATTTTTAAGAACTTTTATGTTCAAATCTTTATATTTATCTAATAACGGAAGTATTAAATCATCACTAATTGTTGGAGCTTGACATAGTGCAAACTGAATATATTTATCTTTTTCATTAATAATCTTTGCAGCTTTCAAAAAAATTTTTAAAAGGTTCTTAACTTCAAAAACTCTTGACCCGGGGAAAATAGATATAAGCAACTTATTTTCATCAAAATTATTTTCTTTAAAAAATAATGTCCTGTCTGTTTTTTCAGGCATTTGTGCCAAAAGAGGATGACCTACAAATTCTGCATCTATACCTGCATCTTTATACATTTTCGTTTCAAACGGAAAAATTGTAAGAATTTTCTTTATATTCTTTTTTACCGTATTTATACGCCAGCTTCTGGAAGCCCATATTTGAGGTGGAATATAATAATATATATCAATACCGTATTTAGAAAGAACTTTCGACAAATTCAAATTAAATCCACCATAATCAACCATCAATACTAAATCGGGCTTATATTCATCACGTAAATATTTTGCAACTTTTTCACCAAGAAGTATATGGTCAGTTATTATTTTTAAATTAAAACCAACAGCTGACATTTTTGAGTGATTACAATATAATTTTGCCCCAGCTTCTTTTAAATTTTCACCGCCTATAGCTTCAATCTCAATATCAGATGTGAGTTTTTTTATTTCCCTTACTACATCAGAAGCGTGTTTATCACCCGAATATTCACCTGTTATTATAAATATTTTCTTCATACAGCCATAACTACTATATTATTTTTATCGGCAAATTCTATCGTCTTTTTTGAATCAACAAGTATTGTTTCATTAGCTTCGACTGCAATTAAATTTGCTTTGTATTTTTTCATATTTTTTAATGTATCAAGCCCAAAAGCCGGTATGTCAAATCTTTTATCCTGATTTGGTTTAGATACTTTTACTATAATGGAATCTTTTTTACCAAGTTTGCAACCTCTTTTTATACATTTATCCGTACCTTCAATAGCCTCTATTGCCATTATCATACGGTCTTTAATTACAACGGATTGACCGATATCCAACTCTCCCATTTCTTTTGCAATTTTATAACCATATTCAACATCAATTAACTGAGCCTCTGTTGGCTGTACCTTACCTAATATTCCTCTTGGTATCATCAAATTTTTTATAAAAATTGTTTGGTCTAAAACAGTTATACCAATTTTTGATAACTCATCAACCAAAAACAGCATGATTGCATCATCATTTAATCGCTTAATTTGCTTTAGAAATTCAAATGCAAGAGAATCAAACTTGGGTCTTTTTACAACAATGCTTTTTTCTACCTTGCCAATAAAAGTTAATTGCTTTATTTCATTTTCAATTAATGTATCTTTAATCCTTTGTACTTGCCCCGGAGCACAATCATAAACCTTTAAACAATAATTTTTTAACTCTTTTTTATTATCATCAGATAATGATATTGCTATAACATCAAAGCCGTTTTCTTTAGCATTCTTTGCAAGTTCAACTGGTAATCGGCCTTTTCCTGCTATAAGTCCTTGTTTTCTATCTAATTCTATTGACACAATAAAACCTCATTTATTTTTAATAATTTTTATTTTATTACTTCTGATTTTTCTTTTTTCTTTAGTTCTGACAAACATTTTGTTAATTGGTCAGGACAGCTTGTAGGCTTATTTCCGCATTTGATACCACTAAGTTTTTTTATAACTTCATCAATATCCATGCCTTTTACTAACTCTCTTATACCGGCAAGATTTCCCATACATCCGCCTATAAATTCTACATCATATATTTTATTACCGTCAACAACCACGTTAATTAAACCGCAGCACGTACCTTCCGTTCTGTATTGTAATGATTTTAATCCCATTTTTTATCCCCCTATCAATGCGGTATATGTCTTAATATCGAGTATATTACTATAGACATTGTAACACAACAGGGAATTGTTAATACCCAAGCCGTTACAATATTGCCTATTATGTTTGTTTTTATGCTTGAACCCTTTAATGCTGTACCTACACCCATTATAGACGTTGATACAACATGCGTTGTACTCAATGGAATTCCGAATGCAGAAGCGGTTAACACAATCGATGAAGCTGAAAAATCAGAAGCTGCACCACTTATAGGCTTTAATTTGATTATTTTACTTCCCATTGTCTTTATTATTTTCCAACCGCCAGACATAGTGCCAAATGCCATTGTTACCGCACATACCAACTTTACATATATAGGTATGTTAAATTCACCCTCTGGCATAACGATTACACCTGCCGTTACAAGTGCCATAGTTATTACACCCATTGTTTTTTGAGCATCGTTCAAACCATGGCTTAATGCCATTAACCCCGAAGCTACAATCTGAACCCGCTTAAAACGTCTGTTTATAATATCCGGCTTCATTTTATAAAACAATCGCAAAAATGCACACATTACTATAAAACCTACACAAAAACCAATCAACGGTGAAGCAAACATAGGCAATATAACTTTATCTATCAATACCATAAAGTTTATTGTATTAATTCCGGCATGTATGAATGCCGACCCCAAAAGCCCGCCTATTAATGCGTGGGAAGAACTTGACGGCAAACCAAACCACCACGTAATTAAATTCCAAATGACCGCCGTTATTAAAGCACACAAAATAACTTGCAATGTAATTGTTTCACTGGAAATTATTCCCGCACCAATCGTTTTTGCAACATTAACACCCAATAATGCTCCGGTCGCCTCCAGAGTAGCACCGTATAAAACGGCCTGCCTCGGTGATAATACTTTTGTAGAAACTACAGATGCTATTGAATTTGCACAATCATGGAAGCCGTTAATGTAATCAAAAGCTAAAGCCACTACTATTACTGCTATTAATAGTATTATTGTCATATTTTATCCTCTTTAACTTAACTTTAATACAACACTAACAACTGCATCTGATACTGCATAACAAGCATCTAAAGCATTTTCTAAATCTTTATGTATATCACGTAATTTTATAACATTTAATGCATCATACTTGCCGGAAAATAAAGCCTCTGTTGCAGATAATAAAATTTCATCACCCCTTGATTCAATTTCTTTCATTTTTAGGTTCTTTGATGTCATATCTGATATTGTGGGCTTTTTAAAATTGGCAAAGATAAGTTCCAATTCTCCTGTGGCTGCAATTAATGTTTGCGATTGCTTCTTTAAATTCTCCGTAAAAGTTTCAAGTTTATATACTTTTAAATTTAAGCATGATTTTGTAATCTTTTTTGTAATTTTATTCAATAACGCCGATATGTTTTGAATATCTTCCCTGTCTATTGGCGTTACAAATGATGTATCAAGAACTTCTAAAGTTTTTTTTATGTTTTTGCTGCTGGCATGCTTATATTGCTTGGCTCTAGCCATTCTTTCTTCATTTATACCATATTCAAGAATTTCATTAAATAATTCCGCAGCCTGCTTACAATACTGCGTACCTTCTTCAAATAAAGAATAAAAAAGGTCATTAGATGGCGGCAGTATATAAGACATTATTCCACTTATCAATTTAGACATATTACTCTCCTTCTAAAAATAAAAACAATGCAATAGCATTGTTTTAAACCAAATTTTGTTTAGTAAGCTCTTTTCTGATTTTATTTAACCCTGATTGAATAATCCTTGAAATTCTTGATGGAGATAAATTAAACTCCTCTGAAATTTCTTTTAATTTCTTATCATTAAAGAATTTGCATTCGATAAGCTCTCTTTCTCTAGGTGGAAGATTTTTTATTGCTTGTTTTATATGTTCGCTTAATTCCGAAAATAAAATAGTTTCTTCCGGATTTCTTTTCGTATCTCTTATTTGAGTAGGATTTTCAGCCTCTGCCATTTCATCAACAGATAAAATAGTTTTATATACAGCCTCTCTGATTCCTGCCTGATTTTCGTCAGATAAATTAATATCTTGTTTATTTTTTAATACATACCATTTATATCTTCTTCTGGCTTCATTTCTTATTGCCCACTTAATTGCAGTAGATAAATAAGACTTATTATATTGCCCGGATTGAGTATTGGCACAGAGTTTATAAATAACTTGAGTACCTATATTTACAAGCTCAGAATAATCTATTAAATGTTTTGAATCTAATTTCTTATACTCAACCTTAGCAATTGTATCTATCAATTCCTGATATTCTTTGATATTAAATTTATTCGATTTTTGTTCTTCTGTATTCATAAGACCATATTTACTATCCCATGTTATTATTTTACATTAAATATAACTTTTTTGTATATTCATTCTTTATATATTTTAAAATTAGCATGCCCAAAATTAATTTTTTCTCATTAAATTAAAAAATTTTAATCAAATGTAAACATTTGTTAATTTAATTTTTCCTTACAAATAGTGAGAATTAGACATTTTTATTTTTAAATAACATTGAAATTTAAAGTATATAGCAACTTTTAAAAATTAGGAGATTTTATATTTATGTGTATTAGTTTCACATGTTAAAATTTTATATAGTAAATAAGGAGTAGCAAATGATACAAGCACCACAAGTACAATATATGCAAACACCGTTGATAAGCAATCAACAGACGGGTGCAGTAAATTCTGTTCCTACGCAGGCACAAGCACCTGCTGTTCCGGGAACATTTTATAATTATCCGACATCCAGTGCATATTTGCCCGGCGGAAATACAGTAACAACAGATAAAGCTCAATATAACGGTGTAAATATAGAAATACTTAATCCACAAGGTATGGGCATTCCAATGACACAACAAATGCCGGCACAAATGTATCCGGTTCAACAGCCAATATACATACCACAATATAATCAGCCTGTTCAACAACCTCCTATTCAGCAAGTTCCCGTTCAACAAATACCTACTCCAATAGTTACGGAACAACCTGCTGCTCTGATAAATCCTCAACCGGTAGCAAATACTCCTGTTCAAACAGTTCCGGAACCGCAATTAGAACAAACAAATGCTAATCCGGCACAGAATACAACACCGGTAATTAATGAACCGGTCGCAGCAGACCCTTCGTTATCACCTGAAACATTTGCCGGGAAATTAAAAACAGATAATTTACAAGAACAACAAAATACTTTAGAAAACTTAGCAAAAGTTATTAAAGAAGATGATAATGCAGCTCCGGCTTTATTAGATACCCAGGTTTTTGATGCATTAGTTGATATTATTAACAAAGATACTTCTGCATTAGAAAGCCCTACACCGGAAGTAACTGAATTAAGAAATAAGCCTGAAGCCGAACGTACTCCGGAAGAAAATGAAAAAGCTAATACAGTTTTCCCGTTAGAACAAGCCGAATCAAATAAACAATACGCATTATATACAATATCATTTATGCAGGAACGCTTAAATTCCGAACTCGTAAAACGTGGCGGTTCAATCCTTCCTCTTAATGAATTACCTTGTATAGATAATGTTATTGAGGCAGCTAAATCAAACCCTGATCCAATGGTTAGAGCTGCCGGTATAGCTTCTTTATCATATATAGCAAGACCTGAATACAAAGATGATCTGAACACTATTTTTGAACTTGCAAAATCAGATGAAGATCCCGATGTTAAAGCTGCAGCAGAAAAGGCTTCTCAAGCATTAAATGTAAAATAATAAAAAATATATTTCATAAAAAAAAGAGAGTTAATAAACTCTCTTTTTTATGAAATTTTTTCTAAACCGGAAACTCTCGGATCTAAAATCCTTCTTCCGACATTTTCAAATTCAATTTGGCAGAATAATATTTTATTACTATAATTTGCAAATCCTTCTACAATACCCTTGCCATGCTTTGGATGATAAACTTTATCTCCAATTTTAAATGGTATATCATTTTCTGAAATTTTTGCGGAATTATCAGTTTCATATACAGTTAATACAGGCGTTTTCTTTAATTTAATTTCTTTTTGTACAAGAGGAGCCTCTGTTTCATGCTGTTCTTCAATGTCAATATCTTGAGTTTCATCTTGTAAAATATCACTATCGTTTTCTTCTGTTTCATGATTAGAAGCATTATTTTCCATAGATGATACAAGTTCATCAATTAATGTAGTTTGATTATCATCCTCTTGTTCATAAATAACGTTTTCTGTACCAGTTTCTTGAGGCAAACTATCTTCATTAACATGTACGTTTACATTATCTATATTTTGAATATTTTTTTGCTCTATTTCAATTTCAGGATTTTCATCAACAATTAAATCTTCACTGTCTGATTTTTCAATTGAAATTAATTCATCATTTTTATCAGTAGTTGATTCAATTATAGGTTCAAGCTCTTTTTTATCAATATTTTGAATTCCTTTTTGTTCTTCTATAATTTCAGGTTTTTCTTCAACAATCAAATCTTCACTGTCTGATTTTTCAATTGAAATTAATTCATCATTTTTATCAGTAGTTGATTCAATTATAGGTTCAAG
>CANPYW010000033.1 GCA_947588745.1 Candidatus Gastranaerophilales bacterium
TCAATTCCGTTAACTTCAACGCCAAGTTCAATTATACCTATTTTTTTTGCACTGCTTGTTTTTACGTTTGCATAAGTTATATTTGTATTACAGTCGGCGGCTTTAACCAAAATATCTTTCAACATTCCCATTTTATCCACGCAATTTATCCTTATGGATGTAACATAAGTTTTATTTGGTGTTTCGGCATTACGCCAGCTTATTTTCATAAGTCTTTCTTCCGGAATTGTATCTAAGGAGGGGCAGTCTATTCTGTGAATTGAAACACCTTTTCCTCTGGTTACAACGCCTACAATATGTTCACCGGGTACGGGCGAACAGCATTTCGCAAAAGAGTACAGCATGCCTTCCAAGCCTATTATTTCATCCTTATAATGGCTTTTCTTTTTTGTTGAAACATATTGATTGTTATCATCCTGTTCGTTTTTTTTGATTTTGCTTGTTACTTTTGTTGTTGTGGTTTCGCCGTTTCCTATTGCGGCAAGCATATCTTCAACGGTTAAATAATTTAAAATTTTGGCTATTTCAAGCAGGTGACCGTTCTTTAAATTCTCGTCATATACGGCTTTTGTAAGCTCCTGTTCAAGCATTGTTTTGCCGGTAAGAATATTTTCTTCTTTATTATGCTTTTTAAACCACTGCCTTATTTTTGATTGTGCTTGTTTTGTAACGCAGAATTTGAGCCAGTGAAGCTTGGGCGTACCCGTTTTGGACGTAAACAGTTCGACTATATCACCGTTATTTAATTTTGTATCAAGCTGAGCTATTCTTCCGTTAATTAATGCACCGGTAGTCTTATAACCGACTTCCGAGTGTATTCTGAATGCAAAGTCTATGGGCGTGGCATTTAACGGTAAATCAATAATATCGCCCATTGGCGTAAATGCAAAAACCTGATTTCCGAATAAGTCAAGTTTTACTTTTTCCACAAATTCATTTGCATTTGAGGCTTCTTTATCAAGCTCAATCATTTGATGCATCCACGAAAATTTAATATCATCCGCCGAACCTGCTTTTATGGAACCGCTTTCTTTGTATTTCCAATGAGCGGCAACACCATATTCGGCTACTTTATGCATTTCAACCGTTCTTATTTGAACTTCAAGCGGTTTTTGTTTAGGGCCTATTACGGAAGTATGCAATGATTTATATCCGTTGCCTTTCGGCATTGCTATATAGTCTTTAAATCTTCCCGGTATGGGTTTAAACAACGAGTGTATTATTCCAAGCACTTCATAACATTGGCGTTCGGACTCTACGATTACTCTTACCGCCGTAATGTCATATAAATCATTAAATGCAACATTCAGTCTTTGCATTTTTTTGTAAATGCTGTAATAATGCTTTGCTCTGCCAGTTATTTCGGCATTAATCTCATTTTTTTTCAGACTTTCTGATATTTCATCAATTAATAATTTAACCGTATTTTCACGTTCTGCTTTCTTTTGTGCAACTAATTTTGCTATCTCAAAATATTTTTCCGGGTTAAGGTATCTTAATGATAAATCTTCAAGTTCGGCTTTAATTTTACCGATACCGAGTCTGTTTGCAAGCGGTGCAAAGATATCCAATGTTTCTTGAGCTATTCTTACTTGTTTTACGGGCGTCATGTAATTTAACGTCCTCATATTATGGAGTCTGTCGGCTAATTTCAAAAGAATAACCCTCACATCTTTTGCCATTGCAATGAACATTCTTCTGAAACTTTCTGCCTGTCGTTCTTCTTTCGATTTAAACTGGTATTTATCAAGCTTTGTTACGCCCAATACCAAATTTAATACATCTTCTCCAAACTCCTCGCCCAATTGTTCGGGGGTAATACCGGTATCTTCTATTGTATCGTGCAATATTGCCGCCATAAGTGTATGTTTATCGACTTTTAGTGTCGCAAGAATTTTGGCAACTTCGACAGGGTGAATTATATAAGGCTCTTCACTTACTCTATACTGCCCCTCGTGCAGTTTTTCTGCAAATTTATATGCCTTATATATCTCTGCTATGTCCTCATCAGACCAATTTTGTTCTCTTAATATTTTTTCAAAATTTGTAAATATACTTTCAGATACCATGGTTATTCTCGTTTCACGTCATAATTTTACACTTTAATTGTTAATTTTTCCAGTCGTTTTGACAATAACTACTACAATTGATGTATAATTTATGAATGGTTAATAATTTTTTATCTTCAAGTAAAGACGGAGTTATATTATCCGTTAAATTAGTGCCTAATTCTTCGTTTTCCAAAGTTGTTGATTATACGGAAGAATATATAAGAATAAAAATTGCCTCTCCGCCGATTGATAACAGGGCAAACAAAGAGTTGACCGCATTTTGCTCTGATTTGCTCGGAATTAACAAATCGAGAATTAAAATTATTTCGGGTGAAAAATCTAAAATCAAAAAAATTCTTTTTGTAAACGAAAATATTGAAGATATTACACAAAAAATCATGTTTGTGTTAAACTCTCTTTAAAAGGATTATAAGGGACTGAAAATGCTTACTTTAATATGGATTATACAAATTGTTTCAGCTGTTTTATTAATATGTCTTGTTCTTTTGCATTCGCCAAAAGGTGACGGCTTGGGTGCTATCGGCGGAGCTGCAAATCTTTTTACAACATCGCAAAAGAGTGCTGAAAAAGGATTAAATCATATTACTTACGTGTTGTCGGCAATATTTTTAATTTGCTCGTTTATTACTGGATATCATTTATTCGGCTGATTAAATTTAAAAATTATAAAAAAAGAGGAATTAATTCCTCTTTTTTATAGAATTCCTTTTGTAGATGGAATTTTATCCTTATTTGTTTCATCATACGAAACAGCTGTTTTTAAAGCTCTCGCAAATGATTTAAACATTGCTTCCGTTATATGGTGAGTGTCAAATCCGTCCAGCATTTTTATGTGTATTGTCATTAATGCGGATTGTGCAAAACTTGAGAAAAAGTGCGGAATTATACGGGTTTCCAAATCGGATACTTTTTCGTCTTTAAGTTCTGCGGTAACTTTGGAAAATGCTCTGCCCGATAAGTCTACAACTGAAAGCACAAGTGCTTCATCCATCGGCAAAATAGTTTCACCGTACCTTTTTATGCCTTTTTTATCTCCTAAAGCCTCATGTAATGCCGAGGCAAGTGTAATCGCAACATCCTCCACCCTATGATGAGGGTCTTTATCGATTGAATTAACGTTGATTTCCAAATCAAAACCGCTGTGATAAGCAAACTGCTCAAGCATGTGGTTAAAAAACAAAATCCCCGTATTTATTTTGTGACACCCTGTTCCGTCAATATTCAGTTTAACCGTAATCTCGGTTTCATTTGTTTTTCTTTCTTTAACACACTGCCTCATTATTTTTCTCCAATACTTCTTTTATGTTGTTTACGGAATTTATAACAAAATCTGCTCCCGTTAATTTCAGTAATTTTGCAAGTTTATCCGATTTGTCCTGCGGCGGCAATACTCCTATTGCCTTATATCCTGCCGCTTTTGCGGCTTTTATGTCGTCCGTTGTATCGCCGAAATAATAATATTTATCGGATATTGTTTGTGATTTTATTAAATTTAACCCGTACGGGTTCGGTTTCCCCATATTTTCGGGTA
The DNA here is from genome assembly GCA_947588745.1 of Candidatus Gastranaerophilales bacterium. GTDB lineage: Bacteria > Cyanobacteriota > Vampirovibrionia > Gastranaerophilales > Gastranaerophilaceae > Avigastranaerophilus. The sequence goes on from CANPYW010000033.1 coordinate 3,604, forward strand.
CGTCATCCGCCGTCTTTATTAAAGAAAACATATCCGAAACATTTAATTTTTTTAGCGTGTAAATGGCTTCCTCGTAAGGACGACCCGTATAAATCGCAAGACTGTATGATTTTGACAATTCATTAAATATTTCTTTATTGAATAATGCTGTTTCGTTATTTATAAGCCCTTGTCCGTCCGCAAGGTATAATGACTGAAACACATTCACAATTTCTTTATAATCGGCATCAATACCCGCTTTTTTTAATAAATATTGAGTTAAATCCCAATCATTATTTAATCCGCCCGAATTTTTGGCTTCCTGAATGTCATTTAAACTGATTTTTTTGCCGGAAAGTTTCTCGAAAGTTTTTTGAATGGCTACCCTGTATGAATTGCCTACATCTATTAAAACTCCGTCCATATCAAAAACAAGCGTTATTTTTGTATTTAAAGCCTTTTTAATTTTATCAACCCCAAATTTATCGGGAATTGTAACTCTTATATGGTTTTCTAATTTTGTACCTTTTTTAAATAATTTTACGGTAATATTTTGCTGACTCAGTTTTTTATAAACATAATCCGCTTTCTCTTTAAAATTAACAAGCAAAAAGTTTGCTTCCGAATTGTAAACATAGCCGCCTATACTTTCAAAATATGACTTTAGCTCTTGTTTTGAATTTATAATTTCCGATTTTATTTTCTCAAAATATTCTCTGTCGTCTAATGCCGCAATTCCCGCTTTCATTGCCAAAGCATTAACACTGAAAGGACTTACGACTTTTTTTAAGTTTTCAATGTTTATCGGATTACTTATAATATAGCCCAGCCTCATGCCCGCAAGTGCAAAATCTTTGGAAAAAGAGCGTACCACAAACAGGTTATCGTATGTATTTACATAATTTTTATATGAGTTTCCCCAATAATTTGCATAAGTTTCATCCAGTATAACTACTTTATCCCTTGTTTTTTCAAGAACATTTACGAAATCATTTTCGCTGATGACATTACCTGTAGGGTTATTAGGCGAAGCAAGATATACAATTTTGATATTCGGATTTTCAAGTGCATTAATAAACGATTTTTGAGGGAAAACCCATGACTTTTCAAACGGCACTTTAATAATATTACCGCCTTGAATTTCTGCGTATATTTCGGGCATGGCGAAAGAAATATCAAGTGTAATAAGACTTTCCCCGTTTTCCAAATAAGTTTGAATAATGGCTTGTAATGCTTCATCCGCACCGTTTGTAACTTTTATGTTATCGATTTTAAAATTGTTATAATCCGCAATTTTTTGTGATAATTCTCCGTAAAAAGGATAGAAGCTTATATCTTTATAACAGCATGAATTTAATGCTTTGATTACTTTTTCGGAAGGCCCGTAATTATTTTCATTGCTGTCAATTTTAACATCCCAGGTCTTTTCGTATAAGGGAACGAAATAGCCGTCAATGTTTTGAACAGACTTTTTAGGCTTAATCATGAAACCCTCTTATTTTACATAATAGTCAACATTCAAGTTGACTCTGATTGTTACTTTACCAGGTTCTACAGGTGTGGAAGCGGCTTCTTCAACGGCTGCATCCATAGCTGCAACTTTGTTATTAGTGAAAAATCTTCCGTTTGATACAGACATATTCGAATTACAACTTGTACTTATATATTTTATTCCGTCCAAAGTGGCTCCTGATGCTGTAGCGATAGCGGAAGCCTGTTCTTTTAATTCTTTCATCAATTGAGGATATATATCCCGGCATGCCGAGGCTGAATTGTCATAAGTATAAGACAGATTATTTGTTCTGTTTGCACCGTTTGCAATTGCGGTATCAATAATTTTTGCAATATTTGTTGTATCTTTTGTTTCTACGGTAACGGAATTAACCGCTATATAGTTTTTTATTCTTCTTACACCGTCTTTTCCGTATACATAATTTGGTCTGACTGAAAAGTTATTGGTTTTAATAGTATCAACTTGAGGTTTTGTAACTATTTTTAAAGCGGTTATTATTTTATTAGAAATTTCATTATTTTCTTTTACTGCACTTTGTGCATCTGCCGCATCTGTTTCTACAGCAAAGGATATTTGTGCTTTATTCGGTGCTGCTTCTATAGTTTTTGAACCGCTTAATGATATATAACCGGCATCTTTTTTAACTTCTGCTTTTGCATAGCTTATATTAAATAAAATTAAGCCTAAAATTAAAATAAATAAAACCGAAATTGATTTTTTCATACTACTTACCTGCTTTTTCCGTATCACTCTCTTTGTTTTCAATATTTTGTTCCGTATTGTTGTTCTTATCTTCTTCCGCTTTAATGCTGAGATTTTTTTGAATATTTTGTAGCATATTTAATTTTTGTAAATCCTCATCATGAGTACGCTGCATAATATCTTTAATTTGTTCGGAAGAAAGACCCTGATAAGAACCGAAACCGATTAAAGCACGTTTGTTGTTAAGGGCATACAAAGATAAAACTATAATTGCCCAAAACATAATCCCCTGATATAGGTTCATTAACGAAACTACTGATGAATTTTCGAAGAAATAGTTCCAAGCTTTCATACAAACCCATCCGGGGGAAATAATAAATCCGGCTATTAATCCCAGAACAAGAAAAACAGCAACGAGAATTCCTCTTATTCCGTTTATTGTTATAACTTTAAAATTTTTATTCATAAATATTACCTTCCGATAACAAATTAAAATCCCTTTCAGTTAGTATTATAACACCTAAAGAGGAGGCTTTGTCAAATTTTGACCCCGGATTTTCACCAGCTAATACATAGGATGTTTTTTTACTTACACTTGATGATGTTTTGCCGCCCAATTTTTTTATTTTTTCTTCAAAAAAACTTCGGGGCTGAGATAAAGTTCCCGTAATTACAAAGGTTTTACCCTCAAAAACATCAGAAATTTTTTCAAACGAACTTCCTTTTGGTTCAACTCCATATTCTTTAAGTTTTTTTAATATTTCTTTGTTGTATTCGTCATTAAAAAATTCGACGATACTTTGTGCCGCTTTATCTCCGATACCGTTAATCTTAACTAAATCATCAATGGAAGTATTTTTTATACTTTCAAGATCGGGAAATTCACAGGCGATTAAATCTGCTGTTTCTTTGCCTATATGTTTAATTCCCAATGCCGTCAAAAATTTAGTCATTGTTTGATTTTTCGAAGCTTGAATTGCACCGTAAATATTATCTGCCGATTTTTCTTTGATTAAATCCAATGACATTAAATCTTCCGTTGTAAGTTTGTATAAATCTGCAAAATCATTAATAAGCTGTTTGTCCCATAATTTTTCTACAAGAGTAGGCCCCACTCCGTCAATATCCAATGCTTCTTTTGACGCCCAATATTCAATTCTGCCTTTTATTTGTGCGGGGCAATTTCTTGAATTCGGACAATATAAAGCTACTTCACCGTCTTGTTTTATTAATTTTGAATGACAAACGGGGCATTCTTCCGGTTCTTTATATACTCCCAAGTCTTCATTCTCGTTTTTTCTTATCACTTTGGGAATAATTTCGGCAGCCTTTTTTATAAGAACCTGATTACCCTTGTTTATTCTGAGTCTTTGTATTTCGTCAAAATTGTGCAAACTTGCCCGTTTTACGGTTGTACCCGCCAATTGAACCGGAGTTAAAACGGCAACGGGGGTTACTATACCCGTTTTTCCTACGCTTAATTCGATATCCTCAAGTTTTGTCCAAACTTCTTCCGGCGGAAATTTGAATGCAGTTGCCCATTTCGGGGCTCTTGAAGTGTAACCGAGCTCGTTTTGCTTATGAATATCATTAACTTTTATAACCATGCCGTCGGTTGCATAATCAAGATTAAATCTTGCATTTTCCCAGTATGCACATTTTTCGATAATTCCGTTTATTCCTTTTATCAAATAATGATTGGGATTGACTTCAAACCCCAATTCTTTTAATAAATCCAGTCCTTCTTTGTGTGTGTTAAAAAGTGTTTTATCTTCAGGGATTAATGTATATGCAAAGAAATGTAAATCACGCCTGCCGGTAATTGCTGGGTTTAATTGCCTGAGCGAACCTGCCGCCGCATTCCTCGGATTTGCAAACTCTTTTATTCCGTCCTCCATATTTTGTTCGTTTAATTTTTCAAACGAACTGACGGGCATGTACACTTCTCCTCTAACATCAATTGAAACCGGTTTTGTAAGTTTTTGAGGAATACTTTTTATCTCTTTTATATTGGCACTTATGTTTTCGCCCGTAATACCGTTTCCCCTTGTCGCACCCAATACAAGTTCGCCTTTTTCGTATGTTAAAGCACAGGAAAGTCCGTCTATTTTAAGTTCCAAAACAAGTTCCAATTCGCCGGAATTCGGGTATTCTTTTTTTATTCTCTCATACCATTTTCTTAAATCATCATAATTATTGGAATTATCAAGACTGTAGAGCCTATATTTATGTGTTACTTCTTTAAATTCACGCAGAATTTTATCCCCGACTCTTTGTGTCGGGCTGTCTTTTGTAATTAATTGGGGATATTTTTCTTCAAGACGTTTTAATTCACGAAACAGTTCATCATATTCGAAATCCGAAATTTTAGGCGAATCATAGATATAATATGCTTCGTTATTTTCATTAATAATATTTTTTAATTCTTCAATTCTTTTTTTTTCTTCAGTTAAATTCATATTTCTTTCTAAAATGTAAATTATTTGATAATAAGGTTTTATTTTTTCTATTTCATTTTATAATAAAAAAAGTATGTCTATAATAAACTTTATCGAAAATTACAGAAAAAATCCAAGAACACTGTTTACGACGCCGTCGCACGGACAGGGCGATTTTGTTTTTCCAAAATCATTGAAATTATTGGGTAGTAAGATTTTTCAAAGCGATTATTCCGAGTATGATGGATTTGATAACTTTTTAAATCCGACAGGTATAATCAAAATTACGCAAGATAAAGCTGCTGAAATTTATAATGCAAAATCAACTCTTTTTCTTGTAAATGGCTCAACATCAGGTATTATAGCTGCCATGCTCGGTGTCTTGGAAAGACGTGATAAAGTTTTAATTGCAAGAAATTGCCATAAATCGGTTTATAACGGACTTGTTCTTTCTGGTGCTGTTCCTATCTGGATTATGCCTGAATATAATAAAGAATGGGGTATATATGAAAATATAAGGCTTGATACTCTTGAAGAAGTCTTTTCTAAAAACAGAGATATTAAAGCTTTTATTATGACTAATCCGACTTATGAAGGGGTTATGTCGGATATATACAGGATTTCCGATATATGTAAAAAATACGGCGTAATATTGATAGTAGATGAAGCCCATGGTGCTTTATGGAATTTTTATAAAGCTATGGGGACTCCGTCTTTGCTTCAAGGTGCTGATATAGTAGTTCAATCTCTGCATAAGACAGCAGGAGCTTTAGCACCTTCCGCACTGCTTCATATAAATAGAGAATCAAGCGTTAATCCCAAAAGAATAAAAGAGGCGTTGAATTTAATTACCACAACATCACCTTCTTATCCGCTTCTTTTAAATATTGAAGAATGTATTAATTATCTTGGATCAAATAAGGGTAAACGTAAAATATATGAACTGCTTAAAAATGTAAGCAGATTGCTTCGTACCCTCAGAACAATACCTAACATACAAGTATATTCATATAATAATGATATTACGAAAATACTTATTAAATTAGTAAATGTTTCAGGTTTTGAGTTTTCGGATATTCTGTTTTATAAACACAATATTGAATGTGAACTTGCAAATTCACAATCCGTATTGCTTTTAACCGGTATCGGTACAACAAATTCTAAATTAAAAAAACTGGAAAAAGCATTATTTGAAATTTCTTCCGAAAATATTAAAATTATAAATAAAAATAATTCACAAAAGCAGGGGCTTGTCGTTGAACCTCGTGTCAGATATGCACCTTCTGCTATTTGGGGTAAGCCGAGTAAAGAAATTGAACTTAAATATGCTTTAGCCAGAGTATCTATGGAATTAATCACTGATTATCCGCCGGGGATACCGGTTTTGTTCCCCGGAGAAGTAATTAAAAAAGAACATATTCAATATCTGAAAGACAGACAAAAGATAAAGGTATTAATATAGTGAAATGATTGAAAACTTGTTTGGCAAAAAGAAATATGTTGATTGTGATTTAATGAAAAGCTCAATTCATTTCTTTTATGATGAAATAAGAGCATGCTGCCAAAATGTTAAAGGCCCTGTATTCTATCCTGATTATAAGGGCGAAAAGGTCGATTTTGATAAATGTTACAATATACGTAAAAATTATGTAAATCAAATTAATTCTTTTTTTAATAAAGATATTCCTGCCTGTTGTTCCGGCTGTGCAATTCTGAATGATGTATTGTCTGATGAAAAAGTAAAACCGTTTCCAAATATTGTTGAAAAGGTATATTTTCATACAAATATGTCCTGCAATGCAAAATGCACATACTGTACCTATTCATGCTATGACAGAGGATACAGATATGAAGTATTGCCGCTTGTTCAACAATTAATTGATAAGAAAATATTGTCCAAAAAAGCAAATATATATATGAGCGGCGGTGAAATTACCATCTCGCCGGAATTTGAAAATTTATTATCTTTGTTAATTAATTACTTAGAAAGTAAAATAGAAATTTTAACATCCGGAATTAAGTATTGTAAATCAATAGAAGAAGCATTTAAAAAAAATCAGTTAATGCTCATGATTTCTTTAGATAGCTCGGATAGTGAAACTTACAGAAAAATTAAGCAGGTAGACTGTTTTGATAAGGTTGTAAACAATCTTAAAACATATATTCAAGCTTCAGATAATGCAAAAAGCAATATTATTATGAAATACATTATTGTGGATAATGTAAACGATACTCCCGAACAAATTTTAAAATTTGTTGATTTTGTAAATAATTTGGGTATCGAACAAATAAGGCTTGATTTCGATTATGAAAAATATAAGTTTACTAATAATATAAAAGTTCCGGATTATTACTTTGAATTGTATGAAAAATTCTACTCACAAGCCGAAAAATATAATTTAAAAGTCCAAAAATGCGACCAAATCGAAGCAATTTTAAATAAAAGCAAATAAAAAAAGAATGATATTTTTCATATCATTCATTAAGTTGAAGTCTACAGCAGGTATGAGGCTGCTGTTTCTATGTCCTGCTTTTTGTGTCTTTTAAGATACCAAATTATCATAACATATTATTTGTAAATTGCAATACAATAACAAAAATTAATTTGTATACAAGAAAGCAAAATTTAAGGTATAATAAGAAGGTTATAAAAGGTTAAACTAATAAGGAAAATATGGACAATCATTTGAAATACAAAAGAATACTATTGAAATTAAGCGGCGAAGCATTATTGGGTACTCAAGAGTTTGGAATAGACCATAATCCGCTGGAAATGATAGCAAATGAAGTGAAAGAAGCTTATATTGCCGGTGCTGAAATTGCAATTGTAGTGGGCGGCGGAAATATATTCAGAGGAGTAAAAAATTCCGCAAAGTACGGAATGGATCAGGCAACAGGTGATTATATCGGAATGCTTGCGACTGTCATGAACGCTATAGCATTACAAAGTGCGTTAAGAAAAATTGATGTTGATTGCAGAGTTCAATCTGCACTTGATATGAACAAAATTGCAGAGCCTTATATCAGGTACAGAGCCATAAGACACTTAGAAAAATCAAGAGTCGTAATATTTGCGGCCGGTACGGGAAATCCTTTCTTTACAACCGATACTGCTGCAGCACTTAGAGCTTCCGAAATAGGAGCGGAAGCCATGTTAATGGCTAAAAACGGTGTGGACGGAGTATATTCGGATGACCCGAGAACTAATCCCAATGCGAAAAAATATAATAATATAACTTATGATGATATAATCATAAAAGGTTTAAAAGTAATGGATACTGCATCTTGTGCTCTTTGTAAGCAAAATTCCATACCTATCGTGGTATTTGATTTTGCCGCAAAGGGAAGCATTATAAAAATATTAAAAGGTGAAAATACAGGAACTTATGTAGGAGGTTAAAATGTCAGTAGAGGCAATATTTACATCGGGTAAAGAAAAAATGGAAAAAGCTGTTGCTCAAATGAAAAAGGAGTTTGCTTCAATTCGCACGGGCAGAGCCAATCCGATGATATTGGATAAAGTATTAGTAGAATATTACGGTGCACCGACACCCTTAAGACAATTATCACAGGTAAGTGTTCAGGACGGTACAACATTAGTAATTACTCCTTTTGATAAAACAATAATAAAAGAAGTTGAAAAAGCACTTGTTAAGGCTGATTTGGGAATTAATCCAAACTCCGACGGAATTGTAGTCAGGTTGGTATTCCCGCCTTTAACTACCGATAAAAGAAAAGAAATTTGCAAAGATGTAAAAAAGGTTTGCGAAGATACGAAAGTCGCAATACGTAATATAAGACGTGATATGACCGATGAATTAAAAAAGCTTGAAAAGGCTGAAAATTTATCGGAGGATACAGTAAAAGAAAATCAGGATAAAATACAAAAACAAACCGATAAGTACAGTAAAATGGCTGATGAACTTTCAGCAGAAAAAGAAAAAGAGGTTTTAACAGTATAGTGGCTGTTCTTGATTCAATTGCAAAAAATCGGATTGTAACCGGTTTTATAATCGGTGCATTAGTTTTTTCAAGTATTTTGCTCGGCGGTAAATGGTTATTAGTGATTTTATTGATTTTTATAATTACCGCTTCTAAAGAATATGCAGAAATCCTTAGAAATAAAGGGTTTCTGCCGTTCTCTAAAGTAATATTTATTATCTCTGTTGCAATGGTTCTTATTTCTGCTGCGGGATATGACGATTTGCTTCCGTTTGTACTTCTTCTTGGTACAATTGGCTCTTTTTTGGCGGTTTTATTCAGGGGCAGACAACCTTATATCGCAAATGTTGCAACTACAATACTAGGTTTCTTAATCGCCTGGATGCCATGCCATGTCTGTCTTATAAGACAGATGGGCAGTGATGTAAGTCTATTCGGAATTACGTTTAAACAGGGGCTTTATTTCCTTTTGTTTATATTTTTTGTAATACTCTTTACTGATATTGCCGCATATTATTTTGGTGTTAAATTCGGTAAACATCAGTTATCTCCTGTTATCAGTCCTAAAAAAACTATAGAAGGTGCTATTGGAGGCTCCGTATCTGCAATAATCGCAGGGTTAATAATAGGTAAATTAATATCTCTGTCTTTATATCATTCTTTTGTACTCTCCGTAATAGTAACAGTTATGGCTCAATTAGGAGATTTATCCGAATCGCTTATAAAAAGAGATGCCGGAGTAAAAGATTCCGGGCATTCTTTACCCGGTCACGGAGGTTTTTTGGACAGAGCGGACAGCTATTTATTTTCTGTTCCGATTGCGTATTACTATATAAAATATTTTATTGTTACGGGGTTAACTTTTTCTATGATAGGTGATTTATTAAAGAAAGTTTTATATGTTATCTGTAGCTAGAAAAAAACAAATTAAAGCTTTACTGAAAGTTTTGAACGTAGAGGCTATGGATTTAGAACTGTTTAGTATTGCATTAACTCATCCTTCATTTAATTTTGAAATCAACGATGAAAACGCTCCTGATTATGAACGGCTCGAGTTTTTGGGTGATTCTGTTGTAAGGCTTATTGTAAGCAATTATCTTTTTGATAAGTATTCTGATTTTGAAGAGGGAAAACTCACTAAGTTGAGAAGTTACCTTGTAAGTGATAATTTTTTTGCCAAAATAGCATTGAATTTTAAATTAAATGAATACTTAAATATCGGAATTCACGAGGAAAAAGACGGCGGGCGAAAAAAAGAATCTATTTTAGCTTGTTCTTTGGAAGCACTGTTTGGTGCAATATATAAAGTTTGCGGTTATGAGGCTGTTAAAACATTTATTTATTCAATATATGATAATTTAGAAATTGATACGGATAGCATACTGAATTTATATAATTCAAAAGAAATTTTACAGCAATATACGCAGAGTTTGCATAAAAATTTGCCTGAATATAAGATTATATCAGAGACGGGAAAAGCACATAATAAAACTTATAATGTGGTAGTTATATATGAAGGCAGGCAATTAGGCGAGGGACAGGCTAAAACTAAAAAAGAAGCTGAAAAAATGGCAGCTCTTAATGCTTTAAAAATGTTAAATTTAATTGAGGGTTGTAATGAAAAATAAGTGTATTATTATTGCTCCGTCTATATTATCGGCAGATTTTGCCAATCTTCAAACGGAAATAGAAAAAATTGAAAATGCTGGGGCCGATTGGGTTCACATTGATGTTATGGACGGAAATTTTGTTCCGAATATTACAATAGGTGTTCCTGTTGTTAAATCAATTCGTAAAGTCACTAAAATGATTTTGGATGTTCATTTAATGATTGAAAATCCTCAAAAGTATATTAAAGATTTTTCACTTGCAGGTTCTGATATTATTACATTTCACTATGAAGCCGCAAAAGAAAATGTATTTGATGTTATTAAGCTTATTAAATCATACGGAAAAAAAGCCGGAATTTCGATAAAACCTTGTACAAAAGTTCAAGAAATAAAACCTTATTTGAAGGATTTGGATTTGATTTTGGTTATGACTGTCGAGCCGGGGTTTGGCGGTCAGAAATTTATGAGTGAGTGTGCCGAAAAAATTAAAGAGATTTCAAGCATTTCGGATACAAGTATAATAATTGAGGTTGACGGTGGAATTAATGATAAAACTGCAAAAATTTGTAAGGATTTAGGTGCAAATGCACTTGTTGCGGGGAATTATGTTTTTTCGTCAAATGATATAAAAATGGCAATTGATTTATTGAGGTAGCGGATGAAAGTAACTTCAGGTCTTGTTGAACAGCATATACATGGAGCTTTTGGCTATGATTTTATGACTTGTACATTGGATGATGTTATAAATGTTTCCCGAATGCTTTTAAAATGCGGAGTAACCGCTTTTTTCCCCACAATTATGACTCATGATTTATCCGTTATAAAAAAAAGAATAGAAATAATAAAAAGAGCAAAATCCTTATCCGTTAAAGACGGAGCCGAAATAGCAGGTATTCATTTGGAAGGGCCGTTTATAAATAAAGAAAAAGCGGGTATACATGATAAAAAATATATATTGCCGCTTGATGTTAATTTATATAAACAAATCGATGATGAGATAATAAAAATAGTAACAACTGCCCCCGAACTTGATATTAATCGTGATTTTATATCGTATTTAAAATCAAAAGAAATCAAAGTTTCGGCAGGGCATTGTCTTTGTAATAATTTAAACGGAGTTACTCAGGTTACGCATCTTTATAATGCCATGGGTGCATTTACTCATCGTAACGGTTCTACGGTTGTTTCAGCACTCGTAAACAATAAGATTTATACTGAAATTATAGCCGATTCCATGCACGTAAGTGATGATGTTTTAAAAATTACGTTTAAACAAAAAGATACGGATAAAGTGCTTTTAATAAGTGATGCGTTGCCGCTTGCTCACAGCGATAAAAAAGAAATGATTTTTGCGGGGCAGAAGATTTATAATAAAGATAATAAACTTGTAAATTATGAAAATGTATTTGCCGGCAGTTCAATGCTTTTATGTGATATTGTTAAAAATCTTGCGGAAAAACAAATTGTTACGTTTGATGTTGCAATTCAAGCGGCATCGTTAAACCAGTTGAAATATCATAACCTTACCAATAAATTAAATGTTTATTGGAATGATGACTATACAATAAATAAAACGGAAATTATATAAAAATAAAGTTTATATAATAATAAAAAAAGAGGCTTAATTGCCTCTTTTTAAAATAAACTGTTTTCTGAAGATGTTTTGGCATAAAATCCGAAAGGAACTTTTTTAAATGAGTTGACTTCTTTTTTAAGTCTGTAATTTTCTTTATTCAATTCATTAATTTTAAACCGCATTGTTTCATTTTCGGTTTTAACTCTTATAAGTTCCATAACAACATCATCCATGCCGTCAAGTTTTTCATCAAGGATTGAGGTAATTTTAGCTGAAATATTACTTTCAATACCTCTTAAAGTTTCAACAAGTTGTAATATTGAAGCACTTGATATAGAATTAGTACCTTTCAATACAACATTTTTTGCCGGAGGTGTCATATATTTATTATCAATCTTTGCCGTTAAACTTTTTAGTCTTAAAGCATCATCTTGCGTAAAATATGTAAGTCCTCTTTGGTTTTTCTTGAGTTTAATGTCGGCTTTTTTACACAATTCTTCGATTTTAGAATTATCAATGCCTAACATTTCTCTGATTTCTTTAGGAGAAAGCTCCTTACTTTCATTCTTATCTACTGTTGCTGCTACCATGAAAATCCCCTTTTTTGGTTTTAGCTGAACCACCCTAAAAATATTATATACGTTTTAAAAAATTTTGTCTAAGAATAATAAGTATCGTTACATAATTTAATCAATTACTGAATTTTGCATAACATTAAATTTTATACTATTATATATAATGAGTGACAGTTGGCGGGGTAGTTGTAATGAAATGTATAATATTGGCAGGGGGACTTGGTGAAAGATTGTGGCCTATATCTCGTGAATTATATCCTAAATCTCTGTTAAATTTCTTCGGGAATAAAACTCTAATCCAAAACACTTTTGAATTAGCTTCATTATCTGTTTCTCCCAAAAATATCATTACAATAACAAATATAAGACAGTATAATGATACAAAACTCCAACTGCAAAAATATACAAAAAATCCGGTAATTTTGGCTGAGCCAATGTCTAAAAATACGGCTCCGGCTATTGCTTCAGCTTTAACATTTCTTCAATCAAATAAAGATGAATATGTTTTAATCATGCCCGTTGATTTTAATATAGATGATAAAGATATATTTAAACAAGCTATATTGGAAGCAAAAAATACTGCTAAACAGGGTTATATTGTAACTTTAGGCTGTAAACCCCGTTATAAAGATTATGCTTTGGGTTTTATAAAAGCCGGTGATGTTATAAAAAATAATGTCAAAAAGGTAGAAAAATTTATTGAAAAGCCATTATCAGGTGAAATAGAATTTTCAGATAAAAAAAATCCGTATTTGTGGAATTGCGGGATTTATATTTCTAAAATTTCAGTTTTGCTTGAAGCTTATGAAAAATATGCACCTGAAGAAATTAAAAACTTTTCCAAAAACATGTTTGATGAAAACAATAAAATCTTTTATGAATATTATGAAAATATTCCTGAACGTTCAATTGATTATGTGATAATGGAAAAAGCTGAAAATATGGCGGTTGTTGAACTTAAAACCAAATGGATGGATTATGGTTCGTGGAGTGCTATTTATAGTAATGAAAAAAAAGGTTCTAAAAAAAATATTTTAAAAGGAAATATAATAGAAAATAATGTTGAAAATTCGTTTGTATATTCTTCAAAGGAACTTGTTGCTGTATCTGATATAAAAGATACTATTGTTATTGAAACAGAAGATGCCGTACTCGTTTGTGATAAATCAAGAGCTTCTGATATTGGCAAAATTGTTCAAAAATTAAAAAAACAGAAAAACGGAAGCGTATATTCAAGAAAAACGGTATTCCGTCCCTGGGGATATTACACATGCTTAAATCAAGGTTTAGGCTGGCTTTCTAAAATTATTACCGTACTTCCGGGGCATAAACTGTCGCTTCAATCTCATAATTATCGTTCGGAACATTGGGTTGTACTTGAAGGTGTTGCAACGGTTGTTTTGGAAGATAAAACATATAATCTTCAAAAACAAAAAAGCATTGATATTCCAATAAAAGCAAAACATTCACTGCAAAATCATACAAAAGAAACTTTAAAAATTTTAGAAGTCCAAAAAGGAACTATTATTAGTGAAGATGATATTATTCGCTATGAAGATATGTATGGACGAATAAAATAATTGTTATATATTTAATAAAATAAATGTTGTAAACTTTTTACGCCTGTTTATATATTTAATTAATGATTTCATATACACCTCTTGTATATATAAAGTATATACAAATTGATTTTTTGCTTTTTTAAAAGATAATATTAAAATTTGTTAACAATGACTAAAGGAAATTAAAAATCTGCCGATAAATAATTCATAAGGAGATTTGTATGGCTAGATTAGATGAAAGTATGATAGAAAACGAGATTGTTGGTGCGGAAAAGTATATTTCAAAGTTTATGAATGATTCGAACTTTGAAAATTTGAATTATTTGAAGAAAAACAGACAAAATTTAGGTTTGTCTGTTAATAATTATTGTTTTGCTAGAAATATTGAATTTATTAGTGTTAACAATGAAATTAATACTCCATACTATAATCTTATGAGTGAAAAAGAATTTTTTAAGGTTGTTGGCTATAGTCATAACAAGCTTTCGCAAAGATGCGGATTTTATCAAAAGAGTTTGTTTGGACATTATTTACAGGCAAAAGCTCAACATGACAATGGTTATATAAGCGATGTATTGAAAAAAGCAATAGTGTTAAGAAACAATATTTATTACGTTAAAGAATTGATGAATAATGAATTATTTATGAAAAAGTGGCATAGAAATTACGGCAGAAAATCGCCATTATCTGTATTAAAACATTCAGGAAATATGACATTAATTAATATAATTAATGAACAGCCTCTTTAGTCTAAATATTTTATATAATAATTTTCGGTAATTTGCTAATATGTAAATTACCGTTTTTTGCTGAACATGATATAAAGTTTAAATTTTTTATAACAATTATTAGCGTTGTATGGATATTAACGTCAAAATATTCTATATGGTATATGAAATCTTATTTGAATAAAAATAAAAAAATTGTTGACTATTAACATTTAATTGATATGATAATTACATAGGTGAGCCACGATAGCTCAGTTGGTAGAGCAAGGGACTGAAAATCCCTGTGTCCTTGGTTCGATTCCGAGTCGTGGCACCATTTAACAGGCGAATGCCTGTTTTTTTTATTATTTTTCTGGTAGTTTCGGAATTGCAGACAGTTCTGGAATTATCGTCAAAATTCAGTCATATCAAGCATTTTAACTTAGAAAAGTTTACGAGAATCAAAATTCCGGAACTTGTGCAAAATACCACTTTTGCAGACAGTTTTGGAATTTTTAGTATTTTCAAACTGTATAAGGCTTTCAGGCATATTTAAAATTTTGCAGACAGTTCAAGAATTTCGGGCAAAATTGAT
>CANPYW010000034.1 GCA_947588745.1 Candidatus Gastranaerophilales bacterium
AACTTTTTAAATCTATCTCATTAATTAGTGAATATAAATAATCTAAGAAAAGTCTTTTTTCAAAATTGTTCATAATTCTCATCCCTTTTTCTATTTCCTACATTTTTATTTTAAGCAGGAAATATGTCAAAATAGGACGTCAAAAATTTATTTAAAAACTTGTTTTAATATTTATTAACCGGATAGTTTAAATCTTTGTTTTATGGTATAAACATTAAGAATACGTTAAATTAAAATAAATTATCGGAAAACGGTTATGACAATTGAAGAAGAAATTTTTAAAAAATCAGCCGTAGAATTTGAGAAGTTGGTTTCTTTCGGATTTAAGAAATTATCAAAATTCTATGAATATCAAACCGAATTTATGCAAGGTGAATTCAAAACCGTTATTAGAATTGATAAAAACGGCAATATTTCAGGCAAAGTATATGATGTTGAAAATGATGAAGAATATCTTCCGTTAAGAATAGAAAATAATAAAAGTGCTTATTCGGGAATTGTAAAAGCGAATTATGAAGAAATTCTTGTTAATATCAGGGAAAAATGCACAAAACAAAAGTATTTTATTCATCCTCAATCAAACAGAATTGCGAATTTGATATTTGAAAAGTTTCAAGTTAAACCAGATTTCCCTTGGAAAGATTATGATACTTACGGTGTATTCAGAAATACAAATAACAGAAAATGGTTTGCACTTTTAATGGATATAGAAAAAAGTAAACTTGATAAAACAAAAGTCGGAAAAACGGATGTTATTAATATTAAACTCGATAAAGAAGAAATTCAAAGTTTAATAAAACAAAACGGATTTTATCCCGCATATCACATGAATAAAAACAATTGGATAACAATTGTTCTTGATGATACTTTGCCTGATGATACCGTTATGAAATATATTTCGGAAAGTTACGGTTTTACAAAACAAAAAAAGTCCAAGCAATAAATATGTTTTTGGTTCGCATTTATACGGTTACTTTTGACATAATTCGGTTTTTTTATTCGGTATATGTATAGCAAGATTATTCAATGCGGATATTCCCTCTCCCAAACTTTCGGAGTATGAGGGATGTGCAAAAATTACTTTATGAATATCGTCAGGTGCCAGATGGTTTGCCATTGCGATTGCAATTTGCTGAATTATTGCACCGGCTTCTTCGGATATAATATGTACACCGAATATTTGCTTATCATTTGCAAGAATTTTAACAAAACCTTCGATTTTATCATCCGCATAGGCTTTACCTAATGCCGATATCGGAAATATTGATTTTTTGTATGTAATGTTTTGTCGTATCAAACTCTGTTCCGTTTCACCGATTGAAGCTGTTTCCGGAGTTCCGTATACAACGGATGGCACAAGAAGCTTGTTAAACTCCTGATTTTTTTGTGAAACAATATAATCAATGAGCATTTCAGCCTGTTTCATTGCACTGTGTGCAAGCATTGAATATCCGTTTACATCTCCTATCGCAAAAATATTATCTGTATTAGTTTTAAAATTTGAGTTTGTTTTTATATATTTGTTGATGTTTATATTTTGTTTTAAAACATCTTCTCCGATTACGGGCCGTCTTCCCGCCGCAATTAGTATATTATCCGTTTCTATTTGTTTCCCGCCCGTTATTGTAACGATATTATACCGAATATTTTCAACCGTTGATGATGTATAAAATTCTATTCGACTTTTTTTAAACAGTCTTTCCATTCTGTCCGAAACATCAATATCAGCAGTCGGAAGAAGTTTATCCCGCATTTCGATGACAACAACTTTTACACCGAGTGAAGATAAAATTCTTGCCCATTCCGTTCCGATAGCCCCCGAACCTGTTATTAATACCCGATTGGGAAGTTTTGTAAGATTTAACATGTCATCCGATGTTAAAATAAAATCTTTTGAATAACTGCCGTTAAAATCAAATTTATCAGGTTTAGACCCGGTTGCAATGATTATATTATTTACTTTATATTCACCGCTTGAACACTCAATTGTATTTTTTGATGATATTTTAGCTTCTTCTTCTATAATTGTAATACCGTATGATTTTATTAAATTAGTCAGATTTTTACGAATTTTTTCGGAAACGCTTTTTTGTCTTTTTTGTATTTCTTCAAAATTAAAAGATAAATTATCACATATAATTCCATACTTAGAGCTGTTTTTTAATTCGTTATACAAACGGCAGGAATGTAAAATGGTTTTTGTAGGTATGCAGCCTTTGTTAAGACACGTGCCACCTATATGTTCTTTTTCAAATAAAATAACTTTTAATCCGAATTGACTTGCCCTGATTGCGGCGGTATATCCCGCAGGCCCCGCACCTATAATACCGATATCAAACATAAAATTTCCTTTTTAGAAAATTATACAATAAATTATTCATACCTTAAAGCCTCAATAGGGTTTAACAATGAAGCTTTATATGCGGGGTAATATCCGAAACCTATGCCCACAAGCCCCGAAAAACCCAATGAAATCAATATGGAAAACAGCGATATTGAAACACTCATGCCTTCAGAAAAAATTTCGACCGCTTTTGCACCTAATACCCCGGTTACAACACCAATAAGCCCTCCCGTTACGGATAACAAAAACGATTCGATTAAAAATTGGCAGCGGATGTCTGAGGCTCTTGCACCTATTGCCATTCTTATTCCTATTTCTTTTGTTCTTTCTGTTACGGAAACAAGCATAATATTCATAATGCCTATTCCGCCTACAAGTAGCGAAACAGAAGCAATGGAAGCAAGTAATATCGCAAATGTTTGTACGGTTGACTTCATTTTTTCCTGAAATTCCGCAGAATTTCTTATTTCAAAATCTTTTGTCTGATATTTTCCTATATTATGTCTTGCCGTTAATAATTCATCAATATCCGTTTCAACCTTGTTTAAGGTATCCGAGTCCGTTCCTTTTACAACAATCATTTTAACCGTTCCGGGAAATACCACGCCGAACAACTTTTTCTGAGCGGTTGTAATGGGAATAAAAATTAAATCATCCTGATCCATCGGCCCCATTGAACCTTTGGTTTTTAGTGTTCCCAATACTTTGAACGGAACATTCCCCACTCTTATAACTTTATTAATCGGTGATACATCACCAAAAAGCTCTGTAGCTACCGTAGAACCTATTATTGCCACCTTTGCACTGTTTTTAACATCTTCAAAAGTAAAGCCTCTGCCTAATTCTATTTCGTAATTCTTTATGTATAAATATTTAGGCGTTGTTCCGTATACGGTAGTCTGCCAGTTCTGATTTCCGTACATAAGCTGCTTTGCTTCATTAGAAACTGGTGCAACAGCATCAACATTTAATATATTTTTTTCTATTGAAATTGCATCTTTTAAGGTTAAAGACGGTTTTGTACCAATACCCATGCTTACTCCGCCCGTTCTTGCCGAAGCCGAACGAATGGTCAGCATGTTGCTTCCCATCGCTTCCATATTCGCCTGAACTTTTTTACTCGCTCCCGAACCTATGGCAAGCATAATAATTACGGCACTTACACCTATAATAATACCTAAGCTGGTCAATGCGGAACGCAGTTTATTAACTTTAAGCGAGTTTATTGCCATTTTTACGGTTGATTTATAATCCATCATAATTATGTCTGCCTTGTTCTTGTCTTTATCCATTCGGATTTGGGAAGGTCTGATACTATTTTTCCGTCTTTAAATCTGATTACACGTTTGCAGTATTCCGCAATATCAGGCTCGTGAGTAACAAGAACAATAGTTTTGCCTGTTTTATTGTTCAGATTTACGAAAAATTCCATAACCTCAATACTCGTTTTTGTGTCTAAATTTCCCGTCGGCTCATCTGCAAGAATTAACGGAGCATCGTTTACTATCGCTCTTGCAATTGCTACTCTCTGTTGTTGTCCGCCCGACATTTGATTGGGCATGTGATCTTCACGTTTTTCAAGTCCGACTATTTTTAAAGCTTCCCTTGCTCGTTTATGTCTTTCATTTTCGGGTATTCCTTTGTATATCATCGGTAATTCCACATTATCAAGTGCCGATGTTCTCGGTATTAAATTAAATCCCTGAAATACAAATCCCAATTTTAAATTTCTTATATCGGAAAGTTCGTTTGCCGATAAAGATAATACATCCACACCATCCAAATAATAACTGCCCGAATTAGGCTTGTCTAAGGTTCCCAGCATATTCATGCAAGTGGATTTACCGGAACCCGATGTTCCCATTATGGCTACAAATTCACCTTCATCAATGTTAAACGAAACATCATCAAGTGCATTAAAACTTTCTTCACCGGTTTGATATGTTTTTATGGCGTGCTTTACTTCTATTAAGCTCATTTTTTTACCTTATAACCTTGGCGGCATCATATTTCTGCCGTTTTTCTTCGGATTATTTAATGATGTGCCGATATATACCTCATCACCCGCTTTTATTTCCTTTGAAATGATTTCCGTATAAGAATCGTCGCTTACACCCGTATCAATCGTAATTCTGACGGGCTTATTTTTTTGTTTTATCCAAATACCTTTATGCTCATATTTTTGCTTATTATCGGCAAGTGTAAACTTTAATGCTCCGTTTGGAACGGTTAAAACGTGTTCTTTTTTGTCCGTTATTATTGATACATTTGCGGTCATACCGGGCATTAATTTGCCCTCATCATTTTCAACCTCAATTATAACAACGTAAGTAACGACATTTGATTCCGTTGTGGGCGATAATCTTACTTGAGTAACAACACCTTTAAATACACTGTCCGGATATCCGTCAAGAGTATATTGAACTTCCTGTCCCTCTTTTACTTTCCCTATATCGGCTTCCGAAACACTCGTTTCTATACGCATTTTGTTTAAGTCTTCGGCAACCGTAAATAATGTAGGAGTTTGGAAACTTGCAGCCACTGTCTGACCTACTTCAACTTCCTTTGAAATAACTATGCCGTCGACGGGTGAAACTATTCTTGTATATCTCATATTCGCCGAAGCAGTATCATAATTTGCTTTTGCTTGCATAATTGCCGCTTTTGAAGCAGATACTTTTGCTAAATCACTTTTATATGCCGCTTCGGCAGAATCAACATCATCCTTTGATACCAGATTTCTTGCATAAAGATTTTTGTATCTTTTGTAAGTTTTTTCATCGTAAGCAAGAACAGCCTGATTTTGTGCCAAGGAGGCTTTTGCATTATTTATGTTTGCCAGAGATTGCTGTAATTGTGCTTCAAATAAGGAAGTATCAATTTGTGCCAGAAGCTGTCCTTTTTTTACTTCCGAGTTATAGTCAACATATATTTCGTTTATAAGTCCCGATACTTGAGAACCTATATCAACAGTGTTAACAGGTTCTATAGTTCCCGTTGCTTCAACTATCTGGGTAATTGTTCTTTCTTTTACGGGTTCGGATATGTATTTGATTTTTTTACTTTGTTGTGAATAAAAAACAATCCCGCTTACAACCGGTATAATTATAAGTAAAATTATTATTATTTTTTTCTTCATTATATTTCTCCCATGGCGGTTTGAAGCTCGGTAAGTGCTACATTATATCTGTAAATTGTTTGAACATAGTCACGCTGTGCATTGTTGTAATTTTCTTTAGCATCCTGAAGTTCTATAAAATTGCCTAAACCAACGTCATATCTTGCATCTGCAAGTTCATAATTTTCAAGTGTTTGTTTTACTTTTGTACGCATTAAAGGAATATTTTTTTCGAGTTGTATCATATTTACGTATGCGGCTTGAATTTCAAAGAAGATGTTCTGTTTTACCATGTCGACATTATTTTTTGCAATTTCAAGCTGTGATTTACTTTCCTTAATTCTAAGTCTTGTTTCCATTAAATTTATATTATTTGTTGACAAATAAGCACCTAATGAAACTCCATTTGTTGAATAGTGAGTATTATTCTGCCAGTTATAACCTACAGAACCGGTTAAATCGGGTAAATATTCTTTTTTAGTATAATTTAACGCTTCTTTTACCGCATTTTGCGTAGCCTGCATGGATAATAAATCCGGACGATTTTTATATCCTCTTTCAACCGATTCTTCAAGCGTATACGGATACTTTTTAAATTTATAATTCTCCAAAATATCCGTCTTTTCAACCTGCATTGTCAAAACGGCGTCTTTCGGTTCTATTGTTCCGTCCTCTTTTGTTCTTGTGTTTGCAACATTTAAAAGATTAATTTCGGCATAATTATTTTTAAAATTAAATGTTTCGGTATTCGCAATCTGATAATCGGGAGCATTTACAACCGACATGGTATTATTTAATAAAATAATCGCATTTTGATAAGTGTTTTCGGCACTTACCAAATTGATTTTCGCATCGCTTAAATAAACCTCCTGATTGACCAAATCAATTTTGGAAACAAGCCCTTCTTTAAAAAATTCTTTTGTCCTGTTATATTGTCTTTCGTTAACAAGTACATTCGCTTTTTGTATATCTAAATTGGCTTTTGCGGCAAGAACTCCGTAATAAGCATTCTTTACATTGTTGGATGTTTCAAGAACCGCATTTTGTAAATCATATTCGGCAGCTATTTTGTAAAATTTCTGCATTTTTACCTGAGAAAATACTTTGCCGAAACTGTATATCAGCTGATTTAAGGCAACTCGTGCCGATGTTGAATTGCTGTGATTTGATATATATTTGTTTTCCGTATTGGTAAAGTCATAGCCCGCACTTGCACCTATTGATGGAAAATAGCTTGCTTTGCTCTGCCCGACCCTTGATTTATATACTTCTATGTATTCTTTATAATTCCTGATTGACGGGCTGTTTTGTATTGCAAGCTCAATACAATCATCTAAAGATAACATTGCACCTTCGGTTATTTCTTCGATTGCGAAGGTTCTTATTGCACCTGAAAATAATATTAAAATCAAAATATATAACTTATAAAATTTTTTCATTTTATTATTCATTCATGTTTTTGCTGACAATATTATATCCGTACTTAGTAACGAGGAAAAAATTTTTTAGTTCAAAATATCTTATTGTTTTATTAATGATTTTCTTTTTTTGTATAAAACAATAAAGAATGCAATTATTAAAAGCGTAACGGCGAGTATTACGACTTCAATATACTGTTTTACCGTTTCTCCGAACAGCATAAGGAATATACTTACTATAAAAAATCTCAGCCCTCTGCCAAAAAAACTTGCAAGCATGAACTTCCAAAAATTCATACTTAATATTCCGCTTGCGATTGTAAAAACTTTATACGGAATAGGTGTAAATGCAGAGAAAAATACCGCAAGTGTGCCGTATTTATTATACAGATTTTCTACCGCTTCAAATTTTTCTTTTCCACCTTTTCTGAAGAACCAATTAAATGCCGGTCTGCCGCCCCAATAGCCTATTGCATAACCCACGCCGCCGCCAAAAGCGGATGCTATGGTACAAATTAGTGCATAATATAAAGATTTGTTCGGGTTCGCAAAATCCATTGCTATTAAAAGACAATCCGGAGGCGGAACAAGAAAAAAACTTTCGATAAAAGAGTTTAATGCTAAGCCTTGAACCCCCATTGCCTGAAAGAAATCATTAATTTTAATAAACAGCTCGTGCATAAATTTTATCTCCCTAACCCGTTAAAATTTTATCATGAATATATTTTAAATACTAAGTAATTTGATAATAATCATTCAGGTATTCGTCAATATTTACCCCGAGTTTCTTGATTTTATCTTTCTTTTCCCGTTCATTTACAAAAGTTTTGAATTTGTCGGAGGATATAATTATTACATTTGTAATATCAATAACTCTTTGATTTATGTTAAAGAAGCATTTGTAATATACTTTATCCGAATAATTTCCTTTAAATACAATATTATTTTCAAAATTTTGTTTATATACGGGGAAAAATTTTTTAAAAAATATGTTGTCTTTATGTTCAAAATCAGGGCTTGCACACATATTTGATATAAATATTCCGTTTTTTTTCAGAGATTTTTTTATTAATTTAAAATAATCATCACTCAAAAAGCGTAAATCTATACCGTCATTATTTGCAATATCGGCAATTATAAGGTCGTATTTCTTTTTATTTGTGTTTAGGTATGTAATGCCGTCTTGAAGAATAAAATTAAATTTATCCGATTTTTTGAAATCAAAGAATTTTTCCGCAATATATAAAATATTTTCTTCTATATCGACAACATCAATTCGTTTTAAATTCTCAAATAAAAATTCAAAATCGTTAACAAGTTTTCCCGAACCCAACCCGATAATTAAGATATTTGAAATATGGGGGTTAATTAAATATGCGGTTAAAAAGTAATTAATATACGGTAGATTACCGCTATAGAAAGCGGTTTTGATGTATCCTGCCTGATAGGTATCCTCGTAATGCAGAAAACGACCTGTTTCATTTTCCGTAACTTTTATGTTGTGAAAATCGGAGGATGTTTCATACAAAATCTTATCATTAAAAACTTTTTCGTTAATAATGTTCAAAAGCTTTGTATCAGGCTCTTTTATGGCTAATTCTTCGGGTATTAAAACATAATCATTGCTTAACATACTACAATTATTACATAAAATAATATATTAATGATAAAATTTCTATAACGGCAAGAAATTAAAATATGGAGGCAAGATGCAAGATAATTCAAAAGAAACTACTTCTTCAATTGACAATATTCGCCATGGAAGAGTACAGAAAGTTAATACCCTGCGGGAAATGGGAATTAATCCGTATCCTTATAAATTTGAAAAAACGATTTCCGCAAAAGCATTACGGGAAAAATACGTATCACTTGCGGACGGAGAAGAAACACAAGACAGATATAGTGTTGCAGGACGTGTTATGGCAATCAGAAACTCCGGAATGTTTATTGATTTAACGGATGATACGGGTAAAATTCAGATTTTTTCGCATAAACAGAATATTGACGGCGAAAAAATAAAATTATTAAAACTCATAGATATTGGTGATATCGTTGGCTTTACAGGTGATGTAAGAAGAACTCCCCGAGGAGAATTAAGTATAAAAGCAGTGGATTTGGTTATTCTTACAAAATCATTAAAACCGCTTCCCGAAAAGTTTCATGGACTTACGGATGTTGAAACAAAGTACAGACAGCGTTATATAGACCTTATTATGAATGAAGAAACAAGAGAAACATTCAGAAAGAGAAGTTTAATTATACAAAAAATACGTGAGTTTTTGGCTGATAAAGGTTATTTGGAAGTTGAAACTCCGATTTTGCAGACAGTAGCATCAGGTGCAAATGCAAGACCGTTTATGACGCATCATAACGCACTCGATATGGATATGACGATGAGAATTGCGTTGGAACTCTACCTGAAACGCTTAATTGTAGGCGGTGTATCGGAAAGAGTATATGAAATAGGCAAATGTTTCAGAAATGAAGGTATTGACACACGTCATAATCCCGAATTTACAATGATAGAATTATATCAGGCTTATGCCGATTATAATGACATGATGGAATTAACGGAAAATATGGTTGCTTATGTCGCAAAAGAAGTTCTCGGTACTACTAAAATTAAATACGGAGAAAATGAGATTGATTTAACTCCGCCATGGGACAGAAAAACCATGCTTGGTGCTATTAAAGAATATACCGGTGCTGATTTTATGTCATGCTCAAATGCGGAAGAAGCCGTTAAATTAGCTCAAAGTATAGGTATTCATATTGAACAGGGCGAAAGCTGGGGCAAGATAATCGATACCGTTTTTGAAGAAAAAGTAGAACTAAACCTTATTCAGCCCGTTCATATTATTGATTATCCGTTGGAAATATCACCGTTAGCAAAGATTCACAGAAATAACCCCCGTTTAACCGAACGTTTTGAAACAAGAGTTAACGGATGGGAGATAGCAAATGCATTTTCCGAACTTACAGACCCGATTGACCAGCGAAACAGATTTGAAGCACAGGCATTAGCGAAAGCAAACGGTGACGAAGAGGCTATGGAAATTGACGATGATTTTATTGAAGCACTTGAATATGGCATGCCTCCGACCGGTGGTATGGGAATGGGAATTGACAGATTAGTAATGTTACTTACCAACTCAAGTACAATTCGTGATGTAATTGCGTTTCCGACAATGAAGAATAAGTAAGTACAGCTGGAAATCAATACAGTTTTGAAAATTAGCTATTGACTAGTTCCAAAAAATAAGTATAATGATAATGTTATATTTAATATGAAAGGGGTTCTTAAATGAATAAAGAAGAATTAGTATCGGAAGTATCAAAAAAAGCAAAAGTTACTCAAAAGGATGCTGCTGAAGTTTTAAATGCCATTATGTCTACAATTGAAAAAACGGTTGCAAAAGGTAAAAAAGTTACTTTAGTCGGCTTTGGTACTTTTGAAGCAAGAAAAAGAGCTGCAAGAACAGGTCGTAACCCTCAAACAGGTGCTGCAATTAAAATTGCCGCAAAAACTGCTCCGGTATTCACAGCAGGTAAAAAGTTCAAAGATGTAGTTGACGGTAAAGTAGCTTCTAAAAAGTAGTAGTTTGGAATTAATTTTTAAAACGGAAATATATTAATTTATGTTTCCGTTTTTTTGTGCTTAAATTAATAAATATTTAAATATGTTTTCGATATAATACGGATATGTCAGATAAATCATTAAAAATTTTGGAATTTGATAAGGTGCTTTCTTATTTAAGCGAATTTGCGATAAGTGCATTGGGAAAGAAACGCTGCCTTGCAGCATGCCTGTTTGATGATGTTAATACGATAAAGTTTGAACTTTTATTAACTTCTCAAGCCTGCGGTATTTTAGCAAATGCATATAATGTTCCGCTTGACAATATTTTTGAAATTGAAAATTTTATAAATAATGCACAAAAGAAGCTTTGTCTTTCGGAAGAAGAACTTATTGATACGGCAAGAACGCTGAGAACTTCACGATTAATGAGAAATTTTCTTGATGAAATATCAAAAGATTATTTTGAATTATCCGAATTAAAAAATAATCTTTTTGCCGATAAAGAGCTTGAAGATAAGATTTTTAATACGTTTACGCCGTCTTTAACCGTCAAAGAAGATGCAACACCCGAG
Source organism: Candidatus Gastranaerophilales bacterium (assembly GCA_947588745.1). GTDB lineage: Bacteria > Cyanobacteriota > Vampirovibrionia > Gastranaerophilales > Gastranaerophilaceae > Avigastranaerophilus. Next base: position 11,033 of record CANPYW010000034.1, read on the forward strand.
TTAAAAAGACTTTATCAGTCATTGAGAGATACAAATTCCAATATTAAAGCCTGCGTTTCATCATTACTTCAAAATTCCGATTTTACATCAAATCTTCAAGATACCATATATACTCAGCGTGACGGCCGGACTGTCTTTCAGGTAAAGGCAGAGTGCAAAAATAAAGTTGCGGGTATTGTTCATGATGTATCTCAAAGTAATTTGACTTATTTTATTGAACCTGAAATACTTGTAGGACTTAATAATAAAATCAGAGAAATAGAAATTCAAATAAATATTGAAACGGAACGAATTTTAAGACAGCTTTCCGCAGATGTCGGTAATTTCGCCGAAGAATTGAAAAAATCCGTAAATACCCTTGTCGAACTCGATTTTATATTTGCAAAAGCGAAATACAGCCGTTCTTTTGACGGTGCGGCTGCAAAAATTTCGGATAAAAAGTTGATTAATTTAAAGTTTATGAAAAATCCGGTTTTGATAAAAGCCAAAACAGATGTTGTGGAAAATGATTTCTATCTTGATGAAAATAAAAACTGTATGATTATTACAGGCTCAAATACGGGAGGAAAGACGGTTGTTCTTAAAACCGCAGGGCTATGTACTCTTATGACGAAAGCGGGCATGCATATTCCATGCTATGAGGCTGAAATTTACCCGTTTAAAAAGATTTTTGCCGATATCGGAGATGAACAAAGCATTATTCAAAGTCTTTCCACTTTTTCATCTCACATGACAAATATTGTAAATGTGGTAAACAGGGCAGATGAAGATACATTAATACTTCTGGATGAAATAGCTGCGGGTACGGACCCTAAAGAAGGTGCAGCTCTTGCAGCTGCCATACTTGAATATTTGCAAAGCAAAAAGTCGTTTATAATAGTAACAACCCATTACGGAGAATTGAAATCGCTTGCATATTTAAAGCAGGGGTTTATCAATGCTTCGGTCGAATTTAACATAAATACCTTAAAACCTACTTATAAACTGCTTATAGGAATTCCGGGTGCAAGTAATGCAATTGCGATAGGTAATAATCTGGGCTTGAAATCTTCTATTATTAATAATGCAAAAGAAATTTATTTTAACAAGGAGGATGAAACGGCAAAAGTATTGGAAGAACTTCAAAAGACACAGCAGGAACTTACGAATTCCAAGCTTTTTATAAAACAGAAAGAAGAAAATGTTAAACGGCTTGAACAGAGCTTGAATGATAAATTAAACGAAATTAAAAAAGAAAAAAAGAAAAATATACAAATTTATAAAAAGAAATATGAAAATTCCATTCTTGAAGCAAGAGAAGAAATTAAAGATATTTTAAATCAAGTGAGAGAAGAAAAGTCGGAAAAAATTGCAAGAAGAAGCTTCCACAGACTCCAGGGCATGGAAGCAAATATGCGTTCGGATTTTAACAGTGCGGAAAACGAACTTGCGGAAAAATATACGCCTATTGATTGGACAACAATAAAACCCGGCGATAAGGTTATGATTACCGATTTAAATCAGGAAGTAACAATTCTTGAAATGCCGGATAAAAACAAAAATGTTCAAATTCAAATGGGGCTTTTAAAAACAAAAGTTAAACAATCAAAACTTGCGGTACTCAATAAATCGCTGATTAAGCGTGAAAAACAAGCCAAAGGCATTTATCAAAAGAACTTTAGCATAGAAAGACATAATATGTCGCAAACTCTTGATTTAAGAGGTTATAAATGTGATGAAGCACTTGATGCTGTAGAAATGTTCTTGGATAAAGCAAGTCTTGTAAATTTATCACCCGTATATATCATTCATGGGCATGGTACAGGTGCTTTGAAGCAGGTAATAAGAGATTATTTGATGAATTCCCCTTATGTTGCAAAATTCCGTCCCGGAGAAACAAGTGAAGGCGGCGACGGAGTTAGTGTTGTCGATATAAATTAATTGTTAACATTTGTTTACAATTCGTATTTTATAAATCAATTTTGTACAAAAAAATTTTTTTATATAAATACAGAGGGAAAAAAGAGAGAATACGCAATATGAGTGAGAATTTTTTAACATCAAAAGTTGGTGCTTCATCAGTAACAGGCATTCAAGTTGATAGAGGAAATCAGCAAAAACCTCAAACACTTTCCGAAACAAATATCAATTACAATTCCAATATTAAAATTGGTGATGAATTTGTAAGTTCATTAAAAAGAAGCGAAATGCCGGAACAAAATTCCGCACTGCAAAATGCGTTAAATGAATCAAATTATAATAAGATTGCAAGTTCAACCGCCTCCAAAGTATATGAAAAAGTTGCATCTTCAATTACAGGTTTATTCTCCGGTAATAAAGGTTCTAAAATAAATCAAAAAGCAAATGAAGACTTTGCATACTTCGGTTCATCTTCCGATGACGAGGGTGAATATGCGGATTTAAAATATTTTGCTCAATCAATGGGTAATAAACATATAACTTCAACCATTAAAGAATATGAAGCTATGAAAAAACTTTTGGGAGTTACGGGCGAAGAATTATATGAAAATTCATAAATCGCTCCGGCTTTAAATAAAAAACTCTTTAACCGAAAGGATAAAGAGTTTTTTTGTTTAAAACAATTAAACTTCTTATGTATTTTTTTGTTTATTGATAACGTCTTGAAGTTTAGAAATTAATTCATCACCTTTAGCTTGAATATCGCTGACTATACCGTCTGCTTTTGATTGAATTTCGGAAGCCGTATCGTGTGCTTTGTCGCAAATTTCTTTGGATTTATCTGCTATACGTTCTCTTGTTTCTTCACCTGATTGAGGAGCGAGCAGAACACCTATTAAACCGCCTACAACACCGCCGATGGCGAAACCTGCAATAAATTTACCTATAGACATTTTTATCTCCTTTTATTTTTAAACATATTAAACCCGCTTATTAATCCGCTTATAAATCCGCCTTTGCCTTTAAAACCGCTAAAAGCCGCACAAGATGCACCTAAAAAAGCCGTCAGAATGTTTCTTAACAATTCAAATTGCTTATTTGTTGCACTTGAAACATTTTTTACCGTTTTTAATACATCATTTAACGTAACTAATGCAGGTCTGATTTCTTCTCTTGTTAAATCGGTTAATTCTTTTATGCTTTTCAATGTGAGAGTGGTTTCTTTTAAAAATTTTACCAGAAATACCGTTATCACAATTGAAAGAACAATTAATACAACAATAAATGCCGTTAAAGCAATTTCAAGCATATCTGTTATTTCTCCTAGTTAACTTCGTAATCTATTGATTCTTTTTCTTTCGCTTTTGCTATTTGTTTTGCTTTAATTGTTTCATTCAGTTTATTATATTGCTGTTCTATACGATATCTCATAACATCTATTGAAGTTAATGCCTGATGTTTTGCCTTTTTAATTTCAGGCGTATACTTTTGAGCCATATCGCTTATTACATTTTCAACGTTTTTGCGTGTTTCTTCACCGGATTTAGGAGAATATAGCACAGCAGCAAGAACACCGCCTACTACACCCAGCAACACACCAACTCCAAAACTGATTGAGCTGTCTTCTTTTGACATTTTGTCCTCCATTCACTTTATAGTTCAGATTGTAACATTTTTTATCATAACTTGCAATTATACCGAATTAATGCTAACCGTCTTATATATCAGATACCCTGATTTGTCAATTTAAAAACCTGTTAATTTTTTTCGTCGATATATAATTCGTCAAGATTGTGTAATGTTCCGCCTAATGCGGTGGGATGAAGATTTTTTATTTTATTTCTTATTGCTGTAATTGTAAGCCCCGAATACAAATATATCAACGGTCTTTCATCATACACTATCTGCTGATATTTATCGTATATTTCTTTTCTTTTATTATAATCAAGCTCAAGAGCACCTTTCTCTATAAGTTCGTCAAGTTCTTTTTCCCAGGGCAAAATATTTACTTCTTTATCACCGTTATGACGCATATTAAACAAATGCAAATGCCCTTTGGAATGCCATACGTTCTTACCGCTGTGAGGCTCTAAAGGATTTCCCGTCAGTCCTATCAATACCGTATCCCAATCGGATGTTGTCATCATTTTGTTTACCAAAGAGTTAAATTCGACGGGCTTAAAATTAACTTTTATGCCCAAATCTTTTAAATCTTCTTTAATCATAACGCCTGCGGCTTCACGCTCCGTTTGACCGGCATTCGTAAGCAGGTCAAATTCTACTTCATGTCCGTCTTTATCGTGCAAAATTCCTTTTTTATCATAATAAAATCCCGATTTTTTCAGCAGAGTTTTTGCGTATTCCAAATCTCTTTGATGTCCTGAGGCAAGCCGTTCGTTTAAAAATATGGACGAGAGTGATTCTGCCGTATATAAAGGCTGTGCGGCTCCGTTTGAAATGTTTGCAACCATTGCGTTTCTGTCTATGGCATAGTCTATTGCGGTTCTAAAATTTATATCGTTAAACCATTTTTGCTTTACGGGGTTTACATAATAATTTCCGTCCGAATTCTTACTTGTAAGCATATTAAAAGCTGTAAACATTGAACCGGTATTCGGCCCTAAATTATACAGGGTATACTTATCGGCTTTTTGCTTTGATTTAAACATTTGCAGGTCTTTGCCTCGGACTGATATTATATCAAGTTCTCCCGCTTTAAATTTCAACAATTCGTTATTCAAATCCCCCACTATTAACACAACATATTTGTCAATATACGGTAAAAGGTTTTTATTCTCATCCATCGCATAATAGTTCGGATTTCTTTTAAATACTACTCTCTGTGCGGGAACGTATTCTTCGAGTATAAATGCACCTGAAGCCGTTATATCTTTAGGGTTAACGGTCGTACCCAAATATGTATCAAAATATCTTGCTCCTTTTTTTACGGCATCATTAAATTTATGTTTTGGTGCAATCGCCGTGCCTACAAATCTTTGAAATGGTGCAAACGGTTTTTTGATTTTAAATTCAACGGTATATTTATCGATTTTTTTTACTTCGGGGTATTCTCCGTCTATCAAAACGGAATCTCTCAAAGAAGTGTTGCCTAAACCTGCAAGAATTATGTCGTTCCAGGTGAATACAACATCATCTGCCGTTATTTCGACTCCGTCCGACCATTTTGCTCCTCGTCTTAATTTTATTGTATAGGTTTTTAAATCGGGAGATATTATCATTTCTTTTGCTAAGGCGGGTATAACTTCACCCGTATCGGGGTCTGTGGAAAATAAAGCATCATACATTAAATCCCCCATTTCCGATGATGTGGCATCTTTTGACGTCCAGGGGTTAAATGTTTTCGGGCCTTCGCCTATTGTTGAAGTTATTATCTCTCCGCCGTATTTTCCTGCGGGGGAACGTGACATTCTGTAATCCGTACCGTTATAATACAGTGTTGAATATGGTTTGTATACGGAAGCAGTTTCCGATTTTATGTCGTTCCCGATTTTCGAACCGTCATTACCGCCATCGCCCCTGTCAATTCTGAAACAGGCAGCACAAATGAATACAACCGTCATAAGTATTATAATTATTTTTTTCATACATTCAGATTAACATAATTTATGAAAAATAAAAAACTAATCAACAGGCTCTCCATAAAGACACCATGTTTGAGCTTTTGTTATTTTTACTTTTGCAAAATCACCCGCTTGTTTTGAGTTATCAATAAAATGTACTATTTTATTGTTATCGGCACGTGAATTTAATGTAATTATATTATCCTTCTCCGTTTTACTTTCTACCAATACTTTTAATATTTTCCCTACAAATTTTTCGTTTGATTTTAAGCATACTTCTCTGTTTTTTTGGTTTAAACGTTCAAGTCTTTCATACTTAATATCTTCCGAAATAAATTTATCCGTCATTTGCCCCGCTTTGGTAAATACTCTCGGAGAATATGCAGCCGTATTTGAATAATCCAATTTCAGTTCTTCCATGGCGTTTAAAGTATCCTGAAATTCTTCTTCCGTTTCGCCCGGAAATCCCGCTATAAAGTCGCTTGTGATTGCCACATCCGGAAAACGATTTCTTATTTTTGCCACAATTTCGTAATATTCGGATTTTGTATAATGTCTGTTCATTTCTTTGAGTATACGGGAATTCCCCGATTGCATGGGTATATGGAAATATTTGCACACCTTTTCGCATTCATCAACCGCATTAATTAAATCATCCGTAATATCCGACGGATATGATGTTACAAACCTTATTCTGAATTGACCTTCAAGCTTGTTTAATTCTCTTAAAAGATTGGCAAGCGTAATATTTTTATCGTTAAAGTCTTTACCGTAGCTGTCAACGTTTTGTCCCAAAAGGGTTATTTCCTTAAACCCCTCGGCGATAATGTTTTTGACTTCCGTAATTATTTCCTCGGGTTGTCTTGAACGTTCACGACCTCGTGTGAAAGGTACTACGCAATATGTACAAAAGTTATTACACCCCTCTATAATGGGAACCCACGCATTTACATTGTCTTTTCTTAAAATCTTGAAGTCATTCCAATTGCTGTTAACAGGTTTAGATGTTATTGCACAAACTTTCTCATCCGCTTCAACTCTTTTTATGAGTGTGGGAAGTTCATAGATATTATGTGTGCCAAAAATTAAATCGACATAAGGTGCACGCTGTCTTATTTTTTCTTTATCCTGTTGGGCTACACAGCCGCAAATTCCTATTTTAATATCCGGTTTGGATTTCTTTCTTTTTCCCCAGACTCCGAGTTTGCTGTATGCTTTATCCGTTGACAGCTGTCTTATTGAACAGGTATTAATTATTAATAAATCTGCTTCTTTCTCCAGATTTGTTTCTTCATAACCGAAATGCGAAAGAATACCTGCAATCCTTTCACTATCGGATTTATTCATTTGGCAACCCAAAGTTTCTATGTATAATTTTTTCATAAGAAAATTATACATAAAGGGATGTAATTATTCCAGTACACTTTTAGTTGAGGTTAACAATTTACTATACGTCGCTTCTTGATTGAAATTTATTCTGTTATTCGTTTTACTTTAAAATATTTAATTTTAAAATAAAAAAATAATAAAAATATCATAAAGTACAAATAAAAATTAAATTTCAATCCGGATATTCCGTACAATTAATTTCTAACCTCGCCAAAACGCCCGTAACTCACCCGCCGACAAATACGACAAGGCGGGTTCAAACAGTGCCTTGCTCTGCCGAATGCCTCGTTAACAGATATTCAATTATCCTTTCAAGTCATTCTTTTTTTATTATTTTTTTACACTGATTTTTTTATTTTCCTTTATTTAAAATGTTAAAAAATAAGAATAACAAAAGAAATTGAAATCAATTGCGGAGTATAGTTAAAATTGTTTACCGAAACGACGATGAAGCGTGCG
>CANPYW010000035.1 GCA_947588745.1 Candidatus Gastranaerophilales bacterium
GCCTCGTTAACAGATATTCAATTATCCTTTCAAGTCATTCTTTTTTTATTATTTTTTTATTCTGATTTTTTTATTTTCCTTAATTTAAAAAGTTAAAGAATAAGAATAACAAAATAAATTTCAATCACTGTCTACCCCATGGTTTACGGTAAATTGCAAAAAGTTTCCTATTAAATTTTCGTTCCAAACCTGCACGTCGTTTGGTACATTAAGCACGCATGGGGTAAAATTCCAAATATATTTTATTCCCGAATCTACCAAAAAATTGCTGACTTCCTGTGCATATTTACGAGGCACCGTTAATATTGCAATTCTGGCATTAAATTTTTCCGTTAAATTTGCCAATTCTTTGATATCAAACACTTTTTTACCGTTGACCTCAGTACCTGTTTTTTCAGGGTTGTTATCAAACAGTGCGGAAATTTTAAACCCGTATGCTTCAAAATTATCATATTTTGCCAGTGCCATTCCCAGATTGCCTGCACCTACAATTATAGCTGTTTTAACAGATTTAAATTTTAATGTATCTTCCAATAAAAGTTTTAATTCTTTAACTTTATAACCAACCTTGCATTTGCCTCTGTAGTTTAGCAGTGCTATATCTTTTCTGACTTGTGTATTATCAATATGAAGCAAATCGGCTATCTGCGGACTTGAAATATATTCGATTTCTTTTTCGATATAGTCGCTTAAAATGCTGTGATATAAAGTTAATCTGTTAATAACCTTATCCGTAAGAATTTTATTCATTGTTGTTTTCCGATAATCTGCATTAAAAAAGAGAGGAACGGTTGTTCCTCTCAATACAATTTGAATTATACAACACCATTATAAGCGTCGATATAAATTTTCTTGATGTCTTCCATTAACGGATATACAGGGTTTGCACCTGTGCATTGGTCGTCAAATGCCAATTCAACAAGTTCGTCCAGATTATCCATAAATGTCTTTTCGTCAACACCAAAGTCTTTAATAGAATTCGGAAGATTAATTTTTTTCATAAGTTTATCAACCTCCTCTATCAGCAATTCGACTTTTTCATCGTCAGTTTTACCGCCTAAGCCGATTTCATCAGCGATTTGCCCGTATTTAGCTTTTGCACATGGGAATTTATATTGCGGGAATGTAGCTTGTTTCTTCGGTGCATCCGAGGCATTATATTTGATGATTTGTCTAATCAATAATGCGTTTGCAACACCATGAGGAACGTGATACATTGCACCTAACTTGTGTGCCATTGAATGGCATAAGCCTAAGAATGAGTTAGCAAATGCCATGCCGGCAATTGTTGCCGCATAGTGCATTTTTTCTCTTGCAATCGGGTCTTGAGCACCGTTTGTGTATGAACGTTCCAAATATCTGAATACCAATTTCGTTGCTTCCAAAGCATTTGAATTGGTGAAGTTAGTTGCCATACAAGATACATAAGCTTCCAATGCGTGAACCAATGCATCTATACCCGAAGCGGAAGTCAAACCTTTCGGCATTCCGTCAACAAAATCGGGGTCAACGATTGACATATTAGGTGTTAAAGCGTAATCAGCAATAGCATATTTAACGTGTGTTTCATCATCCGTAATGATTGCGAAAGGTGTTACTTCACTACCCGTTCCGGATGTTGTAGGAATAGCAACCATCATAGCTTTTTTACCCAGGTCGGGGATACGGCAAATTCTTTTTCTGATATCCATAAATCTCATAGATATGTCGGCAAAGTTGATGTCAGGTTGTTCATACATTAGCCACATGATTTTGGCCGCATCCATTGGAGAACCGCCGCCCAATGAAATAATAACGTCAGGTTCAAACGGTTTTAATACTGCCATGGCCTGGTTAATTGTGGATAAAGTCGGATCGGGTTTAACATCAAAGAATATTTGATATTCTATGCACATTTCATCAAGTATGTTTGTAATTTTGTTAACGGCACCGGAATTGAATAAGAAACTGTCGGTAACTATGAATGCACGTTTTTTGCCTTCAAGTTCTCTTAATGCCAAATCTACGGCACCACGTTTAAAGTAAATTTTTGACGGAACCTTGAACCATAACATGTTTTCTCTCCTTTCAGCAACTGTCTTGTAGTTTAGCAAGTTTTCAACGCCGACATTACCTGAAACGGCATTACCGCCCCAAGAACCGCAGCCAAGAGTTAATGACGGTTCCAATTTAAAGTTATATAAATCACCGATACCGCCTTGTGATGACGGAGTATTGATTAATACTCTGCAAGCAGGCATTTTCTTTGCATAAGCATCTATTCTTTCTTTTGAACGTTCATCCGTATATAATACGGCAGTATGACCTGCACCGCCTTTGGAAACAAGTTCATAAGCCATTTCTGCAGCTTTTTCAAAGTCTTTTGCTTTGTACATTGTTAATATAGGAGATAATTTTTCTCTTGAGAACGGGTCGTTCCAATCAACTGCATCTCTTTCGCAGAGTAAGATTTTAGCATTATCCGGAGTCTTAAATCCTGCAAGTTCCGCTATTTTATGAGCAGGCTGACCTACTATTGAAGGATGTGCGGTACCTCTTTGAGGGTCAATAAACGGTAAATCAATCATTTTCTTTTCGTCTGATTTACTTACCAAATATGCACCTCTGTATATAAATTCTTTTTTAACTTCTTCGTATATGCTGTCGACAACAATAACCGATTGTTCCGAGGCACAAATCATACCGTTATCAAAAGTTTTAGACATAAGTACCGATGAAACTGCCATTTTAATATCCGCAGTTTCGTCTATAACTGCTGAAGTATTTCCGGGTCCTACACCCAATGCGGGATTTCCTGAAGAATATGCGGCTTTAACCATGCCCGGGCCGCCTGTAGCCAATATACAATCAATTGAAGGGTGTTTCATTAATGCTGCGGATAATTCCAAAGAAGGAACATCAATCCAGCCGATGATATTTTCGGGAGCACCGGCTTTAACGGCAGCTTCAAGCACTAATTTAGCAGCTGCAATTGTGGAATCTTTTGCACGTGGGTGTGGTGAAAAGATAATGGCATTTCTTGTTTTAAGTGCTATTAATGATTTAAAAATTGCGGTTGAGGTGGGGTTTGTTGTAGGAACAATACCTGCAAGCACGCCCAAAGGTTCGGCAACGATTTTTATTCCGTTTGCTTTATCTTCTTTAATTATTCCGCAAGTTTTAGCGTGTTTATGTTTGTTGTAAATGTATTCCGAAGCATAGTGATTTTTGATAATTTTATCTTCCAAAACACCCATGCCGGTTTCTTCAACAGCCATTCTTGCAAGAGGTATTCTTGCTTTATTAGCGGCTGTAGCGGCAGCTTTAAATATAGCATCCACTTGTTCTTGTGTATAAGAAGCATAAATTTTTTGTGCTTTTTTAACTTTAGAAATAAGTACTTCCAATTGGTCAAGCGTTTCAACTTTTTCCGATTGATTCAATGCCTTTTCCAAATCTTCCGCATTTTTTTTGCTTTTTGTCGCCATAATGTTTCGAGTCCTTTCGTGATTAAAATCTCTATTTACAATAGACCATAAAAATGCGTAAAAGTCAACGGAATTATATATAAAAAGCTTTAAAAATCTTATAGTTTTTTTATACGGTTGCAGATCAGGGGGGATATATTTATAAAATACAAACGGTTTTTTGCGAGGGAAAATACAGCAAAAAACCGTTTTGAATATATTACTTTTTATGTTTTAACAAAGAGTATCATAAACTTTAGAAACTATTTTCCATTCACCGTTGATTTTATTTAAAATCAAAAAGTCGGTAAATTTATAACCATGCCAGTTATCTTCGATTACTCTAACGGTTGCAATGGTTTTTTCCAAAGCAATGATATCAATTCTTGCAATATAATCGTTTCCTACTGCTCCGAACTTGTCTATGGTATCATAAAAAGCTTGTATTGAACCCGATTGATATTCTTTTTCGTTTAATTGTCCGAAAAAACAAGCTTTTTCGTAAAAATAAGGTTTAACTATACTGCTGTCACCCGATTTTACGGCTTCTACGAATTTCTTTGCAACATTTTCCACAGCATTGTATTCTTTTATATCATCTCTCATAATTTTTCCTTTCTTTTTTTCAGATTATAATATATTTTCGGTTTTTTCAAGTCCCGCCGATTAATACCTTGTGTCAAAATGTACGCAAAAATATTTAAACGGTGTTATTATTTTAATAATATGAAAAAGTTATTAAATATATTAAAAATAGTTTTATATAATACGTTTATATTTATTTTATGTTTTTATTTGCTTGAACTTATAATATATAATTGCCATTCGGACAAGAAAACATTTGTACTGCCTTATCAAATTAAGAACCCGTATATTCATTTCATATATTTCGATAATTATTTCACCGATAAAAATAATATAACGGAGGGAAGAAAACCCGCAGGGCTTGAATATAATACGCTTCCAATCGTAATATTCGGATGTTCTTATGCTTACGGGCAATACTTAAATCCAAATCAAATTTTTTCTTACAAATTATCAAAAATGCTGAAACGCCCCGTATATAACAGAGCCATACCCGCAGGTTGGTTTTCGCACATGTATTATCAGGCGGCTTCAGATGAATTTTATAAACAAGTTCCCGACTCGGATACCGTATTTTATGTGTTCATCGATGAGCATTACAGACGCATGGTAAAAAGTTCTATTAACATAACCGATAAGTATTTATTTTTAAACTATTCGTACAAAAACGGCAAATTAAAACCCGATAATTACGATAATATGCTTTTAAACTTTATGAAAAATTCATATACAATAAGGTTAATTGTTTATAATTGCGTAAATCATCTTGTTAAATCGGAGTCTTTTGCCGATTATATGACTGAAAAGGCACTTATTTATTTTATCGAAACAAGAAAAGAACTTGAAAATCATTGGAAACATAAAGTAAAGTTTAATGTAATATTGTATGATTCAATGTATTACACAAAGTTGATGAGCAGGAAACTTAAAGAGAACGGATTTAACGTAATTGATACAAAAGAGCTTACGACCGAAAAATTGAACGATAAAAAGTATATGATGCACAATACATGGCATCCTTCCGAAGCCGCCTGGGATTTACTCACCCCGTTGATTATTGAAAAATCGGAATTATAAGTGATTTAATTTCCATTTAATCAGTTTGTTTATAAAGCCTAAAGGCAATTTGGAAGCCCAATCTGCAGCTGTTGCGGCAAAACCGATATTATAGGATTGTTTCGGATTTTTTGATTTGATAATTTTAATTAACTTATCAACAACAACATATATTTCAAGTGCTTTCGTATTATTGTCGGAAGCATTTTGTTTCAGAGCAAAGAACTCTTTTTCATACTTTTGTTTATTTATGTCACTGACATCTTTCAGATTTTCGTGAGCTTTCAATGCCGATTTATTCCATATCGGGGTCTTAACCGCAGCAGGTTTTACCGATATAAATTTAATGTTCTCTTTGCATTCCAATGCAAAACTGTTTAACAATATATCCGAAGCACGCTTGGAAGCACAATACGGCGAAATATACGGGAAAATACCCGATGCTGCCATAGAACTTATATTTATTACTTTTGCATCTTTTAAAAGCGGTAAAAACTTTTGTGTAACGGCAAGTGAGCCGAATGTATTCACATCAAACTGTTCTTTTATTTGTTTAACGGATAAAAATTCCAAAGGACCGGCAACAACAATACCCGCATTGTTTATCAGAACATCAAGTTTGTCCGTTTTTTTCATTACATACCAAAATGCTTTTGTTATGCTGGAATCATTGGTTATATCTATATAAACGCCTGTTATATTTTCGCTTAATTTTTCAAGCTCCTGCTTATCGGTTTTTCTTCTTATTCCCGCAAAGACTTTATGACCCTCTTTAGCAAGTCTTATTGCGGTTTCTCTGCCAATACCCGATGAAGCACCGGTTATAAATATCTTTTGTTGAATTTTTTCTTTCATAACAATTTATTATTTATCATAAAATTATAAAAAAAAGAAGCCTTAAAATTTTTAAGACTTCTTTTTTTAATTTAAGATTATTTGTTATATGGTTTTAAAGACTCTTTAAATATGGACTTAACCACATCTTTACTTCCTTCAACGGGTGCTATTGAAAGAAGTCCGGATAATGACGGAGTTTCAAACGTTAATTTGACTAATTTATCAATATCCGCTTCACTGTAGCCCTCATCCTCAAGCTTTTTGTTAATACCCAAATCAAAAAGCCATTTTTCAACTTTCTTTGCCGCATATTCGGCTTCATCCGGAGTTCCTTTAAGTTCGGGAATTACGCTGTGGAATAGCGAAGCAAGAGTTTTTGCTTTTGCGGGATATATGTTTTTAATTACGGCAGGTAAAATCATTGCAAGTCCCAAACCATGTGCAAGTTTAGGTTTAACCCCGCTTAAAGGGTGTTCAAGAGCGTGAGTAAAATGTAAAAGTCCGTTATCAAAGCTTACTCCGCCCAATATTGAAGCATATAAAAGGAAATATCTTGCTTCTTTATTATGAGGGTCTTTATTAATTACGGGCAAATATTTTGCAACCAGCTCTATACATTCTTTTGCGGTTGAAATTGATAAAGGCGAACAAACTTTTGATGTGGCAGCTTCAATCGAATGATTAACCGCATCTATTGAAACGTATTTTGTCTGCTCTGCCGATAAATTCATCATTAATCCGGGGTCATCTATCGAATATGAGGGATAAATGCAATCATAAGCTATTGCAGGTTTATATTCCGTTTCGGGAATTGTAACAACTGCAAATCTGTTTGTTTCCGTTCCCGTACCATGGGTTAAGTTAACCGCAACTATAGGTACGGCTTTTTGGGGTTCAAATTTGAAATTATAAATATCTCTTGCCGTGACACCTTCATTGGCAAGAATAATTGCAACCGATTTTGCCGCATCGATTGGAGAGCCTCCTCCTATACCCATTACCGCTTTTGCACCGAATTCTTTCCCCAGTTTTGCAGCGGCATCAACGGCATCAACCGTAGGGTTAGGGGTAACCTCCGCATAATTTACGTATTCTATGTTGTTATTTTTTAATGCTTTTTCTATTACGTCCCATGCTCCCGAACTTTTATATGCGTTGCGTCCCGAAACAACAACTATTTTATTAATGCCTTTGGATTTCATATCTTTTGCAATATCTTCCATTTTGTTTATTGCACCAAAACCGAAGTAAACATTGGGTCTTACACGCAGTTCAACAACCCGGTTAATATCAACATCACTTTTCCACATAAATAAATCTCCTTTCTTTTCATTTCGGATTATACAATATTTTTTGAACTTTTAACAGATTTAGACATCATGTATTTATGTTATAATTTCTAAAAAATAATTATAAGTCGGAAGGAGTAATAAAAATGAGCGAAAGCGGAACATCCGAATTAAGACAAGATGTTCTTATCAGATTGGTTAAAGCTTTTTTTTCGGATAATTTTGAAGAAAATGCACGATTAATACCTTATGATATGCGGCCAAAAGGTTCTGATGTACCATTCAGATGTTGTATTTATAAAGAAAGAGCAATATTAAGAGACAGAGTAATAGCGGGTTTAGGGTTTTCAATAGAAGATGATAATGAAGAAACTCTTTTATCCGAGTATGCGAAAAAATCACTTGAAAGAGAAAAGTTTGATGATACGATACTGACGGTTATAGGTGCAGCCTGCAAGGGATGCGTACCAAACAGAATGTATGTTACAAATATATGTCAGGGTTGTGTTGCACGTTCATGTCAGCGTGCTTGTAAATTCGGTGCAATAAAAATCATCAACGGGAAATCGTATATAGATAGTGCAAAATGCAGGAATTGTAAAATGTGCATGGCGGCATGTCCGTATAATGCGATAGTTAAGATAGCCGTACCTTGTGAAGATGCCTGTCCTGTCGGGGCAATTGAAAAAGATGAAACGGGACACGCAAAAATAGACCACGAAAAGTGTATATCGTGCGGTAAATGCGTAAAAAGATGCCCATTTGGTGCTATTAACGAAAAAAGTCAAATGATAGACATAATGAAATGTTTAAAAACGGGCAAAGAGGTAATTGCATTAATTGCACCGTCAATTGCGGGTCAATTTAAAGGGAATATTTATCAGTTAAAAACGGCAATGTTAAAAGCCGGTTTTAAAGATGTTTTTGAAGTAGCTCAAGGTGCTGATATTACAACGAGAAACGAAGCCTCTGAGTTTAAAGAGCGTATGGAAAAAGGTGAAGCGTTTATGACAACATCCTGTTGTGCGGGCTACAATCTTTTGAGGCAAAAATATTTGACCTCCATCAATAATTTTGCTTCCAAAACCCGAACTCCGATGTATTATGCAGCTGAAATTGCAAAACAGAAATATCCAAATGCCGCATTGGTTTTTGTAAGTCCTTGTGTTGCAAAAAGAAAAGAAGTA
The DNA here is from genome assembly GCA_947588745.1 of Candidatus Gastranaerophilales bacterium. Taxonomy (GTDB): domain Bacteria; phylum Cyanobacteriota; class Vampirovibrionia; order Gastranaerophilales; family Gastranaerophilaceae; genus Avigastranaerophilus. The sequence goes on from CANPYW010000035.1 coordinate 8,401, forward strand.
TTTGACAATAAAAATGTTGATTATTTAATGAATTATATAGAATTAAGTGCTTTATTAAAAGGACTTGACATTAATCCCGAAGAGTTAAACGAAACTCCGTTTGATACCGAAAGTTCAAAACAGGGAAGAAAATTCGGAGTTACGGGAGGAGTATCAGGTGCGGTTGAAGCATTGTATAACGGCTCCGTAAAGATAAAACCCGTTATTGTAAACGGATTAAACAAGGATATTATTAAACAAATTCAAAAGTATGCAAATGAGGGAGTTTGTTCCGAGGGAAATCTTATGGAAATAATGTGCTGTGAGGGCGGATGTATAGGAGGTAATGCCGTATTGGAACAGCAAAGAACCGCTAAAAAGGCAATTCTGGCATTATCGGATAAGAGTGAAAATATAAAATAAATAATTATATTATTAAATTTTTAATCGTACGGTGTAAAAATCGTACGATTTTTATTTGATATTTTTTAAAATTTACCGTAATGCATTTGAAAAAAATATTTTAAGTGGTACTCTAAGTTAAGGAAAGAGGCTTTATATGATAAAAAATATTCTTTTCATTATTGATGAAACAGAGCTGAAATATTTCGAATTTAACGATTTGGTAACCGATTTTTGGTTGATAAAAGAATTTTTAAAACGGAATTATAAAGTATATACTGCGGTTAAAAGTGATTTATTTACGCAAAAAGCACAAGGAGGCGTGTTTGCTTATAAAACATATTTAAAAGACGAAAATATATTTTATTATAAAGAAAAAGACAAATACTTAATTAACGATTTTGATGTTGTATTTTTCCGCTCCGACCCGCCCGTTGATATCAATTATATAAATGCCTGCTACGTGTTTGATTATGTTGACAAGCAAAAAACACTCGTAATAAATAACCCTTGTGAAGTTAAAAATTTTAACGAAAAATTTCACATAAATTATTTCCCCGAATTTGTACCTGAAAATATCGTATCAAGTTCTGCGGAATTAATTATGAATTTCATATACGAAAATGAAGAAGCAATTCTAAAACCGCTTAACAGATGTTTTGGAAGCGGTGTTTATTATATGAATAAAAATGATAAAAATCTTTTGACCATAATAAACAATATGACGGAAGACGGAAAAACTCCCGTTATGGTTCAAAAGTATATTAAAGAAGCTAAAGACGGCGATAAACGTGTATTAGTTATAGGGAACAAAGTATTTGACGAATGTATTCAAAAACTTCCCGGAAATAATAATTTTAAGTTTTCGATACATTCGGATAAATATTTCAAATCTGCCGTTTTGACTGATGATGAAAAATATATGGCTCAAAAAGTAGCTGATAAATTATCCGAAAGAGGAATTTATCTTATCGGTCTTGATGTTATTAATGGAAAGATAATAGAAATTAATGTTACAAGCCCTTGCTACTTTATCAGGGAAATTAATCAACATTACGGAATTCATTTCGAAGAAAAAATAATAAAGTATTTGGAACAGCTGTTTGAAAATCATTTTTCAAAAGAAAGGGTTTATGCTCTTAACAAATAATACATCTGATTTTATCTTAAATAAAGAACAGCTTGCCGAAATATTTTTTTCGGGCTGTAAGTCACAGGAAAATATCGGTGTTGAATCCGAAAAAATATTAATTTATAAATCAAATCATAGGGCTGTTACATATAAGGATATATCCGTTGTATTAAATTCCTTTGATGAATCCGAATGGGAAAAAATTTTCGAAAATGATAATATAATCGGATTAAAAAGTGATATCGGAACAATTTCAATTGAGCCGGGGAGTCAAATAGAAATAAGTCTTAATCCTCTTAATAAAATAAGTGATATATCGGAAAAATTATCCGAGTTTTATTCTCAATTAAGATTGTATGCGGAAAAAATCGACGCAATTGTTTGGGATTACGGTATTCAGCCTGTTTCTACCTTTGAAGATATAAGTATCATTCCAAAAAAACGTTATGAATATATGACAAAATATCTGCCCTCAAAAGGTTTAACTCCGTTTATTATGATGAGAGAAACTGCGGGAATTCAGGCTAATTTTGACTATAAAAGCGAAGAAGATGCAATAAGAAAATTAAGACTGGCTATAAAATTGAGCCCCATAATTTCGTCAATTTATTCAAATTCTCCGATAAGAAACGGCAAAAAAACCGTTTATAAATCTTTCAGAAACAATGCCTGGCTTCACGTTGATGAGGACAGATGCGGATATATAAGCCGAAAATTGTTTGATAAAAATTATCATTTTACATTTAATGACTATGTTGAAGTTCTTTTGGATGTGCCTTTGATTTTTATACAAAGAGGCGGCAATTATACCGAAGCACCCGTAACCTTTAGAGAATTTATGTATAAAGGGTATAAAAATCTGCACGCAAATTTATCCGATTGGGAAAATCATATAAGCTTATTTTTCCCTGATGTCCGATTAAAAAGTTATATTGAAATAAGAAATCATGATGCTCAAAATGAAAAAATGACATTTTCCGTTCCCGCTTTTTGGAAAGGTATTATATATAATGATGAAGCTATATCGGAAATAGAAAAAATTCTTGAGAAATATGATTACGAAGACTTTATGGAATTAAGAAAAACATCACCGGTATCGGGTATACACGCCAAATTGAAAAATATGCCAGTTATAAATTATGTTAAAGAATTTTTTGATATTTCTTATTCGGTTTTAAAATCCGATAAGCAGAACGAAGAAAAATATCTTGAACCCGTTTATGAATATATTACTTTTAAAAAAGTTCCTGCGGATGATGTTTTATAATCATTGAATTGTATTATTTATTTTATAATATTATAATTCTGATGTGATATTCGAAAAGGAGAGTTTATGAAAAAATTAATAGCACTTATTGCCGTATTTTTTGCTATAACATTTTCCGTTGTTAATGCGGCGGAAAATACTATAAACTTTGCGGTTGAAAAAGGTAACAGCTGGACACCCGCTTTTCAATTATGTTGGAATGAGTTTACAAAGCTGACAGGCAGAGATAAAGTTGAATATGTGGACGGAAACAGCGAATTTGTCAATAAATTGAACGAAGAATATATTACCGAAAAAGATTTATCGGACGATTTATATTACGTTGCGGTCGGGAAACAAAATCTTAAACTCAAGAAAAAAATTCAAAAGGATATAAAAAAGAAATTTAATGAAAAAAGTGATATTTTGGACTCTTTTGAATTTAAAAATCTTCCCGATTACAGAACTCAAGAGTGGTTTTTATATTCAATGTTAATAAAAAACTTTGAATTTACCGCTCCTTTTGATAAGCTCGATGCCGACTCTTTTAACAAAATTCCGGATAGTAAGTTTAACTATTTCGGGTTTACAAAAAATATGAAAGAAAGTCCTAATAATAAAATCGCAATTAAAGATATTACCCCGCTGTTTTATTATTCCGATGATGATTTCGCAATAAAAATTACGGATAAATTCCAGAAAGATGAAATGATTCTTTATTTAACCGATTCAACTTCTTCTTTTGATGAAATTTATAACGGGATTTTAGAAAAACAAAAGTCCGAAAAAGAATACACAAATGAAAGAATTAAAAAGATTAGTGCAAATAATAAAAGACCTAAACATTGCAGTTTCAAAAACTACTATAAAATTCCGTATTTGAACGTTAATGATATCATTAAATATGATGATGAACTTGCTCATAAACCAATTAAAGATAAAGATTATGAGTCACGTCATACTACTTGGGTTATAAATCAAACATTGCAAACAATTAAATTTAACATGGATAATAAAGGTGCAAAACTTAAATCGGAAGCAGGCATGAGTGTTGCCAAAATGTCATTGGAACCTGTAACTAAGCTTGTTTTGGAAAATTATTACTACTTTGACAGACCGTTTGTATTATTCTTAAAAGAAAAGAATAAAGATAAACCGTATTTTGCATTAAGAGTTAAAGATGATAAATATCTTGTAAAAGGGGAATAATATTTCCCCTTTTTTATTAATATTGACCAAGATTTTTTATATGCTCGATTTTTGGATTTTTTAACCCGATAACGGCAATTCCGTCAAACCTGTAAGATTTATATTTCTTTTTACAAGTGTTTAAATATGCCTTTATTGCAAGATGAACTTTATTGATTTTATGTGGTGTGATTGCTTCAAACGGATGTCCGAAAGATAAAGACGACCTTGTTTTTACTTCCACAAAAATAAGAATGTTATCTTTCTCCGCAATAATGTCAATTTCGGCATTCTTTGAATAATGCCAGTTTGTTTCGATTATATTGCACCCTTCGGATTGAAGATAATTTTTTGCTATATCTTCACCTAATCTGCCTGTTTCAATATTGTTTTTTAATGCCATAGTAAAATTATACAACGGAGATTAAAAATGATATATTTAATATCTTAATTATTTTTGTGCCGCTTTAGTGTCGTCGTTTTTGTTATTCTGCTTCTTATCAAAGAATTTTGAACTTATTTTATTTGCAATCGGGGTTATAACAACAGGCCCTAAATATCTGTATATAAGTCCGAATATAACAAGAACTTTTAGTTTATTAATTCCGGGTAGAACTTTATCTGCTTGCTCTCTGGCTGCAGAGGATTCGTATAATCCGTCAACAATACCTTTAACGGCATTCTTTGCCCCCTTAGCATTATTAAGATTATCATTAACGGCTGTTTTTACGGAATTTGCAACTGTATCCATATTTTCTTTCGTAATTTGAAAAGCTTTAAGTTTTCCTTCTTCACCGACAATATTTTTAAGCTGAGAACCTATTGTTTGCGTAATATCATCCAATCCGTTTTTAAGTTCTTCTCCCGTTTTTGATACGACTTCTCCGACCTTTTGAAGCAATTCTTCTTTTGGAGTTACAGTCATTTTCTCCTGAGCTTTTTTGCCTAAATTCCTATAAAAATCACCATGTTTTGTAAAATACTTTTCCGCACCTTTCATAACAACATCCGTAATTTTATCTTCGGCAAGATAAGCACCTGCGGTGGAAACACCAAGTGTAAGTGCATCATTAATAATCATTTGAGGTTTCTGCTCTTTTTCTATTTTTTTGTTTTTAAGAGTGTTTATCATATAAAAACCTGATAGAAAACAGCTTTCCATAACCAACAAGTGAGTAAAAGTTTTATCCGACTTGCTGAAACCCTTTATAAGACTTTGATAAGGCTTTGTTGACGCCGTTTTTTGATAAAATGAAGCCATTAAATCGGTTGCTCCTCCTTTAAAAGACGGAGCCGATTTTTGTTTATTGCGGGGGATATCCGCTCTCATATATGACGAATTTATATTATTTATTTTCATTACGGGTTACTCCTGTAAAGGTTTTAAATATTTCTTTATTATTATTTTGAATAATATTTAAGTTCATATTTTTATACGGATTATTAACTTGTTCTTTTTTCATACTGCTTGCTTTCTTTAAACCTAAAGCACCTAAAATTATGGGTACAAGTGCAATGGTAATATTGGCTCTTATAGGCATAAATATCGGCTGAAACAGCTTATCTGCAACATTTTTTGCAGCATTTTTGTAATTATTTAATGTATGTTGTTCTTTAATTGCTTTAATAACAACATCGGCGTGTTCCGGTATGGTTTTTGAAACCTCGGTTTTGAATGTTCTTTCGGCGTTTTTGCCTGTTTCTTTAAATACACCCAAATTAATTTTGCCGCCTTCCGTTAATGCCTGAATATTGACTCCTGCTATTTCGGGCAATTCTTGTGCCTTTTCTTTTAAGATATCAACCCCTTTTTTTACCGCATTTAAAGATTGCTCTTTGAGGTTTTCGGGCATTTCAAATGCACCCGATTCTTTTGCTTTTTTTGTTGCCGCAGAAATGGGAGTTCCTATTAAAGCTGTTGTACCAAGCCCGACAAGCCCCGAAGAAATGGATTTTACGGCTTGATATGTGCATTTGCTCTTATCTTCTTCATTATGTGCGGTTGCCATAATCGTGAGCGGTCTTAGTATTCCCGTAACCGCAATGGCGAACATTGCTTCAGCTACTAAAGGATTGTGAGATGCAAAGTTTGCCGCACTGTGAAGAAAAGGAGTACCGCCTTTAAAACTCGCACGACCATCAGAATTACTCTTGATGGTCGTGTTTATTCGGTCAGTTTTATTTTCAGTATTATTATATCGCTCTTTTTTTAGGCACTCGGTATCTTTTCTGCACATCCGATTTACTGCTTTGCTATGCAGATAACCGGTATTTTGTTTAATTGAATTTATGTTCATGATTTTTTCCATACCTGTTTACATGCGTTTTAAATCTTCAAAATTTATTTTTTGCTATCTGGAAGTCTTGATTATAACAAAAAAGATACATATTTTTCAAAAGCTAATTATATATTTTTTTTAAAAATCTTGTTATTCTAACCTTTTAACGAATAAATTTATCTTAATATTACTTAATGATTTTTATATTTTTTTGAATTTTTTAACAATAAATTATTTTTATATACTTTAAGCAATCGATAAATTATTACAAGGTCATTATGAATATAATATCAAATATAATAAAAACACCGTCATTTAAAGGTGCAAATGTTAATATAAATGCTTTTTCGGATACGCATGGGCAAATTCATTTGGCGAATAACGCATTGGAAACCATGCGTGCCAATAAACAGGATATCTTTTCCAAATCCGAAAAGGGAAATGCGGATATTACCGCAATATGCGGGGACTGGTTTACGGAGGGCGATAAAACAGGCTATTTAACCGACAGGGAAAAACCCCTGGCAATGTTTCAACTTGATATGTTAAACGGAATGATTTCAGAGATAAAAAATCTTGCAAAGAACACCACAACAATATTTACGCCCGGAAATCACGAATTTGACGGCGGTGTTAAATTGCTTGATGAAGTATTATCAAAAATTAACGGAGAAGTTTTAATATCTAATGCGGATATTCAAAATTCCGACGGGTTAAAAACTTCAATTCAAGATAACAAAATTATAAATAGAAAAATTGTGGAAGTTGAGGATGATAAAAACTCTGAATTAAAACATAAAATTCTATTTTTGGGAATCAGCCCCGTTAATATGTCTTGTTATCAAAAAAATCTTGACGGTGTACGGTTTATTGATAATATAAATAAAACTCAAAAATTAATCGGCAAACAGGATTATGAAAAAACTCTTAAAAATTGCGTAAAACAAATTGAAGATTTTAAAACGGAAAATCCGAAAGGGTTTGTGGTTTTGCTCTCGCATACGGGAGTTAACTTTGCCGAAAATTTAATAAAAAATTCTCAGGTTGATTTGGTTTTTGACGGGCATGAGCATAAAGATGAAATAAGAGTTGTTGACGGAGTTCCTATTGTTGCATTATCAAAAAATTTCAGAAAGATTTTTAGTACAAATATTAAATTTGATGATAACGGCAATCTGAAATTTTTTAGAATTAAAGAATTTGAACCCTTAAAATCAAAACAAAAAGGGCCTTTATCTGATTTATATAACAAAATTTTTAAAGATGACGTTAAGCCGATTTATACCGTTAAATCAGATAAACCGGATATTCAACAATTGGATATGGAAAATATTCAAACAGGTAACAGTTATTTGGCAAATTTCATCACCGATTGCTTATTGGAAGAAGTGCAAAAGGAAAACCCGAACGTTGATTTTCTTGCTTTAAATTCGGCAGCCGTAAGACATGGCATAAAATTATCCGAGAAGCCTTCAGTTTCAAACATTGATTTAAGAAATATTTTGTCCGGAATAAAATCAGAGGACAGCACCATCTATATAACCGATGTTACGGGAAAAGAACTTGCGGATATAGTTTTGGATAATTATCTTTCAAACGGGAATAATCCGCAAAGAAATCCTTTACTTCATTATTCGGGATTGATTACGGACAGAACAAATTTGTTAAAAGCAGTTGAAAATGGTGCCGATTACCCCGAAATCGCACAATGTATAATTGAGGCAAGAACAAATAAGCCGATAGATTTATCGGCAAATTATAAGATTGCAAATATCGAAAAATATTTTAATAAATCTTTAAATCCCGATATAAAAGCATTAAAAGATAAATCTGAGAATTCGGGGCTTGATGCAAAAGCTTTATTTGAAAAGCATTTTGAAAATACGGATTGTATACATTTTGCAAAATGTGATGTAAGAATTATTTAAATTTATGCTTGTACATATTGAAATTATAAATGTAGAATGTTAAAATTGTATTGTGATTTGAAGTATAATCCTAAATGGGTTGCAGGGTAGCCTGACTCTGCTGAACAAAATGATTAAATATCATTTTGTGAGAGGTAGCACGTAGTGTGCTTCAGATCCAAAAGTTGAAAATTGAATAATCGGGACGTGGCACAGACAAATTTTGCGTAGGCTGAGTGTAGCGAATGCCGAAGTAGCACCGAAATAGCGAACGACTTTTTCGTAGCAAACAGTGAGCGACTTGAAGGTGTGAAGCAATAATTTGTATGGTCATGTTAATCGGGGCGTGGCGCAGCCTGACTCTGCCGAACAAAATGATTAAATATCATTTTGTGAGAGGTAGCACGTAGTGCGCTTCAGGC
>CANPYW010000036.1 GCA_947588745.1 Candidatus Gastranaerophilales bacterium
AATATATTTTTGGGAAAAAATACTTTTATACACAGCAATGGCAATATTAATATATACCGCATTTAAAATTGCAAGCCCCAAAAAAGATTTCAGAAAAATCATATTTACTGTTTTTTTACAGGGTTCATTATATGTTATTTTATTTTCACTAATTATTTGTGCAGATAGCAATTTATCTTCTTTTTGGATTAACCGAAATACAATAATATTTCTGTTTTTAATGATAAGTACTCTCAATTGTCTGATTTTGATTAACTTTATATTGAGAAATACAAAAAAGAGAAAAAACGTATTACAAACGCTCTTATCATTGTATATCTTACCAATTTTTATAATAATTAATCCATTCCAATATAATATAAAATATACTTATTTCCAGGAATTAAATAATGTGTATGTATTAAATTATTTATGTTATATGGGCGAAAAAATGCTTAGATTTTACTATTTGAAAAACGAAAAGCCATATTTATTAAAATTGCAGAAAGATAAACCTTTTCAGAGCTGTTTATATGAACAAGATGAAAACTATTTAGTATCCCCTATGAGATTTAGATCCTATTATACCCGCACTTATAAAGATGATAAAATCTTAAGAATAGGCTATACATTCAGTGACGATGCCATTGAACGTTTTTATAAAAAAGGTGGAAGATTTTATAAATGGGAATTTGAAAATCTCAGATTTTCAAGGCTGAAAAATGATGATTTTGTATTAAATAAAACCGTCAAAGAAGATGAAGAAATTCTAGATTTTAAAAATCACGCTATACCATTATTGGAATAAAATGTTAAAATTGATTTGTATTTAATATGGAGAATATTTTATGAATGAAAATCTGAAAAAATATCTTGTAGAATTTATTGGAGCTTTCTTTCTTGTACTTACCGTAGCAAGCACCGGTTTATTGGGAAATGAAGGTGTAATTGCACCTTTAGCAATAGCTTCTTCATTAATGGTAATGGTTTACGCCGGCGGTCATATTTCAGGCGGACACTATAACCCTGCTGTATCTCTTGCCGCAGTTATAAGAGGAGCTCTTGAAGCAAAACAATTAATTCCTTATATGTTTTCACAAATTTTAGGTGGAGTTTTGGCTGTCTTTACATTCTTAACAATGACAAATCATTCTTTTATGGCGATAAAAACCGGAGATTTTCACATTAAAGGATTATTAATTGCAGAATTTTTATTTACATTTGCACTCTGCTATGTTGTACTGCAAACTGCTACAACCAAAAATACAAACGGCAATTCTTATTACGGATTAGCAATCGGATTTACTGTTTTAACAGGTGCATTCGCTGTAGGTGGAACATTATGTGCCGGTGCATTTAACCCTGCCGTAGGTATTGCTCTCGGAATTCTTGGTTTACTTCCCGTAAATCTTCTTCTTTATACTATTGCAGCAAATTTATTAGGTGCTATTGCCGCCGGCATTGTATTTAAAATAGTTTATACAGAAAATTAAGTTTTATAAATTACATAAGAAAAATGCAGTTATATCTAGTATATAACTGCATTTTCTTTATAAATTTTTAACTTTAAATAACCGCATTAGTACGTTTTAGTAAAATTTACTTGCTATCAAATTTTAAAAAGATTATAATTATCGCCAAGAGATAGTTGGAAACCCCCATTTTGCTTGGGGGGGGGAATTTTTTGAAAAGAAAATTTTTGTGTGCCGCTTTATTAAGTTTTTCATTAAATAATCTTGTTTATGCTTCAAATGTAGACAGTTTTGAACAGCTTAATGAAGCAATTCAGAAGAATACGGAATCTCAAATTAATATAACTTCTGATATACAATTCAATTCAGATTTAATTGAACAAGCCATTGAAGATTTAACAATAGATGCCGGACATAATTCTTTATTAGGTAATGAACACAGAGGCTTCATTGTTGATAAAGATTATAATTTAACCGTATTAAACATAGGTTCAGGAACTAACGATACAAGCAAAAGTGCTTCAGGTTTTAAAGCTAATGGTACTTATGACGGCGGTGTTATAACATTCAAATCTGACGGTAAACTTACTGTCAAGAACTCAACTTTTTATAATAATAAAAACATATACACATCGGGAGGCAGCGGTGCTATAAATATTACAAAAAGAAGAACAACCGAGGCAGATATCGAAAAAAAAGCACAAGTATTCATAGATAATTCATACTTTTTTAACAACGAAGGTAATGGGGCAGGTGCAATTAACGCTGATGTAAAAAGACTTGATGTTAGTAATTCCCAGTTTTCATATAATAATGCAGTATACAGGGAAACCGTAGTAGGAAATGGCGGTGCAATTAATATCAAAGGCGATGAAGAATATACAGATAGTGTATTAAATATTACAAATTCACTATTTAGTTATAATAACGCTGATGCGGAAGGCGGAGCTATAGCCTCATCCGATATAGCAAAAATTAACATTGTAAGTTCTCAATTTTTAAATAACAAATCAGGAGACAACGGTGGAGCATTATATATTCAAGGCACTCCAAATATTAATATTACGGATTCTGAATTTTCTAACAATGTAAGTCCTACAGCCGGAGCTATATATATTGGAAATTCTTTTACCCATGCTGAAATAAACACCGTAATTAAATCCAGTACTTTTACCAATAACCGTACAGAGTCAAGATCCGGCGGTGCTATAAGTACGGTCAATAATCTCGATATTATTGACTCTGTCTTTACAGGCAATTCCGTAACGGGAGGTTCTGCAGAAGGCGGTGCAATTTACCTTGGTTCAGGCAAAACAATGAATATTTCCGGAAGTACATTTACAAATAACTCTGCAAACAGCTACTACGGCGGTGCAGTAAGTGTATTTTCCAGTAAAAAGATAAGTATTATAGACTCTGAATTTAATAATAACACCGCAAGAAACGGTGGAGCTATTTATTTAGCCTCAGACTACGCCGTAATTGCCGATACCAATTTTACAGGAAATACCGCTACAAGCAGCGGAGGTGCAATTGATAATGATGCAGAAGTGTTAAATATTTTTGCAGATACAAAAAATGTAATATTCAATCAAAATTCCTGCAATTCTAACGGTGCTGATATATGGATGGATTCATCAAGCGGTGAATTAAATTTAACTGCCGCCACAGATAAAAATATACAATTCAATGGTGGTTTATACGGCACTCGAAAATTCTCAGACTTAAATATTAATAAAGAAAATTCATACGATTTAATTGACGGTTCAACACGCTCTGTCGACGGCAACGGTGAAATTCAATTTAATAATGATGTCCAAAACTTTAATGTCAATTTATTCTCTGGAATGCTGTCAATAGGACAAAATAGCGAATTGAATAAAGAAAGTTCCAACCCTGACGGATTTATGAACAATACAAACTTCACCATAAAAGGCGATAGCACTTTGAATACCGTTAACGGTATAATCGGCTCTTTCCAGCCGAAAACATTTAATATTGACTCCGGAGTTACTTGGGAATACCATTTTGACATAGATTTAGAAAATGAAACAGCTGATAAACTTTTCGTTACCGATAACAAGGGAACATTAAAGCTAGGACGTTTAAATATAATAACAGATACAGACAAAGAAGAAGTCAAAATCAAATATTCGGATACAAATTTGGAAGGTCAACTAAAAGACGGATACAAAATTACTACAAGCACTCAAACATATAAAGTTTCAGCAGAAAATGACAATGATGAAGGTTCTTCATTATTGATACAACAAGATTTTTCATCTTATGGTTTGGCTGGTGCAGTTAAAGAAGGCTCTGATCAATATTCAAATACATCCGGTTCCGATGAAATAGTTGACAAATGGCTTGGCAAAGATAATCACGACAATCAATTAAAAAATGATTTGGCAATATTTGCAAACGACAAAGGCATTATTGCCGGTCAGGAAAATATTGACGGTCTTATCGTCGGAGCTGATTATTCGTTGAGCGTTGATGACGCAAAAGATTTTTCGGGATTTAATATCGCTATTGATAATGAAGGTCAGACAGACATAAATAACTCAAACTTTACCAATAATAAAGGAGAAGCTGCTCTAAAAAATACAAATGGCGAAATCAACATACACGCTTCTAATGATAATATTACATTTAATAATCCCGATTGCGATAATGAAATCTTATCCGACGGAGGCAGCATAAACATAGACGGCGGTAATTCCGTAACTTTTGAAGGTTCTTTAAGCGGCTCAAATAATGCTGAATTAAACTTAAATGCCTCGAATGTAACTTTTAAAGATGAAATATCAGGATTTAATGTTACTCAAGAAGCAGGAAATGTTGATGTGGAAAAATTATCTGATGCGGATTACTATCTAAAAGGCGGAACATTAAATGTTGCAGATGAAAGCTCCTTTGATGTTAATGATTTTACTTTCGGTAACGGAAACTTAAATCTTTCAAACGGAAAAACGGGTGATTTGAAAGCAGATAATTTTAATTTGAACGGAAAAACAAACGTTTCTGTTGATGTTGATTTAGCTAACGAACAAATGGACAGATTAACATCTGACAACTCTTCTTATTTAGATGGCGGCGAAATTAACGTTAATAAATTTAATGTTTTTTCACAGGGAACAAAATCAAATCTAAGAGTTAATTTTACTGACAACGATATTTTAAAAGAACACGTTTCAACTGATGTTAAAAATGTTCGAGGCCCGATTTTCAATTATAAAGTAAGTTATGACCCTGAAAATGGTGATTTTCTGTTTACCGGCGGCGGTAATAATGCAAGCGGTTACAACCCTGCTGTACTGGCAAGCCCTATTGCAGCTCAGTTAGGTGGTTATTTAACTCAATTGAACTCTTACGATGAAGCCTTCCGCAATATGGATATGTATATGTTAATGACAAAAGAACAACGTAATGCATTGAAATTTAAAAATAAATACGCACAAGCTGATTCTAATCTCATTTATGACCCTATAATATCCAAAAATGAACGCAGTACCGGCTGGATACGACCATACACCACGTTCGAAAATGTACCTTTAAAATCAGGCAAAAGAGTATCCAACACAGCATACGGCTCTTTTATCGGATTAGAAAGCCCAATGTACGATTTAGGCTATGGCTGGGACGGAATGTATAGCGTTTATGCCGGTTACAACGGTTCACATCAGGCTTATGACGGTGTTAGTATATATCAAAATGGAGGAACTCTAGGAGTTGTAGGTATGGCTTATAAAGATAATTTCTTTACAGGCTTAACCGCAAACGTTGGTTCTAATATCGGCGAAGCAAGCACTATGTACGGAGATGAAGACTTTAATATGTTAATGGCTGGTATTGCTTCTAAATCAGGTTATAACTTCGAATTTAAAGACGGTAAATATATAATTCAGCCTAATTTAATAATGTCCTATTCTATGGTTAATACTTTTGATTATACAAATGCAGCCGGAATAAGAATAAATGCCGACCCTCTCCACGCAATTCAAGTAGAACCCGGAGTTAAATTTATAACTAATCTTAACAACGGCTGGCAGCCTTATTTAGGTGTAAATTTTATCTATAACATACTCGATAAGACAAACTTTACGGCTAATGATGTTTCACTGCCGGAATTAAGTGTAAAACCTTTTGTTAAATACGGTGCCGGTGTAAGGAAATCTTACGGCGAAAGAGTTGTAGGTTATTTACAAACATATATAACAAATGGCGGCCGCAACGGTATTGGTATTCAATCAGGTTTTAGAATTTCTATAGGAAAATAAACTAATTATCTATATTAAATCGAGCAAAAGAAAAAAACTAATTTCTAATATTGTTTAAATTGTAAAATACTTTTATTGTTTATATAATTAAATCAATATTTTAAATAAGGAAGTTATTTATGAGTAAAGTTTGTAAGTTTTTAAAAGAAAATTTAGAATTTTATGATAATAGAATAGTTTGCTGCGGACAAGGAATATTTAGCGATATTGAAAATGCAAAAAAATATTTTATCGGAATAAATGTTGATGAATATAAAAATGATTTTAATATTGATGAATATCTACAAAAGCGTGAACAATATATAAAAATGTTTCAGGAGGCAGGTGAAGATGAAAAAAATATTCCTGAATTCTGTCAAAATTGTAATTGCTTTGCTCCAATTGATATCGATGATAAACTTGAAACAAAAAATTTTAAATTTAAAAATATAAATATATCTCATAAAACAATTTGTAATTGTAAATGTGTTTATTGCTGTCTTTCAGATGAAGGAAATCCTGAAAAAATTGAAATTCTTAATAAACAAAAAAGTTACGATATTTTTCCTATCTTAAAACAATTACAGGATAAAAATCTTATTGGCGAAGAAACAAAAATTGGAATTTTTGGAGGTGAATGCACTTTATATCCTCAAGAATTAAATGAAATAATTAGTTTGGGTGAAAAATATAACTGCAGTTTTGAAATATACTCTAATGGAATCATTTACAATGAAAGTATAGAAAAATTAATGAAAAACAATAAAATATGCTTAAGAATTTCCATGGATTGCGGTTCAAAAAAAACATTTAAAAGAATTAAACAAATTGATAAATTTGATAAAGTTATAGAAAATTTAAAAAAATACGGTGAAGCAGCAAAACATAATCCGGAAGCTTCTTTACAGTTAAAATATATTATTTTGCCCAGATATAATGATAATATTCAAGAATTGAAAAAGTTTTTTGAAGTTGCATTGAGTTGCAGGGCAGAGCAAGTTATATTAAGCATAAACAGATTTTGGCTCATAAGAAATCAATTAAAACCAATTCCAATATCTATAAAACGAATTATCAAATATTTTATTAACAACAACGAAGTGAATATTATTAGAAATATTGATTACAATGAATTATGGTCATGGTGGGTTGAAAAAGCTCTAAAAGAAAATTGGTTTACAGAGGTAATTAACAGTATATTCCATATTAAAAAAAGAGATTAGTTAGTAAAATTGTGAAGTCCAAAAATAAATTTGAATCTGGATTTTTATATACTTTTACAAAAAAATGTTATATAATAAGCTTCTATTCATCGCAAGGAAACAGACGGAATGAAAATAAAAAAAGCATTGAAAATACTTATAATATCCGCACTGATTTCTTCTACGGCACTTTTGATATTCACTTATTCGGCTAAAGAAAAGCCGAAAAAAGTTCAAGGAACGGGAGGATGTTCCATTCAGGATATTTTAGAGGCAGAAAGCAATGCGAAATTGTCTTATGACGTTCTTTCTCCCGTAGGAAATTCCGAAATTAAATTAATACAACAAGCTCCACGACTAAATACATTGGACGGAAAAACAATTGCCATAGTCGGCGGCAGTTTTATGGCAAGCGTTACACACCCCGAAATAAAAAGACTGATATTGAAACGTTACCCTACGGCAAAAGTAATATTGTTGAATGAAATCGGCTCAGCCGGGCCTTATCCGGGGCAGGGAGTTAAAAGACAACAAAAAGACGAATTCGAACAAAAATTAAAAGAAATGAAAGTCGATGCGGTTATTTCAGGAAACGGCGGCTGCGGTTTATGTACTCCAAAAGAAGCAGGCTCCTGTATTACAGCAGAACATATCGGGATACCGTCGGTGATGATAGCTTCCGAGAGCTTTATTAATCAGGCAAAGCATACGGCACTAATGGCGGGAGTACCTGTTTTAAGAACGGCAGAATATCCGGGTGCATTTTCTTCGCATACCAAAAATGAACTTATACAAAATACAAGAAATATTTTATTTAAACAAATAATTGACGGTTTAACAAAACCGATAACCGAGGATGAAATAAATGTTTCCAAATCCCAAATAAATTCGGATGATAATTCGATTGTATATTCCGGAACATTGGAAGAAGTGCAGCAATACTTTGAAACCCGGGGAAGAAGCGACGGACTACCCATAATACCGCCGACGGAAGATAAAGTCAATGAGTTTTATAAATACACACCTTATCCGAAAGATACCGTAATAGCAGTTATTCCTCCGAGTTATAGAAAAGCAACGGTGCAAAATATCGCCGTAAACGGTGTAATGGCAGGTTGTCCGCCTGAGTATATGCCTGTTTTAATTGCGTTCACAAAAGCAATGTCAAATGGCGATTTTAGAAGAACATTATCAAGCACACATGCCTGGACTCCGTTTATATGGATAAACGGGCCCGTTGCAAGACAATTGGGAATTGAATCGGGGCAGGGTGAAATTTCGGCATCAAAAAATAAAAAACTGGGAAGATTTATTGATTTGGCAATGATAAACCTTGGCGGATATGAGATAAAAAAGAACAGAATGGGAACATTCGGTTATTTATCATCCTGGGCAATGGCAGAAGATGAACAGGCTGCAATAAATGCGGGGTGGCTTCCGTATCACGTTCAAAAAGGATTTGATATAAACGAAAGCACGCTGACTGCAACTTCGGCATTAAATTGGGGTAATAATCTGACTCCTGCCGTAACCGGTGCCGATAAAATACTTGAACTTATGGCAATGGACATAGTAGAGAAAGAGCAGTTTGCACTCGGAAGCGGTACGCCTTTTGTTTACAGAACAATTTTTTTAACGGAATACGTAGCAAAAAATTTGGCAAAAAAATACAAAAATCAATGGGAGCTTGAAAAAGCTTTAATCACAAAAGCAGTAAGACCGTTAGACGAGAGAACTTATGCCAATTATTTTGCAAATCCCGGCAGTTCTTTTGAGGGAAAAAATTATTCGTTTGACATGCATAAATCCAAAATTGCAAGAGAAGAACACGCACGGCTTACCCAAACTCCGACTTGGCTTAATTGGAGTAAATCGGATGAAATATTGGCAGTACCCGTTATGCAAAAAGGTAAAACATCAATAATTGTTACGGGTGATTCAAACAGAAATAAAGTTTTAACCGTACCGACAGGCGGTACAACAACAATTAAAATAGATTTGCCCTCTGATTGGAACGAGTTAACAAAAAAACTCGGGTATAATCCTTTGGAAAGTTATTATCTTAATACTTTAAACTTAAAAAATACGGAGGGTAAACGGAATGATTACACTTTTGAAGCACCTCAAACCCAAAATAATCAACCGGATATAAAAAAACGACCGACAAAAGAACAATATCAAAAAATGAGAAGCAGAAAAAATCAATCGGAAACTTTTAATAATAAAAAAAGACCTTCACCGGAAAAATATCGAGAAATATTGCAAAAACGCAGAAATCAATAATATTAATCAATCTATTTAAAATTTGGGTATTCAATACTACCCCTACACACTTGAACATATAATATTAAATTTAGCCTTTAAGATTTATATATCTTTATTTAATATTGAGTTTTTCTATTATCTCAGGAGTTAATCTATCCCAAACCTTACCGGAAGGATGTATTCCGCTAATATAATCATCATCATTTAAGAAGTCATATTTTTTATTATCCCAATTAATAACAATAAATCCTAAATCTTCCAATTCTTTCCACCTGTCGGTATGAAACGGAATAAGTCCGACCGCTTCAGAATTTTTATTTGAATTATAAACTATAATAACAAATTTTGTGTCTTTAAATTTATTATTTAAACTTCTTTTGCATTCCGTTAAATAAAGCTTAAGCAGGTCAAACTTCACATCATCAGTCGATTTTTTCAAAATATAATCATTATAAACTCTGCCAAGAGCAGTAATTTTTATATAATCAGTCCATTTTATTTGCAAGGGATTATCTAAAAGTAATAAATGATTACCTCTTTTTGTATACTTAAGATATTTATTCACATCAGTATAAAGCCTGTAATCAGAATACATTCTTCTAAGATGTTCAGTAATAAAAAGATAAATAACATATTGAGGATTTAAGTCTTTTTGATTAAATAAAGGAGAATATTGAATTTTATACAATACATGTTGAGGCCCATGCCCCGGAGTGCCATAGTTATATACTTTTCTTCCGCTTAATTTTTGAAGTTTATAAGCGAACGTATCTTTTTGTTCTATTTCTTCACCAAATATAAAAGAGTCGCCAATAGTAATAATGGGCGGCTTAGATTTAGCATATTCTAAATTTTGTTCTAAGCGATTTTCACCATTGATATTAGTACCAATTAAATAGCGATAAGAACTTGGTTGCGGTTTGTAAAATTTAAGAATTGATTTAAGATAATTGATATCTAGGTGGCTGGTATATGTTGTTGTGAGCGAAGGGGGGGGTATTTTTCCGATTTTTATTAAAGCACCATATTCAAGACTGGCTAAGACAAAAGCAAATATAACAATATTTATAAATAGAATTGAAAAAACTTTTGAGAACTTAGCCATTTTATTTCCTTTAAACAAAATTAATTATATATTATTTAAACCGGTGCCGCAAGCTTTCTTTTTTTTAAAATTTTCCGAACCTGTACCATTATAAATCATAATTGTTCTGGAATTAATTTTACATGTATCCCGTATAAAATTCTTGAATTAATAAATCCGTCATTTACAATTGCAGAAGGTAAGAATACCTAAATCCTTGATAAACCTATAAAAGGTATCTTCAATAATTCTTGTCATTATTATTCTTCTAACTTAATTATATATGACTTCTTAGTTCTCGTATCACTTGGTATTGCTACTTGACCACCTGACAATAAAACATCAGTTTAATTTATTTTACATATTGAGTGCAATTCAGACAACCCATATAAATTATGTATACTATATCTAAAGTATACTGAATAAAATATTGTTTCAATTTCGTAATTTGTTCTTGTAAATACTTATGTTCAATTGCTAACTATCGCATTTGGACATAAGTTTTAACCTACTTTTTTACTTCTTAGAATACTTGAAAAGTGTTGCTACACCCGGGTCGGTAAAAAACATACGGAAAATATTGTTTGCCTCCTCTTGATTTTTCATTACTTTTTGAGGTTCCAATTTTGCACCTCAAAATTTTCCACTCATTTTCATTAAGCTTAATATTAAAAAATCAAAAATGACAGTTTTCTTCATTTAATAAACAATACTAAAAAATATAATGTTCAAATAATAAATAATTCAAAGAAAAAAACACCATTTTATTTTTAAAATTTAAAAATTGGTTTCTATCCTAAAAATTTACTCGGATAATTAACTATTATTGACAAATATTTTTGTATTTCCGATGATATAAAGCAGGGAAATACATTAATGAACATAAAGATTTTAAGAATATTTGAATATGAGAAGTATTTTTTAGCACTTGTTATTATTTCGCTAATGTTCATTATTGCAAAAATAACGGGACATAGAGAAATTATTTTCCCTGAAATAGTTTCAATTGTTGTATTATGTCTTATAACAAAAAGGCAAATTCTCTCTACTAACAGACTAAAAATGGTAATTTTAACGGTTTTAGCATCTTTAATAGGTGTAATAATAGTAAGATATTTTCAAATTCCGATTTATTTCCAAATAATACTTGGTTTTTTGCTGCCGCAAGTAATATTAATTGTTTCAAAGTCTAATTTTGTACCGATAATTGCAGCCTGCCTTTTTCCTGTATATATGAAAGTTACAAGTTTTGTATATCCTATAACGGCTTTTATACTGGTATGTTTAATAGCCCTATGTCAGTATTATTTAATAAAACAATACAAATTAAAACCATTAAATGTACGTACAAATAAATTTTTCAATGTTAAAGCAAAAACAAAACATTTGTTGAAATTATTTTTTGTTTTTGCACTTATTGCTGTCTTACCTGTTTATTTTGAACAGATATTTATTCTTCCTCCCCCGTTTATTGTTGCATTAGTTGTACTTTCAAATCCGATGAGTTCATTTAGAAAGTATCCTGTTAAAATTTTTAATAGTATGATAGCTGTAACCCTTATAGGAATATTATGCCGTCTTTTAATAAACATATATTTAGGCTTCCCTTTAGCTGTAAGTGCTATGATTGCGTGTATAATGCTGTTTGTATTAATAGAAAAGAGAAAAATATTTTTCCCGCCTATCGGAGGCACTCTTTTAATGCCTATAATCCTCAAAAAAAGTATGTTATTATTATATTTCCCTGAAATTTTAATAGGATTAATCGTTATTTTTCTTGTTACTTTAAAACTGTTTAAAAGTGAAGAAATTAATGCACCTGACTGATTATACAAGAACTTGCAGTTTGATTATTTAGAATATTAGTTTGATGTTACAATAAAGTTTCATTCATCACCTGAGGGAAATGATTCGTGAAAACACTATTTTCACTGATAAAACGGCAGAAACTCTTGTCTGACTCCCTTTGTTTCATAACTTGACAAATGAACAAATAAATTATATCTTTTCAATATGTAAAAAGTTTTTTAAAGTGAGATTTGAGCAGATAAACAGAACATTAATATCAGTAGCTTCACCCATATATGGTGATAAGTATATATATTACCAGAATATTAAGTGAAATAGAGCAAAAACCTCTGTATATTTTTAAAAGAACTATGAATTTGGAAGGAAAAAATGAAATTATTTTATAATAAAATATATTGCTATTTACAAAATAAATCATCTTTTTTATTTGACTTATTACAGTGGCTTCTTTTAATTTTTTTAGTTGTCCTGTATATCTATTTTCAATGTACTAATATAATATCTGATTTTGATTCTGCAGCAGAATTAATATTAGGGAATTTATTAGCAAAAGAACATACAATTCTAACTCCGAATTTTTATTATTCAACAGAAATAAATATTTTTTCATATAACATTACTAATGCATTTTTTTTCTTAATATTTGAAAGTTGGAAAAATGTTCAAATTGCTAATAATATAACTTGGGTATTTCTTTTATTATCCGGTTATTACATTATATGTAAATCTTTAAATTGTACTAAATATTTCCCAATTACAGCTTGTCTGTTTTTAATACCTTATACACCAGATAATGCTATTAATTTGCTAAGTAATACATATTATATACAACCAATTTTATTTGAATTCTTATCTGTATCTTTAATTCTTTCAAATCAAAATTTTAATTCTAAAATAAAAAAAATATTATTTATTTTTTTACTTATAATTGTTTCTTTTATGAACGGGATACAAGGTTTTCGGCCCTTTGTTCTCACATATTTTCCTCTTTTTCTTACTGGCATATTTATTATTTATAATAGAATTAAGAATTTTTATACTTTTATTCCTCCTATAATAATTCAATTCGTAACCTCTTTTGTTGCTTTAATAATTAACAGACTTTTATATCTAAAAATACCTTGTGCTGTTACATATAGCAATATACAGTGGACAAATGGTTTTGGTAACGATTTTATAATAAATATCGAATGTTTAATTAATAATATATTAGTTGGGTTTGGTTATTATCCCGATGATATTTTATCTTTAAATTCTGTTAAGAATGTTATTATATTAAGTTTGATGTTTTTATTCTTCAAATATACATTTAAAAAATTAAAAGAAAAAGATTATAATGATGTCAGTTATTTTCTGGTACTTTATACATTTATTTGTATATTAATTTTTTGTATTATATGTATTTTTAGCAATATTGAATCTCAACCAAGGTATTTTTATCAAATTGTATTTTTTATTGTTCCTATTTTGTGTTTATATCTTATAAAAAATAAGAAATTTAAGAGTATTTTGATAATATCTATAATTATACTTATTATAAATAATGCAAATTTTTATTTATCAAAATATTATGGTAATGATTCAGGAAATACCAAGCAACAAATGACTTTTGTAAATTATCTGTTAGAAAATGATTATAAATCAGGTTATGCTTCATTTCCGCATTCTAATATATTAACTTATTTAACAAATAATCAAATTCAAATGTATAATCTAAATTTTCTCGAAAAGTATGATGAAAATAAAACATTAGATTTTAAAAGTGATTTAATGAAGATTGGACAATTGGTATCTCATACGTCAGAAATACCTTCCGGTAAAATATTTTTATTATTAACACAAGATGAATATAACCAAATACCTGTTTTTAAAAAAGCAGCAAACAAGGAAATTTTAAGATCGGATATATATTTAGTATTAGGATTTGAAAATTATAATGAAATGAAAACATTATTAAAGTAACAGATGTAAATACACACTCAGTTTGATTATTTTGATAAGTTCCTGGGAAAAACAGTTAATCTTATTATATAAATATTCTAATTATTTCCATAATAATTCAAAAAGAAAGAAGAGAAGTTTTAATTTTATATTAATATTAACCATTTTATACATATACCTGAAATCATGTATTTATCATGGTTTTGGTTATGTTTGAAATCGGATAAAGCAATATTTTTATTCGATATATCTTGAAAAGTTGTGAAAACGATTTATACTGAAAATATAGATTATTAATTTTAGGATTAATGCCTGTAAATAATGGTTTTGAAAAAACAGATATTAATAAAACAGTTAATTTATTGTAGTTACATAAGTCAATGAAATGAAAGATAAAAATGGCGACTTGGGAGGAAAGTGAGCATCCAAGGGACGATAAGGGTAAATTTACATTTAAAAACGGAGGAGCATTATCAGGCGGTTCAAACAGTAATTTTTTAAACAGAGAAGATATTCTATATCCGACAATGAAAGATAAAGAGCCAAATTATGATGATATTTATAATGGACGCAGAATTTATAATAATGAAAATTTATCACGAGAAGATATACTAAAAGAAGATAATGGAATATTTACGGGAGCTGCTGCCTCTATTGTAACTGACGAAATAGCAGGAGTTAAGAGGGGTAAACCTATGGCATTAGAAGATGCCATTAAAGATGTTAATCCTAATTTTACCAGGAATGGAAATCAAACATATACTACCAATTGTCAGGGAAGTGTAATTGTTGCTGATGCAAGAGTTAGAGGATTTAATTTAAATGTAGATATAGAATATGAAAGTGAATTCAAAAACCAGCTATCAAAAAGACCTAATATTGCTTATATAGATCCCAAAACAGGTAAAGCCCCTGAATTTACTAATATAAAAGTATCTAATGAAGTTGAATGTGAAACTTTTTTAAATAATACTATTAAACAAAATGAAAGATATTTTTTCGGTTTTACGTGGAAATATTTAAACAATGAATATATAGGTCATATAGTACTGGTTGTGAAAGATGAAAATAATAAAATTAAATTTTATGATCCTCAAATAATAAAACATATAACGCATTATTACTAAAAGAAATAAAGTATAAATTTAACTGGAAAGAAGAATATAATCCTCCTGCTATATTAAGAGTTGACGATAAAGACTTAAATCTTAAAATATTAAATAGAATTTCTAAACCTGCAGAAAAAAGAAAAATAAGATATTATATACCAAAAAATTACTAATCTCCATAAATACGTTTTGTGAATTTGCGTTTTTCATACCATTTCGCAAAACGAAGTTTTGTTCCGTTATCATATATATACTGGGCTTTATTATTCTTATTACAAGAATACACTCCACCTTTACCTTTAAAAAGTTCATAACTCCAAAAATAATGTTTCCTAATCTTAAAACAATCATTTTCATTTGCGAATTGTCTTATATAATCAGGAATATCAGGTCCGTCTATTCTGTCTAGGACATAATGTTTATACGCTTCCTCAAGATTTTTTCTATAAATTTCATCTTCTTCATAATTAGTGCATTTAGAAAAAGATTTTTGAGAAATGTTTTCGTTTTTTTTCAAACTTTCATTATTTGCTAAGCATAAATTACAACAATTAAAAATTAATATTAATGTAAAAATAATAATAAATTTTTTCATAAAATAATTATAATAATTAATAAGTACAATGACAATAGTTCAATATATATGTTTGGTTAGCAAAGCGTAATTTAATACCAAGTTATTTCTTACACCGGACGGAGAATAAAATCACTTTATATCTTTTTCATATTTGCATAAAGCATTATAATATATTTCTCCATTAACAAACCCTGAATAATCGGGACAAACTCCATAATTATTTATTTCGTCAGTCAATAATTTACCGTTTCTATCGTATTGTTTTATATGTATAAGACATAAAGCATTTACATTACAGCCCACCTCATATTTTATTAATTCATAATTTACCAAAGCACCATTAACATCATATAAGGGATTTTCGACTGAATGAAATATTTTAAACCAACCCGATATTGAATACTTATTTTTAATTATGGATTTTTTATCCAAATAAATATCTTCTGTTAATTCTAACCATTTTTTATCAAATTCAGTTTTCATATGGTCAACAGACTTAGAAAGTTTATAATTCGATTCTGCTAAATGAT
>CANPYW010000037.1 GCA_947588745.1 Candidatus Gastranaerophilales bacterium
TTTGAACCCGCCTTGTCATTTCTATCGGCGGGTGAGTTACGGGCGTTTTGGCGAGGTTAGAAATTTATTGTACGGAATATCCGGATTGAAATTTAATTTTTATATGTACTTAATGATATTTTTATCATTTTTTACTTTTAAATTAAATATTTTTAAAGCAAAACGAATAACAAAATAAATTTCAATCAAGATGCTGCGTATAGTAAATTGTTAACCTCAACCCAAAGCGTGCTAAATTACGCACGCTTCATCGTTGTTTTGGTAAACAATTTTAACTATACTTCGCAATTGATTTCAATTTCTTTTGTTATTCTTAAAAATTTGGGAATAAAAAATAATAAAAAATCATTCCGTTCAAGGCTAATGATATCTGTAAACTCGGCGAAAAGGCAAGGCAAACTCACTACGTTCAGACAGTGCCTTGCTTCGCCGAATGCCTCGTTAACAGATATTCAATTACCCTTTCAAGTCATTCTTTTTTTATTATTTTTTATTCATAATCTTTCAATTTATCAAATTAAGGAAATAAAAAATCAGAATAAAAAAATTAATTTAAACTTTATCTTAAAAACAAAAAACCTCGGAAATCGAGGTTTTAAAAATTTGCGTCTGACGCGATTCGAACGCGTGACCTATCCCTTAAAAGGGGAGTGCTCTACCTGCTGAGCTACAGACGCATTCATCTGTTTACCTAACTAGAATATCAAGAACATTTTTTATAGTCAACTGTTTTTGTTAAATTAATAAAAATAAGGGGTGATTTTATTTATAAATCACCCAGAGTTCTGTTATGAATTAAATAAGTAGTATTTGGATGTCTACTTTTGTTCCTTCTCTATTGAATAAAACGATTATTAATTAAAAAAGTTCATTTTATTTAAAAATTATTAAGCATCTATACTTTTTATAACAAAATGGCAATCGAATTTTGATTGCCATTTCGTTAATATATACCGTTTTCTTTATTTAAAAGGATTTTCAAGTATTATTGTTTGTTCTCTATCCGGCCCTACACTTACAATTTTTATGGGGATACCGACAAGTTCTTCCAATCGTTTTAAATATTTTACTGCATTTTCAGGCAAATCATCCGTTGATTTTGCATTTGATATATCCTGTTTCCAGCCCTTAAATGTTTCATAAACAGGTTCAAGATACTTATGTAAATTAATATTGGTCGGATAATCTTTGTATATTTTGCCGTTTCGCTTGTCTTTATACGCATTGCAAACTTTTAATTCATCAAAATCATTAAAGACATCAATCTTAGTTATTGCCATTTGGGTTAAACCGCCTACCAATACACAATATCTTGATAGAACTGCATCAAACCATCCGCATCTTCTCGGACGTCCCGTTGTTGTTCCGAATTCTCCACCGATATTTCTGATTAATTCACCTGTTTTATCCGTTAATTCGGTAATAAAAGGCCCTTTTCCGACTCTTGTTACATAGGCTTTCGTAACCCCTATCACATTTTCAATATGAGTCGGCCCTATTCCGCTGCCGGTTGCGGCACCGCCCGCTATCGGGTTTGAACTTGTTACAAAAGGATACGTACCGTAATCAATATCAAGCATTATACCTTGAGCACCCTCAAACAATACTTTTTTATCCTGTTTCAACGTTTCGGATAATTTATATACCCAATCTTCACAAATATACGGCCTGAATATTTCGGCATATTTCTTACAATATTCAATCATTTCGGTTTTTGAATACGTTTTTGTTCCGTATACTTTTTCCAAAATTTTATTTTTTAAAGGTAAAACAGCATCAAGACGTTCGTTAAGTAATTCTTCGTCATAAAGGTCTTGAACTTTCAGCCCGTATCTGCCGATTTTATCCGAATATGTGGGCCCTATACCTTTTTTTGTAGTTCCTATTTTATTTTTCCCTGAATTATTTTCACTTATCCCGTCAATATCTATATGATACGGAAGTGTTATGGAAGCAAGCGGGCTGATTTTTAAAGATGATAAATCAACACCTCTTTCAATTAACTCTTGAGTTTCTTTTAAAAATGTTTCTGGATGAATAACCGTTCCCGCACCTATAAAACAAAATTTGTTTTTATATAAGACTCCCGATGGAACGAGATGAAACTTGTATGTTTCATTGTTTGCAACAACCGTATGGCCGGCATTGCACCCGCCCTGATACCTTATTATTACATCCGCATATTCCGCAAGTAAATCGGTTATTTTTGCTTTACCCTCATCGCCCCATTGAGCTCCGACAACCACCGTATTTTTCATATAATGATATTCCCCTCATTCATGTTTGTGCTTCTTTATTATAAAACAAAGTGTTGTTTGATTAAACCGTAAATATATTTGTTACCGTTAAAATTAAGATGAATGCACCGATATTCCGTAAATACGTCAAAAATCATAAGTAAAAAAAGAGAAACATAATCGTTTCTCTTTTATTTAATTAAATCATTTAATTTAACATCGGTATATTTTTCTTCCGGTTTTATTTTAATTTTATTAAGAATTTTAGAGCGTTTTTTACGGTAAAGCATATCAACAAACGCTTCAAGCCTTGTTACAAAACCGGCTTCACCTGTTTGCTCATCTATCGATAAATGCAAAATTGGCTTGCTTGATTTTCTTGCAAAACGGGATATTCTTTCAAGCATCATAGAATCAGGCCCGCAACCGAAAGCATTTATAGTAACAATACCGTCTATATTTCTGTCTTGAATATAGTGTGCGGCAGCACCGGTCATTTCATATTCGTTTGCCCAATACAATTTGGATTTCATTGAATTTAAACCTTCATTCATTTGTTCAAGAGTTAATTGGTCAGCTGTAAAGACTCTTGCATCGAGTTTTTCAAGCTTATCAAATATTTTCATTGTCACACGTTCATCATACAAATTATAGCCATGTGCAATCAGAGCAATATTGATTGGATATGTCTTTTGATTTTCAGCTATTAAAACTTTATTTTCCAAAGCTGCTTTTAAAGCTTTTTTGTACGGAATTCCGCTTCTTGTCATAACATGAAAATTGTTATAGACTTTCCAAGCACTTTTTGAAGCTTTTTTTATAATTTCCATATCCGTAATTCCAAAAGGTTTTACGGCTTCTGCCAAAAATTTATACAGCCCTTTATTCTTTTCCGATTTATCAAGAGTCGCTTCTATAATGGTGAAATCCCGCTTAATTACATTTCTTATTAAATCAGGCAACCCTCTTATTTTCGAACAATTATATATTTTCGGTGCTATTGACTGAATGCAGGGAACAAAAATTTTATCCACTCCTTTATCAAGCAGATTAATTATGTGTCCAGCATAAACCTTTATCGGCAGGCAAGTTTCAGGCACAACAAGCGATGCACCAACAGACATTGTCTGCTTTGTCGTTACATCTGATAAAACTATTTCTATCCCTAAATCCGTAAAAAAACCATACCAGAAAGGGAAATAATTATAATACGATAAAGCCCTTGGTATCCCTATTTTCATTTATATCCTTTTCCATTACTAATATTCCAGTCAACAGAATTATATCATGAATAATTTATTTTTTCTCTGCAAACAGCATTGAGTTTAATATAGGAAGATTCTTTAACGTTTTCACATATTTTTTCTTCGTATTAATTTGACAAATATATATCCCTAAAAATATCAAAAGACACGAAGCGAATTGCCGCAGATTAAATGTTTCGCCCAAGAAGAACCAACCAAAGAACACCGCACCAACAGGCAGTGCAAATAAAAATGGTGAGAACTTGCTTGCCGGAAGCGTGCAGATTGCAAAGTTATATAACGCATAAGATACAATTGTAAGTATTCCCAGATATATAATTATAAATAAACTCGGATTAAATACAACTTTAAATGCCCCGCCTTCATAGACATTAAGCATGGCGAAAAACAATACTCCACCAAGAATGGCAATCCCAGCAAGAAAAAACGGAGGATATTTTGACATTAAATATTTTGTACTTATAACGCACGTATCGGTTAAAATAATTGCGATAAGCTCTAAAAAATTTCCCAATAAAGGGTTTGGAGCAAGCTCTGAAGCATCGGAACTGACACTAAGCAACACAGAGCCGATTATAGAAATAAATAAACCTAAATATACTATTTTAATAAACCGTTCTTTTAAAATTATTCTTGCGGCTATAACAAGAAATACGGGTTCTAAAGAACTCACAATACCAGCTTGACCTGATGTAGTATATTTTAAGGCATTTGTTTCAAATATAAAATATAAACAAGGCTCGCATAACACCATTAATGCTACCAGCCATAAATCATTTTTTTGAATTCTGATATTTTTATATATGGTTAATAAGAAAGGCAAAAACAACATCGAAGAAACTAATAACCTTAATGTCATAAGCTGGGGAGTCGTATAATAATTTAAACAAATTTTGGTTGCCGTTAAGGTTGTGGCATACAACAAAACTGCTATTGATATTGAACAATATGCAAATATATCTGCTTTATCTTTACATTTTTCTAATAAATACTTCATTTCATACAATACCCTTTCATCTTATTTACAAATATAAATTTTAAATACAATAGTAAAATCATTAAATAAAATAACTAAAAAATCAAATAATACAAAGTTTTTTTAACATAAATATATTAAAAACTTTTATGTAATTTTTATAAATGTTTTGAAATTTTTATATTTTGTAATATAATGTAATCAAAGGTAATATTTTGTAATATTAAGGGGTCGAAAATGACAGAAAATAATGAGCAGCAATCAGAACAGGATTCTCGCCAAAAGATATTGGTTGCAGACGATGAAGCCAGTATAAGAAGAATTTTGGAAGCCCGTCTTGGAATGATTGGGTATGAAATAGTGACTGCATCTGACGGAGAAGAAGCAATCGCTGCGTTCAATAAATACAATCCTGATTTAATAGTTTTGGATGTTATGATGCCTAAAATAGACGGTTATGGCGTAACAAGAGAAATAAGAAGAACTTCCGATGTTCCTATTATTATTCTTACAGCACTTGGAGATGTTTCGGAAAGAATTACAGGACTTGAATTAGGTGCTGATGATTATGTTATAAAACCATTCAGCCCGAAAGAACTTGAAGCAAGGGTTAAGGCAGTTCTTAGAAGAACTAATACAAAAGAAGTTGCTGCACCTGCCGGAAAAATTGCCAAAAATGTTATTACAACCGGTAATATTAGAATTGATACAGCAAGACGTCAGGTGTTTAGAAAAAATGAACGTATCAGACTTACGGGCATGGAATTTAGTTTATTAGAACTGCTTGTAAATAATTCAGGGCAAGCATATTCCCGTAACGAAATTCTTCAGCATGTATGGTCTTATCCACCCGATCACAGGATTGATACACGTGTTGTTGATGTTCATATATCAAGATTACGTTCAAAATTAGAAACAGATCCGGCTAATCCTGAATTAATATTAACAGCAAGAGGCATAGGATATATGTTCCAAAGAATTTCTTAATTCTAAAAATGTATAAAAATAAAAAGAACTCTCAATAAGAGGGTTCTTTTTATTAAAAAAAAAAATAAAAAATATTTATTCCGTTTTGTAACAACGTAAACTGTTAATTATTGCGATTAAAGCTATGCCTGTATCCGCAAAAATAGCACCCCACATCGTCATACAACCATATACTGATAAAATAAGGAATAATATTTTAACGCCTATTGCAAGAGTAATGTTTTGTTTTGCGATTTTTATCGTTTTTTTGGCTATTAATATTAATTTATATATTTTAAAAATATTATCGTCAGATATTACAACATCAGCCGCTTCTATTGCAGAATCCGAACCCAAAGCTCCCATTCCAATGCCGGCATCGCTTCTCATAAGTACCGGAGCATCGTTTATTCCGTCGCCGGCAAATACTGTTGATTGATTTTTATTACTTTTTTCAATAAATTCTTCTATTTTTTGCGTTTTATCTTGAGGAAGTAAATCGGCATAAAATTCATCAATTCCAATTTCTTTTGCAATATTACATGCACTTTTATATGTGTCACCTGTTAGCATGACGGTGTGTACTTTTAACTTTTTAAGTTTAGAAATCAATTCACACGCCTGTGGTTTGATTTCATCAGAAATTATAATACATCCTATTAATAATTTATTTTTAACAATGTAAACAACTGAAGAATGTTCTGTTTCTTCATTTATTTCAATATCATATTTTTGCATCATTTTTTTATTTCCCGCAATAATTTCATTGCCGTCTATTAATGCGGAAATTCCATAACCTGCAATTTCTTTTACGTCAGAAATCTTTGTTATATCAATCTGTTCATCAAATTTACTTTTTATGGCAGAAGCAATCGGATGATTAGAATAAT
Organism: Candidatus Gastranaerophilales bacterium; assembly: GCA_947588745.1. Lineage (GTDB taxonomy): Bacteria > Cyanobacteriota > Vampirovibrionia > Gastranaerophilales > Gastranaerophilaceae > Avigastranaerophilus. The sequence goes on from CANPYW010000037.1 coordinate 6,335, forward strand.
ATTCCGTATATGCTGCATACTTTAATATACTTGATATATCCTCATTTGAATATGATTTAACTTCATTTACACTAAGTTTTCCAGTTGTAAGAGTACCTGTTTTATCAAAAGCAATTGTTTTAACTTGTGCAATTTTTTCAAGGTATGAACTTCCTTTAACCAATATTCCGTCCTTGGATGAACGACCTATGGCACAGAAAAAAGTCAAAGGCACAGAAATTACAAGTGCACACGGACAGGATATTACAAGAAATGTTAATGCCCTTTCAATCCAAATATGCACGTTCAAATGAAAAATAAACGGTAAAAGCATAATTCCCACTGCACTAAATACTACACAGGGAGTGTAATACCTTGCAAATTTTGTAATAAAATTTTCGGTGACGGATTTTTTCTCTTGTGCATTTTCTATGAGCTTAAGAATTTTAGATACCGTAGAATCTTGATATTCCTTCTGAGTCCTTATTTTTAAAATGCCGTTAAGATTAATATAACCGCTTAGTATAGCATCACCCGTTTGAATTAATTTAGGTTCACTTTCACCAGTTAAAGATGAAGTATCCGCATAAGAACTACCTTGAAGAACAATACCATCCAAAGGCACTTTTTCTCCGGCTTTTACAACAATAATGTCATTAACGTGAACATCATAGGGCATAACTTTTTTTAATTCACCATTAATCTCAATATTAGCGTAATCAGGTGTAATATTCATTAATTCTTCAATAGAATTTCTCGATTTATCAACTGCTTTATCCTGGAGAAATTCACCGATTTTATATAAAATCATAACACTTACAGCTTCAGGAAATTCCCCGAGAAATAAAGCACCAACGGTCGCAACAGTCATTAACAAATTTTCATCAAAGAAATTCTTTTTTCCAATGTTTTTTATTGAAACAAGAATAATATCCCAGCCAGCAATTAAATAAGCAAAAATGTACAAAATATTACATTTTGTAAAATATGCAATAATGCTCAATAAAACAGCTACAGAAATAGAAATAAGCGATTTTATCTCAGAACAATCTTCATCGTGGCAGCAATGTTCACACATAAAAATTCCTTTCCAAAACTATCTTTAAATATATTATAATTGAACAATTGTTCAACTGTCAATTATAATGCTGACATTATTTACAAAAATTAAACAATTGAACAGATATTCAATTATGATAAAATGTAAATAATGGGGGAAGAAAATGGAAAATAAGAAATCGGACTGCGAAGCAATAAATGCGGAAAAAATAAGAGAAATAAAGAATAGAATGCCGGATATAAAGCTTTTATATGAATTATCTGATTTTTTTAAAGTAATGGGCGACGGAACAAGAATACAACTTTTATGGGCATTAGAAGAAAGTGAAATGTGCGTTGGTGATTTGGCAGTACTATTAGATATGACAAAATCGGCAATATCACATCAATTAAAAGTGTTAAGAATGGCAAAACTTGTAAAGACAGCTAAAAAAGGGAAAAATGTATATTATTCACTCGATGATAATCACATAAAAATGATATTGGAAAAAGCACTTGAACATGTTGATGAATAAAAAAAGTATTGCTAAATTAAATCTTTTCATGTAATATATAAAAGAAGCGATTACTTCTAATGCGGAAGTAGCTCAGTTGGTAGAGCATCTGCCTTCCAAGCAGATTGTCGCGGGTTCGAGTCCCGTCTTCCGCTTTTTAGGTTATGGCGGCATGGCCAAGTGGTAAGGCAGAAGCCTGCAAAGCTTTTATCCCCAGTTCGAATCTGGGTGCCGCCTTTTTTTGTTTAGTTTTGTAATATATAAAAAAACTTAAATCCTACAAATGATTGAGTACAACGTTTTGTATATAGAATAATATATATGTGGGAATTAAAATTGTTTTATTATTTTTACAAAATAATTTGCCCATTTTGTAGAATACGTGTAAAATATAAAAAGAAAATTATAAAAATATAAAGTGAGAGATATGGCAGATAACGATCAACAATGGGAAGAACTTGATAACTCAGAAGATAATTCCGAAGAATATGAGGAAGAATATGAAGATGAAGAATCTTCAGATCAAGATGAATATGATGAAGAACAGTCTGATGAGGATGAAGATCAAGACGAGGAAGAATATGAAGAAGATGAAGATGATGACTCTTCAAACCACAAACAAGGCAATAATAATTTAATAAAAATTATTATTATACTTTTAATATTACTCTTAATAGGAGGCGGTGGATTTTTCCTTGTTAAATCTATGTCAGGTCATAAAGATCAAGTATCATCAGAAATTCCAATGGAACAAGCACCTGCTCCAAGCAGCAATAATGATGTTCCTCAAGATGAAAGCTTCTTCGATAATACAAATAACAACGGTCAGGACGGAATGAACGTTTCGTTTAACGAAAACGGCGATGCAAATATTAATGACGGACAAAATAACGGTGATATGATAACTATAAGCGAAGCTCCACCGGAACAATCTGATGACATGTTCATAAATAATGCATTGGAAGAAAATCAGGCAAATGATTCAATAATGGTTTCATATAATCAGGCCTCAAGACTTAATCCGTTTAAGCCGCCAATTATTACTTCTGCAATGAAAGCAGAAAGTCCTTATGTTGTTTTGGATAATACAGAGTTTGAAATTATTGAGCCACCGGCAGCATCAACACCTGATGAAAATTTGACAAAATTACTCCAAACACAAATTTCAGGTATATTATATGATGATGAAAGTCCTTCCGCAATTATTAACTTGAACGGTACAGATTATTTTGTTAAAATTGGAGATAAGATATCAGGTTATGTTATAAAGAATATAACAAGAGATAAAGTTCAAGTTAATTATAAAAATAATACTTATGTTGCTTCAGTTGGACAATTGTTCACACGAGGGATATTGGATCAAAGAAATGTAGCAGATTTTGAACATAAATTTGCCGGCAGAAATAAAAATAAGAATAATTAAGGTAGAGGAGTTTGAATATATATTATGAACAAGAGAATTAAAAATATATCGAAACTATTATTAGTAACCGGTTGCGTTTCGTTAATGGCATCGGCGGGACAATCTGCTCCTCTTACTTATGATTTGCAGCAGCCCGTTATAAGACAAAATATTAACGGGCCGGACAGAATCAGAATAGAAGGTCATGTTAACTTCAATTCAAACGGACAAAAGGTATCATTAAGCTTAAGAGATACTGATGTTCAGCAAGTATTAAGAATGTTTGCAGATAAAGCAGGTTTAAATATAGTTTTCCACAAATCAGCAAAAGGTGTTATTACACTTGATTTGGTTGATGTAGACCTTGAAGAAGCATTCAAAATGATTATGAAGATGACAAATCTTACCTATGTAATTAAAGGTAATACAATGCTGGTTGCAGGAACAAGCGATGCTGAAACTTTAAACTTAACAAAAGATAATATGACAATTATTCCGATTAAATATGCAGATGCTGCATACATTGCACACTTTTTGAACACAAACATATTTTCACTTAATGCACCTGGTTTGTCTTTTGGCCCTATTGTTTCAACAAATGCCGATAAAAACGAGTTATTAATATTCGGTACTGATAATGACGTTCAAATGGCAAGAAGAATTATTGATAAGTTTGATAAAAAACCTGTTATGACAACATACAGAGTAAATCATACAACTCCATTTGAAATGGCTAAAATGATTTGTGAAACATTATTCCAATTACCTACATCAGGAAATATGGCTAATGGCGGTAAAGGAGCAGGTACATTTAAATCAACATTAAATTCTAATTTTAAAATGCAGGGAAGCTTGAGTAAAGCCGGTGAAAATGCAATTGGCGGCGGTGCTGTTGCTTGTGTAGTAACGAGCGGTGTTCAAACTGATAATTTATCTTCATTCCAATCAAAACCGTCGTTAACAATATATGTTCAACCTGAATTAGGTACATTAACATTGGTTGGAGGAAGTGAACAACAAATTCAAATGGTTAATGATTTTATAATGGACAATGATAGAAAACAACCTCAAGCATTTCTTGAAATATCTATTATTGCATTATCAGAAAACGGACAAAAAGATTTCAACAGCCAATGGGCATACAGCGGTAAACACCTAAACCTTTCATTTACAGGAACGACAGGTGTACAAACAAACTCACCGATTGTATGGCATGGTCCAAGTAATGGGCCAACAGTGCATTCACTACAGCAAACAATCCATTATCTGATTTCAAACGGTAAAGCAAGATTGCTTGCAAATCCTAAAATTGTTATCACAAACGGAAAAACATCAACAATTGATTTAACACAAGATTACATAGAATCAACAACCGTCCAGTTTGTATCTGCAAGTAACGGACAAAATACCGGTGGAAATAACATGTATGCTCAAAAAACTTATGAAATCGGTGAAGATAATGGTATTAAAATTGAAGTTACACCATTCATAAGTCCTGACGGATATGTTTCATTAAACATTAAACCTGATTATTCATCCGTACTTGATAACGTAGTTGATGAATTAGGCGGTGTGCCATATACAGCAGCAACATTATTACAACGCCATAATTTAGATTTAAAGAATGTAAGAATAAAAGATGAAGAAACTCTTGTATTAGGCGGTATGATTCAAACAAGCGAAAATACATCTGTTGCTAAAATACCTATTTTAGGTGATATTCCTATTGTTGGTTTCTTATTTAGAACACAACAAAAAACAATGTCAAAAGATGAATTATTGTTTATCATTACTCCGAGAATTATTAAAGATACTGAAGATATAGCTGAACTTTAAGGTAATAAAATGACCAATTCTTTTTTAGATAAAATAAAACCACTAGTAGATCCTGCTTTGGTTTCAAAGTTTGATTTAAACCTAATGAACACAGATTTATATATACCGATATGTGTTTATAAAGGTTCCGTATGTATAATTGCAACGCCAAAAACAAATCAAGCAAAAGTTAAAAATGTTGTTATAGAAATAGCAAAAAACGATAAAATTAATTTTAAAATCGTATCGGAAAATGACTTTTCTATATTATCTTCATACATAAAAACGGAAGTAATAAGTAAAAAAACTGAAGAACCAAGCGACATTAATACTTTAAATACAACCGATTTCAACAATAATGAAGAGACAAGAAATATTCAAATAAAATATGATGATAGTTATGATGAAGACAGTAATATATCATCAGATGAAGGGAGTTCACTTGCTCCGTCAAATAATATAAAAGAAAATCAATATTTTGGTAAGAAAATCGGTGAAATTCTTAATCAAATGGGGTTTGTAACCAATGAACAAATATTTAATGCTTTAGTTTTATCTAAAAAACAACAAATACCGTTAGGTACAGTCCTTGTTCAACAAGGTATGATAACATTAAACGATTTAAAAAAAGCATTAGAAGCTCAACTTGGATTTCAGGCTGTTAGCGAAGAACAGTTAAAAATACCTGACGATACTTTAACTGTATTGCCTGAAGATTTTATTAAAATCAATAGAGTTTTACCGATTAGCTGCGATGAAAAAAATCTGGTTGTAGCAATGGTAAACCCAAATGATAAAAGGGTTATAAATGATATTATATTTTTAACATCACTTCAACCCAAAATATTAATTCTTACTCATTATGAATTTTCAATGTGTATACAGACTTTGTTCAGCGATCAAAAGCGTGACACAAAGAAAATGATGAAAAAAGTTGAGCGTGAAACATTAAGAAATAAAAAAGAAGAAACACTTTTTGAACAAGCTCAAAGAGAATTAAAAGATGATTCAAGCATAATTGTTAAGTTTGTAAACAAAATATTATCTGACGGTATAGACTTAAAAGTCAGTGATATTCATATTGAGCCAAGATTAGACGGTTATATTGTTAGATACAGAAAAGACGGTATATTAAAAGTAGCATTAAAACTTCCTGAGAATTCGGAATCCGCAATATTAACCCGTTTTAAAGTAATGTCTAAAATGAATATTGCAGAACACAGACGTCCTCAGGATGGTTCATTTTCCATTACTTATAAAGGAAAGGATTATGACTTCAGAATTAATACCCTTCCTGTAGGCGACGGCGAAAAAATGGTTATAAGAATTCTTGCACCTACAGTATCAATGGCCTCTTCAAAAGAGAAGATGACATTATCGGGTGCATCGCCTGAAGAAATATCAATAATACAAAAAATGGAAAGTGTACCAAACGGTATTATTTTAGCAACAGGACCTACCGGTTCAGGTAAAACAACAACGTTGTACACGTTATTAAAAGCAATAAATAAAGAAGATATTAATATTACAACAATTGAAGATCCTGTCGAAATTAGAATTGATGGTATTAACCAGTCGCAGATTAATACAAAAGCCGGAATAACATTTGCATCTTGTATGCGTGCGATATTAAGACAAGACCCTGATGTTATACTCGTAGGTGAAATTCGTGATATTGAAACACTGGAAACTGCAATCTCCGCAGCATTAACAGGTCACCTTGTATTATCAACACTTCACACGAACTCAGCAGCAGCAACAATTACCAGGTTAATAGACATGGGAGCTAAAGATTATTTGGTATCTTCAACACTTGTTGGTGTAATTGCTCAACGTTTGGTAAGAAGCCTTTGTCCGCATTGTAAAACGCAACACATGCCCACAAGAGAGGAAGCTGAACTTGTAATTCCTGGCGGTGAAAAAGAAATTCAAGAGTTTATGCAAACGCCTGTATATTATCCTGTTGGATGTGACAAGTGTAATTTTGAAGGGTTTACGGGACGTATTGGTTTATATGAAATTATGCCGATAACAAAAGAAATCAAAAAATTAATAGCTCAAGGAGCACACGATATTGAAATTGAAGAAGCAGCAGTAGGTGCCGGAATGAAAACACTTCATCAAGTTTGTTTACGCCATATTATCAACGGTAATACTACCATATCAGAATTTGTCAGAGTACTAGGTCCTGTAAAAGAGTGAGGATAGATAGTTATGGCAAGATATGAATATGAAGCAGCAAAATGGAATGGAGAAAGAGTAAAAGGCAGAGTTGATGCCTCATCTACCGTAGAAGCAAAAGTCAAAGTCCGAAATATGGGCTATAAGGATATTGTAATTCATGAAGCTTCTCTTTCATCAATGGCATCAGGGAAAAAAATTGGTTTACAAAGCCTATCTTTAAAAGAGAAAATAGACTTTACACAAACTTTTTTAACATTAAATAAAGCAGGTTTGCCTATTATAGAAAGTTTGATTTTTATTGAAAAAGATGCAGCTTCAAGGCAAATTAGAATGCTTGCACAAGAAATTAAAAATCAAATAATAGCCGGATATACTTTATCGGATACGATATCAAAATATCCGAATTTATTCGGACAAGTGTATATAGGTCTTGCAAAAGCAGGTGAAGATTCTGGTGAAATTGATAAGACATTTGAACGTTTAATACAGTTGTTAAAAAAGCAAGAAGATATTAAAGGCAAAGTAATTTCTGCATTAACATATCCTGCATTTGTTGTACTTTTGGCGATAGCAGTTGTTTTGGTTATGTTAATGTTCGTATTCCCTGCTTTTAAAGAAATGTTTGACCAGCAAGGAAAAGAATTACCATTTATCACTCAAATATGTATTGATTTAGGTGAATTTCTAAAAAATAAATGGCCTATAATTCCTGTTAGTATTGCGGCTATTGTATTTAGCTGTATATATTTATTAAGATGGGAACCGTCAAGAAGAAGACTTGATGAAATTTTATTAAAAATTCCATTAATATCAGATTTAGCAAAAGCAGCTGCGTTTTCCAACTTTTTAACTGTGTTGCAAATTGCTTATGATGCCGGTATTCCAATTATAGAATGTTTATATTTATCAAGAACAACATTATCAAATTATGTAATGCAGGAATCAATAAAAATCTCAATCAAAAAAATGCAAGCAGGTTCGCACTTATCGGATTCGCTAAAAGCAGCAAATATTTTCCCCAAAATGATTTTATTTATGGTTTCAACCGGTGAGCAATCAGGCCGACTGGGTGAATTAATGGAACAATGCGTTTTATATATCGACCAACAGCTTGATTTAATCATTGATACAATAGGTAAATTAATAGAACCTATATTATTGATATTTATTGGTTTTATTGTTTGCTTCCTTGCTTTATCATTATACTTACCATTGTTCCAGTCATACTCATTATAAGAAAGGTTCAATATAAATGTACGAAGAAAACAATGAAGATAATAGTTTTATAACAGGTATATGGTCTGAAAGAGTACTTGTAATTACAAAAGACTACCAAATTAAAGGAAATGTTTTTATGCCTAAAACCGGTAGAAAAAATAGAGTGCTTTCTGATATATTGAATGGCTCAAAACGTTTTGTTGCAATAAAAAACTGTGAGGTTATACACAGAGAATTTCCAAACAGAAAAGCTGAAACGCATGACTTTTTGCAGCTAAACCTGAATTCTATTATACTATTAAGACCTATAACAGAATAATACTTGATTTTTTTCTTTGTCTATGTAATTATAATAAGTTGTAAGAGGGCTATTAGCTCAGGTGGTTAGAGCGTACGCCTGATAAGCGTAAGGTCCCTGGTTCGAGTCCAGGATGGCCCACCATTAACAAAAGAGGCAATATCGACTAGAGGTCTAAAAGCCTCTTTTATTATTATGACAAGTTTTTCGCCATCATATAAAAAGTATTATTTTTCTGGTAGTTTCGGAATTGCAGACAGTTTTGGAATTATCGTCAAAAGTCAATCATATCAAGCATTTTAACTTGGAAAAATTCACGAGAATTAAAATTCCGGAACTACGCAAAATACCACTTTTGCAGACAGTTTTGGAATTTTTTGTATTTTCAAACTGTATAAGGCTTTCAGGCATATTTAAAATTTTGCAGACAGTTCAAGAATTTCGGGCAAAATTGAT
>CANPYW010000038.1 GCA_947588745.1 Candidatus Gastranaerophilales bacterium
GGGGTAGTAAAAGTCCGTTCTTGTCCAGTTTGATTTTTCCTGTTTCGGAAAATTTCCGACAGAAAAAATCCCGTAAATTTAGGGGTTTCAGGCATAAAAATCAAACTGTCTGTTATAATCGAAATGGGTGTGAAAATATACCGAAAAAATCAATCTAACCGTAAATATCAAATTACTCTTTCCAACTACAATAAATCAAACGTGGACACAAGAGAAAATATAGATTGGTGAAATAAGCATAAATAAAGCAAAAACAAAAAGGAAGAGGTGGGATTCGAACCCACGGTACGCAGATGCGTACGACGGTTTTCAAGACCGTTCCATTCAACCGCTCTGGCACTCTTCCGTTTACGGTACTTTTTTATATTAATAAAAAAATGTTCAATTGTAAAGTATTAAAATACAAATTTTTTGTTTTCTATATCGTTAATAAGCTGTTCCAGTTCTGCTTCTAATGAATTTGTTTTATAGTATTCTGTCTGTGAAAGTTTTTCAAGTGCTTTAACCACATTATAAATGCGGTATTTATTATACGGAAAACCATTTGTCAACGTATTAAATTCGTTTATTTTATCAATAGTATAAAATCTGCTCAATAGTTCGTTTCTTATATTGTTTGCATTTTCAATTTGTATGTCCTGTGTATTTTTTATATCAGTTATTCGATTTTTATGCATTCTGTATTTAACAAGAACTTCCGGGATATTTGCGAGTTTTCCGCCTGAAAATATTATTTGTTTATATAAATCGTAGTCTTGAGCACATTTTTTACTAATATCATAATTAATATAATTTTTATCAAGATATTCTTTTTGGTATATTACTGATGAATGACAAATAGGATTATAAATGTTCATGGCAAGGTCAAGCATTTTCGGTTGAGTATAAAATACCCAAGAAGGGCGTTTGTTTTCGCCGAATGTTTCTATATATGTGCCGGCTAGTGCTATATCCGGATTATTTTCCATAAATTGTGTTTGAATTTTTATTCTGTCCGGAAGTGAAATATCATCATCATCAATATGTACTATATATTTACCTTTTGCAATATTATGTGCAGTGTGATAATTAAATGTACATCCGCAATTTTGTTTATTTTTCAGGTATAAAATTCTGTTATCGGAATAGCTTTTTATAGTTTCTTCCGTATTATCCTCTGAAGCATCATTGACTATTATAAATTCAAAATCCGTAAAACTTTGATTTAATATGGACTCAATTGCTTCTTTTACCATATTTTCTCTGTTATATGTACTCATTACAATTGAAACAACAGGCATTTTGTAAGCTCCGATATTTTATTACAAAAAATATTATAATAAAAATAAATCCGATATAAAACATCGGATTTATTTTATTTTAATATTATTAAATTATATAATGTTCTCTTTTATAGCTTTTACCGCAGCTTGAACTCTGTCATCCACGCATAATTTTTGCAATATACTGCACACGTGTGCTTTTGCGGTATGAACACTTACTATTAATTCTTTTGCAATTTCAGTATTGCTTTTACCTTGAACCAAATGTTTTAAAACTTCAAGTTCCCGTTCTGTTAATTGAGCTCTTGCATCTTGAACTTCCGTTGTTTGCATTAAAGTAACGTTTTCAGGTTTCGGGAAAAAATTTAAAGCGGCCTTTGATACTCCTGCATCAACCCAGCAGGTACCGTCGGCAACATTTCTTATTACTTCCGATAATGTTTGAGGGGCGATATCTTTTAAACAATATGCATTTGCCCCTGCTCCTAATGCAGCAATAACTTCATCGCTTCTTTCATGTGAGGTTAAAATAATTATTTTTACATCTTTGTTTTGTTCTTTTACTTTCATAGTGGCTTCAAGTCCGTTCATACCAGGAAGCCCCAAATCCATTAATACAACATCTGGTTTTAAAGTGTTTATAATCTTTATTCCTTCTGTTGCGTCTTCGGCTTCACCAATTACATTAATATGTTCATATTCATTCAATGTAGATTTTAACCCCACACGAGTTAGCTTATAATCTTCTACAATAACCACCTTTACGGCATCTTTTTTTTCACTGATTTCTAACACAATAATATCCTCTCTTAACTTTGCTCTTACTGACTAATTTCATAGTTTTATAATAAGCCCGATAAAATAACAAAGTAATTATCCACCCGAATAATTTAAAAACTAGCCGATTGTACTATTAATATTTACAATTGGATAATAGCCGTCAGTATTAAAAAAGATTATAGTTTCTCTTTTTTTCTTCCTAATTCTAATACATCAAACAAAACTGTTTTGGCGGCATGCAATGTTAAAATTGTGCCTGCAATCTTGCCTGCTTTTTTCATCTTTATTGCTGCAACTGCTAATAAAATGTTAAGGGTATTCGATAAGATTGTAGATGAAAAACTACCTAAATAACCTCGTGTTTTATTCATAAAATGGAAATCTATCGTATTTTGCTTTATATCATACCAGTATCTTTTTAATTTTGCGAGGGTAGCACTTTCTTTATCTAAACTTATATATTGTTTGTAATCGTTGTGCATTTTGTTTGCCGTATTAATGGAATCAAAGATATCTGCTCTTTCTGCTCCGTTTACGTGGGCATCATATATACTGGAAACTATGACACCTGCTCCGACAACCTTTGAAGCAGTTTCTAATGGTTTTCCCGATATTTTTTTTGTTAATGCCGGAACCTTTTTTAAAACATTTATTATTGATGAGTTTGCCATACTTTCTTACCTGTTTTACTTACTAAAGTTCTTTTTAACTTTCCTCTTCGTTTTCTGTTTGCTGAGGTGAATGGTCGGGTATTTCTTTTGTTACTTGTGAAGCTTTTAATAATGCTTCGGTTGCCAATTTTGCTTCTTGTCCGTATAATTTATTGGATTTTGATAAGTTTTGTAATAAAGCAATTGTATTTTCATCACCATGTGCCGTTTCTGAAGCTATCGGCGAAATGGCAAGTAATCTGTTAGACGGGCTAGCATCTTGAAGTGCAATGTTTAGTAATGCCGTTAATGCAGGGTCATCAAATCTTGATTTATCTTCTTCAAACCTTTTTATTAAGTCATGAATTCCCATTTTCCTTATTGATTCATCATCACTTCTTAAATAACTTTCAACTGTTTTTATATAATCATCTGTTAAATCAACAACATTTTTTGTCTTTTGTTCTTTTGTTTTTTCTGTTTCGTTTGGTGTTATATTTGTTGCCGCATTTATTGGTTGTGAAGGTACAGCAGTATTTATTTGCTGGTCTCTTGCCGGCTGTTCGTAAGAATAATTTGGTGTAGAACACTGTCCACCTATGCCTGAAGGGTTATTTATATAAATATTTATACCTGATGTCGCATTTTTATTAGTATTTGCTAAATTCGTGTTCAGATTTGAATAAATGGAAGATTCCGGTGCATATAATGATGTTTCGGGATATTGATATATCGGGTTTTGAATTGTTGCATTCGGTGATGATATGTTTACAGTTTGACCTTCCGGTGTTTGGAAAGAATTATTAACAGCATAGTTATATAACGGAGTTCCTCCGTTATATTGTTTAATTTGATTGTTTGTATTTATTTCAGGCATAGTACAACAACTTTCTTCCTATTTATATAAACACTAAAATTAAAAAAACATGCTAGTAAAAGTTATTATTTGAATTTTTGTAACAAAGAAAAAATTGATTTTTTTAAATGTTACAATACTATAGAAAGGGTAAATAATGTTAAGCGAAAAAATTATAATCGGTTCAGACCATGCCGGCTTTTGTTTAAAACAACAAATTAGAGATTATTTGATTAATAAAGGTTATGTTGTATTTGATATAGGTACTAATTCTGCAGAACCTGTTGATTATCCGTTAATAGCAAAATCGGTTGCCGAAAAGGTTGCAAGTTCTGAATATCAGAAGGGAATATTGATATGCGGAACAGGGGTTGGAATGAGTATTTGTGCAAACCGATTTAAAAACATACGAGCTGTAGTATGCTCAGATACGACTTCCGCTAAGTTTTCTAGAGAACATAATAATACGAATATTTTATGTTTTGGTCAAAGAATTGTTGGTGAATATTTGGCAAAAGATATATGCGATATATGGCTAAATACTCAATTTAAGGGCGACAGGCACTTAAAAAGAGTGCTTATGATAGATGACCTATAATCATTTAACTTAAAATTAATTATGTTCATCAAGGTTTATAATTCTTACGGCTTCTTCTATTGAAGTTGTGATAGGAATTATATCTTTAAGATAAGCAAAAGAAAGTGCTTCTTTGATATCATTAGAAGGATTTGCAAGAACAAACTTTCCCTTGTTTTCAGCACAAATTTTATAAATCTCTGCAAAAATATATGCATTTTCGGTATCAAAAGAAGTTATTTCCCTAAGGTCAAACAATACGTGTTTTATACCTGTAATAACAGAAGAATTTATATTTTTGATTAATGCATTAAATACTTTTTCATCATTAAACTTCTTAAGAATAAAGGCTGTGATTTTGTTATCAATAACGTATCTTGAGTATGAAAGACTTTTTTCTGACTGAAAAGCACTGCCCATATATTTTAATAATTTAGAATGCCAATCTTTATCTTTTTGTATAAATAAATCGATACCTAATTCGTAGCATTGTTCTACTAAATTGTTATCATCTGTACCTGAAATAACTACTATTTTTGTATCTTTGTTGTTCTCATCCTTTCTTAGCATTGCTTCTTTTATTAAGTCAAGACCATCAGAACTTTCAGGCATGAATAAATCTATAATTATACAGTCGTAATTTACTTTTTGAATTTCTGAAATCGCATCGCTTTTGTGCCTTGCAATACAAGGGTTTATACCTATTTTCTTTAATATTGTGGATAATTGATAAATAGACAACTCTAAATCATCCGCAATCAGAATTTTTTTATCTTCAAAAGAAGTAATTTTTATTCCTGATGTAAACGAGTATAATTTACTTTCTATTTCAATCAAAGCTTCTGTAATATCATTTGAAGTAATATCTTTACTTAATATTTTATTTTCCATTGAAGCGAGTTCGAAAATTTTACTTATTTGTTCATCTGTTAAATTCATATACCAAACCATTTCTACATTACAATGTTACCACATTTATTTTTATTTTCAACAGATTGTTTTTTTTGTATTTATAATCTAATATAAATATATTACCCAAGAAATTAAGTAATGTATCAGTTTAATTTTTTTATATGATAAAACGTGACAAAAATTATATTTTAATGCTTTAATATATTGTATAATATAAATGTTCTAAAAAATAGAAAGTCCCTATTGGAAGTAAGTATAAAATGAAAAAATCTTTTATTATTAAATCGTTTGTAAGTTTACTGGTTCTGTCTGTTTCGGCAATACAGTCTTTTGCAGCAGATATTACAAATCACTTATCAAAAGTAATAATCACTAAAGCTGATGATTATACGTATAGCCTTAATTTGGTTTTTCAAGACAATTTTAAAGGGCGTGCATTCCTTCAAAATAAAAACAATGGGCAATATATCGTTTTTATCCCCGATGCTGCAAAGGCAGATAATAGAATAAAAATAAATAACAAATTTAAAAAGATGCCTAAAATAAAAGTTGCAGTCGATGAAAAACCTTATTTAAAAGATGACAGGGAAACTTCTTATTTAAAGCTTGATATAAAGACTGAACCTGATTATTCCATTAAGCTTGTATCTGTTAAAGAAAAGCCTTCAATTTCTTTCTTTACTGTTATGAAGTATATTTTCAATTCAGTTCTTGCTTTATTGTTGTTTGTAATAATAATTGCATCTCTTCTTTTATTAAGAAGGAAGAAAAATAATACTTATACAGTTTTCCCTTCACAGTTTGTATTACAAAATAATCAGAACACTATTAATAAAAATAATAAAGAGCCTATGTCTAATCCGGTAATCTCTAAAAAGGCTCTGCAAACCGCAGATAAAGACAATTTCAGTTGTTTTGATATACCAAAAGATGATTCAATCGTTAATAAACAGAACTATCAAATGCAAAGTTCAATTAAAAAGACTTCTGTTATTACTAATAATTTAAAAAATTCATCAAATCCCGCCGGAACTTCTAAATTGCATATTTCCGAAGATTTATCCGAGTTTAACATGCCTTTTGTTAATGAAATTGTAAATAAGGAAAATAATCAAATTCCAAATCCTAAAACTGATGTTTTATCTGTTTTGAATATAACACCTACCAAAGGCTTTTTCTTAAAAGAAGAAGAAGGTGCTTTCAGTTTGTATGGTTTTGTTAGCGAAAAATCCTTCTTGTTGAAAAAATTTGCTGATTTACATAGAATTAACCTTCAAGCAAGATTTTATGATCAAGACAGCAAGTCTGATATCTATATTATTAAGCTTGATTCATATAAGGCTATGATTGAAATATCTGATATGGGCATGAAAGAGTTGGCTGTTTTATAAAAAATGAAGAAAATTATTATATTTTTATTCATTTTATTATTTATAAGCTTATGTTTCATGTTTACCCCCAAGAATGCTAAAGACGGTAAAATTGTTTTAAATTTTTCATCATGGGGTTCTCAGAGTGAGATTTCTATTTTAAATCAATTAATTAAGGAATATGAATTTCAAAATAAAAATATAAGAATTAATCTTATTCATATTCCAAAAAATTATTTTCAAAAATTACATTTATTGTTTGCTTCAGGATTAGAACCTGATATCGTTTTTATAAATAACGGTTATATAAAAATGTATATTGAGGCTGGATTGCTTGAAGATTTAACTTCTTATTTTGATATATCTGATTTTTTCACTCAGGCTTCAGGTTGTTTTTCAAAAGAAGGGAAAATATATGCAATTCCGAGAGATATATCTAATCTTGTTATTTACTATAATAAAGACTTATTAAATAATTTAAAGTTAACATCAATAAATGATTTTTTATCTCTAGGTGAAAAACTAAAAAATAAAAATATATTTATAATTAATTCTGAAGATAACCCTATTTATTGGTTATATTATTTGGCAGCAACAGGCGGCGGTGCAGTTAGTAATGATTTAACAAAAATTATTATAAATTCGGATAAAAGCTTAAAATCGCTTAAATTTTGTTCTGATTTAATTAATAAATATCATTATTCTCCTAATAAGTCTGAAATAGGCAGTATGACAACCGCACAAATGTTTATAAACGGTAAACTTGCTATGTATTTGGGTGGACGGTGGATGGTTCCTAAGTTTAGAGATACGATTAAGTTTAATTGGGATGTTGTTGAATTTCCGGTTTTAAATTCAAACAAAGTTTATATTGATGCTTCAGGCTGGGCGATATCTAAAAATTCTAAGAATAAAAAGGAAGCAATTGAATTTGTTAAGTATCTTTCTTCTCGTTCTTGCATAGAAAAATTTGCTCAAGACGGTCTGATTGTTCCAGCCAGAAAATCCGCCGCAAATAAAATGATACAAACAGATAAGTTAAATAAACCATATAATTCTGAGGTATTTATTAACATGTTAAATAATGCAATGCCGACTCCAATTCCTCTGAATTATAACAGTATTAATGATATACTTACTGAAAAAGCACAAATTATTTTTTATTCCAACAAAGCACCAGAAGATGTATTTGATGTAAAAACGGTAAAAAAACTGGAAAGTTTATTATAATGGATATTTTCAAGCTAAAAGATAATAATACGACTGTTAAAACGGAATTTATAGCCGGTCTTACCACATTTTTTACTATGTCATATCTGTTTGTTTTAAGTCCAAAATTACTTGAAACAGCGGGGTTAAATTTCTCTGCATCTATATCTGTTACTGGTATAGTGACTTTCCTTTCGTGTTTAATAATGAGTTTAATAGCAAATAAACCTTATGCAGTTGCCCCATTACTGGGCGAAACGGCATTTATATCTTATACGATATGTAATAATCTTGGATTTTCAGTAAAAACGGCACTTGCTTCAGTGTTTATATGCGGCTTTTTACTTCTGTTTATGACTTTAACCAATCTGAGGGAATATATTGTTAGTCAAATTCCGGAAAATATTAAGTTATCATATTGTATTGGGCTGGGTTTATTTTTTATTTTTATAGCATTAAAAGATATAGGAATTGTTGATTTTACAAATAAAAGTATTCCTCTGCAAGCCGGTAATATCTGTTCATTTAATGTAATAATGGGAGTTTTTTGTTTCTTACTGATTATAATTCTATCTTATAAAAAAGTTAGAGCTTCTGTTTTAATTGCAATTTTGGTAACAACTTTTATTGGAATTATTGCTAAAGATGTCAATTTGCCTTCAAATATAATTTCAGCACCTGTAATACCCTTATCTTCGTTTATGCAGTTTGATTTTAGCGGAATTTTCACAAAAGATTTTATATCGGTATTTCTTGTAATTTTTATGCTTGTAAATATAGATACAGCAGGGGCTCTTTTAACTTTAAGTTATACCAATAATGAACCTAAAATTGATAAAAAAACAATGATATCTGATTCAATATCGGTTATATGTGCTTCTTTTTTAGGTACGACGACAACCGGTGCTTATATAGATTCTTTAACGGGTATAAAAGCGGGCGGTAAAACAGGTTTAACTTCAATTGTTGTCGGATTTTTATTCTTATCTTCATTAATATTTACACCAATAATTGAGATAATACCTTGTTATGCTTATGCACCGGCTTTATTATACGTCGGAATACTTATTACTACTGCCTTTGCAAAGGTTGATTTTGATGATATTACAGAATTTGCCCCTGTTATTTTGACTGTATGTGTAATGGTATTTACTTATAACATAGGCCTAGGAATAATTTCCGCATTTATCATTTATCCTTTAATAAAAATATTTTCAGGAAATTTTTCAAACATAAATTGGGTTATGCGAGTATTATTTGTCATTGCTGTTGTCTTTTTTGCGATATACCCTTATTAATAAAAGAAATATCCGTTTCTAAGACTTTTTCATTATAATAATCTGTATTCGGCTCCGGATATAAATATTCAGATTTAACTGTTTTTGCAGGAACGAAAACGCCGCTTAAATTATTTTCAAACACAAGAGTCCAATTTCCATCATTAGAAATTTTCTTATATACCGGGTATTTTTTTTCTAATATCATTACATCTGTTTTAAAATCTTTGATAATTTTATTCCAATCATTTTTTAAAAGATGAAAATCTTTTATCATTAGTAATAAATCCGGATTGTAAACTTCTTCATACCGTCCGTCCATTGCAATCAGGTTGTTTGGATATAATTTGTATGCGGCATAACTTCCCCAATCAAAATTAATAAACAAATTCCCTTTTAAGTTGTTGATTTTTATAAATTCAATTGCATATATCGGGCAGCTTGTTTCTGATATTTTAATGATTTTTCTATTTCCAAATTGAAGAATAAAAATTATAAGTATAGCCGAATATACAAAAATTTCTTTTATTTTACTGGAATTTATATTTTTCAATAATTGTATTTTAGAAATAAGCGAGTTATATATATCATAAAATTCATCATACAATAGTGTGCCGACAGTTAAAATGAAAAAATTTATATGTCTTATATGCGTAGCGGAAAGAAAAGTCATCAAAAGGATGATAAGAATTTTGGTTTTATCAAGTTTTGTATATGTTATTTTATTTTTTATAATATAAACTATTTGAACAATAAGCATTAAAGCCAAATAAAACTTATATTTTAAGTAAGTTAAATTGAATATAAAATCGAATGGGCTTAACCATTCGATGATGTATGTTCTTTTCATAAATGCCGCAAAAAATAAAAATTGTACATATTTATATCCGTAAGGATTAATAAAAAGCATTAATGTACAAATAATAAAAGTATATATGTATTTAGCCCATTCTTTACCGTTTAAAAATTCTCCCAGTGCATATATAAGGAGTATTCCAAGTCCGCTGATACAGCCGCCATGAATATTTCCCCAAAGAACCATTATTAGCGGAAGTATAAAAAGACTTTTATTTTTTCCTAATCTTGCACGTTCCAATATGTTTATAAACGCAGCAAAAAATAAGCAGGTAAACAATAAACATCTTATAGTATTACCTATAGTATTCATTAAGCAGAAACACATAAACAGGTAATATAATATATT
This sequence comes from Candidatus Gastranaerophilales bacterium, assembly GCA_947588745.1. Lineage (GTDB taxonomy): Bacteria > Cyanobacteriota > Vampirovibrionia > Gastranaerophilales > Gastranaerophilaceae > Avigastranaerophilus. The sequence goes on from CANPYW010000038.1 coordinate 10,098, forward strand.
GTATGAAGATGTAGATTTGTGTTCTTTTAAATTAATTGTTAAAAAGCAAAATAAGATGGTAAAAGCTAATAAGATACCTTTCAATAATATCAATCCGGCTTGACCAAAATATTTATAGAAATTATAAAATATTACACTTGCACCCCATTCGTGGTCATACCATAAATGAGTGGGTGTGTATGATAAAAAATCACTTTTTAATACGGTGTGAAATTCCGTGAAATATCCACCAGCTATAATTCTTGCCCATAAATCATTATCCGGAATATTTGTTATACAGCAAAATCCTATTGAAAAAACAAATATTGTTATTATAAAGATAATTTTTTTTAAATTTATATTTTTTTCCATATCATTTAATATTTTTATTAATCCAGGTTAACATGGGAATAAGTGCATTTGCTCTGTGTGATATTGAATTTTTTATATCCTCCGGCAATTCGGCAATTGTTTTTGAATATTTCGGAATATAAAATATCGGGTCATAACCAAACCCGTTAATCCCTTTCTGTTCTAATGATATATATCCTTCAACTTTTCCTTCTGTTATGTGAATAACATTACCATTGTAATCTGTAAGAACCATTGCACAACTAAAATGAGCTGTTCTGTCTTTTTCTTTAACACCTTGTAATTCGTTTAATATTTTGTTGATTTTTTCTTCTTGTGTATCGGCGTATCTCGATGAAAAAATTCCGGGTCGTCCGTCGAGGTAATCAATGCAGAGGCCTGAATCGTCAGCTAAACAGTAAGAATGTGTTAATTTGCCGGCTGCTTGTGCTTTTATTATTGCATTTTCAACAAAACTGTTACCTGTTTCATCAGGGTTAAAATTCTCATTTATTGTTTCAAAAAATATATCATTATATTTATTAATGGCTTTGATTTCTGTTAATTTATGTTTGTTTGAAGTTGCTAAAATTATTTTGGTCATAATTTTTATTTCCCAAACCTTCTGTTTCTTTTTTGAAATTCTATAATTGAATTCATTAGTGCATTTTTATCAAAATCAGGCCAAAATGTGTTTATTACATATATTTCAGAATATGCAGCCTGCCATAAGAGATAATTACTTATTCTTTTTTCACCACCGGTTCTTATTAATAAATCAGGGTTTGGAATTTCTGCGGTATATAAATTTTTTGAGATAAAGTCTTCATTTATTTCATCAATGGATATTTCGTGTGCTTGAACTTTTTTGCAAATCAGCTTAACTGCATTTGTTATTTCAAGCCTTGAACCGTAATTAAATGCAATTTGCAAATTTAAAGTATTATGATTTTGTGTTTCTTTTTCACAATTGTACAATATTGATTTTAGATTGTTGTTTAATGCTTCAATATCACCGATAAATCGGACTTTCACGTCATTTTTTTTGAATTCGGGAATTTCTTCCGAAATTGTTTTTGCAAGTAAAGACATCAAAAAATCGACTTCTTCTTTTTCACGATTCCAATTTTCGGTTGAAAATGCATATACTGTCAAATACTTAATACCGAAATTTATACACTCTTTTATTGTGGTTCTGAGAGCATTTACACCTTTTTTATGACCCACCGCAGAAGGCAAAAACTTACTTTTAGCCCATCTTCTGTTCCCGTCCATTATAATTGCTATATGTTGTAAATGAGTGTCTGAAACTATCTTTTTAATATTTACAGTATCACAAATTTTTTGAACCATGATTTAATTATAAAACAAAAACGTGTGTATTAGTATATTTCTTTAATTATTGTATTATTGCAAAGTTAAATTAGTGTGGTTTTGTAATTTTGTAAAATCATACCAATAGTGTAATTTTGGTGAAATAGAGGAGTAAAGATGTTATAATGTTTTTCATTATAAGGAGAGTTTATGTATAAATTAAAGAATGCAGTTTGGGAAATTACTTTAAGCTGTAATATTCATTGTCTGCATTGCGGCTCGAATGCGGATATAAATAAGCGGCCTAAAGAATTGACAACAAGTGAAGCTTTAAGTGTAATTGAACAGTTATCCGATTTAGGCTGCCACCGAGTTACTTTATCCGGTGGTGAACCATTTATGCGTAAAGATTGGAGTGTGCTTGCACATCGTATTATACAATTGGGTATGAAATGCGATATGATATCCAACGGTTATATTGTAAATGACGATATTATAGATGTACTTCAAGCCGTCGGAATTAATTATTTGGGGTTTAGCCTTGATGGTGCAAAAGCTGAAACTCACGATTATATAAGAGGAAAACAAGGTGTTTTTGAACATCTGATGTGGGTTTTTGACAGATTAAAATCAAGGGGCTTTAAAATATCTGTTGTTTCCACTTTGCATAAGGGAAATTTACACGAACTGGAAGGCATCAAAAACATATTAATTGAACACCACGTTGATGCGTGGCAGCTTCAAACCGCAAATATTAGAGGAAGAATGCCTAAAGAATGGGCTATTACAGATAAGGATTTTTATGCTTTCGCTCAATTTATTGCAAAAAATAAAGCAAGATATCAAGATATTATGACTATTACGGAAGCCGATTGTACGGGCTATTTTTCAAAACTTACACCATATATGGGGATTAAAAAATGGAACGGCTGTAATGCAGGCATGAATACAATCGGTATTGAAAGTGACGGCTCCGTAAAAGGATGTCTTTCCATGCAAGATAAGATGTATATTGAAGGTAATGTCAGAGAAAAATCATTGTATGAACTTTGGACAAATCCGGAAGGTTATAAATATAACAGACGTTTTGAACTTTCAGAACTTGGCGGTATTTGTGCAGATTGTAAATATGGTGGAATATGCAGAGGCGGTTGTTCTGAAAAGGCTACAACTTATACTGGACAATTGCATTCTCAGCCATTCTGCTTATATGATATGGAAAAAAAGGGCATTGTTTAAAATTTTAAATGAAATAATGTATTATATTGCAGCTTTTTATAAGCTGCAATATTTTATTATAAATTTTTTAACAGATTAACAGCCGCTTTATGTTTAGGATTAATATTTACACACTGTTTTAATGCCAGTATATAATCGGCAGTCTTATTTCGTTTTTGATAAGTTAGTGCTATTTGATAATAATTTTCGGAATATTTAGGGTCAAGCTCTATTGCCTTTTTTAAATATAATTCTGATAACTCATAATCTTTATAATAATCTCTGAAAATAATGCCCATGTGAAAATATGCTTCGGGATGATTTTTAGAATTTTTAATTGCATATTGGAAGTATGGTATTGCTTTTTCCCATTCTCCAAGTTCATAATGCAAAATTCCTTTGTTATTTAAAGCACTTATATTTTTCTTATTTAATTTTATTGCGGCAGAATAATTAATTTCTGCTAATTTGTAATTCTTTAAAAAATGATATATACAGGCCAAATTAAAATGATTGTTTGATGATAAGGGTTCAAAATTAACAGTCGCTTGAAAATATTTTAAAGATTGCTTATAATCGCCCAAACAATAATAATTGTAACCTAATCTCTTTAATGCGGTTATATCGTAAGGGTTAATTTTTAAAATTTCTTTTAAAACTTTTATTGCCTCATGTCTTTTGTTTAGACCTATGTAACAAATATATATTTCATTTAAGAAACAATTATCCCTGAAGTTTTGAAATGCCTCTAAAGCTATTTTCGCAGCTTCTGTGTAATTTTTTTCGTTTTTTAAATTTGTAATTCGTCTTAAATATTCGTTTCTATCATTAATTATATTTGCCATGTTACATCCTGTTTATTAACAAACATCATTTCTTATTATTATAATCCATTATTCAAATCAGTTCAATGTTGTTATTATATGGTAATAAAAAACTCAAGATAAATTGTATTTTTATCTTGAGTTTTTATTTTATGTTAATTTAATAATAAACTTATTCCGGCCCGACCGTAGGTTCAATTAATTCAGGTGGAGCGTATTTTGTCGGAGTAGAAACATCAAATTCAGATTCTCCAACAGTAGGCTCAATAACACCGTCATTCATTAATTCAGGCGGAGCGTATTTTGTCGGAGTAGAAACATCAAATTCAGATTCTCCAACAGTAGGTTCAATAACACCGTCATTCATTAATTCAGGCGGAGCGTATTTTGTCGGAGTAGAAACATCAAATTCAGATTCTCCAACAGTAGGCTCAATTACGCCGTCATACATTAATTCAGGCGGAGCGTATTTTGTCGGAGTAGAAACATCAAATTCAGATTCTCCAACAGTAGGCTCAATAAC
>CANPYW010000039.1 GCA_947588745.1 Candidatus Gastranaerophilales bacterium
GCTGCCTGGATAATAGCATTGATTTTGAATTCTACGACAGAGCCCTCGTCCTACATCTATAAGGATTTTAAATGATGGTTTTCCATTGCCGTTATTTAATATTTTCGTAATTTCGTGCCATTAAAACTATATATAACTGCAAATATTTATGTCAAAGCTAACTATTTATGATATTATCTATATTGGAGGAATATTCCTATGAGTTATAAAAGTTGTAAATACATTCAAGGCGGTATCGCTTTTAGACATGATGCGGTTTCATTATGCAATAAGCTTTGCGGTACTAAGCGTTATGAAAAATATAATATACCTTACAATACAAATTTCTATGAACAATTTATTCAAACAAGAGAAGAAGCTATTGAAAATTGTAAAAAAGGCATACTGCCCCACGAAGGCTGCCATTTTTGTCCTTATGTAGAAGATAAAGATTGGGATGAAGATACCAGATTTAGAGAAATAGAAATAACTCATTGGGTACATTGCAATTGTTCCTGCTGTTATTGTGCAATGCTTCCTGTAACAAAAGGCAAAATGACTAAATTTAAAATCGATAGTCCGTATGTTAAGCTACTTCCGGTATTAAAAAGAATGATTAAAGAAGATAGAATTAATCCGAATGCGTTCTTTTCCGTAACGGGAGGGGAACTCACAATGCTAAAAGAATTTCCTGCAATAATGAAACTTTTGTTAAAACAAAAGAATACAAGTTTCGGTTTCTGCCTTCAAACAAACGGAATGAAATACGAAAAATTGCTTTCAAAAGCGATTGAAAAAGACAGACGTACAACTATTGTTATATCTATAGATGCCGGAAGCAGAGAGTTATTTAAGTTAATTAAAAAGCGTGATACTTACAATGATGTAATTAAAAATCTTAAGCACTATTTAAAAGATGCTCAAAAATGCGGTAATGCAGACAAAATAGTTGCAAAATATATAATTGTACCTAATGTTAATGATAAAAAAGAAGAAATAGACAGCTGGATTAAAACTTGCAAAGATATCGGAATAAAAACTCTTCAGCCATCAATTGAATTTTGTTCTCAAGTTGTAAACCCGGGTACTTTTAAAGAAAAACAAGGTGAGCTTTACCATTATATGAAACAGCAAATAATTGATAATGGATTTAATATAATAACTTACGACTTTTTAGAAAGTATAATTAAAAATAAAAGTTTTGATATTAAAATCAAACCAAAAGAATAGGAAAGTATAAATGATTTTTAAATGCTGTGAATGGGCATTATACCATCTGGTTATTAATTCTGAAAACTTAACATATTGTTGCCAGTCTTTTGATAAAAAACTAACTTTTATGGAAAATTACAACGGTGAGCTTGTAGATATCGATAAATATCTTAAAGATAGAGAAATTTATATTGAAAGATGTAAATCCGGAAATTACCCTGACGTATGCAGAGATTGCCCTACTTTAGAAGAAAGAGATTGGGACGAAACTCCGGGTTTCATTGATGTTTCAGTTTCAAACAGAACGAAATGCAGCTGCGATTGTATTTATTGTATTATCTCAGGCGGAGGCAGAAGTGACATCAAAAAAGAATTAAATACACGCAAAGTATGGGACGTAAAACCTGTATTAAGTTCTTTAAGAGATAGAAACATGTTTAAAAACGGCTGTCATTTTATCATTGGTGGAGGTGAATGTGCCGAATATCCGAAAGAAGAACTAAAATGGCTTATTGATTTTGTATTTTCCATAAATGGTTCAATAGAATTCCTATCCGCAGGAATTACATATTCCGATGCAATAAAAAAAGCATTGGAAACAGGAGAAACAAAACTAAAAGTCAGTGTGGATGCTGGATATAAAAAAACTTATGAAAAAATCAAACGGGTTAAAGGGTTTGACAGCGTTTGGAAAAATTTAAAAAAATACATTCAGGCTGAAAAAAAGAATTCAAAAGCTTTAGTTACAATTAAATATATCATTATTCCGGGTATTAACGATAATTTAGAAGAAGCAAAAGAATTTATTAAAAAAGCCTTATCTATTGGATGCAAGTCTATAGAAATAAATGTTGAATTTTTTTGGATGAATGAAAATTTTGATAAACCTATAACACAAAATTTAAAAGATGTATTAATATATTTCAACAGTCTTAAAAAGCAAAATGTCTATTTTTCAGGAAATATTAACTCCCACATTTTAAACTGGCTGAAAGATAACTTAAATTAGTTAAATTTTACCCCATAAATCTATGCGTAAAATTATCGGATTTGACTAAGGCATACATGTTTGTAGTATTTTTTTTTTGGGGGGGGGAGTAGTGAGAAAGAGGTGTACGTGTGTGCTGGGGAGGAAAAAACAAAAACGAGAGGAAAAAGCAAGAAAACAGCCAAAAGTGTTATGCTTTAATATCCAAACCGCCATATTTTGGTGTTGAGCGGCTAATATCCTTACCCAATTTTGCCTGCATTGCATCTGCAATTCTTTTTAATACAGAAATTTTAGTTTCATCAGCCTTATTCTGAAGTTCAAAGCCGTCTAATACAGCAGAAGAGAATGAAACATTAGGAGTATCAGGCCCGCCTAACGGCTGACAAGCCATGTTAGAACGCATATAATCCATATTACCCATCATTCTTGATGTAATCATATTTTGCTGCATAATTGCATTCTGCATTGTCAAATATGAGGATAACATTAACCTTACTCCTTATTTACGAAACAATTATAACACAAAAAAAATTTTTTTAAAGCTTCTAAAATCGGATTATTAAGTAATATTATTACCGTTTCTTAATTGTTTTTCATATTCTTCCTGAACATGAAAAGCAGAACTTCCGTTCTGTTGTTTTTGTCTGTTGTTATAAATGGTTTTAGGCACAATAATGCCCAAAGCAGCACAACAAATTCCCACATTTAGCAATGTCGAAACAATTTTAAATGCCTTTACTTTTGTTAAATATGAATTAATGTTTTTGGAAGAAGAACCTGCTTCTATGTATTTTTCAAGATTTTTTGCTAATTTTTTCATTTGTTTTAAATCGATAAATTTTCTTGTATCAATTGAATTTCCGTCTTTAAGAACAGAAATTATATCCGACTTTTTTGCGGCTTCAACAACAGGGTTATTTTGATTTTTTAATATAAAATCGTATATTTCATAAGGATTTGAATTATTTTCAAATTTATATAAAAATTCTTTTACACTGTTTTTGATTTTGTCATTTTCAAGCATATTTTGTGCCAAATCGGAATTATAAAATTTTGCATCTAAATCGATAGGAGTTTTAAGTAGTTTACCGGAAAGAAAATTTATACCTTTTTTTATTAATTTATCAGCACCGTATACAAAGAATAAAAATGCACCTTCTTTTTGAATATATTCTTTTCTTTCTTCTTTGTTTCTTGAATTAACTATTCTTTGCCCCGATATTGCACAATCGAGAATGAACATATTTTTTATTGGATTTAAAATAAATTCTTCCGAGAAATCACATACTGTTTTTAATGAGCCGAATGACACTTTTGAATTATTATCTTTTGTTGAAAATTCCGAAAATACTGGGCTTTGCTTCACACGTATGTTATCATAGGAAGTTTGTTTTTCACCTGCTTTTTGATTTTGTTTTTGTTTAAATTCTTTTTCGATACTTTTTTTAGTCATACTCTGCTTAAATTTTGTAAGTGCAAAATATGAAGCCATTGTTAAAGCCAAAGATAAAGCAAATTTAATAAAATTTAGATTTTTGGTTTTGGTAAAATGATTGCCTGCATTTTTAAGTTCCCGTTTTATTATTTCATCTTGTGAATATTCAAGTGCTTTTTTAAAATAATTTTTATCTTTTATAACTCTATAATCAACTGACGGAGATATTTTGCAGGCCTTAAATAAAGTTTTATCAATCAATTTTTGATATAAGGGAATACCAAAAAGCCAGACAGCACCTGTTGAAACCTCATCAAAGAGTCTATCTTTAGCCTCTATTTTACCGCCGGCATCATAAGAATAATAAGTATACCCTGCACTATTAAATACATCTTTTACAGCAAGAGGAACTTTGGAATTTGGAGAACCTAAACAGGATAATAAACGGGAACTTACATTCATCGGCATAAGAAACTAAAGCCCCCATCTCATATTCATAAGGTCTGCTATTTTTTTATTCGATTTTATTCTTTTATGTCCGATAACTTTTTTCATAAATACCTTATCCTGTATTTTTTAAAGACCTAACATCAAATTTATTTGACTGATTTCACAATTACATTTACAAAACTCAATAAATTTATAATATGGAAATTTAAGAAAAATACTTGTTATCAATTGTTATTTGTGTAAAAATGCATGTTAGGTGAATAAAATGACGGATGATAATTTAGTATATATTTTAGACGGTAAAGTTTATATTAATCTTACAAATGCTTGTACAAATAATTGTGTTTTCTGTATCCGTACCATAAAAGATGATGTTTTAGGTGCTAATTTATTTTTAAGTACCGAAAATATCTCCGTTTGGGATGTGGTAAACCAATTGGAGAATATAAAAGACAAGCTTTCTAACGAAATTATTTTTTGCGGATACGGCGAACCCACTTTAAAACTGGATTTAATTAAGTCGGTTGCAAAATATATCAAAGAAAATTATCCCGGAACAATCATAAGAATTAATACAAACGGACACGCAAATTTAATATACAAAAAAAATATTCTGCCCGAATTAAAGGGACTTATCGATAAATTTTCAATCAGCCTTAACGGCGAAAACGAAGAAGTTTACAACAAACTTTCTCAGCCGAATATAAAAGGAGCTTATCAATCCGTAAAAGATTTCATAAAAGAAGCGGTTAAAGAAGGTTTTGATACCACTGCAACTGTTGTAACGGGCTACAAAGATTACAAAGTTGATTTGCAAAAGTGTATCGAAATTACAAAAGAGTTGGGCGCTAAGTTTAGAGAGCGTCCTTGGTTAGATAACGGTTACTAAAAATCAGGAGAGAAACATGCAAAATGAAATTCTGAACAAAATAATGAAGCCGAAAGCAATTGCTGTTATCGGAGCTTCTACAAAACCGAAAACAATCGGTTCAGAGATTATGCAAAGATTAAGAGATTACAAATTCAACGGTAAAATATATCCCGTTAATCCTAAAGGTGGCATGATTGAAGGTTTTCAAGCATACACATCAATAGAAGAAGTACCGGGTGAAGTTGATTTAGCAGTAATAGTCGTTAATGCAAAATTCGTATTGGATACAATCGACCAATGCCACAATAAAGGCATTAAAGCTTTATGTATCATTACCGCAGGTTTTAAAGAAACAGGTGCAGAAGGTGCCGCTCTTGAAAAACAACTGCTTGAAAAAGTTAAAGCATACGGTATGAGATGTGTAGGGCCTAACTGTTTAGGCGTATTAAATACTCATCCCGATGTTACAATGGATGCTACATTCGCAGAATCATTACCGATTAGAGGTGATATCGGTTTTGTATCACAATCGGGTGCATTGGGCGGCGGTATTTTAAACATCTTAAAAGACTTAAACCTCGGTTTTGCACAATTCGTTTCAATCGGTAATCAAGCCGATATCAATGCCGAAACAATGCTTGAATACTGGGAAAATGATGAGGACGTAAAACAAATTCTTTTATATATGGAATCAATACAAAACCCTCAAAACTTCAGAAAATTAGCTTCGAGAATTACCAAAAAGAAACCTATTTTGGCATTAAAATCAGGAAGAAGTGCTGCAGGTGCAAGTGCAGCCTCTTCTCATACAGGTTCTTTGGCAGGTGCCGATAAAGCCGCAGCCGCATTATTAAAACAATCGGGTGTTATAAGAGAATTTTCACTGAAAAATTTATTTGCAAATGCTAAAGCATTCTCAAATTGTCCTATTCCGCAAGGCAACAGAGTTGCAATTATTACAAACTCAGGCGGTCCGGGAATTATGGCAACCGATGCAATATGCGAAAGCGGAATGCAAATGGCTAAAATTACGGAAGAAACAAAAAATAAATTAAGAAGTTTTCTTCCCTCGGCAGCTTCCGTTAAAAATCCCGTAGATATGATTGCTTCAGCACCGATTGAACACTATACTCAAACACTGGAAACAATCATTGCAGATGAAAATGTTGATATGATTATGGTAATTTATTTACCGTTCTTAGGCTTGAAAGATATAGACGTTGCACAAGCTTTAATGGAAATCAAATCAAGAAATCCGCAAAAGCCGATAGTCGGTGTATTTATGACAACAAGCGATTTCTTCACAAAAATCTCAAATATGGATGTTAATATGCCGTTCTATATGTATGCGGAAGAAGCAGCAGAAGCTTTATTGAGATTAGACGAGCAAAGACAATGGATGTCAAAACCTCAAGGTCAAATCCCATGCTACAGTGTAAATAAAGACAAAGCAATCGATATCATTAAACAATCTATATCTGAAGGCAGAGCTCAGTTAACAACTCGTGAATCCATTGATGTACTTGATGCATACGGAATTAGAGTTTGCAAATCCGGTTTTGCAACAAATATAGACGAAGTTGTTAAAATCGGAAACTCCATAGGATATCCGGTTGTTATGAAAATGACATCAAAAACGACATCTCACAAAACGGATGTCGGCGGTGTTAGAGTTAATATTCAATCCGAAGAACAATTAAAAGCCGAATATAACGATTTAATCGCTAAATTAACCGAAAAAGGTTTAATTGACGGATTGGAAGGTGTTATTATTCAAGAAATGGTTAAAGGAAACCGTGAAATGGTTTGCGGTATTGCAACAGATCCTCAATACGGACCTATGATGATGTTCGGTTTAGGTGGAGTATTCGTTGAAGTTATGAAAGACGTAACATTCAGAATAGCACCTTTAACCGATGTTGATGCGGAAGAAATGATTAAATCCGTTAAAGCATATAAACTTCTTGAAGGGGCAAGAGGAACAACACCTGCTCAAATGACTCAAATTCAAGAAACATTATTGAGATTATCTCAGCTTGTAACCGATTTCAAATTCATTGATGAATTAGATATCAACCCGCTGTTAATTTCAGAAAAAACAGGCGAAGGCATAGCTGTTGACGGTCGTATAAAAGTAAGACTTGAAGAAGCAAAAGAAGCTTTAGGTTCTTGCTGTGCTTGCGGATGTGCTTGCTAATAATTTTTCGGATTAGCTAATAAAAAAACCTGAATTAATTTCAGGTTTTTTTATTTGAATTTATTTTATAAAACATCTGTCAAAAAAAATATTTATGTGTTTTATTTAAGTTGTTTATATTAGAATATATATATAATTTACACTATTGAATAGGGAATATTAATAATGGATAACACGAAAATAAGGAACGTGGCTATTATTGCTCACGTTGACCATGGTAAAACAACGCTTGTTGACAGTATATTAAAACAAACCGGAGTATTTAGAGCAAATCAACAGGTTCAAGAACGTGTATTAGATTCTAATGATCTTGAACGTGAAAGAGGAATTACAATTTTATCAAAAAATGTATCGGTAAATTACAAAGGATACAAAATAAATATCGTAGATACACCGGGACACGCTGATTTTGGCGGTGAGGTAGAACGTGTATTAGGTATGGTTGACGGAGCATTGCTGATTGTTGATGCGGCAGAAGGCCCTATGCCCCAAACAAGATTTGTACTTTCAAAAGCACTGGAACTAGGTATAAAAATAATCGTTGTAATAAACAAAATAGATAAAACAGGAGCAGACCCAGACGGTGCAGTCGATAAAGTATTTGATTTATTTACGGAATTAACAGACAATGAAGAATTAATAGATTTTCCGTATTTATATGCAAACGGATTACAAGGTTTTGCAAAAAAGAATTTAGAAGATAATTCAACCACACTTGAACCATTATTAGATTGTATTATTGAAAAAATTAAACATCCTACCGGTGACAAAACTAAAACACTGCAATTTCAAGCAACTACATTAGATTATAACGATTATGTAGGCAGAATTGCCATTGGAAGAATAATAAACGGAACCATGAAATCACAACAGCAAGTTAATTTAATTAAAGCAGACGGAAGTATTCAAAGAGGAAAAATCGTTAAATTATACGTATTTGAAGATTTGGGCAGGACGGAAACCGACGAAGCCGTAGCTGGTGATATTGTTGCGATAACAGGATTTGACGATATTCATATAGGTGAAACAATCACTAATATAAATTCTACAGAAGCACTTCCACTTATAAAGGTGGATGAACCCACGCTTCAAATGATATTTTCAATAAATGACTCTCCGTTTGCAGGTCAAGAAGGTAAATTTGTAACATCTAGACAGGTAAGAAAAAGACTTTATGACGAACTTGAAAAGAATGTAAGTTTAAGAGTGGAAGATACCGATACAACCGAAAGTTTTAAAGTATCAGGCAGAGGTGAACTCCATTTAAGTATTCTTATCGAAACAATGAGGCGTGAAGGATATGAATTTCAAGTTTCAAAACCAGAAGTTATAACAAAGGTTGTTGACGGCGTATTAATGGAACCTTATGAAGATTTATTAATTGATGTTCCAGAAGCTTGTGCAGGTGGATGTATAGAAAAGCTTTCAAACAGAAAAGGTGAAATGCTTCACATGCAAAATACAAAAGGAAGAACTCTTTTAACATTTTCAATACCAGCAAGAGGTTTAATCGGTTTTAGAGGCGAATTTATAAGAATGACAAGAGGTGAAGGTATTATGAACCATACTTTTGATTCTTATAAACCGTTTGCAGGTGAAATATCAAAGCAAAGAAACGGTTCACTGGTATCTCACGAACAAGGTGAAGCAATTCCTTATGCACTGGCTCAGTTTGAAGATAGAGGTGTATTTTTCCTTACCCCGAAAACAAAAGTTTACAGAGGAATGGTTGTAGGAGAACATAACAGGCCTAACGATATCGAAATAAATGTATGCAAGACTAAAAAGCTTACAAATATGAGAAGTGCAACCGCTGATGTTATGGTTACATTACAAGCACACAGAAAAATGTCACTCGAAGATTGTATGGAATACATTGGCGATGACGAATTACTTGAAATTACGCCAAAAAACATCAGAATTCGTAAAGCTGATTTGACTAAAGTAAGATTTAACTAGTTCGTTTTACTAAATCTAAATTTTTTTAAAAATTACTTCATAAAATTTATGATATAATTTTGCTATGGCAAATGATGCAAATATGATTTCTGAAGAACAAGAGCAAAACAGAACAAAATATAATAAATGGCTCTTAATTATACCTACAATGCTTGCGGCATTTTTATTCGCTTTAGATGAAACAATCGCTAATATTGCATTACCACATATAGCGGGTTCATTTTCTGTAAGCAGTCAAGAGTCAATATGGGTATTAACAAGCTATCTTATAGCAAGCTGTTTGACAATTCCTTTAATAGATTGGTTGAGCAGATTGCTTGGAAGAAAAAATATGTTCATAAGTATGGTTGCTCTTTTTACACTCGCCTCGTTACTTTGCGGTATATCAACATCAATGGGGATGATAGTTATAGGTAGATTTCTGCAAGGTTTGGGCGGCGGTGTTTTAATCCCCATAGCTCAAGCTATCGTTATGGAAGAATTTAAAGGGAAAGACTTTGGGCTTGCCGTCACAATATTTGGACTTGTAGTCATTATAGCACCAATTATAGGGCCAGTTATAGGTGGATACATTACCGAAAATTACTCCTGGCATTGGATATTTTTTATGAATGTTCCTATAGGTGCCGCTATTGTAATAATGTCACAAACAATGATATATGACCCGCCTTATGCAAGACGGCAAAAAAATGTTAAGACCGACTACTGGGGACTATTATTTTTATTTATGTTTGCTGTTGCATTCGAAATAATGATGGATAAAGGTAATGATTTGGATTGGTTCAGTTCAAAGCTTATATGCAGGTTAACCGTAATATGGGTGATAGGTTTAATCGGGTTTATTATTTCTCAAATTAAAGGCAAAGAAACATTAGTAAGATTAAATGTCTTAAAAGATTGGAATTTATCAACAGGTACAATTGTTTTAACACTAATGAACGCAATATTATTAGGTTCGCTTGCTATGGTACCTCAATTTATGCAAATAATGATGGGGTATGATTCTTTTACAAGCGGTTTATCTATGATGCCAAGAGGTATGGGATGTATGGCAGGATTAGTCATATCGCAAAAACTCGACGGTAAAATGGATACAAGATTAATTGCGGCACTGGGGGTCGGGTTTCTTGCACTCGGAAGCTGGATGTTAGGTGATATCAATCTTCAAATTTCACAATCATCAATAACTATTCCTAATATTTTATTTGGATTTGGAATGGCACTTGGTATGGTACCTATAATGTCATATTCTTGCAAAGCTATTCCGGCAGAAGAAATGTCTAATGCCAGCGGATTACAGAATTTTATAAAAACAATAGGCGGGGCTGTCGGAACATCACTCGTAGCTACTTTTATTTCCAGATTTTCACAAATGCATCAAAATATGCTTATCGATAAATTAACAGAAACTAATGATATTTTCATTGAAAGATTAAGTGCATTCACATCAAATTTTATGCAGTATACAGATTTATCCACAGCCGGATATATGGCACAAAAACTTATTTATAATCAGCTATTACAACAAGCAAGACTTTGGGCATATATTGATTCATTTAGAATATATGCAATAGGCGGTTTATTGTTAATTGCTTTAATATTTGTTATGAAGCCTGAAAAAAAATCTGATTGAAATTTGTTTTGTTATTCGTTTTGCTTAAAAATTAAAAATAAAAATTACTTAATTAAAAAAATAATAAAAA
>CANPYW010000040.1 GCA_947588745.1 Candidatus Gastranaerophilales bacterium
TGGGCGTTAAGAGACTTGAACTCCTGACATCCTCCTTGTAAGGGAGGCGCTCTACCAACTGAGCTAAACGCCCTTGCAATTTATTTATTTTCGCTTAGTCAATTGCTTTTGTTTTGTTCCCAAATCGTGCCTCCTACGGTCGGCGGGATTATTTATTTTGGAACTCCGTTCCTGGCAACTGAGCTAAACGCCCTTGCAATTACTATATTACATTATAAAAAATATAAGTCAATATCTTAACTCCAAATTTTTTTACAAATTTTCAATTTTATTTTTTTGTGAGAAACTAACTTTATACACATATAAAGAGGATTTAGTATGAATAATAAGAAGTTCGTTGTTGATAAATCAAAATGTATTCACTGCGGTTTATGTATTCAAGATTGCATTGAATATGCAATAGAGTTTGACAGTAATAGAATTCCGCAAATGACAGCACCCGATGCGTGTATTAATTGCGAACATTGTTTTGCGATTTGTCCCACCGGTGCAATAACTTACGATAATAATAAGGCTACAAGCTCGGAAACCATAAACAAACATAATCCTGATACAATACTAAATCTTATAAAATCGAGAAGAAGCGACCGCAAATACAAGAATGAAAATGTTAATAAAGAAACAATGTTAAAGTTAAAAGATATGCTGAAATGGGTTCCTACGGGCTGCAACTTTCACTCACTTCACTTCACTTTTATTGAAGATATTGAGGTTATGAATGATTTTAGAAATATCGTTAACGAAAGATTAAAAAAAGAGTTATCCGAAAACAAAGCGTTATCCGACAAATTCGGTGCATTTAAAGATATTCTTTTAAGAGGTGAAGATTTAATATTCAGAAATGCACCTCATTTATTGGTGGTATCAAACGACAAAAAAGCACCATGTACGCAAGAGGACGGTATTATTGCCTTAAGTTATTTTGAACTTTATGCTCAAAGTTTAGGACTCGGAACCTGCTGGTGCGGGTTTATGAAAACAATAATAAATGCCATTCCGGAGTTTTGCGATTATCTTGAAATTCCCAAAGAAAATGAATTTTGTTATGCAATGTTATTTGGAAACAAATCGGTAAATTATACAAGAACGACAATTCCGAATGATGTAAATATACGGAGCATTAATAAATATGATAAATAACATCATTAAATTTATAAATAAAATCAACAACAAAACAAAAAAAATTATAATGAGTTATTTTTTAAAAAAAAGAGAATTTGATAAAGTAAAAAAAATATACTTTGAGCAATCAACATACATTACTTCAGCTGATGAATGGATTAAAAGTGCTACAAAATATATAAAATACCAACCACAAATTCAAGAAATTACAAATTTTTATAATAAATTACATTCAATATTAGAAACATACACAAAAAAGAAATGGGGAAATGAAAATATCGAAGGAAAAAGACTCTTAATATACAGTAATCACGGTTTAGGCGATACATTCATGATGTGCAGGTATATCCGTTTATTAAATGATATGAATGTTTCCGTAATTTTACAGGTTCCGCCTCCTCAAATAAAGATATTACAATACAACTTTCCCTCCGTAAAAGTAATCAATAATATGGAAGTCGTTGATGAAAATGAATATGATTATGCAACATCAATTATGACACTTCCTTACAATTTAAAATTAAATTTAAGAAATATTCCGTTTTCATCGGGATATCTGAAAGTAAAAGAAAATGACATAAACAAATTTTCACAAATCAGCGATTTTCAAACCTCAACGTTAAAAGTCGGAGTCGTTTCGGAAGGTTCCGTAGGGTTCAACACTCACAGATTTATACCCGTCAAAAAACTTTCAAATCTGTTTGGTATGAAAGATATAAAATTTTATTTTTTAAAATTAAGTATATTGGATTATTTAAAAATTCCAAATTCGGTATGCTGCAACAAATACATAAACGATTTTTATGATACGGCATGCATATTAAAGAATTTAGACCGTTTAATTACCATAGATACATCAATTGCACATTTGGCGGGGGCGTTAGGAATCAAAACATACTTATTGCTTTCAAAAAAATCGGATTGGAGATGGTTTAACGATACTGATAAAACCGACTGGTATGACAGTATTGAAATAATTAAACAAACAAAAAAAGATGATTGGGACAGCGTACTGAATATTTTATCGGATAAACTTAACCGGTTAAAAATACAAAATTCATGATAAAATAGTTCTGATTGTATCCGTCGGAGAAATTAAATGAACGAAGAATTATTATCAATAATAGAAAAGAACAGCCGAATAGGGCTAAAAGATTTAGCCGTTATGCTGAATAAAAGTGAAGCCGAAATATTGCAAGAGCTTGAAATGCTTGAAAAAGACGGCATTATTTGCGGTTATCATACTTTAATCGATTGGGAAAAGACCTCAATAGAGAAGGTAATGGCTTTAATAGAAGTAAGAGTTACGCCTCAAAGAGGCAAAGGCTTTGATGAAATAGCAGAACGCATATACAATTATCCCGAGGTCAGAGCCGTATATTTAATTTCGGGCGGATTTGATTTACTTGTCATTTTAGAAGAAAAATCTTTGCGGGAAATTGCAAATTTTGTATCGGATAAGCTTTCTACGCTGGATAGTGTTTTAAGCACCGCAACTCATTTTATATTAAAGAAATACAAAGACCACGGAACAATTTTGAATAAAAGAATAAAAGATGAAAGAGAAATAATTACGCCATGAAATCACTCTCTCATAAAATAGAAGCAATAAAACCGTCGGGAATAAGAAAATTTTTTGATATAGTCAGCGAAATGGAAGATGTAATATCGCTCGGAGTCGGTGAGCCCGATTTCGATACTCCATGGCACATACGTGAAGAGGGGATTTATTCTCTTGAGAAAGGCAAAACGTTTTACACCTCCAATTCGGGCTTGAAAACATTAAGGCAGGAAATATCAAATTATCTGAAACGTACACAAAATACGGAATATAATCCGAATAATGAAATTATTGTTACAGTGGGAGGCTCTGAAGCCATTGATATAGGGCTTAGAGTTCTTTGTAATGACGGAGATGAAGTTATTATTCCGCAGCCGTCTTATGTATCTTATGAACCATGCACAATATTTGCAAACGCAAAACCCGTTATTATTAATTTAAAAGCCGAAAACGAATTCAGATTAACCGCCGACGAGTTAAAAAAAGCAATAACGCCCAAAACAAAAGTTTTGATACTTCCCTACCCGAATAATCCGACGGGGGCAATAATGGAAAAACAGGACTTGGAGGCAATTGCAAAAGTCATTATTGATAATGACATTTACGTCATGTCGGATGAAATATACTCGGAGCTTACTTATAAAGGCAAACACGTTTCAATTTGTTCAATTAAAGGAATGAAAGAAAGAACAATTCTGATAAACGGATTTTCTAAGGCATACGCAATGACAGGCTGGCGTTTAGGTTATGCTGCAGGCCCGAAAGACATTATAAAACTTATGACAAAAGTACATCAGTTTGCAATAATGTGTGCCCCCACAACAAGTCAGTATGCTGCCGTTGAAGCATTAAAAAACGGGGATGAAGATATTAATATAATGAGGCAGTCTTATAATCACAGAAGAAGATTTTTATTAAATTCGTTTAAAGAGATGAAAATAGATTGTTTTGAACCTTACGGTGCTTTTTATGTGTTTCCGAGCATTAAAAAATTCGGGATGACAAGTGAAGAATTTGCCACAAGACTGCTTCAAGAACAAAAAGTTGCGGCAATCCCGGGAAATGCTTTCGGACAAAGCGGAGAAGGCTATTTAAGGATATCTTATGCTTATTCTTTAGATAATTTAAAAAAAGCCATGGAAAGATTAAAAATATTCATTGAAAAATTATAACGGCATAACGGAATATTCCGATTATCCGAAACGCCTTTATTTCATACTTTCAATGATATTTAAGCCATTGAATATAGCCTTAATATTTGCCTTAACGGTACTTTCGTCACGTCCTCTCGAAATTATCGATTGACCGTTTGGAGCTTTAAAGTGCATTATACTCATAGCCGTAGCCCCCGACCCCATTAATTCTTCATTAAGTGCCTGCTGTTCATAATGGAGCAATTCACAATTAAAGCCTGCTTTTTGTATGGCTTTAATACAGGCATCAACAGGCCCGTTACCGGAAACGGTGATATCATATTCTTTATCACGATACATAAAGTGCAAATTGATATTACCGTCCTTAATCTTTTCTATATTGCATATTTTAAATACTCCCTGAACATTAAATACCTGTTTATAATAAATATCAATAATATTTTTTGTCGAAAGTTCTCCGATTTTTTCGGCGATTTCTTTCGCATAAGGTGCAATTCTTTGAGCTTCCTGAAGCGTTATGGGATATCCCGCCTCTAAAATTATTTCATAAATTGCCGTTTTACCGGATTGAGAAGTGAAACCGAGCTTTTCATCATCTTTTCTTCCTATTAATGACGGATGAATAGGTCTGTACGCACCTTTTTCCATATCTTTTGTTTTAACCGCACCGTCCTGATGTATTCCGCTTCGGTGTGCAAGAGCATCAGGGCCTATCAAAGGAGCTTTTTCGTATATTTTAACATTTGACATATCGGAAATGGTAAGTGCAAGCTCATATATTTTTGATAAATTTAAAGGTACGTCAACTCCCGAATTATGCAGTACTACTGCAACTTCATACAAATTGGTATTACCGGCACGCTCACCCAAACCGTTTAATGCACATTCCAATTGGACAGCCCCGCTAAAATAGCTTTCTACCGTAGTAGCTGTTGCCATACCCAAATCATTATGGTTATGAACGGAAATTATAATATCTTTCGGAAGTTCGTTATATACTCTTTCCACAAGTTCTATAAACTTTTTAGGGCGTGTTCTTTCAACAGTATTAGGCAGATTAACGATTGAAGCACCCGCTTTTACAACATCTTTTAATGTATCGATAACAAAATCAATATTTTCGTGACAATCGCCGAAATGTTCAACGGAAAATTGCACTTCTCCCGTTTTACCCATAAGGCTTTTTGCGAAGCCGACCGCTTCAATTGCTTGTTTTCTGACTTCTTGAGGGGTTTTATCAAGAACATAACGCATATTAAAGGGACTCATTGCAATAAAAGTATGTATTCTTTGCTTTTTAGCCTTTTTTATAGAGTCTGCGGCTTTTCTTATATCATTTTCAACACATCTTGCAAGTGCGGAAATAACAATATTATCGGGAGAAATTTCTGCCAATCGGCAGCAAGCTTCATAATCCATGTCGGAAGCAGCCGCAAATCCGACTTCAACCCCTTGAATACCCAATTCCGTAAGATGATTAAATATAATTTCCTTTTCATTGGTATTCCAGGGCTTTTTTAACGACTGATTTCCGTCCCGCAACGTAATATCATAAAAAAAAGGCTGTCTTTGTTCCATAGCTATAATTCCTCTGATAATATTTTAATTTAAAGTGATTTTTGACTCCTGATGCTTAAACTGCATATCGTATAATCTTTTATATTCCCCGTTGGGATTTTGAAGCAATTGTTCATGAGTACCCTCTTCAACAAGTTTACCCTCATTAATAACTATAATTCTGTCTGCATTTTGGATTGTGGATAATCTGTGAGCGATTACAAAAACCGTTTTATTCAGCATCAGGTTATCAATTGCTTTTTGTACAATAAATTCCGATTTATTATCAAGTGCGGAAGTTGCTTCATCCAAAATTACAATCGGAGAATCTTTCAAAAATGCCCTTGCGATTGCAACTCTCTGCCTTTGACCGCCCGATAAAGTCATTCCCCTTTCACCGATTATCGTATTAATACCGTTCGGTAAATCGTGGATTACTTCTTCCAAAAACGCTTCTTTTACCGCTTTATTAATATCTTCATCGGTTGCACTGTAATTACCCATGAGTATATTTTCTTTTATTGTACCCGAATATAAAAAGTTATCCTGAAAAACGACCGCAACATTACGTCTTAGACTGTCAAGCGTAAAATCTCTTATATCCGTTCCGTCAAATTTAATCGAACCCGATGTTACATCATAAAACCTTGATATAAGATTAACCACGGTAGATTTGCCGCCGCCCGAATTACCCACGATTGCAACGGTTTCATTTTTATTGACGGTTAAATTTATACCTTTTAATACGGGATTATTTTCCGTATATTCAAACCATACATCTTTAAATTCAATGGAATTATTAAGATTAACAAACTCTGAGGCATTTTCTCTATCTTGAATTTCGGGTTTAATATCAAATAATTCGAATACTCTGCCCAATGCAACAAAGATTTTTTGAATATTTGTTAAAGTATTGCCCAAAGTCTTAATCGGTTTATATAAAATGAGTAAAGAAGCAATAAAAGATGAAAAACTTCCTGCCGTTATCTGTTCCGTTGTTATTAATTTTGTACCGTATCCCAGCACAATTGCAATGCCGAAAGATGCTATCAGATACATTAAAGGCGACATCCAGCCCGACCTTTTGATTAAACGCATTGCTACATCAAACGAGTTGTGAATTTCTTCGTTAAAAATATGTTCTTGTCTTGATTGGAGTTGATAAGAAGTCATTATTCGGTTTCCCGAATACGTTTCATTCATATAAGTACGAATATTACCGTTAATAACCATAGTTTCATTGGAAGTGCTTTTAATTATATTTCTTATAAGAACGACGGGAACAAAAGCTCCGCAAAGAATGACCACTCCCACAATTGCAAGCTGCCACGAGCTGTATATCATAACGCATATAATACCTACAGCACCAAAAATACTTGCCGTAATATTTTTAATTTGGTCTATTAATCCGTCGGCCGCTGTTTGAGGGTCATTCAGATATCTTGATAAAATTATACCGGAAGAATTTTCATCAAAAAATTTAATATCCATTTTAACAAGACATTTAAAAAGGTCTGTTTTAATCGCATTTGTTATTTTTTTACTTGTCCATTCCGTAATATATGTATTAAAATACCTTAAAATTCCTTGTAATGCCGCAAACATAATTATTCCGAACGGTATGATAAAGGCAAAAAGCTGCCACGTAAGCGTATACTCATGATTAAAAACATTAAATACAAAATCTTTTTGAGCAATAACATAATCCATATAAGGTTTAAGTGCAAAAACAGCAACCCCGTCCATTAATCCCAAAGGTATTGCAATAACTATGCCTAAAATTACCCTGTTCAATACGGGCTTAATATAAGGGTACATTCGTTGTAATAACCACTTATATTTGTATGAATTTTTTGCTTCCGTCTTACTTAATTTCATGTATTTTCCTTATCAGTAATATTATAGTTGAAATAAAATTAAATCATACTTTTGTTTATAAGTGATTTGATATATTCCGTATGTTTCGGCAAGAGCTCTTTTAACGAATAATTTTCAACTATGGTCTTTCTTGCATTATTACGAACAGATATCATTTTATCTTTATTATCCAGTGCAAATTCTATCTTTGAAATCTGTTCGTCGGCATCAAAGAAATCAAACAACAGCCCGTTATAATTATCTTGAATAAATTCCGTAACAGGCTCCGTTTTGGAAGCAACAACAGGACAAGCACAAGACATTGCATCAAGACACGACCACGAAACAACGAACGGATACGTTAAATATACGTGTGCGGATGAAACCTGCAAAAGATTTACATACTTTTCAAAAGGAAGATTACCCGTAAAATGTAATCTTGACATATCAAAATCAAATAAATCGAGCATTAATTTTTTGTATGTCGTATTTGCAAGACTTGCACCGTAACAGACTCTATCCTCTCCCGCTATTATAACGTGCATATTCGGACGCTTTTTTTGAAGTACGGATACGGCACGCATAAACTCGGGGAAACCTCTATATTCTTCCATACCTCTTGTTGCGTATGTTACAACTTCATCATTTCTTGTAAATGAAGTATTATCATCCAATTTGAATATAACATTCTCATCAGGCACGCAAAAATCCGTATCAACTCCGTCGTGCAATACTTTTATTTTGTGATGAAACTCCTTCGGAAACTGCTTCAATTGGAATTTTGTAGGCGTTATCCCTCCATCACAGCTGTATAAATCTATCAAAAGATGTGAATTTTTTGTTCTTAACTTGGCAAGCCCGTCTATATCCAGTTCTTTTCCGTCAAATCCGATATCTCCACCTTTCGAATTATAAAACCATTCAAAATAACATAACAAAGGAACATCGGGAAATATGTCTTTCATATACAAAGTCTGTCCCCAGGTATGTCCGTAAATAATATCGGGTTTAAATCCGTTGTCTTTTACTTTTATGGCGGCTTCCGCAGCACTTTGAGCATGAATAATCGCTTCCTCCACAAATCTTAAATATCTGTGACAATCATCCGGCACATTTCTTTTTAATTTGTAAACAACTTTTGTTACATTCGGAAGATTAACCTGTGTTTCCGAGTTATTTGTAATGAATACTATTTTATTATTCGTGTCTTTTGCCAGTTCATATATCAAGTATCTGAATTGAGCGGGGAAATTTCTGTGCAATAAAAGTATATTCACGTTATCTTACCTTTATACTTTCATCCAAATACTTAATTAAAGGATAAATAAAGAATTCAATAATTCTTCGCTTACCTATTTTTATTTCGTTAGTAGTTGTCATACCTACTTTAGCGGTTTCTTCTTTGCCCTCGACCATTAAATGAGTATTATCTAATGTAATATAAACCTCATATATAGCCCCCATTCTTTCATCCATAATACTATTCGGAGATACAACAGACACTTTACCATTCAAATAACCGTATTTTTGAAAACTATAAGTATCAATTTTAACAGTTACGGGAATGTTTTCTTTTACAAAACCGATATCCTGATTGTAAACTTTCGCCTTTATTTCAAGCGGTGCATCTTTTGGAACAATAGTCATTAATTCTTCCGCAGGTGCTACAACACCGCCTATTGTATGTATTTTTACGGAGTTTACATAACCGTCAATCGGTGATTTTATTGTTTGAATTTGTTTTTCAATCTGTTCTTTTTTGTTTCTTAATTCTTTTAAAGTAGCTTCATAACTTTTAATTTCGTGTGCAACAACAGCAGCTTCCTGAGTGACTTCATCATATTGAGTTCTCGGGATTATATCAATAACGGATTGAAGCCTCTGTTTTCTTTCAAGTGCCACACTCAAGCGATATTTTGCGGCAGCAAGCTTTTCTTGATTTATTGCAGTTTCTTCTCTTAAATTATTTAACTCGAGCCCGGGTTCCGACTCTGTCGGCTTAATAATTATAAGCGGCTGACCGGCTTTTACATAATCTCCTTCTTTCGCATCAATCGAATACACAATACCTTTATCGAGTGATTTCACAACCTTCTCTTGACCGCTCGGAATAACTATGCCGGGGGCTGTAATTACAACATCAACTTTACCGTAATAGAGCCAGCCAACGGCAATTATTATAAATGCTATTATAATCCAAAATATCGTAGGCCCAAGCGGGTTAAGCGGTTCATCTTCTATTTCCGTCAATAACGATTTAAACTCATGTGAGTCGTTTTCTGTTTTATTTAAAAAATCTTTTATAATACTAAATATTTTACCTAATGCCATACAATCTCCTATGACGTTTGAGCCAAATATAATCGTCTGTAATATCCGTCACGGTTCATAAGTTCCTCATGAGTACCGCCGTCAACAATACATCCGTCATCAAAACATACAATATAATCACAATTTTGTATCATCGAAAGGCGATGAGCAACAATAATTGTGGTTCTGCCTTTTGTCATTATATCAAGATTATCTCTTATTATCTTTTCTGATTCATAATCCAATGCGGAGGTTGATTCATCAAAAATTAATATTCGAGGGTCTGTAATAAGTGCTCTTGCGATTGCTATTCGCTGTCTTTGACCGCCGGAAAGACTTGAACCACGCTCACCTACTTCCGTATCATAGCCTTTTGGCAGTTTTGAGATGAATTCATGTGCCCCTGCTATTTGAGAAACTCTGATAACTTCTTCCATGGTAGCACTTTGACGTGGTAAAACTATGTTATCCCGTATAGTACCCGAGAATAAATAGTTTTCCTGAAGCACAACCCCTATATTTGTTCTTAACCAAACCGGATTAACGTTTCTTATATCAATACCATCAATATAAATAGTACCCTCGTTCGGATAATATAATTTTTGAATTAACTTTGTTAATGTTGATTTACCGCTTCCGCTTCTTCCCACAAATCCGACCTTGCAGCCCGCACCAATTCCTAAACTTATATTGTTTAAAACATAAGGCGAATCCACATTATACTTAAATGAAAGTTTATCAACCTTTATATTTCCTCTGAGATTATTTAACGTAATTGCATTTTCCGACTCCAATTCCATAGGACTGTTTAAAATATCACCTATTCTGTCAACAGCAAGTAATGTCTGTTGAAACTCGTTCCACAAACTAACCAATCTTAGCATTGGCGTGCTAAACTGCCCGGCAAACATTTGAAACGCTATTAATTGACCAATTGTAAGTTTATTTTGGATTACAAGCATAACGCCTAAATATAGAATTGAAATAGTCATTAACTTTTGAAGCAATGTTGACATTGAACCAGCAAA
>CANPYW010000041.1 GCA_947588745.1 Candidatus Gastranaerophilales bacterium
ATTTACGTAGGGTGAAACGAAGTGAAACCCGAATAGGTGAGAGCCGAAACGACGACAGACAAAATCGCAGGAGTGACAGGCTCGAGAGAAAGTAAATTTTAAGACTAAAAAAAGGCAAGGCAAACTCACTGCGTTCAGACAGTGCCTTGCTCTGCCGAATGCCTCGTTAACAGATATTCAATTATCCTTTCAAGTCATTCTTTTTTTATTATTTTTTTATTCGTTTTGCTTAAATAATATACACAATTAAGTTCAAATAAAAATTAAATTTCAATCCGGATATTCCGTACAATAAATTTCTAACCTCGCCCAAATGCCCGTAACTCACCCGCCGATAAAAATGTCAATGCTATCTGTATTCATTATATTTTTTTTATTATATCCTCCCTGTACACCTTTAAATATAGTAGTTTTAATCAACTTTAAATATATTATTCAGTTGTCATATTTTAGTTAGAGCATTCCTAAAATGGATATAGAGCGGATATAGTATACTCTAACAATATAAAAACAATCAAATATTTTTTTTTCATTTCTCCAATCGATACGTTACTATCATGGGGGTAACACATATTGTTATCCCCTTTTCCTTGTAAGGGTTTTGAGTTCTTATAGGAAATTACAATCGTTTTTAAGGCGGGTTAAAATTCTCGGATGATTAATTTATCATACCTTAATATCAACCCATGTAAACCCGGCATTACTTCTATCCCAAAATTAATGTTTTGATAGGTATCTGATTTATTTTATGTCTATTGCTTTAAATCCTAAATAAATAAAACCCGCTATCGATAAACAAATAAAAATATAGAACACAATCATTTTTCTATTTCCTTTAATTCTTTAAAAAGCTTATCTAATTTATTTATACAAGTATAAATTATAAAACTTAAAAATAAAATGGTAAAGCAACTCGCAATTAAAAATAAATAAACTATAAATTGCTTATTTACAATAAAACATAACCCAACCACACCGCCAATTAATAAAGCCAGTATATTAATATAAGTATTTCTTAACGTGTATAAACTTTGTATTTTGTAATTTTATTTCTTCCATACATTCATTATAGCACAATTATATAACTTTTAATCAGTTTCTTTTATAGTTTGTTTCGCATATTTTAACCTTATCAAATAGGCTCAAAAGTTAAAAGAATGCTTTTAAATTTCCGAAACGTTGCCCGCTATATCTCAACACAAAAAGGTTTAACACAGAAAAAATTTATTTTCCTATATATATATAATATTATTAATATTATTATTAATATTATAATAAATATATAAATAAATAAAATATAATAAATTATATATAATATTACTTATGATATATACCTATAGACTTTATATTATAATACTAAGCATCTAATAGGGTAATACCTTTTATATATTTTTCAATTTTTCAATTGTTTTTATAAAATAAACTTCACTTCTAATAGAATAAAAGTAAAACGATTAATTTTATTATTCAACTACATCTGTAGTAATTTCATATCATAATACCTTACCTTACATTCTTTGTTTATGGGTATAGGGGGAAAAATAACACGAATTTTCAAAGCCTATATACGAATACGTGGGGTGGAATTTTCCCCCGCAGCCCTTTTATTTTTTTGATTATTTTAATAAAAATACCTATTATTTACTGTAATTTTTCTTACTGTAAGTTATTAAAATTGCTGAGAGAACAAAAAACAAGGTGATAAGAAACTTAAATAAAATAAGTCAATTATAAGTTTTTATTTTTTTTTCCTTGCCTTACTATATATTTTTGCGGGTTTAGTCTTTAAGTTCTTATATCTGCTGATATTTTGACCTTTAATATAAACGAATTAATTATAAAATTGTAACAAAAATTCATGAAAAATGTAACAAAATAGACTATAAAAAATCGGGTTGTACTCATGTGGCTATCATGGTTTTAACCCTTTTACAACAAAGTTTGAAATAAAACACATCCAAAAAACCACGCATGATTTTATTCTTGTTAGGGCATTAAGATAATATAACACAATAAAAACAATATAACTAAAATAAGGGGGTATACAATGTTTTTTTATCCTAACAAATTCGATTTTATTTTAATCCTATCCGCAATTAAACTTATTGACAAGCACTCCGAGGATTTTGTAACAGGGTTTAGGTTTGATTTATTCAACAAAACCAATGAAGAGCTTGACAATATATTAACTACAGAGCTATACGGACTCAAGCACATATATAAAAAGCTAAATGTAACTAAAAGATAAAAATATTAACGACATACAAGAAATGGAAAGGTGGATATTATGACAACAGAGCAAGTCGAAGTTATTATCACTCCCGAAATAGACAGGGCAATTTTATTTTTTAATTATTGCTTTCCTAAACTTAGAATTAAGACAGCTTTTAGCCTTAACAAAAACGCCTTAGTAGCTGTATCAAATAATAAGCCGATTGATTACGACGTTAGCCAACTCCCTAACACCCTTGACGAGATTATAGCACTTAATAATTCTATAAGACGTTTATATAAAAAAGGGTTAAAAGCCCACTTAAAAGAAGTGGCTACTACATAATAAAGAATAACGGGGCAATATGGTAATATATATCAAACATAACAAGTATTATTGCAGATTTCAAGTGAACGGTGAACGTCATTTCTATTTATGTAATGGGGCTACAACAAAATCACAAGCCGAAAAAATAGAAAACGCTTTTAAATATAAAGTCCAACAGATACAAAATGGAGTATTACCACGAGAAAACAAACAAAATAAGGTTAAAATGGCAACACTGTTTAATCTGTATGAACTGTATTCTAAACAAAACAACAAGGGTTATAGTAAAGACATATACAGTTTGAATATTTTAAGGTCGTATTTCAAAAATGACTGTGTGGGTGATATAACACTCAATAAACTTGAAGCATTCAAGGGGTATTTATTAAATGAGAGGCACTTAGCCAATGCTACAGTCAACAGATATAGAGCTATGCTAAGTAAAATATTTAATCTGGGAATACAAAATAAAAGTATAACAGCAAACCCCATAACAGATTTAAAGAAACTAAAAGTCAGAAACTTAAAAACAAGGTTCTTGACCTTAGACGAAGAGGCAAGGCTATATAATACAGTAGCTAAAACCCACCCATATTTAAAAAACATTATTACCTGTGCTTTACAAACAGGCATGAGGAAAGGTGAAATACTAAATCTTAAATGGGTGAACATAGATATGGAATATAGATTTATTGAATTGTTAGAAACAAAAAGCGGTAAGTCAAGACGTATTCCTATATCGGACAGTTTATATGATGTTTTGAAAAGCTTACCTATAACAAGTGAATATGTTTTTGTCAATCCCGAAACAAACAAACCATATACAGACTTAAAAAGAAGCTTTAAAACAGTATTAAAACAAGCTGGGATATATAATTTTAGATTTCACGACCTAAGACATACGTTTGCAACAAGGTTAGCGGAATGCAATATTGATTTAATTGTCATTAAAGAGCTGTTAGGACACAGCAAAATAGATACTACAATGAGATATGCCCATGCTGTACCTAAAAGAAAAATTGAAGCAATTACAATACTGAATTCATATAGAGAGCAAAGAGAGGCTTTAAAAGGTGGATATAAAACGGATATCGAAAAGCTTGCTATATAACATATTAAAAATATTACTAGCCGTAATGCTTATCATTATACAATAAAAGTGGTAGGCGGTACAGGACTCGAACCTGTGACCTCCACAATGACAAGGCGGGTTCAAACAGACGGGCGTTTGCTGTTCGCTCGGATAAAAAATTTTAATTGCACTCCATAACGGATTTCAATTTAATTTTTATTTTCCTTAATTTTAAAATTTCAAAGAATAAGAATAACAAAAGAAATTTCAATTAATTTCAATATAGCTTCAAATAATGATAGTATTTGCAATTAAGAGTATTTAATGTATAATGAAATAAGCTAAATTTATATAGTCAAAATTTTATAATCTTATTTTTATAAAAATTATATTGCTTTAGAGTTTTGAAATCTTTATATGTATAATAATAAAAAAATATTTTTAATAGTCAATTTGTCATATTTCGGAGATGTTCTTGTTACGAATTCATTATGCCAAAACTTGAAAAAAGAGTATCCCGATTGTAAAATTGTTTATTTGGTAAATAAGCCGTTTTACGAAGCGGCTAAATATCAGGAATGTGTTGATGATGTAATATTCATGGATAAAAGAAATGAAAATAAAGGAATATTAGGGCTTTTAAAGTTTGCATTATCGTGTGAGTACAGGAATAAAATAGATACGTCATTTATAATTTACAGTAATTTAAGAGGATTATTTGCTTCATGCCTGCTCAATTCCCGTAAAAAGATATCAGGGCCGTTCAATATTTTTAACTATATTATAGCTGATTATTGTGTTAAAGATGAGCCTGATTTAATAAAGATGCAGGATATTAACGGCAATTTTGTACGGGCTTTAACCGGGAAAAGAGCTGAAATTCTGCCTATAAAATATAATACAAATCCCAAAGAGAATTTTCTTGCTCAAAGCATAAAGGAAACCTTTAAAGATAAAGATTTAGTCGGTTTATGTTGTGTTTCGAAAGATAAAGAGAAAAATATGCCGCTTGAAACAACTTTAAAGATTATAAAAACTCTTACAAACATGGATAAAGTTCCGATTTTATTAGGGAATGGTAACAGTTCACGAGAATATACGGATAATATAAAAAAGAACGGGTGTTTAAATTTTTTGGATTTAACCGATATAACGTCAATATATGATTTGGCTAATGTTATTGCTGTTTGTAAAGGTGTAATAAGTGTTGATACGGGAACAATGCATTTATCTTATGCCGTTAATTGTCCTACTGTTTGCGTGTTTTATAAACAGTCTAACGTGGAAAAATGGGCACCTGATACTGATTTATATAATGTATATGTAGAAGATACGGATTTTTCTGCGGAAAATATATCAGGCAGACTGTTTGAACTTATAGAAAAGACTAAATCAAATCACAGTGAATTAAACAAAATTTGCATATAAATAATTACAAAAAAAGAACCCGTTAAGGTTCTTTTTTGTTTATATTTACTTTTGATTATTCAACATACATTAAAACTTGACCAAATTCGACACTTTCGCCATTTTTAACGCAAATTTCGGTTATCCTGCCTGAAGCTTCAGCCTCAATTTCGTTCATAAGCTTCATTGCTTCGATAATACAAACAACCTGACCGACACCAATCGAATCGCCAACATTAACAAACGGAGCTTCATCAGGTGACGGAGAAGAATAAAACGTACCCACCATTGGTGCAACAATAGGCGTACCTTTATGTTCTGCTTCCTGCTTTTGTTCGTTACGTTTTTGCGGCTGAGTCGGCAACACTTGCGATGTAATTGTAGCGGGCATAACCGCAGGCAACGGCATTACGTTTTGAACCTGCTGTTTTTCACGCTTAAAACAAACAGCTTTTTCTTCATCTTCAAGCGTAATTTCGGATAAGTCATTCTCATATACTATATTTGCGAGCTTTTCAAGATATTCAAGATCAAATTTCATTATAACTGTCCTTAAACTCTGTCTAAATATTCATTTGTTCTTGTATCGACTCTGATTATCGTACCTGTTGTAACAAAGAACGGAACATTAACAATTGCACCCGTTTCAAGCGTTGCAGGTTTTGTTCCGCCTTGAGCCGTATTTCCTTTTTCGGCAGGAGGTGTGTCAACAACTTCAAGTTCAACAAAGTTCGGTATATCTATTCCGATTATATTTGCCCCATGGAATAAAATGGCAACATTCATATTTTCTTTTAAATATTTAACTCCGTCGCCTATTTTATCCGAACTTACACTCAATTGTTCATAAGTTTCCAAATCCATCATTACATAGTCATTACCTTCTTTGTAAAGGTATTGCATATCTTTCTTTTCTAATGTTGCTTTTGCAACTTTTTCACCGGCTCTGAAAGTTTTTTCAATAACATTGCCCGACTCTGCATTTTTTAATTTAGTTCTTACAAATGCGGCACCTTTTCCCGGTTTTACGTGCATAAATTCAACAACGTTCCAAAGTCCGCCATCTATTTCAAGTGTTAAACCTGTTTTTAAATCATTTACTGAAATCATTAATTTTTCCTTTTCTTAAGATGCATTCTATCTCATTTTCAACTATACCATAAAAGTCGAATTTTTCATAAAATTTTAGTTACAATTGATAATAAAATTTTTATTTAAGGTTGAATGCATTTTGTATTGACGTTTTATAGCAGGGTCTTAATATGCCTTTTTCCGTAATAATTCCGCTGATTAATTCGTTTGGAGTTACATCAAACCCCGGATTGATGATATTAACGTCCTCAGCACATATCCAATCTCCGTTTATATGTGTAACTTCATCGTGAGAGCGTTCTTCTATGGGGATATCGTTTCCTGATTTAATCGAAATATCTATTGTTGATAAAGGTGCCGCTATATAAAACGGTATTTTATGATATTTTGCAGCAATTGCTACGGTATATGTGCCTATTTTATTTGCGGTATCACCATTTGCGGCTATTCTGTCCGCACCGACCACAACCATATCAATCATTCCTTTTGACATAAAATATGAACACATACCGTCCGTTATAAGAGTTGTGGGAATGCCGTCACGTGTAAGTTCCCACGTGGTTAGCCTTGCACCTTGTTGACGGGGACGTGTTTCATCCGCAAAGACTTTTATTGTCGGGTCTTTTGCAAACGCACTTCTTATAACTCCGAGTGCGGTACCATAACCTACGGTAGCCAATGCTCCCGCATTACAATGGGTAAGGATTGAAGCACCTTTGGGAACTGCTTCACTGCCGAAATCACCAATTTTTTTATTGATTTCGATATCTTCATTTTCCATTTTTATCGCATTTTGTTTCAGTGCTTCCGTTATTTCATTTGTATCGCCTTGAATGCTTTCAGCCAGTTCAATTTGTTTATCCGCAGCCCACATTAAGTTAACGGCGGTCGGTCTTGATGATTTTATGTATTCCGCTTTGCGTTTTAATTCCTTTAAAAATTCTTGTTTATCTTTCGTTTTTATTTCCATAGCGGCAAGCACAATCCCATGTGCACCTGCTATACCTATTGCCGGTGCACCTCTTACTATCATATCTTTGATTGCATAATACATTTCCTCGGATGTTTTTATATCAACCGTTTTAAACTCTTTAGGAAGAATTCTCTGGTCTATCATCCTTGATACATTTTGTGTCCATTCAATCGTTTTAATTTTTGATTTAAAAGTCATAATTCCCTCTATTTATTCTTTTTTGACAAAAAACTGTAAAAATACATTGTTATAAAGCCGGAAAATGCATTTAATAACGCACATAAAAGTGACATCAATATTACCATCGGGATTAAAAATACGATATTTGTTACTAAAACTTTTATCCAAATAAAGTCTTGTATTTTAAATATCAAATTAAGTACAAATGCAAGCGGAAAATAAACAACGGCAAATCCTAAAAATGATACGGCACCCGCTAATGCACTTATTGTAAGCGTTTGTTCCGTTGCAATTTCTTTTATTAAATTCAAATGTTTAAAATAAATGAGTATAAACGGTGCAACAAAAAACATTATAAGCAAAAATGCCAATGACACCAATGCCGGAATTAAAGGGATAATTCCGATTATTGCACCCGTAATTGCGGAAGAAATACTTAATATTTTCAGTAATTGTTTGTTTATCATAATTTTTCCTGTTTACATTTTAGTGCGGGAATAACAAAGTGCAATCGCTATTGAATCAAGTGTATCATCAAGTTTTGAAAGCTTTTTGTAATTAATCGACATTTCTACCGCTTTTGCAACTTCATTCTTCTTTGCCCGTCCGTACCCCGTAATCATTTGCTTTACTTCAATCGGAGTATATTCACCTATGGGTATTTTATTTTTTTCAAGCACCGATAAAATTACTCCTCTGGCTTCCGCAACAGGTATAATTGTTTTTTGGTTCTTAAAATAAAACAACTTTTCGATACTCGCAGCATCGGGTTTATAAATATCTATCAGCGTTTGCATGTCGGTTTCTATTTCCAAAAGCCTTTGAGCATCAGTCTTATCTTTTTCCGTTCTGATTGAACCTGAAGCAGTCAGCGTGTTTATTTCATTTTCGATATCCAGTACCGAATATCCTACAATGGCAAGTCCGGGGTCTATTCCTAATATTCTCATATTCTAATTATAATTTAGAATAACTCAAATGCCAGCTTTTAAGTTATATTAAGAAATATACTCAATTATGACCGCCAAATTAAATTTTTTTATAAATTTTGTATAAATCTATATTATCTGTAGGTTTAAAATAATCAAAGAGGGAATTATATTTAATATATACCTATATAAAAATGGAATTAAATACATTGTATATAAAGAGGAAAATTGTTATGAACAAACGAAATACCCCCCCCCCGACACGAAAATTTAAGCAATAAAAGAGGATTTACGCTTGCAGAAGTTCTTATAACCCTCGTAATTGTCGGTGTCATAGCTGCAATAACAGTTCCTGTCGCAATTGCTAATTATCAGGAACACGTAACGGTAAGTAAAGTAAGAAAGTTTTATTCAACAATGTCTAAAGCATATAATCGTGCCATTGCGGATAACGGCCCCGTTGACAGCTGGGATATACCGCATAACAAACTGGGCGGTTCGGCAATATTATATGCTGATTATTTAAAACCCTACTTAAATATTATAAAAGATTGTAATGAAACAGGGCTTACCGATTCGGGCGGCTACAAAGCCGATACAAATTGTTCCATTAAAGTACCTGATGATACGCATTATCTTAACGGTGAAACTTGGAAAACTTCGGATTATAATACAACGCAATATGCTAAATTTATTTTGGCAGACGGTGCTTCGGCATGGCTTCGTGCTTCTAACGGCGGAGCAACAAGATATGACCATATTGTGTGTAACAATGGAGGCGACTTTGCGGTTGGCGACTACAAATCAGGAAATATATGCGGACTCTTATGGGTAGATGTTAACGGATTTGACAGAGGACCAAACCGAATGGGTAGAGATATTTTCAATTTTATATTCACACCCGACGGACTTAAAGCTATTTTTTACGGACAAGATGATGATTGCTACATCGGCGGTAGCGGATGGAGATGTTCAGCCTGGGTACTTACACATGGCAACACAAGATATCCGTCAAAGAAAAGCTAAAACTACAATAGAATATAATTTAGGCGTATTAGAGCAGACCGGTATCCACAGTTCGCTCGGCATTCGCCTCGACTCCACCCTGCGTAAATTTTATTTGAACGGAATGATATTTATATTATCTATTATTTTTAAATTAAATATTTTTAAGTAAAACGAATAACAAAATAAATTTCAATCAAGAAGCTGCGTATAGTAAATTGTTAACCTCAACTAAAAGCGTGCTAAAATACGCACGCTTCATAGCTGTTTCGGTAAACAATTTTAACTACACTCCGCAATTGATTTCAATTTCTTTTGTTATTCTTATTCTTTAACTTTTTAAATTAAGGAAAATAAAAAAATAATAAAAATAGAACTCCGTTCAAGGCTAATGATATCTGTAAACTCGGCGAAAAGGCAAGGCAAACTCACTGCGTTCAAACAGTGCCTTGCTTTGCCGAATGCCTCGTTAACAGATATTCAATTATCCTTTCAAGTCATTCTTTTTTTA
>CANPYW010000042.1 GCA_947588745.1 Candidatus Gastranaerophilales bacterium
GTAAGCCTGTCGTAAGATGACAGCAAAGTATCCGCAAACCCTCTTATACTTGTTAACGGGGTTCTTAATTCATGACTTACGGTGGAAATAAAATCCAAATGAGCCTGTTCCAAATTATTTAATTTTTCATCCCGAATGTTTTTCATATAAATTCATTATATAACTGTTTTAACGGTTTAGCTATAGCATATATAAAGGAAATAGAAATATAATCTTTAATTTGTCATTCGTGAAAATACTTCAACGTTCAGTGATGAAATATTGTTTGTTAAGAAATAAGCACAAGAACCTATCATAGCGGCATTATCGGTGCAATATTTCATTTTTGGTGCATAAATTTTATATCCTTTATTTTCAAGTGCAAAAAATTTCTTTCTTATTTCTGAATTAGCGGCAACTCCGCCTGCCAAAACAACGGTTTTTGCATTAATTCTATCGGCTGCATTTTTTGTTTTTTTAAAAAGAGTTGATGTAACATTTTCTTGAAAACTCGCAGCAATATCCGCTTTTGGAAGTTCATCGCATTCTTTTTTTAATTTTTGAATTAATTGAAGCGAAGCCGTTTTTAACCCCGAAAAACTGAAATCAAACTCATTTTTTAACTTTGCTTCCGGCAGTTTATATGCGTATGGGTTACCGCTTTGTGCCAGTTTATCAAGGTTTACTCCTCCCGGGTATGGTAAACCTATCAATCTTGCTACTTTATCATAAGCTTCACCTATGGCATCATCAATGGTTTCACCGATAATAGATTGTTCATCCCAGCTTTTCACTTGAATTATTTGAGTATGACCTCCGCTGATAAGCAACGCAACAAACGGCGGCACTAAATCGGAATCAAGATAGTTTGCACAAACGTGAGCATTAAGATGGTTTATGCCTATAAACGGTTTATCGTGTGCAACTGCCAATGCTTTTGCGGCATTCATTCCGACAAGAAGCGAACCTACCAAACCGGGGCCCACTGTTGCCGCAAATGCCGTAATATCATCGGGTGTTAATCCCGATTGCTCAAAAGCTTGTGCAATAACAAGATTAACGGCCTCAAGATGTTCTCTTGCCGCAACCTCCGGCACAACGCCGCCAAACTCAATATGTGTTTTAATTTGTGAAGCAACAACGTCGGCTAAAACTTCTCTGCCGTTTTTTACAATCGCCGCCGCAGTTTCATCACAGCTGGACTCGATTGCAAAAATTATATTGTCCTCTTTTGCTTCATTCCCGATTAATACGGGTTTATTGCTTACGGGTGTTCGATATTCTTTTACGGGCATTTTTTTACTCCAATAATATTTTGGCTTTTTTATATATTTTATAATATCATTTAAATATCTTGTATAAAAGTAAAATAAAAGGAATTTATTATGACAAGACCTATGAATATAACCGAAAAAATTTTAAAAGACCACGCAGGACTTAATGAAGTAAGTGCGGGACAATTAATTACGGCAAAAGTTGATATAACTCTCGCAAACGATATAACGGGTCCTGTTTCAATAAATGAATTTCAAAAAATCGGGGTGCAAAATGTATTCGATAAAGAAAGAGTCGTTTTTGTTCCCGACCACTTTGTACCTAACAAAGATATTAAATCTGCCGAACAGGTCAAAAAAGTCAGAGAATTCGCAAAAGAACAAAACCTTACACACTTTTTTGAAGTCGGCAGAATGGGAATAGAACACGCTCTGTTACCGGATAAGGGTATTGTAACAAGCGGAGATATCGTAATCGGTGCTGATTCTCACACATGTACATACGGGGCTTTGGGTGCTTTTGCTACGGGCATGGGGTCAACGGATATTGCATGTGCAATGGCTTCCGGTGAAACCTGGTTAAAAGTTCCACCCGCAATAAAAGTTGAATTTAACGGAAAACTCAATAAATGGGTTACGGCAAAAGATTTAATTTTATATTTAATCGGCGATATAGGAGTGGACGGTGCATTGTATAAAACGCTCGAAATAGGCGGCTCGACAATAAAATCTCTATCTATGGACGGACGATTTACTATATGCAACATGGCGATTGAAGCAGGTGCAAAAAACGGAATTATAGAACCTGATGAAATCACAAAAAAATACCTTGAACAAAGAAGCATAAGACCGCCAAAATTCTATACGAGCGACAAAGATGCCGAATATGAAAAAACAATCGTATATAATACGGAAGAAATAGAACCCGTTGTTGCATTTCCGCATCTTCCGGGGAATACCCGTCCCGTTTCAAAAGCAGGAAATATAAAAATAAATCAGGCTGTAATCGGCAGCTGCACAAATGGCAGATTATCCGATATTCAAGCTGCCGCAGAAATTTTAAATGGAAGAAAAGTTCATAAAGATGTAAGATTAATAGTATTCCCCGCTACGCAGGAAATATATTTGCAGGCAATAAGACTGGGATATATTGAAACGATTATTGAAGCCGGAGGTGCAGTATCAACCCCCACTTGCGGGCCTTGTTTGGGCGGGCATGCCGGTATTCTGGCAGCAGGTGAACGTGCAATATCAACTACAAATCGAAATTTTGTAGGAAGAATGGGGCATGTTGAAAGCGAAGTTTATCTTTCATCTCCATATATTGCCGCAGCAAGTGCAGTTGCGGGCAGAATAATTTCACCTGATGAATTATAAATATTTTATATATTAAGGAGTTTTAAACTATATTATGCAAAAATTAAAATCTATAGCCAAAATTATATTTTATAATATTTTATTTTTGATAATTGTTTTAATTCTTATAGAGATAATTGCCACAATTTTACATTTATATAAAATTGTACAGTTTGACGGACATAAATATTTCTCTAATGTTTTTGAATATAAGTATTTATCATTTAACGAGTTCCGATTGCCTTCTTTAGTGGAAAACGCTCCAAAGCATAATATAATTCTTGCCGGATGTTCTTATACCTACGGAGAATATTTGCCAAAAGATAAAACTTTTTCAGCAGTTTTATCTAATTATACCCATAGTAATGTTTATAATATGGGTATTAGCGGTGGTTCGCCACGTGAAATGCTTTATATATTAAGAAATAATAAGATATTCTATAGACTGGTTGATAGCAAAAAGAATATTGATTATTTTATATATACATTTATTGATGACCATCCAAACAGATTATATTATTGTAATAGACCGAATGTTCCTTTTTATGTAGCTACAGAAAATTACTCCAAACTTAAATATTTAGAAATACCCGAAAATTTAAATTGTGCGAATTTTGGAAGCTATCTTAATTCTTTTTTAGCTAATAATAATTTTTATAA
Organism: Candidatus Gastranaerophilales bacterium; assembly: GCA_947588745.1. Classification (GTDB taxonomy): domain Bacteria; phylum Cyanobacteriota; class Vampirovibrionia; order Gastranaerophilales; family Gastranaerophilaceae; genus Avigastranaerophilus. Next base: position 3,270 of record CANPYW010000042.1, read on the forward strand.
AAATATAAGCAAGCTTACTGCATTGTATATAAAAGAAATAAAAAAAGAAGTTAAAAAAAAGTATCCGAATATAAAATTTATAGTGTTGGTTTATGATAGTATAAATCCTAATGTTATTAAGAATTTAGATGATAATGAAATAGAAATTTATAAAGCGGAAGATTTAGTTAAAGATATTGGTTCACTAAAATATCGAACCAGTGAAAGCGATAGACATCCAAATGCAGAAGCTTGGAAAGTTCTTGTTCCGGTATTATCGGAAAAATTAAATTTATAAAACATCTATAAAAAAATTTTTTAATAAAAAAAATCACATGAAAGTTTTTCTTTCATGTGAACAATCACAATCCTAATCTATTATATGCCATGAATATATTTAGTCAAATAAAAAAAGAGGCATTCACCTCTTTTTTTATTTATATATTTTGTTTAATTTCTTTTTCAATTTCTTCTAAAACAGACGTTAAGTTAGATGAGTCTTTACCTGCTCCTTGAGCAAATTGCGGACGTCCGCCGCCTTTTCCTCCCGTTAAAGAAGCCAGTTTTGAAACAATTTGACCGGCATTAATACCTTTTTTTACAAATGATTCGGTTACTTTAACAACATAAGTTATTTTATCCTTATCAACGGAAGCAAGAACGACAATACTTTCTCCCAGTTTTGAAGCCAGAATTTCACATCCTAATTTAACCAAACCTGCCGATAATGCATCTGTTTGCGAAATAAACAACTTACCGCCGGGAATAACTTCGGCTTTTGAAATAAATGATTGGAATTTTGCTTTAACTTGTTCGGCTTTTAAAGTTTCAATCTCGGTTTCAAGTGCTTTGTTGTCGTTAACAAGTTTTGAAATTCGCTGATTTAAGTCACTGACGGGAACTTTAAACGAATGAGCAAGTTCATCTGCTACAACCGCTTTTTCGGATAAAAATTTGATTGCTGCAGTTCCGCATACGGCTTCAATTCTTCTTGTTCCTGCCGAAACGGCCGTTTCCGAAACAATTTTTGTCAGTCTTATATCTCCTGTTGATTTTACGTGTGTACCTCCGCATAATTCTGCGGATATATTTCCGAATTTAACAACTCTTACTTCTTCATCATATTTTTCGCCAAATAAAGCCATAGCACCGGATTTTTTAGCCATTTCTATATTCATAATTTCCGTATTTTGCTTAATATTTTCTCCAATCCAGTCATTGATAATGTTTTCAACGGTTTGAATTTCGTCTTTTGTCATAGCTCTCGGATAAGTAAAATCAAAACGGGTTCTGTCTGCTTCTACAAATGAACCTGCCTGATGGACTTCATTTCCCAATACCTTTCTTAATGCGGCTTGGATTAAGTGTGCATTTGAATGGTGTATTGCAATATCTGCTCTCTTGTTTTTATCAATCTTTGCATTTACAATCATGCCGGATTTTACATCACCATTGATTATTTGTACACGATGTACAAATAATTTATTTACTTTAAAAGTATTAAGAACTTCGGCTTTAAACTCATTGTTCTCTATTATACCCGTATCACCTACCTGACCTCCGCATTCGGCATAAAAAGGTGTTTTATCAAGTATTATATCGGTAAATTCACCGGCTTCAACGGTAGCAACAACTTTAGCTTGTGTTTCACAGTTGTCATAACCCGTAAATACGGTAGAACCATACTGATTTTCTATATTAACATACACTAAATCATCTGTAAGACTGATTTTATGAGCTGCTGCTTTTGCTTTTTCTTTTTGCTTTTTCATTTCCGTAAGGAAACCGTCAACATCAACGCTTACACCTTTTTCGGAAGCGATTTCTATTGTAAGTTCAAGCGGAAACCCGAATGTATCATATAATTTAAACGCATTTTCTCCGTCAATACGACCGGAACATGAAATTAAATCTTCTAATAATTTGTAACCCCTGTCAAGAGTGATTTTAAATCTTTCTTCTTCTTGTCTGATAACGGATTTGATTTTTTCGGCATTCTTCTTTAAATCAGGATAAACTTCTTCATACTGTTTAATGACGGTATCAACAATCTCACTCAGAAACGGAAGCTCTAAACCGAGAATTTTACCGTGTCTTAACGCACGTCTTAAAATCATTCTTAAAACATAGCTTCTGCCTTCATTTCCAGGATTAACCCCATCATTTATCATAAATGAAACACATCTTGCGTGGTCAGTTATAATTCGTAAAGAAATATCGGTTTTTTGACTGTTTTTATACGGAACATTTGCCATTTGTGATACTTTTTGCAGTATCGGATAGAGTAAATCCGTTTCAAAAGTTGATTCTTTACCTTGGACAACCATAGCTATACGCTCTAACCCCATGCCCGTATCAACATTTTTCTTTTCGAGCGGTGAAAAATTACCTTCTTCATCCTGAAATAATTCCGTAAATACAAGATTCCATATTTCGCACCATCTGTCGCATTCGCAAGTTGCAATCGAACAATCATCGCTGCATTTTAAATGTTCGCCTAAATCATAATGTATTTCACTGCAAGGGCCGCAAGAACCCGTTGCACCGGGAGGTCCCCAAAAATTATCTTTCTTACCTTTTCTTATAACTCTTTCAGGTGGAATACCCACATCTTTAGTCCAAATATCATAAGCTTCATCGTCAGATTCATAAACGGTAATCCATAACCTTTTGGGGTCTAATTTTAAATAATTTGTAACAAAATCCCAACTCCAGGGAATAACTTCCTTTTTATAATAATCTCCAAATGCAAAATTCCCGAGCATTTCAAAAAAAGTATGATGTCTTGGTGTACGTCCCACATTTTCTATATCGGAATCTTTACCGCCCGCTCTTGCACATTTTTGGCACGATACTGCACGTGGCGGATTATATGGGGGTTTCTCCAATCCTAAATAATACGGTAAAAACTGAAGCATTCCAGCCGTTGTCAATAATACGGTAGGATTATCAGGCACTAAACTTGAACTTGGTACTTCCGTAGAATTATGTTTATCTCTGAAAAATTCAATGAATGCTTTTCTTATTTCATTTGCAGTTAATGGAGCTGTCATTTTATATTCCTTTAATTACCTATTTTGCTTATATTCTATAACAAACAAAATATGAATAAAACTAAAGCTTATCTGATGTAGCACTGCATAAAAGTTTTTATACCTGCTTTTCTGTTTTATTTATTTGAATTTTAGACAATTTATTACAACAAAAAAGCTTACTAATGTAAGCTTTTTTGTTTTCCCCAATCTTCTCTAACCAGTCTGTAGTACGCTCTTTTATATGTTTTAATCTAATAATGTTTCTAAAATACTTGCATTTTTAACAGCTAAAGCATTTTCTTTAACTTTTTGTTTGTGAATGTACGTTCTTAACGCTTCCCGAATTAATTCACTTCTTGTTCTGTTTTCCTTATCGGAAACTTCATCTATCTTTGTTAAAAATTCATCGGGCATTGAAATTAAAACTCTTGCCATATTAACTTCTCTTTCAATATATACATCTCGTATATATATAAAAACTTTCCTTATCTAAAAATTGCATAAATGATATATCTAATGTAACAAAAGTTAATATAATATTTAAAACAATTATTGTAAGTTTTTTTTAATAAAAAATAGAAGGGAAAAATTAATTTACCCTTCTATTTTTATATATTTTTTATATATTAAACACGTCTTTTGCGAGCAGCTTCAGATTTACGTTTTCTCTTTACACAAGGTTTTTCGTATCTTTCACGACGTTTAATTTCTGATAGTATTCCTGCTTTTTGGATTTTTTTCTTAAATCTTTTTAATGCACTTTCAATACTTTCATTATCGCCAACTCTAACTTCTGGCATTGATTTTTCACCACCTTTATATACCTGTTCTTCCATATAATATCAGGAACAAAATAAGATTTCAAGTTAAAAAAGGATATATTTTAAGCCATAATATAACGGTTAAAAATAAGTCTTTTTCATAAATCAAAAAAAGACTCTTTAATAAAATCAAAGAGTCTTTTTAATCTAAATATAATTAACAACTAGTTAGGAACAGATAAATCTTGAGTTAATTCTAACCAAACATAATCGCCGTCATTAGCTTTATATGTTCTTCCTTTTGTTGTTAAACCGGTTAATAAACCAAGACCAGCACCAACAGGAGTACCAATAGCTACACCGTTACCATAATGATGATGTCCTGTAAATCCGGCAACACCAACACCGGCACCGCCGCCTACTAAAGCACCGCCAACAGTATAACCTAACGGTTTAGCCCATCTGTTTTCTGTTAATACACCGCCGTTGTTAATAACATCAGCTTTGAAAGGAACACATTTTCCGTTTGGAAGAGTCATTGATTTGAATTCTACACAAACTTTATCATTTTTATTCCACCATTTTTTAGGTGTAACGTCTGTAATAACAGCTTCCATTGTTGTATCTGCAGGGATAACTAAAGTACCTTCTTCTGTATAAATGTCATTTTTTGCTGTGAATATAACTTTATCGCCTACAGAAGCATCTTTAGATGAGAAGTATGTATAGAAGTAACCTTTAATAATATTACCTGCTAAAACAATTTTTCTTTGATTTGTAATTTGAACTTCGTCAACTTTTGCTTTTTTGGTAACATCTAAGTGTTCAGTACCAACTAAAGATTCTTTATTAACATATTGTTCTTTTACATTTGCGATTTGTTGTTTTAATTTATACAATAAAACTGCAGCTTCAGCTCTGTTTAAATTCTTGTTAGGAAGAAGCTCATCTGCATCCGGATAGTTTACATAAACACCTAAATCAATTGTTCTTGCATATTGAGCAACAGCCCATGCCGGAATTTTATCTTTATCTGTAAATTTATCTAAAGAATCAACATTACCTTTAAAATCTTTTGTAATATGGCTTATAACAGAAGCAGCTTCAGCTTTTGTCATAATTCTGTCGGGTTTAAAAGTACCGTCATTGTAGCCGTAGATTAAACCTAATTTTGAAGATAACAAGATATCGCTATAATCTGCTCTTGAAGAAACTACATCAGAGAATGGATTAGATTCTGATATAGAAGCCTGTTTGTGGCCTAATGTTCTTAACAATGCAGAGTTGAAATCTGATCTTGTAACTTCTTTAGCAGGTGAAAAAGCATTATTCTGTAATGATAAAATACCATCATTAACAATAGCTGTAATTTCTTTATTAGCCCAATAATCAGCAGGAACATCGCTATAAACAGCGGCATTTGCAGGATTGAAAGCTAACATCATGAAAAATACAGCAAACATAGCTAAAATCTTCTTCATTTTTTTCTCTCCAATTTCTATTTAGTAAAACTAAACTAATCAAGAGGAGTATATAATAAAATTGTATAATTTGCAACCATTTAATAATTTAAAAAAATACTGGAATTAAAAAATGTTTTTGTTATAATTATCTTAGTATGCACTTGTAGCTCAGTTGGTAGAGCAGTTGACTCTTAATCAATTGGTCGAGAGTTCGAGTCTCTCCAAGTGCATTTTATACGTACATTATAAATTTAATACGGGCGTGTGGCGAAATTGGTAGACGCACCAGACTTAGGATCTGGCGCCTTTGGCATGGGAGTTCGAGTCTCTTCACGCCCAAAAATTTTAAAAGAGGCTAAAAGCCTCTTTTTTGTTGCGTTTCGAGACTACGTCTCAGCTAGGCTTGATAAATTCTACGTTTGCTGTTGCAAACTTGAATTTTAATCAATCCGTCGCATACTTCACTCGTAAAGTTCGCAAAGCTCACAAACGATTGAAGCATTCACGCCCACCATTTATAAAAGAGGTTTAAAAGCCTCTTTTTTGTTGCGTTTCGAGACTACGTCTCAGCTAGGCTTGATAAATTCTACGTTTGCTGTTGCAAACTTGAATTTTAATCAATCCGTCGCATACTTCACTCGTAAAGTTCGCAAAGCTCACAAACGATTGAAGCATTCACGCCCACCAGCTATAAAAGAGGTGTAAAAGCCTCTTTTTTATTGTGTTTTGGAGTTCTTGGATATTTTTTCAAAAAACAATTATTTTTTAAATATCGCTATAATTCTTTATTTATAGGTTTTTCAGAAGTTCGAACCTCTTTAGATGTTTTAAATATTTTTGAAACTAATGCTTTTGCTGTATTTTCAATGATTTTAGAGTCAATTTTAATATCTTTAGCTTCTAATAAAATTGAAATCAATCTTTGATAAAGAAAAATAGTTTCTTCTTTTGAATATTCTTTATCATCAAATTGAATAATTATTCCTATATCTTTTTTTCGTTTCATAAAAATTTTTATAATGAAAATTATAAATTTGTCATAAAAAATTCTTAAAATACACCTTTTTTGTTTTATAAGGGTTGAAAAATTGTCAACTATCGGTTATAATAAAAATATCGGGGCGGTAGCTGGAACTACCGTAACCTACTTA
>CANPYW010000043.1 GCA_947588745.1 Candidatus Gastranaerophilales bacterium
AAATCCATTATGGAGTGCAATTAAAATTTTTTATCCGAGCGAACAGCAGACGCCCGTCTGTTTGAACCCGCCTTGTCATTTTTGTCGGCGGGTGAGTTACGGGCGTTTCGGCGAGGTTAGAAATTTATTGTACGGAATAACTATATTAAAATTTACGTAGGGTGAAACGAAGTGAAACCCGAATAGGTGAGAGCCGAAACGACGACAGACAAAGTCGTAGGAGTGACAGGCTCGAGAGAAAGTAAATTTTAAGACTAAAAAAAGGCAAGGCAAACTCACTACGTTCAAACAGTGCCTTGCTCTGCCGAATGCCTCGTTAACAGATATTCAATTACCCTTTCAAGTCATTCTTTTTTTATTATTTTTTATTCATAATCTTTCAATTTATCAAATTAAGGAAAATAAAAACATAAGCAATTTATTTTATGTTCAATGTTTTTATATAAATATAAGTAATAATGAGGGGCTATATGAACATAAATAAGTTAAATAATAATCAATATCCGTTACACAACAATAAATTAAAAACCCCCTCCGAAAATCAACAAAACGGAGCGGTTAATTCACAAACGGAACCTACGGCAAAAATACCATACTACAGCTATATTGCAAACAGTAATATAACTTTTGGCAATAATAAAAAAGAATTGGAAGAATTTGACATTTCACAACTTCCCAATATAAATTCGGATGATGAATTTGAAATAAGAGAAGGCATATCTGATACGGGTTTAAATTTATCCTGTTTAACAAACTTAGCCTCACAATATATGACAGAACAAATCAGAGCAATAGAAAATACAGATAAACTTGTGCCGTATAAAGAAAGAAACATCAGGGAAGAAAACAGATACTGTTCCGAAGATGAAATAAATGCTTTACTGGAAGAAGAAAAAGAGCGATTTGTAAATTATTTTGAAGAAGAAAAAGATAAAGCAATAAAAGAAATTGATAAAGTAAACCCAACAACAAAGCCTCACACCGTATACAGAATAATTAACGATTTTAATCCCGACAGCAAATGCTATTTTGACAAAATAAACGCATTAAAGCCGGGGGAAGAAACAACATTGGATAAAGCTCCGATATACGTCGGTACATCGCCCGCAGGGCTGCTAAAGACTTATGGCATGGCACAAAATGGAGTATTATTCAAAATTAATCTTCCAAAAGGTTCAAAGGTTGCTAAATTTCCTTCCATGGACGGTATTAATCAATTACTGATGAAACCTGAAGCAAAATTTACCGTAGTTGATAATCAGGAATATAAAAACAATTTCAGGGTAATTACGCTTGATTATATAAACGAATAATATTACGAAATAACAATATAAACAAAAAAGCTTATTATATTAATAATAAGCTTTTTATATGTTACTATAAAATAGGAGGATAATATGAAAACGATAGCCAGTTTTAAAGTTAACCATGATTTGTTGGAAAAAGGTATGTATATATCAAGAATTGATGGCGATATTGTCACTTATGATATAAGAATGAAAAAGCCAAACAACAATGATTTTTTGAAAAACGGTGCAATGCATACTTTCGAGCATTTATTTGCCACATACGTACGAAATACAAAATATGAAAATGAAATAATATACGTTGGGCCGATGGGCTGCCGCACAGGTTTTTATTTTTTGGTAAGAGATAAAATTACACACAAAGAAGCAATAAAATTAATACAGGAAGCATTCAAATTTATATCGGATTTTGAGGGTGAAATTCCGGGAGCAACGAGGCAGGAATGCGGTAATTATCTTGAACATGATTTGGATGGTGCAAAAGAAATAGCAAAAGATATGATAAACGTACTTAAAAATTGGACAGAGGAGAGAATGAAATATGACAACTAGCCGTATAATAGGCATAATAGGAGCTATGGATTGCGAAATTGCAAAATTAAAAGAATTAATGACGAATATAAAAGCAATAAACGCTAATCAATTAAATATTTTTACAGGGGAAATTGAAAACCATAAAGTAATATTGGTGAAAAGCGGAGTCGGCAAAGTTAATGCGGCATTGTGTTGTCAGTATATAATTGATAACTTCAAACCGGATTATATAATAAATACGGGTATAGCAGGCGGTTTAGCCGATAATCTTTCAATAGGAGATATAGTAATCGGAGAAAATCTGGTTCAGCACGATTTTGATGCAACGGATTTGGGCTATGCAAAAGGATATATGTGTACGGGTATAGGCAAAGACAGACCAACAATGTATCATTCGGATAAAGAACTTATGGAAAAATTCGAACACGCCATGAAAACATACCATTCGGAAATTAAGTTTCACAGAGGGATAATTGCTACAGGCGATATGTTTGTAGGTAATATCAAAAAGAAACAGGATATCCGAAAAACATTTAATGCACTTGCGGCAGAAATGGAAGGCGGAGCAATTGCTCAAAGTGCAAATTTGAACAACATTCCCTGCATTATAATAAGAGCAATAGCAGATTTAGCGGACGGAACGGTAGCCGATTCCATAGATAAAACGGCAGCGGAATGTGCTTCAAATACGGTTACCACTTTATTAAAATGCTTATAAGGATACAATATGAACAAATTATTTGAAAGAAAAATAAGCTCAAATGATGTTTATCAAGGCAAAGTATTTAAAATAACCAGCGATGAAGTAGAACTGTCGGACGGTACAAATACCAAACGTGAAATTGTACATCATAACGGCGGCGTTGTAATTGCAGCAGAAAAAGAAAATAAAATTTTAATGGTGCAACAATTCAGATATGCAACGGGAGAGGTTTTATATGAGCTTCCGGCCGGGAAATTAGATAAAAGAAATGAAGATGTACTATCTGCCGCTAAAAGAGAACTGGAAGAAGAAACGGGATATAATGCAAAAAATTGGGAAGCATTAGGATTTATTTGGACTTCACCGGGGTTCTGCACGGAAAAATTACATTTATTTAAAGCAAGTGACTTATCCTTTAAAGGGCAGCATTTAGATGAGGGAGAAATACTAAGTTATATAGAAATAGATAAAAATAACGTATTTCAAATGATAAAAGACGGAATTATAAATGATGCAAAAACAATTGCAACACTTATGAGGGCATATAAATTATGATTAAAATGGTTGTGACGGATATTGACGGAACTATCTATACGCCCGAAAAAGGCATCACAAAAGAAGTAAAAAAATGTATACAAAATTTAATACAAAAAGGTATACATGTTGCAATTGCAACCGGAAGGACATACGGAAGTGCCAAAAAAGTAGCGGACAGGCTGGAAATACAGTGTCCGTTTATATGTTATCAAGGCGGATTGGTTAATACATACGAGGGAGAAATAATTGATGTAAAATACTTAAACCCCGATATAGCAAAAAAAATTATCGATGATTTCAGAGCGAGAAAAATTCATTTGAATGTCTATGTGGAAGATAGACTATATGTTGAAGATGATAACCAATATATAAAAGACTACATTGGCGATAAAGGAATAGATTATTATAAAGTAAACTCTTTTAATGAATTGGATTTTACAAAGTTAAATAAATTACTGGCCATAAAGTATGACACAAAGTTTATTGATAATTTAATAATTGAATTAAAAAACAAATTTCCCGAAATATACGTAGTAAAATCGTTTGATTATTTTTGTGAGATTGCAAATAAAGAGGCAACTAAAGGAAATGCAATAAAAATTCTTGCAAAAAAATACGGAATAAAAACAGATGAAGTGCTTGCAATCGGCGACCAAAATAATGATATTGAAATGGTGGAAACAGCGGGAATTGGCGTTGCAATGGGTAACGGCACAAGCGAGATAAAATCCAAAGCGGATTATATTACCGATACAGTTTCGGAAAACGGATTTGTAAAAGCAATAGATAAATTTGTGTGGGGGAAATAAATGTACAGAATAGGGCAAGGGTTTGATATTCATAAGCTTACGGACGGCAGAAAACTGATTTTGGGCGGCATTGAAATAAAAAACGACAAAGGTCTTTTAGGCCATTCCGATGCTGATGCCTTAATACATTCAATTATTGATGCAATGTTCGGAGCACTTGCACTTGGCGATATAGGAACTCATTTTCCGGATAATGATGAGAAGTATAAAGACATAGACAGTACAATACTTCTAAAAGAAGCAAATGTGCTTATAAAAGAACAAGGTTATACCATAAATAATCTGGATAACACAATTTTAGCTCAAAGCCCGAAAATGAAGCCTTATATACCGCTTATAACCGAAAATCTTGCTAAATTATTGGGAATAGAAAAAACTCAAATTTCGGTCAAAGCCAAAACAATGGAAGAACTTGATGCCGTCGGTGAGAAAAAAGCTATAGCCGTACACACAGTTGTTTTGTTAAAAAAAGAAAATTAAATTATTAATATTCGGTTAACGAAATGTTGGTTACACCGTTATTTCTTGCAATATCCATAAGTTTGACTACAGCACCATGCGTAGCATTATTTTGAGTCATAATTAATAAACCGTCAGGATTAATTTCTGCCTGTTCCGCTACTATATTGCCTAAATCACTTACCGGAATTTCAACATCATCTAACATATATCTGTCATCATCAGTAACAACAATTTTTATAAGCTTTGAATCTTTAATTTCATCTTGAACTTCGACAAGATTAGGTACTGCAAGATTTAAGCCCTGTTGATCCAATAAAGGTGCAATAACCATCATAATTATAAGTAAAACGAGGAAAATATCCGTTAAAGGAGTAATATTAATTTCATTAAAAGTTTTTCTTTCCGCCATAATTAAATCCTTATTCATCCCAATTTGTTTCAGGAACTGAGGTCTTTTGTTCTTCAATATCCGGTTTTGAAAAATTTGAAGAATTATTTTCAAGCTTGCGTTGCTCTTTTTTGGATAAAGGTTCACCGGCAAGTATCAGTTTAGTATATTCCGCTTCCTGTGCAGCTTTCATAATATACTGAATTTCGCTGCTCTTTGTTTGAGTATCGGCTTTAACAACAACCTCTGCTTTTTGAATATTCGGTTTAAGTGCGACCAGTTCACTCACAAGTTTATCTGATGATATCGGTTTGCCGTTAATATAATATTGACCTTGCTTGCTGACCGCAATTTCCGCATTTTTTTGCTCAATAGAAATACCGCTGTTAATTTCGGGAATGTTAATATCTGTATCAACAGACTGAAAAGACGGTGCAATTACCATCATTATGATAAGCAAAACCAAAAAGATATCGGTTAAAGGAGTGATATTTATCTCCGTAAACAGAGTTTTTTTATCGTCAGAACTTGAAAATGCCATTTTTTCTTCCTATACTAATGCTTTTGACTGTACTTTTTCATCGGAATCCGTAAAGCTTAAGAACAATAATTTAATAAGCTGAAAGTCATCTTCATATCTTTTTACCGTAGATTGGAATAAATTGTATAAAACAACCGCAATAATAGCAACACCTAAACCAAAAGCGGTAGCAATCAATGCGGAACCTATACCCATTGCAACAGCGGTAGATTGATTTCCCTGCATTGCCAAATCCTGAAAGGTATAAAGAATTCTGACAACGGTACCAAACAAGCCCAGGAAAGGACAAACACCGCCCACAGTACCTAAAATCGTCAAATATTTTTCAAGTTTTCTTGTTGCCAAATTGGCGGATATATCAAACGAACGTGAAAATCCTGCCTGCTGCTCAGAGAAAATTCTGACCGCTTCTTCCGCAACTTCACCGATTACGCCGCCCAATTGAATACTTAAGCTTTTTGCCGCATCCAGCCTGTTATTAACCAATTCATTTTTTAACGCACGAATAAATTTAACAACATCACGTTTGTTTTTATTATAAAAACTAAATCTGTTAATAGCAGCGGCAATTGTTAAAATTGCACAAAACAGAATAGGCAATAATACAGGCCAGTCCATTTTAATTGAATGTAATAATAATTCCATAATTTATTTTCCTCTTTTACTAATAATAATACTTTATCCCGATACTCCAAATACGTTATAATCAAATGTAAATTGAATATCAACACTGTTTCCTTTGAATTCTGCCGGCAGAGGTCTGAAAGGAGCGGTTAATTTTACTGCATCTATTGCCGCTTTATCTGCGGCGGGTAAACCGGACGAGCGATGAACGGAAACATTTAACAATCTTCCGTCACGTGCAATCGAGAATAATAAAATAACACGTTTGCTCTGATCACCCTTTGGAGGATCCCAATTCATTTTAATTCTTCTTTGAAGTTCTTTCATATAAGGTCCAAAATCAGGCTCTTTTATCGCATCAATTCCCGGAGCACCCTTAGGATTTCCGGGTGATGGATTTCCGACATTTCCATGAGAAGAAGACCCTGTACCGTTGCTAAATCTTCCGCCTCCGCCTTGTCCTATACCGTTTCCGCCGGCCCCGCCTTTAGATGATACTGTAGGTGAAAAACTCGGTGACGGCTTTGCACTGCCTGAACCACCCGAAACTCCTTCACCCGAAGAAGCTTTTGGTGCTGATGTAACCGGTGAACTCGACGGTTGCATACTTGGAATTGATGATTTTGGTATTGGTATATTAAAATTAGACGACGGTTTTACAGTCGGTTTTGGAGTGGATGGATTTGCCACAGGACGTGGTGCGGCAGGTTTTGGTGCAGGCTTTGCCGGTTGTGGTGCAGGTTGTTGAGGCTGCGGAGTAACTTGTTTTTGAGGTTTAGCCTGCGGCTGAGGTTGCTGAACAGTTTTTTTCGGCTGTTGTTTTGCAGGTTCAGTTTTCTTCGGAGCCGGAGGTGTCGGTTTTTTAGCCGGCGACTTTGGTGCAGACTCTTTCGGCAATGAAACAGGACGTTTCGGATCATTTTTTCCGCCCGCACGAGAATTCTTATCCGCTCTGTTTTTGGTATTTTTATCAATAGGCGGTGCTTCTTTTTCTACAAGCACAAATTCAATATCTTTCGGTTTTAAATCGGGTTTTTTAAACAAGTCTAGATTTATACCCAATAATTTACATACAAATGAAATAAGTAATATAGCCGAGAATAATAAAATATGTATGAATATAGAAATTATTACCGCTGTTTCAAAAGTAAGCACATTTTTTTCATCCCTGATAACGGCAGGAATTTCATAAACTGTTGAGTTTTTATTTTTCTCTGTTGAATTTTTATTTAAATCGTTTTTTATAACTGACATCCCTAAATTCCCATTTACCTGTTATTCTAACAAAAAACAGATAATAAAACAAATAGCCTGTTTACTATCTAATATGGATTATTAGATGAGAAAGTAATCGGCTGGTCTAAAATAATATTCATTTGTGAATTTTGGGGAATAAAAACATCATCCCCTTTTTCTGATAAGATTTTAATTAAAGCAACAGCACCGCCAATTGCAGTTCCGGCAATAGTGCCGTTACCCACATCACCGCCTATAGCACCTCCAATTGTACCTAATATAGCACCAGAACCTACATTAAATACAGCATCCTTTGTGTATGAAGCGATTGCTTCTTGAAAAGTTCCTGCTTTTAAAACACCTGAACCGTCTTCCGTCTGAATACTTGCAGATATAGGAATTACCTGTCCCGACGGAGTAACTATATTAGAGAATCTAATTTTAACAAGTCCGTCAATACTTGCATATTTACCTTTTTTGACCTTTACAACAGATCCTACCACTTTGCTTCCTTCCGGAGCAATTAAATTATTACCGTAATAGAAATCGGAATTCATATAAAATGATACACTATCACCGGTTTTTAAACTTTCGGAAGAAATAACACCGTTTGTTAAGACTGCGGGGAATGTAGTATTAGCTGGAACCATGACAACACTACCCTTTAGTTTATCAGCATCATAATCCTGCACATTATGAGTATTCGTTGCAAGAGGATACTCTATAACCGGAGCCTCAATAAGAGGATATTCCGTTTGTGCAAATGCAGAACACGATGTAAATATTAATGCAAATATAAATATATACAATGCTTTATTTTTCATAAACTCTCCTTACATTAATAATATTATAATCCCCTAATAGTTAAACGAGCAAATTATATATAAGTTCATTTTAAAATAATGTCATCTTCGATTATCAAAAACATTTCCTGTCCGGGTTTTATAATAGTATGACGCCCTTGTTCATAAACATTAAGCGGAGCAACTTTCAAAATAGGCTTAAACCCCTGTATATAATGAGGAACTTTATGATAATAAATACTTGCCGTTTGATTACCGCCGATATAATTATCATTTTCACTATAAATGTGTGCTTTTATTTTATACACTTTTTTATCCGGAGTTATCATTTTATTTATTAATATTTTTAATGAAGCATCACGCCCCTGGACAGGCTCTTTAACATCTTCTATTTCACCGTAAAATATTGTACCGGATGGTATCGCATTAGTTTCATACACATACATATCTTGCATATTAATAAATGTAACTTCGTCTTCTATATCTGCGGTCAGGGTAGAATATTCTTCACGAGGAATAACTTTTACAAAAGTACCATGACGTAATTTCTCAATATTTTCAGTTTCTTGTTCAGAAGGAAAACATTTTACCGTTGATAAAAAAACAACAAAAACAAGTACTATTATTTTTAAAATATTTTTTATATTCATAAACTTTCCTTTTAATTTTATATATACATAACAAATTTCAAAATGTCAAAATTAAAAGACTTTATCTCTGTAAAAAAAAATAAACTTTGATATAATAATACTATGAATATCATTATTTCAAGTATTGAGAATGGAAGCGGAAAAACTATGATAGCGGCAGGTCTTGCCGCCGTTATGCAATCTTTGGGCTATAAAACAGGCATTTACAAACCTATTCAAACAGGAGCAATAGATAAAGGGAAATATTTACTATCGCCGGATTTGAATTTTGTTAAAATGGTTGATGAATATATTAAAACCCACTCTACCTATATGCTGAAAACAAACGCAATTCCGCTAGTCGGCAGTATTGCAGAATATAAAAATATAAATATTGAAAATATTCAAAATGATTATCTGAAATTATCACAAAAGACAGATATACTCCTTGTTGAATCAACAGGCGGTCTTATGACTCCCATACAAAATAAAATTTTTTCTTATAATATAGCACTAAAACTTAATCTTCCTATTCTTTTTGTAATTACACCAACTACAAGTATCAGTGCATACTTAAATGAACTTAATACGGCAAAGTTACTAAAATTAGATATACTTGGGGTTGTCATAAATAAATTTCCCGTATATTCTGATAACATTGCAATAAAATCATTTCCTGAAATTATTGAAAAATACAGTGATGTAAAAATTTTAGGTTTAATAAGAAAATTTAAAGGAAAAAGTATATCAACAAATACACTTATTAACGAAATTTTAAACGGAATTGATTTAGAAGATTTATTCGAAATGAAAATTTCAAAACTTAGCGGAATTTGATAAAAAATAACTTTAAATTAAGAAAAATAAAAAAATCAGTGTAAAAAAATAATCTTTCAATTTATCAAATTAAGGAAAATAAAAATTAAATTGAAATCCATTATGGAGTGCAATTAAAATTTTTTATCC
>CANPYW010000044.1 GCA_947588745.1 Candidatus Gastranaerophilales bacterium
TTGCCTCAAGATAATTCCCAAATATTAAAAGATACAGATGATTTTATTGATGTTATTGGAAAAATAATTAAAGAATTTTCAAATATATTGAAAATAATAAAGCAAAAAACCTTGAGCACTATGCCGAAGCAGGAAGAAACTCAAGGTTATACATAACCATTTTAACATAAAAATTATTAATTTTCAACATAAGTTATTAATTTTTAATAAATGGATAGAAAGAATACAAATATGAAACCGGATTATGAATTTATAAAGAAAACTAATATAAAACACTTGGCAGGAGGAATGTAGATGTCAAAACTTCCTCAAGGTTGGGTTGAGTGTGAATTGAAAGATGTATTTGATATTGTTACGGGGAAAACACCTTCCAAAAAGCACCCCGAATATTTTGGAGGAAGTATTCCCTTTGTAAAACCGGGAGATTTAGATAAAGAAATTTTTATATCCTCAAGCGAGGACTCTCTAACGGAAATAGGTTTTAATAATGCTCCTTTCCTGCCTGAAAACACAATACTTATTTCTTGTATTGGTAATTTAGGTAAAAAGGCTATTCTACCTTGCAACGGCAGTTGCAATCAACAAATTAACGCAATTTTACCTAATAAATATATTAGCTCTAAATATGTATATTACTATATAGACAAGATAAAACATTGGATGAGTACAAATTCTTCCGCAACAACAGTTACTATATTAAACAAGAATACCTTTTCTCAAGCTCCTTTTCTTCTTCCCCCTTTAAACGAACAAAAGAGGATTGTGGAGAAGATAGAGAAGGAATTTGAGAATATTGATAAAGGGATTGAATATTTATCTAAAACTAAAGAGCAAATAAAACAATACCGCCAATCCGTCTTAAAATCAGCATTTGAGGGGAAATTATACAAAATAACTGAATGGGAAGAAACAACATTAGATAATGTTACAAAAATGGTAGGTGATGTTGATCATAAAATGCCTAAAGAAGTTAAACATGGTATTCCGTATATTTCACCAAAAGATTTTTATGGAAATAATGGTATTGATTTCCATAATGCTAAAAAAATCTCATTTGAAGATTATAAATTTTTATCAAAAAAAATATATCCTGAAAAAAATGATATTATTTTCCCTAGATATGGAACAATTGGAGTTCTTAGATATGTTGATACAAATGAAAAATTCTTAGTTTCATATTCTTGTGCTATTATAAAAACTTTAGCAAATAAAACATATAGTAAGTATTTGTATTATTATTTATTATCTCCACAAATAAAATATCAAATCCAAAAAAGTATAAGACAAACAACACAGGCTAATATAGGAATACAATCAATTAAAAATTTCAAGATAAAAAATTGTTGTATAAATGAACAACAAAAAATCGTTGAAGAAATCGAAAAACGGTTTAAGATTGCAGATGAGATTGAAAAAATTGTGGATGATAACCTTGAAAAAGCAAAACAACTTAAACAATCAATCTTAAAAAAAGCATTTGAAGGCAGGCTTGTACCTCAAGACCCCACCGACGAACCCGCCTCAAAATTATTGGAAAGAATAAAACAAGAAAGAAAAATAAATGACAGAAAATAATCTAGTTACAAAAGTTTGGAATTACGCAACGATATTAAAAGATGCAGGGGTAGCATATACCGATTATGTCGCTCAAATCACTTATATGCTTTTCTTAAAAATGGATCAGGAATATTCGGATAACCTTAATCAGCCGTCTTTAATCCCGAATGAATATAAATGGAAAACATTAATGAAGTTAGACGGAACAGAACTTGAAGAAAGGTACTCAAAAGCATTAAACGATTTATCAAAACAAAGCGGTATAATCGGAGCGATTTATACTAAGGCTCAAAATAAGATTGATGAACCTGCAAAACTAAAACGTTTATTTTCTTTAATTGACGGTGAAACATGGATTGGACTTGATATTGACGTAAAAGGTGCAATATATGAAGGCTTATTACAAAAGAACGCAAACGAAACAAAAGGCGGTGCGGGGCAATATTTTACCCCAAGACCTTTAATTAAAGCAATAGTGGAAGTTATGCGTCCTACGCCTGATATGACAATTCTAGACCCTGCTTGCGGTACGGGCGGTTTTTTGCTTGCGGCTTATGATTATATGAAACAACAAACAACCGATAAAAAGCAAATCAGAGCTTTAAAAGAAGAACGAATTTTTGGTAACGATAACACTTCTTTGGTCGTCAGTCTTTGTGCCATGAACCTATACTTGCATGGTATCGGAGGAACGGAATGCCCCATCAAACATTGCGATTCTTTAATGAAAGCAGGGGATATTCGTTATGATATGGTTTTAACCAATCCGCCATTCGGTAAAAAATCCGCAACAAAAATTATGGGTGAAGACGGAACTATAACCACAGAAAAAGAAGATTATCAGCGTGAAGATTTTATCGCAACAACATCAAATAAACAAATAAACTTTTTACAACATATTATGACAGTCTTAAAAACTTCGGGCAGAGCTGCCGTTGTTGTTCCTGATAATGTTTTGTTTGAGGGAGGAGCAGGCGAAAAAGTCCGCAAAAGATTGTTAAATCAATTTAACTTACATACAATCTTAAGACTTCCGACCGGAATATTTTATGCACAGGGAGTAAAAGCAAACGTACTTTTCTTTGATAAATTCCCGCCAATCGAAAATGGACACAGGACAAATGATGTATGGGTTTATGATTTTAGGACGAATATTAATTTAACTCTTGTTACAAATTCTTTAAACGATGAGCATTTAAAAGACTTTATAAAGTGTTATAGTGCAAATGATGTTGCAAAAAGACAAGAAACATGGTCAAAGGAAACTCCTGACGGCAGATGGCGAAAATATACTTATGATGACATTATAAAACGAGATAAAACAAATCTTGATATAACTTGGATTAAAGATAAAAGTTTGGATGATTTGGAAAATATCCCCGAATCTAATATTTTGGCGAATGAGATAAAAGAAAATTTAAAATCAGCACTGGATTTGTTTGAAAAAATAGAGATATAATAATATTAATTTTTTGTTCAAATAGGACTTTACAAATTTAGCTCTTGTCGATAATTATAGAAATATCAAAAAGTTTTGCTACGTTTTAAACCAAAAAAGTCCAATTCGACCGTTTTGAAATATGGATAATCAAACGATTTCCGACTTGCTATGTGTTAGTGTTATTAGACCAATATGCCAAGTTAATATTACAAAACTTCCGACTCAAAACGGACTTTAAATATACATAATTATTAAAATATTCCGAATGCAGGACAAATACAATTTTTTCAACAAAAAAAGACACCTAAAGATGTCTTTTTTATTGGTACCGAAGGTCGGACTTGAACCGACACGCAGGGTGAGCTGCGTCAGATTTTGAGTCTGATGCGTCTACCAATTTCGCCACTTCGGCTTTCGCATTACTCTTGTTCATAATAACTTAAATATAAAATTTTTTCAATATGTGACATATTCTTTTAAATTCTTTTACAGATAGTTTATTTGTAATAAAATTAATTTGTATTTTTAAATAAGGAAAATTATAGTGGCAAATAGACCCATAGTAGCAGTCGTTGGACGTCCGAATGTCGGGAAATCAACATTTGTTAACAGGCTTTTAGGGGCAAGGCATTCCATTGTTGACGATAAAGCAGGAGTTACCAGAGATAGAATATATTTTGATGTCGAATGGATGGGAAAAGAGTTTACCGTTATTGATACAGGCGGAATTATTCCCGGAGATGAAGATGAAATTATGCTGAATATCTTTACTCAGGCAAAAATTGCGTGCGAGGAAGCAGATAAAATCATTTTTATTGTAGACGGTAATGAAGGGCTGAACCCTATCGATTATGATATAGCAAATATTTTAAGAAGAAGCGGAAAAGAAATTTTTCTTGCAGTTAATAAACTGGATTCTCCCAATAAATTTATAAACACAAGTGAGTTTTATGCTCTTTCAATAGGTGAACCCGTCGCAATATCGGCACTTCACGGCTCGGGCGGGGTAGGCGATTTACTTGAAGCGGTTACTAAAGATTTTGAGCATATTAACGAAGAAGAAAAGCCGGAAAATATCAGAATTGCAATTGTCGGGAAACCGAATGTAGGTAAATCATCTATAGTTAATGCTCTTTTAAACAAAGAACGTGTTATTGTATCAGATATTTCAGGCACTACAAGAGATGCAATAGACTCAATTGTTAAATACGAAGGTGAAGAATTTATTCTTGTTGATACGGCAGGAATCAGAAAAAAATCGAAAGTAGATTGGGGTATTGAAAAATTTGCCGTAGACCGTTCCATAAGAGCCATAAGAAATTGTGATGTTGCAGTTCTTGTTGTGGATGCTTTAGAAGGTATTTCAGACCAGGATAAAAAAATTGCAGGTACTATTATTGAAGCGGGGAAAGCCATGGTGCTTGCCGTTAATAAGTGGGATTTAATTGAAGACAAACAATCAAATACGGTAAATAAATTTGAAAAAGAAATCGATACAGAAATGCCTTTTTTAAATTATGTTCCTAAAATTTTTATAAGTGCAAAAACAAAACAAAGAATAGTGAGCATTTATAAACTTTCAAAAGAAGTATACGAGGAAGCTTCAAAACGAATTACAACAAGTCTTTTAAATAAAGTGATTTTGGATGCGGTTTCGATGAACCCGCCCGCAAGTATAAGAGGAAAGCGTTTAAAACTATTTTATTCGACTCAGGTAAGCACCAATCCTCCGACATTTGTTTTATTTATAAACAACGAAGACTTTTTAAAAGACAATTATGTTAAGTATCTTGAAAATAAATTGCGTGAAGCGTTCGGATTTAAGGGTACTCCTATAAAAATATCAGCAAAAGAAAAAGGAGAAAAGAAATAATGTCTGTATTCATAAGTATTAAAGATTCTGTAATAAATTTTTTATTAAATATAGATTCATTTTTTATAATGTACAAAATACTTATAGGTAAATTATTTTTAATTGCTTTATCTGCATACATAATCGGTTCAATTCCCACAGGGTATTTAATTGTTAAGTCATTAAAAAAAATTGATATAAGAAAAGTTGGTTCCGGTTCAACAGGAGCTACCAATGTAAAAAGAATTATGGGGGCTAAGTGGTTCTTTATTGTAATGCTTTTAGATGCATTAAAAGGAGCAATTCCTGTTCTTATCACCATAAAATATTTCAATTTTTTCTCTTGTTATGGATTATCTCCCGTTATAGCTGCAACTATGGTTATTATCGGACATAGTAAATCCATATTTCTTAATTTTACAGGAGGAAAATCCGTTGCTACCAGTGTTGGAACATTATTAGCTCTATCATGGCCGGTAGGTACAATTACAGCTATTATTTGGGGCATATTAACATATTTTACAAAATATGTTTCATTAGGTTCGATAGTTGCAATGGCACTTGCACCAATATTAATGAATGCATTCAACTCAAATATTTATTATATCTGGTATGCTTCAATAAGTGCAATTTTGGTCATATTAAGGCACAAAGATAACATTAAACGTTTAACTGAAGGCAAAGAAAACAAAGTAAGAAAATAATGGAAAAATATCAGGGAATAGAGATAGTTTCAAAAGTAGAAGTAAAAGATAAAAATGCACTGGCAATAGTCTATACGCCTGGGGTTGCCGCATCTTGCTTAAAAATAAAAGATGATGTTGAATTATCTTTTGAATATACAAACAGAGAAAATTCGGTTGCCGTAATTTCATTTGATTATAATAAATCATTAGAAAGGGCAATATTTTTAAAATCATCGTTACAGATAGATGCATATCCTTTAGAAATATCAGAAAAAGAAAGCAATAGTATAAAACTGGTGGTTGATAACATAGAACCTTCTTTTTGTGCAATTGACTTAAGTTTGATTGAAGATTATGTTAAAGACATTGAATTTTCGGTTTCTATTCCTGTTCTGAAAGGAAAAACCGATAATTTAAAAGAATTTTTTCTATGTGTTTCAAAAAATTTATTTATGTTTAACTATGATAAATTAAACGGAACAATAAATGAAAAATCACTTGAACTAAGAAAAATGGCAAGTGGTGTAATTGAAACCAGATTAACGGCAAAAAAACACCAGAAACCTGTCGGTATAGTATCTGACGGAAGTGCTGTTTTAGGTCTGGGGGATATAGGGGGATATGCAGCATTACCGGTTATGGAGGGCAAATCGGTATTATTCTCCGATTTAGGCAATGTGAGTGCAATGCCTTTATGCCTTAAAACTCAAAATCCGGAGGAGATAATTAAAACTGTTTTACTTTTACAAAACTCTTTTTCGGGAATAAATTTGGAAGATATAAAAGCACCGAGGTGTTTCGAGGTTGAAAATAAATTAATCGAAAAAGCCTCAATTCCCGTTTTCCATGACGACCAGCACGGTACGGCAATAGTTGTACTTGCGGCATTATTAAATGCGCTTCATTTGGCGGAAAAGGAAATTGAAAACGTAAAAATAGTATTTTCAGGTGCAGGTGCGGCAGCTATTGCAGTATGTAAACTTATCTTAGCCGCAGGAGCTGAAAATATTATTATGTATGATGTTGACGGTGCCGTATATAAAGGCAGAAAACAAAATAATTTTGCACACGACGAAATTTCAAATTATACAAATAAGTCATGCTTTAAACTTCCGTTGGAAGAAGCCATGAAAGGAGCTGATGTTTTTATCGGATTATCAGCACCTAATATTGTGACGGAAAGCATGGTAAAATCAATGAATACGAAACCGATTGTATTTGCATTAGCTAATCCGACACCAGAAATCCTACCTGATAAAGCCTGTGAATATGGTGCATATATTTCAGCTTCAGGAAGAAGTGATTTCCCAAATCAAATCAATAATTCACTGGTTTTTCCGGGACTATTTAACGGGATTTTAAAACACAATGCAAAGAAAATTACAAATCAGATAAAACTAAACTGTGCAATTGCATTAGCCTCTATGGTTGATGACGAAAAATTAAACAGAAATTACATATTACCGAATGCACTGGATAGGCAAGTTCCTAAAGTAATTTCGGATAATATATATTAAATATTGAAAATAATAATAAAAAATATTGATGAAAAAATTTTTTATTATGTTATAATATTTAACATAAAGAGAGTTATTTTTTATAAAATGTGGTATTATATATGTAGTATGTTTTATAAAAGATGGTGCAAACAGAAGGAAAAATAAATGAAAAAAGCATTTACATTATCTGAAGCATTGGTTACTTTAGCAATTATCGCAGTATTGGCGGCGATATTAATTCCGGTTATAAATAATGTAAAACCGGATAAAGATAAGGTTAGTTATAAAAAAGCGTTATATACCATGCAGGCTGCTATGTCCAACGCAATGGATTCTTTAGAATATAATTATGCAGCTAATGCAGCCGCATATTGGAAAGACGCGTCCGTAAATGTGGATGGTTATTTCTGTAAGCAAATGGCAGAAACGTTAAATACAGCTGGTAAAGTAGATTGTGTAAGTACTTCATCTTATGAACATCCTAACTTTATCACTACCGATGGTATTAGGTATTGGGGCTTGGAAGGCAAATTTAATGCCGATACAAAAACAATTTATGTAGACCGTAGTTTAACATCCGGAGAACTTAGAAATATCGGCAGAGTTCGTGGTACGGCTGAAAAAGGTTTGAAAATCAGAGTACGTTATGATGGTAAAGTTGATGTACCTGATAGTGCAGATACAGCTTATGAAAATGAACTTATTGAAAATTCACTTCAAATGTCAACTCAGAAATATTAGAAACAAATTTATAAACAAAAAAAGAACCTTGTTAAGGTTCTTTTTTTATCCTTGTTTCATAATTATATCTGTGTTAAGAATAATAAAAGAGAGAAACAAGGAGAAGTATATGAAAGAAGAAATGAATGCTCAAATTGGAATTATAGGTGGAAGCGGATTTTACAGCTTTTTTGAAAATTCAGGTAAACCATTTCAAGAAGTTACTATTGATACTCCTTATGGAGAAACATCCGATACAATAACAATAGGAGAAGTTTCAGGGAAAAAAGTTGCATTTATTCCAAGGCATGGGCGTGATCATAGATTTTTACCTCATTTAGTCAATTACAGAGCAAATGTATGGGCATTAAAATCATTAGGTGTTACAAGAGTAATTTCTCCTTGTGCGGCAGGGAGTTTGCAAAAGCACGTAAAACCCGGAGATTTTGTAATATGTGACCAATTTGTCGATTGGACGGACGGAAGAAAAAACACATTTTTTGAAGGGCCGAAATGTGTTCATCCGAGTGCAGCTGACCCATATTGTCCGGAATTAAGACAAATTGCAATTGAACAGGCAAAAAAATTAGGAATAACGGTTCATGAAACAGGTACGGTTGTTGTAATAAACGGGCCAAGATTTACAACAAAATCGGAGTCTAAATTTTTTACCAACCAAGGCTGGGAAGTTATTAATATGAGCCAATATCCGGAAGTACATCTTGTAAAAGAGCTTGATATGTGTCCGGTAACTATTGCGTTGATTACTGATTATGATGCAGGTTTAGTCGGTGATGTTCCACCTGTTACTCACCAGGAAGTTATGAATGTATTCAAATCTAATATAACAAGATTAAAAAGTTTATTAATCTCAATAATAGAGAACATTCCTGTTGAAAGAGAACATTGTGAATGTTATAACACATCACATACATCATAAAAGGATAATAAAATGATTTCTTATCTGGTACAAATTGCTTTTAATTGTATTTATTTAATCATATTTGTAGTTGTAATTCTGAGTTGGATACCGATATTTGACCAAAATAAAGAGCCTATTGCAACATTATTAAAAGCATATTATAAAATAATGAAGCCATTTCGTTCAATAGTTCCGCCAATCGGAGGGGTTATTGATGTATCACCTTTAATTGCATATATAATTTTAAAGGTAATGGAAATTCTTATTGTAAATTTACTAAGCAAATTTGGCTTATAAACTTATGGGTATAAGGATTGAAATTTAATTTTTATTTGAACTTTATAATATTTTATTATTTTTTTTATTTTTTAATTAAATATTTTTTAAGCAAAACGAATAACAAAATAAATCTCAATCAAGATGCTGCGTATAGTAAATTGTTAACCTCAACTAAAAGCGTGCTAAAACACGCACGCTTCACAGTCGTTTTGGTAAACAATTTTAACTACACTCCGCAATTGATTTCAATTTTTTTTGTTATTCTTAAAAATTTGGGAATAAAAAATAATAAAAAATCATTCCGTTCAAATAAAATTTACGTAGGGTGGAGTCGAGGCGAAAGCCGAGCGAACCCGAGAAGGCGTAAATCGGTCGGAGTGCAAAAAGCCTTTAGGCTTTTGGAGCGGAGATACAAGATTTAGCCGAAAGTAAATTTTAAGACTGAAATAAAAGGCAAGGCAAACTCACTACGTTCAAACAGTGCCTTGCTCTGCCG
>CANPYW010000045.1 GCA_947588745.1 Candidatus Gastranaerophilales bacterium
TGCCGAATTTTGCCGATTTAATATTTTTGAGCTTTTCTTTCGAAAGACCTTTTATCTTATTTAGAGGTTCTTTTATATCGTTTTTGCTTATCCCGTAAGCTTTCGCAAATTTATCCGATGTATATTTTGCAACCAAAGGTGCGGAAAAATAAAACAAAGCAGATTCGCTAAGCTCCGCAAATGTTATTTCTTTTGCTTCGTCCTTACTTCTCGAAACGGCAATCTTCGACCCGAGACACCCTATTGTATCTCTTGCAAACATCCCGAGCGATGAACTTGTTTCTAAACTTTTTAAAATGTTTGAAGTTAAAGATAAATTCTCCATAACATTTATATTACAAGTGAATGGCGTATATAAGTCAAGGCTTTTATTTTGATCTTTCCAAATTTGCTTTAACAAACTGTTTAATTGCCATTGTAATACTGGGTCTTTCAAACCAATCTCTTATGTATCTTTCCAATCCGTATATGTTTCCTTTTTCTTTCAAGCCCGTATTCGTATTGAATACAGCTTCCATCATCCCTATTTGAACGGTAAAACAAGCTTTTGTATTAACTTCTTTAATATTAAACATTAATGACCGTACACGTCTTGAACCACCTGGTACCATTGTTT
The DNA here is from genome assembly GCA_947588745.1 of Candidatus Gastranaerophilales bacterium. Lineage (GTDB taxonomy): Bacteria > Cyanobacteriota > Vampirovibrionia > Gastranaerophilales > Gastranaerophilaceae > Avigastranaerophilus. The sequence goes on from CANPYW010000045.1 coordinate 617, forward strand.
CAATTTCTTTTTTTGAATATAAAAAATTTATTAAAGATTGTTCAAGTTCATTTAGCTGCGAATTTTCGGCCATTACATTATTTCTCCATATATTGTGAGTGTAACATTCTATTAATTAATATTCCCGTTTTTGCAGTGGCTAAACATCTATGTGAAGTTTCTTTCAAAAATATATCAAACAACTCTATAATCCTCAGATTTTTATATCTCTTTCTTACTTCGCCGCAAACTCTATTGCGTTAATCATACTGTTTGCTTCCGCAATATTTTTACCCGCTATATCAAATGCCGTGCCGTGTGCAGGTGACGTTCTTAATATATCAAGCCCTATTGTAGTATTTACGCAATTATCCCGATTAAGCATTTTCACAGGGATTAATCCCTGATCGTGATACATCGTTATATAACAATCATAATTGCATTCATTAAATGCACACTTTGTAAACAGCCCGTCAGCACCAAACGGACCTTCTATATTTATTCCTTTTTGTCTTAACTCCTTTATCGCCGGAATAATTTCTTTCTGCTCCTCATCGCCGAACATTCCATTTTCGCCGGCATGCGGGTTTAATGCACATATTGCAATTTTAGGGTTTGTTATTTTTAATTGAAAAGTCAAAGCAGCATATAATCTTTCAACTTTTTCAATAATAATATCTTTTTTTATATATTTTGAAACATCTTTAAGTGCAATATGTCTTGTAAGCAAAAATACGGAAAAATTCTCGCATATAAAAAGCATTTCGGCTTTTTGGTTCGAATGTGCAATATATTGCTCAAGTATTTCCGTCTGACCCGAATAATTATGCCCTGCCATTTTCATTGCGTTTTTTGATACTGGAGCCGTAACTATTGCTTCTATTTGTTTATTTATCGCTAAATTACATGCTGCAACTATTGAACGAAATGCAAACTCGCCGGCTTCTTCCGTTTCTTTTCCCGGAGCCATGTATTCCTTTTGAAACGGAATTTCCATTATTTTATAATCTTTTTCAAGCGAAAGATTAAATTTTTCTTTGTAATAGTTCAATATATTAAGGTTTGTAACAAGAATTACTTTATCTTTCGGTAAGTCCAAAAAGTTTAAAGCTTTTATTGTAATTTCAGGCGAAATTCCGTTAGGGTCGCCAAATGTAACCGCAATTTTTTTCATTATTTATCCTGTTCAAAATATCTTACTATATCAACCAAAGTATTTTGAGAACCCAAATTTCCCGATTTTGTGACAATATATTGACCTTTTCTGTCAATTCCCAAAGGAATTGCGGGTGCTACGGTATCTATAATCTGCAAATTTTTTGTTCCGATAGCGTGGCAGCACTTATACGAGGTTTCTCCACCTATCGTTATTAAAATTGCTTCCTTCTGACCTATAACTGTTCTTGTAACCGCAGCCAAAAAATCACATATTTTGGAAATAAATATATCTTTGGTAATTTCATGCTCCAATAATAACGAAGTCAATTCCTCGGTATTCTCAGTTAAAGAACTTGAATGCAATATTACCGTATTTTCTTTTACAAGATTATTGATTATCCTTCCCGCAATTTCTTCATAATCATTCAGAAATATATTCTGAGGTTTCATATCTATAAAGTACGTATTTTCTATATTATCATTTTCTTTTAATCTTTTTATCTGGCATGCGGTTAAATCCGTCGCACTTCCCGAAATGATAAGTTTAGGTAATTTAGGAATTTCAGCGGTAGTTTTATTTTCTTCGCCCGAAAACGGATGCCAAATTTTACTAATAGCCTGAGCAGCTCCCGCAGAACCCACCGGAAGTATATTGTAACTGCTTTTTGTAACAGCCAAAGCAATTTGTTCCAAATCCGTCGTTGAAACGGCATCACAAACTATGAGCTTTTTACCTTTTGAAATCAAGTCATTCAGTTTTGTAACAATAGGCCCTGCCCCTTTCATAACAACATCAAGACTGATTAAATCAACTATATCGTGATTTTGGGGTGGAATTTGATTTTTTAAAATATTTAATATGTTTGATTCCGTAATGGGGAAAGCCGGATCTCTTGAAACTTCCGTACGTTGTAAAGGAATACCTTTTACAAGTTGAAATCCACCTATTGTGGTGCGTCCTTCACTCGGAAATGCCGGACATATAACCGCTGCATCAATTTTCAAACGTTCAATCAAAGTTAACGTTTCAACTGCAATATTTCCCCTTAATACAGAGTCTATTTTTTTATATATATGCTCAAAACCGTATTTGTTAAGTATTTCATCGGCTGCTTTTTGTATTTTTTGACCCGCAAGTTCCGCATCAATATTTCTTGTTTCGGTTGACATTGCAAAGACTTCAGTCTTTAAGTTTTCATCTATTGATATATCTTCACCGAACGAAACCTGCGTTTTACAGCCGTTCAAATAAAATTGCAGTGATGTATCGTTTGCACCCGTTAAATCATCCGCAACTATAGCTATATAATTTGAATTGCCCATAATTTTTATTGATTATCACTCTTGCTGCCTAATAACCTTAATGAATTTGCACGAATTACAAATCTTTCTTTTTGTTCGCCGTCTTGTCCCGTCCACTTATTTGAAACCAAACGACCGTCTATGCATACCTGACGTCCTTTTTTTACAAATTCACCTGCTACCTCGGCAGATTTATCCCATAATTCTATATTAAACCAATCAGTAACTTCCGATTTACTTTTATAATCCCATCTTGAAACCGCAACGGAAAATGTTGTTTTTACTTTGCCGGATTCAAAATATTTAACATCGGGGTCTTGCCCCGCACGTCCTACTACTACTACTGAATTCATTTTTATTCCTTTATATTACATTAGAATTATAAGCAAAAATTATATTTTTTGCAAAATTTATATCCGATTTGATTTTGAAAAGTTAATAATATATTCGACAGCCTCTTGTTTTGTGGTTACTTCGGAGGATATTTGAGCCTCTTTTAGTCCTTTTATTATTTTGCCTAATTGAGGGCCCTGTTTGATATTCAAAATTTCCATTATATCTTGTCCATCCAGTAATTTTTCAATGGGTTTTATGTTCTCTCTTTCATCTATATAATTATTCATCAGCTTTGTAAGGTTTTTTATGTTTGAGTTTATCATTTCTTCCGTCACCTGAACGCCTCGTGCGGATAATCTGTCCGCCATTGCTAAAATAATCACGTCAGTTACATAACCGTCCATTTTTCGATAAAATTTCAGAAACGCTTTTTCCGTAACATCAGCAGCACTTACAAGCCCTGAGGGATATATGTGATATTTTATAAGTGTTTTTACATATTCTATCTGCTTCTTTGAAAATTTTAACTCTTTTAATATCGGTACAACCTTTTCCGCACCGATTATATCGTGCTGAATAAATCTGTGTCTTTGAGTTTGTTCATCTATTGTCCAGCATGCCGGTTTACCTATATCGTGCATAAATCCCGATAATTTTAACATTGCAAGTGTTTTCACATTTCCGTATTTTTCGGAGTCCAAATATTTTTTTACTTCGGGTCTTGAATTTTCATATATTATTTGTATCTGTTTTACGGTTTCAATCAGATGATGAATTAAATCAAGGTGATGATGAGTGTTTGGCGGAACTTTTTTCACTTCCGTATATATAGGGAATATTTCCTCCAATATTCCGCTTTCATACAATTTTTCCAATGCACAATGGGTGTATTCGCCTTCAAACATTTTTAAAAGTTCGGTCGTTATACGCTCTTTTGCGGGAAGATTTATTCGGTTTCTTAGCGTTTTTGAAAGTTCGATTAAATGTTCGTCAATACAAAACCCTGTTTTTGCGTAAAATCTGTATATTCTAAGCAGCCTTAACGGGTCGTCTTCAAAATTTTTATCTGATATTCCTCTTATTTTTTTATTTTTTATATCGTCAATTCCACCCGTCAAATCCGTAAATTTTTTGTTATTTATATCATAAGCTATTGCATTTATTGTTAAATCACGCCTTTTTATATCGGCTTCAAAGTCATTTTCAATCGGACTTGTTATATCCAAATAGTTTATTTTATCTTCCATAACTATTCTGTAAATTTTATTTTCGCTGTCAAGCTCGATAAAATGAGCATTAAGCTCTTTTGCCATATTTTGAGAAAATACTTTTATATTATCACACTTAATAATCAAATCTTTATCGGGACTTGTCGTATTCATTAAGATATCTCTGATAAACCCGCCCACTATATATGCTTGAGTGTCTTTTAAATATGGAATTATCTTTTTGACGGTTTCATCATTTTCAATGATTTGAATATATTTATCCATTTAAAACTCCGTTAATTACAGTTGTTAATGCTGCGGTTAATGCCGTATCCGCTCTGTAAATCAAGTTTCCGAGCGTAATAAGCGGTAAGTTTTGTTCTTTAAAAAATTTGAATTCATCCTCGGAAAACCCGCCCTCCGGGCCTATTATTATAAGAATTTCTTCATCTTGATTGATTTTATTCCGTTTTATATAGTCAAAAAAGTTTACGGAAGTATATTTTTCGGCAAAAATTATTATTTGTTTACGGTCTTTTACCAATTCTTTTAAACTTTGCATCTCAAACACAACGGGAATATCGGCTCTTTCACATTGCTTAACCGATTCAAACGCTATTTTTTGCCATTTTTCCGTTTTGGATTTTATTATGCTTTCTTTTACGCAGCAATTATCCGTATGTATCGGTATTATTCCTTTTACTCCCAGTTCTGTTGCTTTTTGTATTGCACTTATTTGTGCATCTGAATTCAAAACGCTTTGTGCAACGTATAATTTTATCGGAAGTTTTCTGGTTGACTTATATTGTTTCAGAATTTTACATTCAAATGAATTTGTATCGATTTTTTCAAGACAAGTTTCATATTGAATTTCATTTTCATCAAGAAATAAAAGCCTTTCGCCTGTTTTGGTCCTTAAAACCTTAATTATGTGTTTATACAATTCCCTGTCGGAAATTTTTATTGTATCATTGTTAATATCGGTTGTACTTATAATAAAATGCGGCATAATAAATCCTCTATAACGGATTATATAATAAATTATCTCCAAGAAGAAGTTATTTATGATTAAAATTTCAACGAAAATAATAAAACAGGCTGTATATAAATTATGTTTTGAGGCAAATACCCGTATTCAAAACGATATTTATTCCAAAATTTTATCGGCATATCAAAACGAGAAATCACCCGAAACAAAAAATATTTTGGCTTCCGTATTACAAAACGCAAAAATTGCTTATGAAACAAAAAAACCGTTGTGTCAGGATACGGGACAGGTCATTGTCTTTTTAAAAGCGGGTCAATCGGTTTGTTTTACCGACGGGTATATCAATGATGCAATTAACTCTGCGGTTCAAGACTGCTATATTGAAAACTCGTTCAGAAAATCCGTTGTGAAAAATGCCGTTTTTGACAGGACAAATACGAACACAAACACTCCATGCTTTATATATACGGATTTTATTGAGGGTGATGAAGTTAAAATAACCGTGGTTATTAAAGGTGCAGGGTCTGAAAATAAATCAAAATCGGAAATGTTATTACCGACTCTGTCCGAAAAAGAAATTATCGAAAAATGTGCGGAGTTAATATTAACGGCACAAGACAATGCATGCCCGCCAATGTTCACGGGTATATGTATTGGTGGAACACTTGATAAGGCTTGCGTTACATCAAAAGAAGCTCTTTTCTTAAAAGAATTCGATAAACGTGAGCTGGAATTTTCGGAAAAAGTAAAACGTATTGTCAATACAAAATCACCCGAAAGATATTCCAATGCTTATGTGTTGGATGTAAAAACCAAAATATTGCCCACGCATATTGCCTGCATGCCCGTTTGCGTAACAATAAACTGCCATTCCGACAGATTTTCAAGCTGTACGATTAAAAACAACGAGATATTTTATGAACATAAAACACCCGATTTCTGCGAAATAACAAGCGGACAAAAAGAATTAAAAGAAGTTTTTGCAAATGATATTTGGGCAATAAAATCACTAAACAGGGGTGAAGAAGTCTTTTTAACGGGCGAAATATATGTTGCAAGAGATATGGCACATAAAAGAATATGTGAAATGATTAAAAACTCCGATACTTTACCTTTTGATATAAAAGATAAAATCATATTTTACGCAGGCCCCTGCCCGGCAAAAAGCGGACAGGTTATAGGCTCTATAGGGCCGACAACCGCTTCAAGAATGGATAAATATGCGATTGAGTTATATAATAAAGGGCTAATTGCTTCAATCGGAAAAGGAGGAAGGAATGAAGAAGTTAAGAGCGTAATATTAAAAAACAATGCAAAATATTTCGGTATAACGGGCGGTATTGCGGCACTTCTTTCTGAAAAAGTTAAAAGCTGCGAGATAATCGCATTTGAAGATTTGGGTGCCGAAGCGGTTTACAAACTGAATGTTGAAAAATTTCCCGTAAAAGTAGAAATCGGGTAATTGAAAGTTTCATAAACTAAATATTTATATATAAAAATTTATTGAATTCATCATTTTATTTTTCTAAACAAAAACAGAATTTTTGAACTACATTCTTATATGCAATATATTTTAAATCAAAATAATGCAGAAAGAAGGTAAAATTATGAATTTTGTTGATCCGATTAAATCAAGAGAAGATATTCACAAAGTTGAAATGTGGCTGGCAAAACACAGCGACAGAAACAGACTGATATTTGCAATGGGCGTAAATCTGGGATTACGTATCAGCGATATTTTGGGGTTAAATGTTTCTGATGTGTACAACAAAACATCGGTTGAAATACGAGAGAAAAAAACAAACAAATACAAGAAATTTCTACTTAACAATAAATTGCAAAATTTATTAAAAGCATATTTAAAAGATACAAAAAAATCAAATGAACCTTTGTTTATTGGTAAAAAAGGGCATAGATTGAGCAGAAGTCAAGTTTACAGATTTTTGAATGAAGCTTGCCAGGCTATAGGTTTAAATGAAAATATAGGCTGTCATTCGCTTAGAAAGTCATTTGGTTATCATCACTTTAAACAATTCAACGATATAGTATTATTGCAAAAAATTTTTAATCATTCATCTCCAGCTGTTTCGCTATTTTATATAGGTATTGACCAGGAAACTATAGATAAATCGTATAGAGAATTTGAACTTTAATGTGTAAAACTTATGCTCCACATTCTAATTGTGGTGTATAAGTAAAACTTTAAGGCTATATAAGCATTTTGAACTATGCATTAAATAATTTTTCTTAATTTGACACAACTTGAAAATTAAATTATTATTAATGATTATTTACTTATACACCACAATTAGAATGTGGAACAAAAAACTTGAGATTTAATGGCACAATATATAAGGCAGCTGTGCAAATGAGCCGGCTTGATAAACTAATAAAATCTTTTTGTCTTGAAGGAATAGAGTATAAACCACTGGATGAATGCTGCATTATACTGGATAATCAACGCAGACCCATTTCAAAAAATGAAAGGGAAGCCGGGGAATATCCATACTATGGAGCAAACGGTATTCAAGATTATGTTAATTCATACATTTTTGATGGTGAGTTTATTCTAATTGGCGAAGACGGTAGTGTTATTAATGAAAATAAAACACCTGTAGTAAATTGGGCATCCGGAAAAATATGGGTTAATAATCACGCACATATTATCTCTGAAAAAGAAGGTGTACTCTTAAGATATTTATACCATTATATACAAACAATTGATATAAGTTCTCTCATCAGAGGCAACATACCAAAACTGACAAAAAGTAGCTTAAAATCACTTTCCATTCCTGTTCCACCCATTGAAATACAGAATGAAATTATTCAAATACTGGATAATTTTACAAAACTCTCATCAAAACTTACATCTGAACTTAAAACCGAGATACAAATAAGAAAGCAACATTATAAATACTGGCGAAATTCTTTACTAAAAATTGATAAAACAGACAAAGATGTTGAATGGAAAACGCTAGGTGAATGCTGTGCGTTATCCGCAGGTGGAGATTTACCTAAAAATAAATTTTCAAAAACAAAAACGGAAAAATATAATATTCCTATTTACAGTAACAGTTCGGACAAAAATGAGATATACGGCTACACGGATACAGCAAAAATCACTCAAACCTGTGTAACAATTGCAGCAAGGGGAACTATAGGGTACTCGGTATTAAGAACAAAGCCATTTTATCCTATAGTAAGATTAATATGTGCTATACCAAACAACTCACTGGATGCAGGATATTTAAAATATATGCTTGAAACAATTAAATTTTCCGCACCTGTAACAGGAATTCCTCAATTAACAGTTCAAATAATTTCAGGATATAAAATAGCTATTCCTCCGCTTGAAAAACAACTGAACATAGTATCAATTTTAGATAGATTGCAGGCTTTGTGTGATGATATTGAATTTACACTTCATAAAGAGATTGAAACACGCAAAAAACAATATGAATACTACAGAAAAAAAATACTGACATTTCAAAAGAAAGTTTTATAAATATCACCTAAATTAGAGCTTGACTAAAGTTAATGTTGTTGATAAATTATAAATGTTGTCTGTTAAATGGCAATACTATTGTTATGTAGCTCTAAAAAATAATAAGGCTGCTTTGATAATTAAATAAAATTTTGCGTAGGCTGAGCGAAGCGAAAGCCGAAGTAGCACCGAAATAGCGAACGACTTTTGCGTAGCAAATAGTGAGCGACTTGAAGGTGTGAAGCAATAATTTGTACAGTCATGTTAATCGGGATGTGGCGCAGACAAATTTTGCGTAGGCTGAGCGAAGCGAAAGCCGAAGTAGCACCGAAATAGCGAACGACTTTTGCGTAGCAAATAGTG
>CANPYW010000046.1 GCA_947588745.1 Candidatus Gastranaerophilales bacterium
TACTTGCACATCCTTATTATACAATATCCAAATCGGACTATACAAATTTAGTTTTTGTCGGTAATTTCAGAAATATCTAAAAGTTTTGCTATTTTTTAAACCAATAAAAATCCAATTCGACCGTTTGGGTGCTTGAGATACTCAAACGACTTCCGACTTGTTATATGTTATTGTTATTAGGCAAATATGCCAAGTTAATATTACAAAACTTCCGACCAAAACGGACTTTAAATATACAAATATAACAACTCAATTAATAACAAAAACTCTTGAGTTCACTCAAGAGTTTAATGGCTGGGACGGAAGGATTCGAACCTCCGAGATGCCTGGACCAAAACCAGGTGCCTTACCACTTGGCGACGTCCCAATTTGTTATAATTATATTATTAAGATAATAAATAAAAGTCAAGTATAACTATTAAAAAAAATTTATTTTTTATATACTTTTAATTTTTTTTATGGCTTAATAATATTTGAATAATCATATAAAAACAAAAGGGGCAAAAATATGCAAGCAAGACGTGCTGCCAGAGAATTAGCTTTAATTTTATTTTCACAAATAAATAATATTTCCGATATAGAGAAGTTAGATTTTCAAGATATTATTTTGAAATCCGTAAGGACTTTAACGAATAATTCTCTTGATGAGTTAAAATCCTCGGCAAATGCGGTTATAGAGATGAAAGAGTACATCAGCGAGTATGAATATAATCATCCTAAAAATATAGAAAGACCGATAGAAGTTTCAAATCTTCCTGTTCCGATACCAACGACATCGGATATGCAAAACAAGCTTGATGATTTGTTAAATGTGGCGGAAAAGGCTATGTTAGCGTTAGAAATTGCGGAAATGTGTACATTGGAAGAAAATTCCGATGTAAAGGAATATATTAAAAAAATTATGACTCAATTTAAACTGCACAAAACGGAAATTGATGAACAAATACAAAAATATGCTGTAGGTTGGGATATATCAAGACTTTATAAGATGGATAAAGATATTTTAAGGATATCAATTTGTGAGTTACTGTTTATAAAAGATGCACCCGTAAAAGTAGTTATTGATGAAGCACTTGAACTTGCAAAAAAATACTCAACCGATGATTCATCATCTTTTATAAACGGGATTTTAGGCAAGGTGGTAATTGAAAATAACTTAAAATAAGGTTTATATGTTTAATTTCTTTAAAAAAAATAATTCTGCGGAGGATGTTAACGAAGAAAAGCAGGAAAGTGCCAAATCTTTTTGGAATTTTTCTTTTGATAAGTTAAAAAAAACCATTTCGAATACAACTCAAAATCTTGTGGATAATGTAGTTTCTTCCGTAGAGGAGGAAGAAGAATTTGACGATTTTATTCTTGATGATATGGAGGACATGCTTATAAAGGCTGATTTGGGAGTAAATTTAGCTTCTTCCGTAACTGATAAGTTAAGAAAGCAAACGAAAGTAAAACCGTCGCAGATTAAACAATTTTTAAAAGATGAGTTTACGGAAATATTGAAAAGTGCCGGGTCGACCCGCTTAAATTTAGATGATAACGGTTTAAATATATATTTTATTACCGGTGTTAACGGTGCCGGAAAAACGACCTTAATAGCTAAACTTGCAAATAATTTCAGGCTTTCGGGGAAAAAGGTATTATTGGCGGCAGGTGATACATTTAGGGCAGCTGCGGAAGAACAGCTTGATATTTGGGCAAAAAGAGCACAGGTTGACATATTAAGGAAAGACGGGATTGAGTCGGCTGCAGTTGTATATGAGGCTATAAAAAAGGCACAAAGCGAAAATTATGATATTTTACTTATAGATACGGCCGGCAGGCTTCAGAATAAAAGAAATCTTATGGAAGAATTAAATAAGGTTAAGAATGTCATAGATAAACTTGCACCTGGAAGGTTGAAAGAAAGTATTTTGGTGCTGGATGCTAATACCGGTCAGAACGGAATTTCACAGGCTAAATTATTTACGGAAGCAGTTGATTTAACATCCGTTGCATTAACAAAGCTGGATGGAAGTGCCAAAGGCGGAATAATTATTGCACTTGCCAAAGAGTTTAAGTTGCCTGTTAAGCTTGTCGGAATAGGTGAAAAGCTTGAAGATATAAAGTTGTTTAATTCCGAGGAATTTATAGAAGCTCTTTTCGCTAAGAAGTAACTGTTACCGTATTTCAAATATAATACGAGATAGACAATTTTATGTATTTATTTTATAATTAGTGAGTTAATTATTAACAAACAAGGAAAGAAATGACACCAGACAGTATTTTGGCTCAGTCATCGCAAGAAATAACTGAGCCGTCGGAAGAAGTAAAACAAATCAATTTAAAATTCAGGGCGGTATTAAGAGCATTTATCGCCAATGTATTTATAACCGTTATAAAGTTGTTTTCCTGGTATTTTACAAAAAGTTCCGCTATGTTTGCCGAAGCGGTGCATTCGGGGGTTGATTCCTTTAACAGTATATGTTTGATGGTTGGTTTAAAAAGAGGTTCAAGGCGTGCGGACGGTGTTCATCCTTTCGGGCATGGTTTGGAAGCGAATGTTTGGACTGTTATAGCTTGTATTTTGATGTTTGTAGGTGCTGCGGTATCACTTTTAAGTTCATATAATAAACTTTTTAAGAATAATGATTCTGATATTTCAGAGCTGCTTAATCATTATGAAGTGCTTGCGGTAATTCTTATTTTAAGTATATGTTCCGAAACCTGGGCTGTTATGAGTGCTGTTCGAGCAGTAATTGATGAAGCGGGGTTAAAGCACATTAATCCGGCGGTTGATTTTATAAAATCAATAAAATATGTGCATAAAATTAACACTCCGACTACAAAATACGTTTGGTATGAAGATGTTATAGCACTTACCGGTGTTATTGTTGCTTTTGTTGCCGTAACAATTTCAAAATATTTTCTTCCTCAGGGTTTGGCACATATACCCGACGGTATAGCTTCCGGCATAATTGCTTTAATGCTTTTATTCCTTGCCGGATATATGCTGAAAAATAACGTAAATTTGTTAACGGGTTTGTCTGCCGAACCTCAGGTTGAAGAAGTAATAAAGCAAATTGCGGAAAATCTTCATTGCGTAAGCTGTGTAAAAGAGCTAAAAACAATGGATATGGGAATATCGGGTTTGATAGTAAATATTAAAATTGAGGTTGACCCCGAAATTCAGGTTAAAGAAGCGGACGATATAGCCGAGATGGTGGAAAGAAAAATAAGAGAAAATGTTAAAAATATATCGCATGTTTCTGTTGAAATCGATTCAAATGATGCCGAAGAAAACTGGGAAAACAAGTTTGATAAAATAATTCAGGAAGGCGAGAAGATAGAGGTAATTGATGATAAAGAAGCAAATATGCTTTCAAATTTCTATTCTTTTGCACAAACCGTAGTAAAAGAAATAATGATACCTCGTCCGAAGGTTGTTTTTGCAGATGCGGAAGAAAGTCTTGACGGTCTTATAAATTTAATTATTAATTCGGGACATACAAGAATACCCGTATATGAAGATACCGTTGATAATTTAATCGGTGTAATAAATGCGAAAGATGCATTAAGAGCATTAAGGGATAAAACTTATGAACAGGACGGATTTGAGATAAAATCTCTGGCTCGTGAGATTTTGATAATTCCTGAAAATAAATTTATAAGTGATTTGTTAAACGATTTTACAACAACAAAAAATCAGATTGCGGCAGTTGTGGATGAACATGGCGGCATAGCGGGAATAGTCACGGTTGAAGATATTTTAGAGGAAATTGTTGGTGAAATATATGATGAATTTGATGAAGCACCTACTCCCGAAATTATACGAATCGACGATAATACATTAAATGTTTCATCTCAAATGAATATAGACGATATAAACGAAAAATTTGATTTGGATATACCGAATGAAGATTTTCAAACAATAGGCGGGTATGTTTTCGGTCTGCTTGGCAGAGAGCCGGAATTAAATGATGTGGTATCCGATAAAAATCTTACATTTAAGGTTAAAGAGCTGGACGGAATAAGAATTTCCAGAGTATTAATGAAAAAAGATACTCCGTTTATTGATAAAGAAGAAAAATCGGAAGAAATAAATAAAGACAATGAAGCATTATAAGTTCGGATATGTTGGGATAATAGGCAGACCAAACGTGGGCAAATCCACGATATTAAATCGTTTAATCGGTCAAAAAATTGCAATTGCCACCGATAAGGCACAGACGACAAGACGCAGAATAAACGGGATATTAACTACGGATGAAGCTCAAATAGTATTTGTTGATACACCCGGAATACATAAACCGATTGATAAGTTGGGTGAATGTCTTGTTGATGAAGCCAAAAGTGCCATTCCCGATGTTGATTTGTTGCTTTTTGTTGTTGACGGTTCAACAAGTGCCGGCCGGGGTGATAAGTGGATTGTTGAAAATATTTTAAAAAATTATAACGGCAATATGCTTATTGTAGTTAATAAATATGACCTTTTAAAGGATATAACAAAAAGGGAAGAAAATTTATTAACTTATAAGATGTTATTTGAAAAAAATTATTCATGCATAAAAATTTCGGCAAAAACAGGCAGAAATTTTGATACTTTAATCAAAAATATAATAAGAAAACTTCCTGCGGGAGAAAAAGTATATGATGATGATACCGTTACGGATGAAACAATGAGGGATATTGCAAGAGAGCTTATCAGGGAAAAGATATTGTTATATACTCATGATGAAGTGCCTCATAGTGTTGCGGTTTTAATAGAAAGCTATGAAGAACTGGAGAACATAGACAGAATTTGTGCAAAAATTATAGTCGAGCAGGAAACACAAAAAGGCATATTAATAGGCAAACAAGGTTCAATGCTTAAGAAAATCGGTACCGAAGCCAGAAAAGAGCTTGAATTGACATCGGATAAAAAAGTATATTTGGATTTGCAGGTAAAAGTAATTAAAGACTGGCGAAAAAAGTCAAAAGATATGAATAAGATGTATTAGTATCTTTTAATTTGCCTGATTTTTTTTGTTATGAATTACTGAAGAAATAAATGCTGCCGAAACAATGACTAAACCTGTACCTCCGGTAATAATTTCGGATACTTCAACTCTTGTACTTATATACATAATCAATGCTAAAAATCCGATTGCCCAATGGGCACCGTGTTCAAGAAAAATAAATTGTTTTAGTGTTTTCATATCAACCATAAAAATAGTTAATGAACGAACAAACATAGCACCTATTGCAAGTCCGATAGTAATAATAACAATATCTTTGCTGATTGCAAAAGCACCAAGAACGCCGTCTAAAGAAAAAGAGGCATCAATAAGCTCAAGGTAAAGAAATCCGATAAATCCCAATTTTGCTGTTTGACCTAAAAGTGCCGCTTTCTTTTCGGCAATGCATTCAAGTAAATTGCTTATGCTGTCAACAATAAGATATAAAATAACTCCGGTAAAACCTGCCAGAATAACCGAAACTTTTTCGTTTTGGGGAATAAAATGCTGTAAAATCATTAATGAAATAAGAACAAGAACAACATCAATATATTTAACACAGCTGCATTGTAATAACGGTTTTTCGATAAAGGGTATCCAATGAACATCTTTATCACATCTGAAGAAAAAAGAAAAGAATATCATTGAAAGAAAAGCTCCGCCGAAAGTGATTAACGGGGCGTGAACGTTTCTTAGCTGTTGGGCATAGGTATCAACATCATTTAATGCAAGGTTTGCAACCGCCGGAATTGATAAACCCGAAAATAATGAAACTACAATAATAGGGAACAGAAATCTCATTCCGAATACCGCAATTAAAATACCCCAGGTTAAAAACCTGTGCTTCCAAACATCACTCATTTTCTCAAGTTTAATTGCATTTATAACCGCATTATCAAATGATAGAGTTATTTCAAGTATGGCAAGAAATGCGACTATAAATAAGCACAAGAAACCGCTTCCGGGGTGTGTATGTTCTCCCCAAAAGTATGCGGCAAGAACTCCTATAAGTGTTATGTATAATGAACCTTTAAAATAATTAAACATAAAAACCTCTCTATTATTTAATTATTATATAAAAAAAACAGAGTAAAGATGTCATATCTTTACTCTATTTTTAAAAAAATGTCTAAACTAAATTAGTCTTTAGCGTGACCTGCAGTACCTAATACATCACGCATTTTGTGCATAACCATTTCTTTAACGGCTGTTCTGCCGGGGCCCATATATTCACGTGGGTCAAATTTTTCGGGATGTTCAATAAAGAATTCTCTTATTGTTGATGTCATGGCTAATCTTAAGTCTGTATCGATGTTAATTTTAGCAACACCGTGTTTTGAAGCATAAGATAACATTTCTTCCGGAACACCTTGAGCATCCGGTAAATTGCCGCCGAATTTATTACATTTTTCAACGAATTCTTTTGGAACTGATGAAGAACCGTGAAGAACAATAGGATAATCACCGAAACCTGCGGCTTTAAGAGCATCTTTAATTTCTTTTAATCTTTCAAAATCAAGTTTAGCTTCGCCTTTAAACTTGTAAGCACCATGTGAAGTACCTATTGCAATTGCCAAAGAATCGCAACCGGTTTGTTTAACAAACTCAACAGCTTCTTTAACATTAGTATATTTAGCATCTTTTGCGTTAACATTAACGTCATCTTCAACACCTGCTAATTTACCGAGTTCAGCTTCAACCGAAACACCTCTTGCGTGTGCATAATCAACAACTTTTTTGGTTATTGCAACGTTTTCGTCAAACGGAAATCTTGAACCGTCAATCATAACCGATGAAAAACCGCCGTCAATACAAGCTTTGCAAATTTCGAAATCGGCACCGTGGTCTAAATGTAATGCTATAGGTACCGTTGTAGTAGCTAATGCAGCTTCAACCAATTTAATCAGGTATGTTTGATTAGCATATTTTCTTGCACCCGCAGAAACTTGTAAAATGATAGGTGATTGAGTTTCTTCAGCAGCTTCTGCAATACCTTGTAAAATTTCCATATTGTTAACATTGTAAGCACCAATAGCATAACCGCCTGCCAGTGCTTTTTTGAACATTTCATTTGTTCCAACTAATTTTCTTTCACTCATTAGCTTCTCCTCTTGTTTATATAACGATATATAAAATACATCAAAAAAACTTTCTTTACAAGCATTATATAATATATTCGGCTATTTTATTTTATAATATAATTATTATTTATCGGGATATTTTTATGGATAAAAAACAATCAAAAGTAATTTTAGTACAATCATTCGGGCATTTTATAACGGATGCATATTCAGGGTTTTTAAATCCCATAATGCCGTTTATAGCGGTGAAAATCGGGATATCTATGGCAATTGCGACGGTTCTGATTTCGGTATCAAATTTAACTTCTTCATTATCTCAGCCGTTTTTCGGTTATTTTGCCGATAGATGGAAAAGAAGATTTTTTATATTCTGGGGTATGATAATGGCTTCGGTGTTTTTATCATGCTTAGGAATTGCAAATAATATTTATATTCTTATAATTTGCCTTCTTGCAGGGCACATGGGAGTTTCGTTTTTTCATCCACAAGCAACGAGTATTGTATCAAACTGCTCGGACGGAAGCTCTAAAAGCAAAGATATGAGTTTTTTTATAGCATCAGGAACTTTCGGTTTCGCACTGGGCCCGTTTATATCATCAAATATAACGCAGTATTTCGGATTGGAAAAATTACCTTTTGCCTGTATTATCGGTATAATTTCGGCATTTATACTTCTTAAAAATACTCCCCGTCTTGAAAAAGAAGCAAATGACAAAAAACAAACATCATTAAGTGTAGCAATAAAAAAGATTTTTGAAAACAAGCCGGTTGCAATACTTGTTGCAGCTTCAATCGTTAAATCGTTTGTTGTTTCATCTTTTTCAATTATACTGCCTTTTTATTGGAAGTCTGTTAATTATAACGTTGCACAAATAGGTTCAATATTATTTACTTTTATGCTAGCGGGGGCTTTTGGCGTTATTTTGAGTCCTGTTTTCGAAAAATATTTCGGAGTTAAAAATGTTTTTTATATTTCTCTTTTAACGGTAACCCCGTTGGGAATTATATTTTATTTGTGTAACGGGCAGGGGCTTTTGGGGCTTGTTTCGTTTGTACTTATCGGTTTCGTAAGCTTTCTTGCCGTACCCGTAAATATGTCGCTGGCACAAAAGTTAATGCCTGAATTTAAAAGCATGATTTCGGGTTTTATAGGCGGTTTCAGCTGGGGCGTTATAGGTCTGATACTTCCCTTAATAAGTATTATTTCAGAAAAAATCGGAATAATGAACATATTGCTTATTATGACATTTATTCCGCTTATTTTTTCGTATTTTATAAAATATATACCTGAGGATAATTAATTATACAACGTATTGAAAAGCCTGAACATCATATAGTTTACGTTTTGCACTGTTCCAAAGTGCACGTCTTTCAATGTCGGTACAATCGGATAAATTTTTCTTCGCCATTTTTTCCATAAGATTTAACCTGTTTGCATTTTTTCTCAATGTTGTATCAAATGCCTCTTTGGGATTAACTCCCGCATCTTTTGCTATACTTGCCGCCGTAAAAAATATATCGCCCATTTCTTCCTGCATGTGGTCATAATTTTGAGGTGTTTTATTTTCTTCGTATTCCCGTCTTGCTTCCTGAAACTCGATAAATTCTTCCGATAAACATGCATCCCAAGATTCTTGTGATTTTACAAAATTAATTTTTCTTGTCGCATCATCAATTTTTGTAAAAGTATCAAAAGAATGAATGCTGTTAAAATTAATTCCTTTTAACAGTTCACCGGGTGGTATCATTGCTTTTTTATTCGTTTTTAAAGGTTCAAGAAGGCTGTTCAGATTTTTTTGTTTTGAATTTCTGTTTCTTCTTGAACCCGCAGATAAATTATATATTTCGTAAGATTGCGATATATTCATATTTCCTCCATAAATAAGATATATCGATAAAAAAACGAAAGTATTTTTTTTTGCGTGAAAAAAGAGGAAAGATTTATATCTTTCCTCTTTAAATTTTGTTTTATTATAATCCGGGTTCTTCTTCGTCAACAACTTGATCACCGTCTGCGGGGTCACCGTCACAACCGCCGGATGT
>CANPYW010000047.1 GCA_947588745.1 Candidatus Gastranaerophilales bacterium
AAGAATTAATGATTATAATATGTTTTTTTATTGTCTATTTTCTTGAATTGTAAAGCAAGCAAGTAGATATTTCCCTTGCACTATTGCAGTAATTTGTCCAAGAAAAAAAAGAGTTTTGCTATAAGCTTCCTTTTTTTATATACACTTTAGCATTCCTTTTATATTTACCCATGAGCTACAATTTTATTTTACTAAAAATTGCTACTTATCAAACCATTTTTTCGGTATCAAAATAGCTATAAATTCTCCTTCACCAGAACCGTCACTTTCATTTAAGTTATTAATCATAACTCCAATAAGAATTAAACCTAATATAAAAGTGTAAATGCTAGTCTTATAATGAATTATTTTCCAAATTTCTAAATTCAGATGGTAACATAAAAACCATAATAAACCAAGCATTAAAGCATTAAGTATACACATTGCTATAATAAAACCAATTGAATTAAATATTTTTGCCTGTATGCTTTTCTCTTAATCATCACTACTATTAATTTTGCGATAATAATTTCATTTATTATCATTCAATATCAGTTATAAAAGTCGGGCAAATGTCGGGCAAAATCAAAATTTTGAAAAAATTGGCATAAAAAAAGATTTCCGGCAACCCTAGAAACCCTTATCCTATCTTTGTTTTAGAAACTACTCAGGTAAGACAGCTACGGCTTTGCCTCCGCATACAGGCTCACACGCTTCGCCACAGCTCAGCGGTTCGTTTTGTATCTCACTTAAGTTCTCGTCTTACAGGAAAATATAATCTAAAAATGATAAACTCCTCTCAATGTACCAAATTAGAACTTTTTACTCAAGAATTGTATGAGAAAATTACAGATATAAATAGCTTCTCAATTTTCTCACTTATAGAAAATTATAAAAATATAGCAAATAATAGCTGTTAAATTTTATTCAAGTTCTTATTCAACTCGCTGTTTGTTAATTAACATAAGTAAGCAGAAAAAGTAACAGAAATTCCCGGAAATTGAGTAATGTTATAAGTTCATTCAGTATTCGAGTATTAATATTTGTAAAATTTAAACCTTATTCCTTAATGATTTAACTTTAATGTGCCGATTTTAATATAAGTTAGTGGCAATTTTAAGGTTGATATATTATGTCTTGGGAAAAGATTAAATTATTAATAAATAATTCTCAAACAAATAATAGTATCTCTAAGGTTACTGCTAGTATTGTTGAAGAAAATCAAAATATCTTCGAAGAGAATAAAACAAGTTATGATGCTCTTAATACTGAATTTGATGACAATTGGGAAGATGTTCAATATAGCCAAAACAAAGCACTCGGATTTTTGTGGAATAAGGGAACTTATACTTATACAACATCAAACGGCAGTACAATTACCGTTAAAAACACCGATAGCATTACGGTTAAACAAAATAAACAAACAGGTGAAATTGTTATTATTGGTGGCAACATAGAAGATGTTAATTTATCCGGAAAGAATAATTTAACTTTAATTGAAGCCACAGCAAAAAATATTAATGCATCAACAGGTGATGCCACAATAAAAATTGAAGGTACACACACATCTGTCGCTAATATGAAAGGAGGAAAGGGTTCTCAAAGTGTTATAGTTTCAGCCGGAGCTAAAGTTGAACATATAAATACAGGTGATGACGATGATGCTGTAATAATTAATAATTCTCAAGTCGGTAAAGTTGAAACAGGCATAGGAAATGATGGTGTAATAACTTATAATTCCAATATTACAAATAATGTCAATTTGGGTAAAAATGATGATTATTTATTAGTTACAGACACATCTATCCAAGGAAAAGTTACAACAGGTAAAGGAAATGATACAATTGATGGTAGTAATGCCGAATTTAAGGGTGAAATTAATTCAAACAGCAGTGATAAAGATACCAATACTATTAATTTAGAAAATTCAAAAATAAATGATGATATTATTGCATATAATGGAAATGCTGATATTATCATTAAAGACGGTTCTACATTAGCTGAAAATAAAAAAATAGAAACAGGATATGGAGATTACAACATTAGTGTTGATAATTCAAATCTTGACGGAAATTTGGTTGCGTCAGGTTATGACGGTCAAGGTAATTACGGAACTTTTAATCTAAATCTTAATAATTCATCTTTGAACAACGTATCAGGTTTAAGAAATGATGATAACACAACATTTAATTCTCATAACTCAAAATCAAACGGTGCTGAAAATGTAGAAAGTGCAAATAATTCAAAAAAAGAAGTACAAAACCTTAATACAACTGAAGGTGAATTTCAAGATTATGAATTGATAAACCCGGAAAATGTTGATACAAGAAAAACATATACTGTTAAAATATCCGATACTCAAACAAAAACAGTAAGTGAAGAAGAATGGAAGCAAGTATACTCAGGCTGTTATCAGCTTTTAAGTGAAAATGTTCAAAATGTTTATACATTATCCGATGGCACAATCGTTTCCATGAATGAAGGCGGACAATTATATACAAATAAACAGGGCGATATTGTAATAAACGGTGCAGATAAAGCTGAAATTACAGCCGGCAACAACGCAAACGGTAAAATAACCGTTATTAATTCTTATGTTTTATCCCACAATAATGTTCATGGCAGTATTGAATACAGAAATTCAAATGTTGACACTATTAGCGTATCGGATGTAGAAAATGCTCAAATTTCGCTAAATGATGACAGCAAAATTGGAGATTTAACCTCAAGCAATTCTAATTTAACCGTAAATATATCTGATACTTCTAAAATTAATAATTTAGTTAGTTCGGATGAAGGGGTATTAAATATTAATTCAAATGGTGGTGAGATTTCAAAAATTCAAAGCGACAAAGCTGATATAATCGGAAATATTCAAAATTCAACAATAGGTACAATTAAAACCCAAGATGGTTCTATTGATATAACTGCATCCGGCAGTAAAAATTCTCAAACAGGAGAAATAACATACTGCCGCATTGATAAAATTGAAAATAATAATAAAGATGGCGAAACAAAATTAAACTTGACATATACTGTATCTGATAAAATTTCATCAAAAAGTAAATCAGAAATTAATCTTGATAATTGCAAAATAACATCCAAAATAACATCTTCCGATTATCAAGATTTAATTAATATTATTGATTCTGAAGTTAAAAATTTAGAAGCAAAACAAGGCGATGATAATTTATATATTCAAGAAAGCTCATTTGATAAATTAACAGCTTCAGAAATGACGGAAATTACACTTGATGGAGCTGATATTAAAAAATTAAATCTCCAAGGTGATATTGCAGTATATAAATCTAAAATTGATGATATAAGCGTATTTGGAAATATCGCAATTAAGGCGTCTGAAATCAATGATTTAAATGTATCCTGAGACATTTCAAATGTTGATATTGAAGACTCTTTAATTAAAAACAGTAATTCACTACGTGATGATAACGCTCACATTGATTACTTTGGTAATGAAACAAATTATGGTAATTTAGATGAAACTCAATTAGATATAGCCTCATCACAACTTGAAAAATTATCAGAACAAGAACTTGAGGATGTTTATACCTTATTAGAAAGTTTAGAAAACGGCGATAGTGAAACTATATCTGAATTGAAATCACAAAATTTATCAAGAGAAGAAATAATTAAAAAATTAAACGAAAACCCATCAGTTGCTATTGCACAAATTAAGCAGGGGTTGATTGATGAAATGCAAGGAGCAATTACTACTCTGGAACAAGCTCTCGAAGATGATAAAGCCTCAGGCGGCAGTTGGTGGTTGACAAGTATAATTAATTCAATTTCAAATGATATTAATGCTTCAAATATTCAATCAAAAAAAGAAATGCTATCTAAAGCAGTTGAAAGTGGCGACATTGAAAGCCTATTGAATGCTCATACTGTTTTAACGGATGAAATATCTGCAACAAATGCCATAAAAGAATATAATGATGCTCTAAATTATTCTTCTTCCATAAGTCAGGATGATATAGGCAAAGTATTAACAACGCTTGGTTATATCGGAAACTTAATGGAATATAATATCACCGAACAAGATGGTGTTATTAAAGAAGGTATTGCCTATTTAAATATGTATTTTGACATTGGAACAAACAGAAAAGAAGCAGAAGCATACGTTCAAACATTTAAAGATGATGTTAATAATTTAGTTAAAAAATACCAAAACGGCACTTTGACAAACGAAGAACTTGTATCAGAATACAAAAGGTTAACAGGAAATTCCTTCACTGAAAATAATATAAGAACAATATTGGATAATGTAAGAGATAATGATGCATTTGAAAACAATGCACAAGAAAAAACGCAAGATTATCAACAAACTCAACAAACAATTATGCAGGTTGGAGAATATACAATAACGATTGTTGCCGGAACAGCCGTTACATTAGTTTCAGGCGGTGCGGCGGGGCCTGCTATAGCTGCCGGATTATCCGCATTAGGTAAAATGGGTATAGCTTTAACTGCTACAACCGTTTCATTTATTACAAAAACTGCAATTGATGCTACGGAAAGGCAAACCAACGGAATTACGGCAGATGATATGACTCCTGAAGAAATTGCAACATCTGCTGCTCTTATGTATGCGGGTTGTTTATGTGGTCAATTCGGTAATGCTGTTGGTGACTATATTCAAGGTGCGGCTCCTGAATTTTTATCGCAATACATTTCATCAGCTGAAATGGTTAATATTGTTACAAAAGTTGCAGGTAAAACACTGGAAATCGGTTCAGATACGGCAGCAAGTGTTTTAACAACTTCAATGATAACGGGTTCTGGTGAATGGAACGAAGAATTTATGCAAAATCTGCGTTCCGAAATGATAGGCTTAATTCAGAGCAAAATAACAGGAGCATATTTTAAGACTCATCCCGATTTACAGATTAACACCCAACTTTATTCAATGAGAAAAGGTTTGGCAGGTGCAACAGAAGCCGAAGCAAACATTCAAGTATTAAAACAATTCGGGTTTTCAGATAACGATGCCGTAAAATTATCAACTTTAACAAATGATGAAGTTGATACAATTGTTCTTCTCAAAGCAACTAATGATTTATGTGAAGCAAGTTTAAAATCTCATGGAATTGACATATCAAAATTATCAGCAGAAGAAAAAATAGAGCAAGGTAAAATTGTAGATGATCTTTATGCTAATGCTGATAAAATTAAACAACAAACCGACAATACATGTTCTGTAGTATCGGTATTAAACGCAATTTCCGACAAACCAATATTACTTCAAGCATTAGCAAATAAATTTGAATATGATGCAGCAAATGATACTTATAAATTCAATATGTTCGGAGAAGAATTTGATGTAAAAATGAAAGATGGCGATAATCTTCTTCAAAAGGCATACGAAGCTTATCAAATTCAATATGGTGATACTAAAACTTCGGCAATTGATGTCTTTAATGCAATGTTAGACGGGTCTTGTGATATTCTTGTAAGACAAAATAACGATATTGTACAAACTTTAAAGGAATATACAGAAGACGATAGCTCAATTTTGACATTTAATACATCAGATAAAATTGATGGAATTTCATCAGGTCACTCTTATACCGTATTAAGTGTTGATGATATGGGTAATATGCACCTCCAAGACCCTTATACTCTGGAAGAAATTACCCTAATACGCTCTGATTATGAAAACAAAGATTGCCAAATTCAGGGTAAAACTTATAAGGATAGCGGTATTGTTGAAAATGGAGTTGAATTAAAACTCGCAGCAGGTGCAAAAATAAGCGATGAAGAACTTACAATTAAATATATGGAAATGGATACTGCTCAAAGATTAGCCTATTTAAAAGATAATTCAGAATTTTCAAGAAATTTAACAAAATCTGAAGCGGATTTTGTTCTGCAAGAAGATTTCAGTCCCGAAGAGATTCAAAAAATGTTGGATTTATTAGATAATCCTGAATATAAAGATACTTTATCGTTAAGTAATGGTGAACATATCAGTCATATCATTAAAGAGGATTTGTCTGCTGCTGAAACAAAAAAATACGTAGAAACAGTAAGACTTGAAAACTTTTGGGACAATACGATTATTAGCATAAAAAACTATTATTTTTTCTATTACAGCACCGTTGAACAAAGCATAGGTGAATGGTTAAGCACCACATTTGGAGTTAAACCCGCAGATATTAAACAAGACGCATTAAAGTTTGCATTAAAACTAAATCCTAAAATAATTCAAAAATTGACAAGATTTGGTAGGCACAATGATTATTTAGCAAATTTATTAAGAAAAGAGGATGTATTTTATGATACTGATTTTGATGCAATATCAAAAAATGCTGATTTTATTAACTATTTAAGCGAAACAACCGTAGATGGCAAAAATCTGTTATCACAAGTAAATAACGTTGCATTCTTAATAAATAAAGATTTTGATACGGAAGGTATGACAAGATTAATAGAAACATTTAAGAATATCAGAATAACCCAACCTGAAACAAATAAATATAATTTTTCAATGTTTTTAAATTTGGCGGATGGGTATAATTCAATAACAGATATTCTTAATTCTTCAACTGTTGACCCATATAAAGCAGCTGAATTTTTAGAAACATTGGCAAGTACAAAAATAACAAAATCAAATGGTGCGCAATGGAGCTTTACTGATATATTAAAAGAAAAATGGTTATATGATTCACTTTTTGACAAAACAATTGATTACGATAAAGTAACCGAACTGTGTAAATATATTTCTGAATTAAATATGTTCCCCAATTTAGACGAAGACGATATGTCTCAAATAAAATGGCTTGTTAGTAATGTTTCAACAACTAAATACTCAAATTCTCATGAATATTTAGATGCATATATTTATTTTAAAAATCTAACTGCCGGTAACGAAAATAAAATATTTACAGGAAGATATGGCAGAATGAGTCAAGAAGGCATTCTATATTATATGTTAAATATAAACCCCGGTTCTGTTGAAGCAAGTAATGCAGAAATGTTAATAAGACTTGTTCAAGATGGAGTTGTCGGGAAACATATATTTGAATATCTGCCAAGTGGTGGTAAATTAAGTCCAACTGTCGAAAGTGACCTCGATAAATTATATGAAGCATATTCACTTGGCATTGAGCCAATCGATGCATTTGTTCCAAAATTTAAGAGTGCAGCAGAAGCTGTAATGGGCGGAAACGATTCAATATCATTTAAAGACACATATTTAGAAGTTAAAGTCGGAGATGTATTCCAAGTTGAAGGCGAAGATTTTATTAGGATTAAAACATCCGATACAGAATCTGAACAATTGAATATTACAAGAGAAACATATTTTAAGTTATTCCCGCCGATAGAACGTTTCGCATCAACACAAAATGACATCGGAAATTGTTGGGAAATAACAGGCATTAATTCACTATTGTGCGAATCAGACACAAGAGCCTCTGTTTTAAAACTATTTAGTCAAGATGGTGATGATATTGTAATAAAATTTCCTAACGGAGAATACGAAGAAATCAGATTTAAAAATGGTGAATTACCTGAAACTGCTAATGATAAATATTATTCTCAGGGTGCATTAGGTATTAAAATGTTGGAATATGCAGATGGTAAAGAAATGCAAGGAGAATTAATAAATAAAGCATACAAAAAAATAAAAGATATGATTGCGAATGCACCTAATAATAATACAAGGGAATCATTTGAAAAAGGTCTTGCTGAATTTACGAAATTCGTTGAAAATCATGACGAAAATATATGTATTAACTTTATAAATGGAGTACATTGGGAAGAATATAGCGGTAGATTCGACAATATAATATCTGATCTTAGAAATGATGGTGGTCAATCAAATAATTTATATGCAAAATTGGGATATAAAGATGCAAAATGTTTATGCATTTATAACAACGACGGAAGCTGGGAAAAAGCACAGAAATTGTTAAAAGATTCAAGCTCATTTGATGATTATATAATTAGTTGGGCAAGTGATGGCAATGGTATTGAAAACTCTGTTAATTCTGAACTTGGAATTGTAACAAACCATGCTTACAGAATTAAACCCGCTACAATAAATAATGATGGCACAGTTGCAACATTTAAATTAATAAATCCTTGGGGTATAGTTGAAACTGAATTAACTTATGAACAAGTATTAAAATACGGCAAAGCATTATATATAGCTAAAAAAGAATTTTGAGGTAAAGATGAATGAAATAAATTTTAATTCTGGCAATAATATTAATCCCGGGCAAAGTAGTATAAACAATTCTAAATATATCAATATGAAAGCATCTTATTTGGGATATTTAGATGAAATGAAAAAATCTGATTTTGCCAATAGTCTTACCAGATATCAAATTGAACTAAATCTTTTAAAGGATATGAGAAATTTAGCACTTGAAGAAAACAAGCTCGAGGAATTGGACTATATCAAAGAGAGATATGATATCTTATCTGATAAATTTCAACAATTCGGAATTGTATTAAAGAAATTAGAATAAAGGGGATTTTTATTGATGCACAATCAGACAGTTCAAAAGATTTGGCTAAAGTTTTGGTAAAAGAAAGCGGATTTAAAAAAATATATGAACAGTCAAAAACAAAAATGAAAAATAATCTTGAAGTTGAAGGCAGTTTGAATTTTGAAGATACCAATTTTTACAATGCTTTAGGTTCTGTTGATATAAAACAGATGAAATATAGGAAAAACGGGGATTTGGAGTTATATGTAACAGATGTTTATGATTTTAATAAGAATGATAATAATCCAATGGTAAGAGCAGGACGAAGATTACAAGACAGGGGAGAGATTAAACCTTATTTTATTGTTTATCATGTTATAATACCTAAAAAAGAAATAAGGAATATAAGATAATGTTTAGAAAAAATGTAATCATTTATTTTA
>CANPYW010000048.1 GCA_947588745.1 Candidatus Gastranaerophilales bacterium
CTTCTGTCCGTCTGTTCTTTTTTCAAAATTAACAGGTCTTCGTCTTCAGCTATTCTATTGTCAAGGTTCTAATTAAGGTTTCAATTCACAAGAAAAAACATTAAAGTTTAATTTCCGTTTCGTCCATTCCTTATTTTATATTACCCAATCGGGCAACTATTTAATGCTAACACCTCAATTTTTTTTGTCAATATGTTTTTTAAAAAATTTTGAGATTTTATTTTTTTAAACCGCTTACTTAATTTCGGCAATCTAATCAGTGGATTAACCACATCAACTAATGTATTTCAAAAAAAAATTAATTTCAACCATTATTTTTTAATTTATTAACTTTTATTAATTTAATTTTTTATTGATTTTAAAATTTCAACTATTCGTTCCGACGCATGCCCGTCGCCATAAGGGTTTACAGCTTCCGACATTTTTTTATACTCAATATCATTTATAAGTAATTCTTCAGTAGAATTTACGATTTTTTCTATATCTGTTCCGACGAGTTTAACCGTTCCGTATTGAACGGCTTCGGGACGTTCGGTCGTATTTCTGAGTACAAGTACCGGTTTACCCAAAGATGGTGCTTCTTCCTGCACACCGCCGGAATCGGTCAAAATTATATGGGATTTTTTCATCAATGAGCAAAACTGAGCATATTCCAATGGTTTTATCAGGTGTATTCTTTCTTTTTCGTTCAAAAGTTCAAACACTGGCTGCTGCACGTTAGGGTTTGGATGTACAGGATATACAACCTGAATATTTTTGTTATTTTCCACCAATTTCAATACGGCTTTACATATATTTTTTATGGGCTCACCGAAATTTTCACGTCTGTGAGAGGTTAAAAGTATTGTTTTTAAATCGGGGTTTAATTTTAAATTTTCGATATCTTCGTTATGATTTTTAACGGTATAGAGCAGTGCATCTATGACCGTATTACCTGTTTTATATACATTTTTAGGGTTTACAAGTGATTTTTCCAAATTTTCACAAGATTTATCCGTAGGTGCAAAGTAATATGTACAAAGATAATCCGTAAATACTCTGTTAATTTCTTCCGGGAAAGGATAATATTTGTCAAAAGTTCTCAAGCCCGCTTCAACATGCCCGATAGGAATTTTTGCATAGAAAGAGGAGAGTGCCGCCGCCATTGATGTAGTGGTATCGCCATGAACCAAAACGATATCGGGGTTTACTTTTTCGATAACTTCTTTGGTTTTAATCAAGACTTCTGCGGTTAAAGACCATAAATTTTGGTTATTCTTCATAATATCCAAATCAAAATCGGGTTTTATTCGGAACAAATCAAGCACTTGATCAAGCATTTGTCTATGCTGAGCCGTAACACAAACAATACTTTTGAGCGTATCGGAATTTTTTTCAATTTCTTTTACCAATGGAGCCATTTTAATAGCTTCCGGTCTGGTTCCGAATATTGTCAAAACTTTTATTCTATCCACATTATCATCCTATATTTACTGCTTCACGAACTTTGAACATTGTTTTTTCAGCTTCGATTGCAGCCTTTTTACTTCCCTCGTTAATTATATCATATACTTTTGAAACATCTTTTTGATATTCCTGACGTTTTGCCCTAATTGGTGCAAATTTTTCGTTAATTATATTTCCCAAACGGCGTTTACAATCGGCACAGCCACGTTTACCCAAGGTACATTCGCATTTTGTCTGTTCAATCTCATCACCATCAGAAAATGCTTGATAATATTTAAACGCCACCTCACATTTATCAGGATGTCCGGGGTCATCTTTTCTTGCACGACTTCTATCTGTTATACACTGCATGATTTTTTTTGAAGTGGTATTTTCATCATCCGAAATTTTTATATCATTTTGGAAAGATTTACCCATTTTTTGACCGTCCACACCGACCAAAAGAGGCACTTCCGTCAATCTCGGTTTGGGTTCGTTAAATATTTCCGTATTATATATATTATTAAATCTTCTTGCTATATCTCTTGTTATTTCCAAATGTGCCAATTGGTCGACCCCTACGGGTACTACAGCCCCGTTCACAGCCATGATATCTGCCGACATTAATACGGGATACCCCAATAAACCGTAGCTCATCTGAGGCATATTTTCGCTTGTATCTTCCGTTTTACTCTTTAAAATTTTTACCATATCTTTTAAAGTTGGATCACGTTCCACCCAGTTATTTGGAGTAATCATGCTTAAAAGTATATGTAATTCCGCTATTTGCAATACTTTTGACTGAAAATATATTGTTGATTTTTCGGGATTTATTCCACATGCCAGCCAATCCAAAACCACATCCAGTTTATCCTGTTTTAAATTTTGTGTTTTATCATATTTTGTGGTTAAAGCATGCCAATCCGCAACAAAAAAGAAGCAGTTATATTCTTCCTGAAGCTTTACCCAGTTGGTTATTACACCCATATAGTGACCTAAATGAAGTTTTCCCGTAGAGCGCATCCCCGAAACCAAGTTTAATTTTTCCATTACATACCTCATATAACACTTTAATAAGAATATTATACACAAAAAGAGGGTAAACAATGTTTTTATTTTTTACACTTTAACAGAAATAATTAAAATTAATTTCCCAAACTATTTATATGTTTTTCTAACTTTTTAGCACATCGATAACAATAAGTACATTCAACCCCGCATAAAGAAGCACACAAATGCCCGTGTTTTTTAAAATAATCGATTTTAGGCAAATATTTTTTTACATCTTTTATAATGAATTTTGCATACCCCACATGAGCCACAATATAATTTAGAAAAAAATTTACGGGAGAATTTTCTATAAATTCATAATCTTCAATACCTTTAAGATACAAATAATAATTATCCAGATATCTGCCGTTTGTAAATAGGACAGAATCCCTACCGACCAATTTAAAATTATTTATACCTATTTTTGCATATTCTTCTATTTCCCAAGGCCAAATATTTTTTGCCATGCATAAATACAAAAAATAATCAGAATGTGATACAGAAGAACATCTCGTCAAATAGAAAGCACGCATAATAGGATACTTGAAGTCGAAATCACCTTCACAAATAGATATAGAATTAGAAGAATGCCACATTCTATTTGGACAACCAAACAAGCATCCTTCATTTACCATCAATTCAAACTCTACGTTAGGCAATAATTTTAGTAAATTTTTTAACAGTTTAAAATTTTTATTGATATTATGTGACGGCACAATCTGAGATACTTTAGGATACATTTTAAAAAAGTTTACAAATTCGTTTATACTTTTATAATCAAAACTCGTAGAAGCATACAGCTTTATTTTAGGATAATTTCTTGACATGAAATAAGCCATGAAAGGAGTTGATACTCTAAAGGTAGAACAACCCAAATCACCTAATCTATTAACAAGTTTATCTAACCTTTCAAGCTCTTTATCATAATTTTTATTAATCACACTAAATGCAGAGGAAGAATTTAATAAATATACAATCTCAAACCCTTTTTCAATTGCATAAGAAATAATAGGTGCCCAATCATCAAAACGTTCCATATTAATATACAAATTTCTTGACTGTTCAAAACCCGTATACAAATCACAAGTATACGGCAAGCTAAAAAACATGCTCGTAATTTTGCTTTTTTTTATGTTATTATTTATCTCTATAATATTATCAATGAATTTTTTGCCATAGGGCATTGGCACAGAAAAATTATACACGTTTTGACCTCGTATAATTTAGCCGCAAGCATAATACGGGCTTATGCAACACTTTAGACCACCGGCACTATAACTGTAACTTGAACATTTTGAAGCTAAAAACAAACTTCCGTTATCAACTATATCACTATAAATGGACTCAATTTCCTGATCTGTTAAACTATCAAAAACTTCATTGTTATCTTCTGTCATACAATATTCCTTCTATTCTTATAATTTTAACATTTTACCTAATTCCATATTCATTTTATCATCTTCAAATTGATAAAAACCTGAATAAGGAGTAAAAGTCATTTCGTTAAAATATATCTTATTATTATAATACAACCAATCAACTCTTACAAGCTTAAATTCTTTACATAATTTTTCCGAAAGCATTACTGCTTCTTTCATAAAATCATCCGCAGGAGCTTGTTCATAATACCATCCGTCATTAAATCTTATATCACTTAAGCTATAATCTTCGTTATAAATACTAGTAAGGAAGGGAATTGTAAACTTTATTTTTTGATATATTTTAGGTACACCATTGAAACAAAACACACTATATTCTACCGGGATATTACCATCCAGCATTAAAGGCTCAATGAGCAATTGGGGCTTGATATCCTTATACTGCATTTCAAAACCAGCCATAGGAAAAAAGTTAGATACCAAATAATATTGCATCTTATCCTTAATATATCCCATTAAATTTTTGTTTTCAACAAATATGCTTTTATTTTTTATTCTATACTGCCATTTACAGCCATGATTAGCTTTAATTAAAAACTTTTCCGGTAATTCTTCCCAGGGTATTTCATCAAAATTTGTGCCATGCCAAAGCATCGGCTTTAAATAATCAGCACCAATTTTTTCAGCTACCCAATCTCTAACAAGAACCTTATCTGTTAAACGAGTTTTTAAAGGAGTAGCATCATATAATTTAAGCCACTGAATTTTTTCATTAAATGATCTTGGATTTTCTAAATTCAATTTTGTATGCAACTGAGCTGCATACATTCTTTTCAAATATATAGGATACTCTTTCTCCGGCAAATTTAATAACAAAAAATAATCATAAGGAGGCTGTCCTATATCTGTTTTCCCTTCAAATTTGTTTTGCAACTTTTTAAACTGTTCAATCAAGTTCATATTCACCCAACCATTATCTGTAAATCCAATATTCATACGACTTGCACACAATAGCATACCATTTTTAATTTTGCAACAACAAAAGAAAATATCGATTAAAATATTTTAAAATTCGGTTATAAAAGCCCCTCGCACAAAAGAAATCTGCCCAAAGGAACAACCTCGCAATATCTGCCGAGTGAATTCACAAAACATTCGTTTTCACAAAAACCGCCCGAAAGATAGATTTTATCGGGTTTTTTAGCAAACACCCATGCGTTATGGGCAATTCCGTGAATAAATTTTGAAACGGCTATTTTTGCATCACTGCCTTTTGATATATCATCCATTATTTTTTCAAGCCCGAATATACCGCACGTTATTACATATTTTTCTTCGGCGGGAACTAAGCTTTTAACATCGATATTATAAAATTTTAAAAGCATTTCTATTGTTGCACCCGTTGAGCTTGAACAGGAGCTGTTCCAATCCAAATCTTTAAATTTACCGTTTTTAAACATAGCCCGTTTGGAATCTCTGCTGCCCATATCCAGTATTGTTCCGTCATCCGCCGTTTTTTGTCTAAACCCTTGTATTAATGCTATTACTTCGTTTTCATAAGCTTTTTCGTCTTTAAGCATACTTAAAGACATGTGCCCCGTGCCTTTATCGAATTTAAAGCCTGTTTCTTTCAACTTGCAAGAAGGCATAATATAATATTTCCTGCCGTTTTCTTCTTTTATCAAATATTTTGAATAATCTTTCATCAATGAAGATGATGAAACTTCAATAATTTTAGACCACGTTGTACCCGCATCAAGAACAATATTAATCATCTCAGCCTCAAAAATGCTTCTATCTTGGCTTTTGTCGAATTTGTCGCTTTATCGTCCATATCAATATACAATCCGTTATGCTTATCAGCCAAATACTTTGCCAATTGGGCTTTTGAACAAAACGATTGAGAATAGAAAACAGTCGGAACATCTTTATCTATATACATTTCAAGTTCAATATCCGCAGGAGCCATTGCCTCCACACATCTTGTCCATCCGTATACGTGAGTTTCGTCGGGAAACAGTTCCAAAACGGATAAATCGTTCGGAGGAACGCCCCAAAATCCGAATTTTGCTTTTACCGTTTTGATTTCAAGATTTTGAGGTGCATAAATACCTTTTGTAATAAGTTCGATTTTTTTTCTTAACGGCAAATCGGATACGGATATTTTAACATCCCGTTTACGATTTTTTTCCTCAAACGTACTCGGAATTATATTAAACCCCATATCTTTTAAAATTTCATAAGCAAACCATCCGCTGTCGCATTTATCTTTGCCGATTGGAGCTAATATTACAATAAGATTTTCTTTATAATTTATTGCACAGTTTATAATGTTTTTTATAATCGAACAGTAAGACTCCGGCAGAATATTCTGATCTGTAAACCCGTAATCAATATCAAAATCAATCCATTGTGCGTTCGGATACAATTGTTTATACTTTTCCAGCAAATCGGGATGAGGATAGCCCCAAAATCCTATTATGTTTTTGTTCGTCCGCACTTATTTTCCCTCCGGAAGCAAACGATATCCCCCGCCGTATATGGTTTCTATATACTTTTTACCATCCGAAATCTTATCAAGTTTTGCACGTATATGCCTCATGTGTACTCTTATCGTTTCGACCGCATCGTCCGACGAATATCCCCAAACATCATTCAGTATCTTTCCGCTCGATACCATATTGCCGTAATTCTGCATTAATAAGTTTATAATATCAAACTCTATGGGTGTGACTTTTGCAACTTTTCCTTTTATTTCGACGGAATATGTTTCGGGAAGAAGTGTTATATCGCCCTGAGTAAGAATTTCTTTGACTGCAACGGATTTGGGTATATTATTTGAGCGTTTGAGAAGTGCCTTAATTCTGACCAAAAGTTCTTCCATTTCAAACGGTTTTACAAGATAATCATCCACGCCGATATTAAAGCCCCGAACTTTATTTTGAAGCATATTTAATGCCGTAAGCATAATAATCGGGATATCTTTTGTGGAGGCGTTTTCCCTTATTCTTTTTGCAACGGTATATCCGTCGGTTTCCGGCATCATAACATCCAGCACGATTAAATCGGGAATTTCCTGTTTGGCGAGTGCATAACCTTTATTTCCGTCCAATGCGGTAACAACCTTGTAATATGCCAATTCCAAATTGACTTTTATCAGTTCGTTTATTGCTTCATCGTCATCGATTACCAAAATCTTTGCCATACACAACCTCTAATATTGATTTTAGTCTATCACAAAAAGAATGATTATTTAAAACATTTCTTCTTCCATTGGAAGCAATCAACTGTGCAATATTTAAGTTTTTTAAATAAAATCTTATTTTATCGATTAAATCGAGTTTATCGTTATAGGTTTCAATGTCTTTTCCGTCGTCAAAATATTTTATTACCGTTTTATTATAAGGAGCAATCACAAATCCGCCGCTTGCCGCTATTTCCAAACATCTGTAATTGATATATTTTTCATTTTCGTTTTTGATATCAAGATTTATTTTGGAAGAAACATATATATTTGCAAGCTCTTTTGGCGTATCAACATACCCTTTGTATGAATTTTTATATATTTCAATATACTTTTCATCGAGCAATTTTAATTTATATATTTCATCAAGACTCTTATAAAAATCAAAAGAACGGCAAAAAATATTAACTCCGCCGATATTTAATATTAATGCGGCAAGTATTTCTTCCCTAAAAACAGAAGCGGGATTGCCGCAAAAAGTTATATCATAATTGTATTTTACAAACCTTGATTTATATTCCCGACCGTCAACGGCGGGTTTCAGGGCATTTTCTTCATTATCGGAGGCAAATATATAATTACTATTATTTTTATATTCTTGCGGAATTTCCCGTTCCAATTCGCTGCAGTGCAAAATTCGGGCATCTCCGTTATATTTCTGCAAAAAATCAATTAACACGTCTTTTTGCGTCATATCCGTCCAATATACAAAAATTATTTGAGGCTTTATATGGTTTACCTCCTCCGTATTCAAATCATATATTTTACGTTCGATTACAAAATACGAAAGGCTTTTGAATGCGGAAGAAAAGCCTTTGGATATAAATTTACCCTTATTATTATCCGATAATATTATTAATACCTTGTCCATTCTTCTATTTTAACAACATTTTATTTTTACGCAATATTTTTATCATCCGAATAAATAGCCTGTAAGCCAATTCAAAAATTATATAAAGTTTGGTTAATTATATGTATGAGCAAAATTTACATTACAATTATAATATTAACAATAATTCTTGCAGGGTTTATGGCATACAATCGATTTGCATATCTGCACGTGGTAGTTAAATTCGACAACCTTGAACCGTTTGAAAAACAGGTTCCTGTTTACTACAAAGGTTTTAAAGTGGGTAAAAGCGTTAAAATATACCCCGATAAAAACTATATTAATACATATTTGAAACTTAAACTTGCACCGGCGGACGTTCAATTGCCGGATAATATCATCGCAAGGCTTCAAAAAAGTAATCAAACAAACTATATCAATCTTATTCCGCCCGATGAAGCCTCTACTACAAAAATTAAAGAAGGCGATGTTATTCAAGGCAGCGTTTCAAAAGATATAAACAGTATTTTAAACGATAAATTGGCTTCGGGAACCATAGACAGCATAATAGATAACGCTTCAAACCTCATGGAATCCTCCAACACTACCGTTCAAGAACTCGGAGCAATTTTTTCACAAATCAACGATATTATATCGGATGTTAAAGGTGACATTAAAAAAACAACTTCCAATTTAGCCGAAACTTCGTCCAATCTAAAAAATATATCGGCAAATTTGAACAATTCGCTTAAAAAAGATACAATGGAAAATTCGGCTGGAAATATAGAACAATCGGCAAAAAATATTAAAGAAATTACCGATAACTTAAATTCCGTTACGGCTCAAATCGATAAAACAACCGTCCCCATAGTTAACTCCGTTTTATGCAACACAAATTGTACAATGCAAAATACGGCAGAAATTACTCAAGG
>CANPYW010000049.1 GCA_947588745.1 Candidatus Gastranaerophilales bacterium
TCAGATATTATGTTCACATACACTAATAAAGCAATTTGAAGTTTTTTAACAATTTTTTATATTTCTTATTATTGTTGTAACGACTACTTTTGCCAAAATTTTAAAATTTTGGCAAAAGTAGTCAAACCAAACATTTCTCCATTAATTTTATTTTAAATTTATAATTATACGGCATTTCATTTTTCTTTGTAGGTAAGAATTTTGAATCCATCATTCTATGGCTCGCATTTGCTCGCTAAGAATGAATATGTGTCTGTTTTGTATCAACAAAATTTAAATTTTATAAAAATGTTTTTATAAAAATATAAGTGGAAAAATTATAAAATTTGAAAATCAAGTTGTCTTTTATAATCAAAATAGGTATGAAAATATACCCGCTTTTTACAATCAATTAAATGTAATAAAAAGAATAAGCGGTTAATTTTAACCGCTTATTTTTAATCTTTAAAATCGGCTATACATTTGCACCCGATTTAGAAATGATTTCAGCCTGTACATTTGCCGGAACCTGTTCATATTTTAAGAATTCCATGGAGAATGTACCACGCCCTTGTGTATTTGAACGTAAATCGGTAGCATAACCGAACATATTACCCAACGGAACGGTAGCTCTAACAATTACGTTACCTGTATTTCCTTGAGGTTCCTGCCCTTCAATACGTCCACGACGTCTTGAGATATCACCAATGATAGTACCCGTATATTCATCGGGAATTTCAATTTCAACTTTCATCATAGGTTCTAAGATACAAGGTCTTGCTTTTTTGCAGCCTTCTTTAATAGCCATGGAACCTGCGATTTTAAATGCCATTTCGGACGAGTCAACTTCGTGGTATGAACCGTCATAAAGTTCAACTTTAACGTCGATAACCGGATATCCTGCTAAAATACCGCCCTCAAGAGCTTCTTCCATACCTTTTCTTGCAGGTTCAATGTATTCACGAGGAATAGCACCACCGACGATTTTGTTTTCGAATACAAAACCTTGATTTTCGCCTGCCGGAGAAATTCTGATTTTAACATGCCCGTATTGACCTTTACCACCCGATTGTCTTTTGAATAAAGATTCCTGATCGGCATTTCCTAAAATTGTTTCACGATATGCAACCTGCGGTTTACCGACATTAGCATCGACCTTGAATTCTCTAAGTAAACGGTCAACAATAATATCCAGATGAAGTTCTCCCATACCGGATATAATCGTTTGTCCGGTTTCGGTATCGGATTTAACTCTGAAAGAAGGATCTTCTTCAGCCAATTTTTGAAGAGCGATACCCATTTTATCCTGATCGGCTTTAGTTTTCGGTTCAATTGCGACAGAAATAACCGGTTCCGGGAATTCCATTTTTTCCAATATTATCGGTGCATTTTCATCGCAAAGCGTGTCACCGGTAGTTGTATCTTTTAATCCGACTGCGGCACAAATATCACCTGCATATACATCGGTAATTTCGTTTCTTTGGTCGGCATACATTTGAACCAATCTTGAAATACGTTCTTTTTTGCCGTTTGTAGCATTTAATACATAAGAACCTGCCGATAATTTTCCCGAATATACTCTCAAGAATGTTAAACGACCGACATAAGGGTCTGTCATAATTTTGAAAGCCAAAGCGGAGAACGGTTCTTCTTCCGACGAGTGTCTTGCAACTTTTGTTCCGTCTTCAAGTTCACCTTCAATTGCTTTAACATCCAAGGGTGACGGCATATAATCAACTACGGCATCCAATAATAACTGAACACCTTTGTTTTTAAATGCGGTACCGCAAGTAATGGGAACTATTTTATTTTCGCAAACCGCTTTTCTTAAAGCTGCTTTTAATTCGGGAACGGTAATTGAAGCGGGGTCTTCGAAGAATTTTTCCATTAATGCATCATCTTCGCTTGCAATTGCTTCAACCATTTCGTCACGATATTTTTGAGCCTGTTCGAGCATATCAGCCGGTATATCTTCTTCTCTGATATCCGTACCCAAATCATTTGTATATATTTCGGCTCTCATATTCATTAAATCGATTAAACCGGTAAATTTATCTTCCGCACCTATAGGAAGCAAAATAGGAACCGCATTGGCACCTAATCTTGTTTTAATTTGGTCAACAACACGATAGAAATTGGCACCCGTTCTGTCCATTTTATTAACGAATACCATTCTCGGTACTTCATATCTGTTTGCTTGACGCCAAACCGTTTCAGACTGTGATTGAACACCGCCTACGGCACAAAATACAGCAACAACACCATCCAATACACGCAATGAACGTTCAACTTCAATTGTAAAGTCAACGTGTCCCGGTGTGTCGATAATATTGAACTGATGATTTTTCCACATAGCAGTAACTGCTGCGGATTGAATTGTAATACCTCTTTCACGTTCTTGATCCATAAAGTCGGTAACGGCAGCACCATCGTGTACTTCCCCGATTTTATGAGTTTTACCGGTATAGAAAAGAATACGTTCCGTGGTAGTTGTTTTACCTGCATCGATGTGTGCAGCAATACCAAAGTTTCTTACTCTTTCCAGTGGAACTTGTCTTGCCATTTTCTTTTTCCTTTGTTTTTATAACTACATATTATTTATCCGTAATCGGCAAAAAGCCGTCAGTATAATCTTTACATAAAAACATTTTTTTTTAAAGAATTTGATTACATTTTATGAACTCTTTAACTTTACGGGCTTTATTTTTAATAATGTTTAAGACTATACGGCTGCACCCGTAGCGATTTCGCATACATTACGTATGGTATAAAACAATTTTGAGGCATTTATAAACTGTTTCGGATTGGCACTTACAAAAAATTCAGGCTCTTTATGAGGTTTATTACTTAATAAATCATTATTTTTCAAATCTTCCGCTATATATTTTGCAAAATATTCGGCCGGATTTATAAACATATCTTTTGGTGCATATTTTGTTAAAACACTCATCAAATAAGGATAATGAGTACATCCGAGTATAATTTTTTCGGGATTATTCGTAAGCATTATATCCAAATCGGATTTAACCTGTTTAATACTCCTCTCATCCTCTTGTAAATTGTTTTCGACAATATTTACCCAATCAGGACATGCCTGCTCAAAGACCGTACAATTATCATTATATTTTTGAATTTCTTTTTTATAAGCGTGAGAACCGATTGTTGCTTTAGTTGCAAAAACTCCGGCGGTTTTATAATTTTTTAATGCTATTTGTTTTGAAACAATTTGAACTATAGGATATATTTTGAAATTATAATTATCTTTCAGGGTATCATAAGTCATTGCGGAGGTTGTATTGCAAGCCATAACAACGGCTTTAACATTTTTTTGTTTAAAAAAGTCAAATATATTGCCCGTAATTTCCACCAGCCGTGCCTGAGTTTTATCTCCGTACGGCAAATTAGCGGTATCGCCGTAATAGATATAATGTTCGTTCGGCAACAATTTTACGAGTTCGGAAAATACGCTTAATCCTCCGACGCCCGAATCAAAAATTCCTATGGGATTATTCTTCATTTTCCTGCTGCTCCGTTAAATATTCGGTAATACCGTCCGCAATAGCCTGTGCCGAATTCATCTGCCTTTGCTCCGAGATTAATTCGTTTCTTTCACGTTCATTAGATATAAAACCTAACTCAAGAAGTACCGCAGGTGCTTCCGTGTGATTTATAACATAAAACTTTGACTTAAACAAGCCTCTGTCCACAACTTCTAAGTTTTTCATGAGTTCTTTATGTATTATTTGTGCAACGTCATATCCGCCCTCATTATAGTAATGAGTTTCAACGCCGTTAACTTCATTTTTTACACTCGCATTTATATGAATACTTACATATATATCGGCATTGTTAGTGTTTGCTATTTCAACCCTGTCTTGTAAAGTCAAAGTTGTATCAACAGCTCTTGTCATAATTACGTGGCTAAAGCCTTTTTCGTTAAGAATATTTCTGACCTTCAAAGCTATTTGAAGCGTTATATCTTTTTCTAAGATATCATTCCTCATAGCACCCGTATCATTTCCGCCATGTCCGGGATCTATAATTATTACTTTATTTTGAATTTTATTCATTAAAATATCAAAATCTCTCTTATCTTTTTTAGGTTTTAATATTCTATTCGGGTTTCTCTTTTGGTTCTGATTTTCAATCAGATTATCTATGGATAACCCTTTGTTTGTTTTTATTTGTTCTTGTTTAGGAACGGTATTATTTGATGAAACTTTTTCGGATGGAGTTGTAAATAAAAACCTTAATTGTTTTGCATCCAATGTTTCATATCCGTCAACTAAAGTATTCATTTTTATGGGGAAGGATATCCTGTATGTGTTTGTTCCGGTTTGTTTTGCTGTGTATCCCGTCTTATTTTGGATTGCAGTTTGATTGAAAGAACTTACATTGAAATTTGTGAGATTATAAAAAGTAACATCAACTCTTGTGTTATAGCGTTTTATCGAATATATAACAGGTTCGGAAAAGACTATATTTACCACATCCGTATTTATATTTACACAGTCTTCTTTAAAATAAGTTAGTGTACTTTTGGATGAAGTTACAAAATTACTCATATCAGATGTATTTGCAATTAAAAGAGTCTGCAAATTTCTAGAGTATACAGGCATATATGCATCGACATTTTCCGTTCTTATAACAACTCTTGTGGTAGACGGGGTAAATTGTCCAAGTTTTACGGATGAACCATCAGGTAAAGAGAATTCTTTTTCCTTTAAATCATCTTGCAATATTGTATTTGGCAAATCAAATACAACTCTGGAAGGTTCTTGCAGGGTAAACGGTTTAGATATATTTATTACCCCTATTCCGGATAAGATAATATTAGAATTTTGGATATAAGCTTTTTCAACAAAAAATCGTGATTTTAATCTTGCACGTTTTTGTTCAATATTAGGTCTTACAAGTTCTTGTTCATTTTCTTTAAAAGCTTTTTGTACTTTATCAAATATTTCATCGGATTCTTTTTTTTCTTCGATATTCTGGAAAATTATTGTTTTGTCATAATAATCTGCCGAACTTTCCTTTGTTTCCCTATATATTTGCGTCTGATATTTTTGTTGAGGTACGGAATTATTGAGTTTTATAATTATATTATTATTAATATTTAAAACTTTGATATTTGCGGGGTTATAATTAGGACTATTCCATAGTACAACACGCACAATATCAGGAGCTGTACTATTTTGAGCAATAACAGCTTTTTGCAGTCTGCTGTTTTTGAAAGAATATGTAGAGTTAGGGAAGGTTATAACTGCATTTTCTATATCAAAAACAGTTCTGTCGGGTTCTGTTAATATGCTCTTTTTTATATTTATTTTTTCACTTGCTGTATTGCCTGAAGTCCCTAAAAATATTATTGAATCCGAATTATCGAAATTAATATTGTTTATTTTAAAACTTTCTTGGGCATAAGCATATAAATTTATACCCGCAAAAAACCTTTGAGCCATATTAAATGGTATAAATTGAATAAAACATACTATGAAAATTAATATTAATAATTTCCGTATCATACTATTAATAATAAACTCAAATCATCAAACAGTAAATTTTTTTACTAAAGTATATAATCCGATACCTGAATTTACAAGTACCGGATTATATTAATATTATATTTCTTTGCTAAGAAAGCTTCGGACGAATTGTATCAAGCACGCTTGAAGTATCGTCTTCGACTCCTTCATTATAATATAAACTCATATTTGAAGCTTTAAACGATTTATATTTTTGTTCAGCCTCATCACGTTCACAGTCGTAACTGAATTTTGTAATTTCTTCACTTGTTACACGCCCGTCACCGTTGGTATCTATTTTGTTAAAATAAGTTAATACTGTTGAAAGTAGTGTATTATCCCCGCCGCCAGATGCACATAAAGATTGAAGCTCGTTATAAGTAAGCCCTCTTGACTGCATTGTATTCATAAGATTATTCAAATCCACACTTGTAATTTCACCATCGCCGTCTTTATCAAGCGAAGCAAAATTTGTTGTTAAATATTGCAAAAAGGAATAATTATTACCCAAACTTGTTAATGTTTCGGATGAAACATTTGACAAATCATTTAATGTCAAGCCTTTGCCCGAAGTACTGCTTCTGCTCATTAACGTTGAATATGTATTTGTTAATCCGGCTAATGCACTTGCAACCAACGCTTGACCGTTTAATATACTCATATATACATCTCCTGCATAATTCCATGCATTATCATGTTAATGATTTTTAATTAAAAGTCAACTGTTTAATTCTGTTAATAAAGCCCGAATTTTTAACATTCGGAAACATAACTTTTTTTCAAAACAGCAGGTTCTAAATGGATATTCACCGTAATATCAGATAATTCGTTTCCTATTTTATATTCTATATCGTCACATATTCTATGGCATTCAGATATTTTTAAATCAGGATTAAAAAACAGAGTAACTTCCATATTTTTATAATGTCCGACTTTTCTTGTTTTAAGGTTTTTATATCCTTTTATTTCCTGATTTGTTTTTAATATATTTTTTATTTTCTCTATATCATCTTTAGGTAAAGAGCCGTCAAGTAAATCATTTAAGGTATCTTTTACAATTGAAAACCCTGTTTTAAAAATTATAGAAGAAACAATAAGTGCGATTATGGAATCTATTACAATAAATCCGGTTATTTTTATACATATCAATCCGAACATAACACCTAAAGAAGAAAAAATATCAGTTTTTAAATGCTGAGCATCCGCATATAATGAAACAGACTTGCTTTCTTTTGAAATTTTAAACAGATAATTGCTTATTATAAAATTTATTATTACAGATACCCCCATTACAATTATGCCCATTTCCGGCAATGTATTGGTATTTGTATTAAATATCAATTTTTTAGATGCTTCAATCATTATCAAAATTCCGGCAATAATTATTAGGCTGCCTTCAATAAACCCTGATACATCTTCATACTTGCCATGTCCATACTGGTGGTCATCATCAGCCGGCAAACTTGAACGTACTACTGCGAAAAAAGTTATTACAGAAGCCAGTAAATCGGCACAAGAGTGCATTGCTTCCGATATAATGCTTATACTTCCCGATAATATACCTGCTACTATTTTCATAATGATAATTATCGTATTTGAAACAACCGAAATGATTGCAGCACATTGTTTTTTATCTTTATGTATTTGAAATCTCATGTTTTATTTATTCTTTTTTACCGATTTATATATTATCCATTATATAAAAAAGCAGAATTTATTTCTTCTTTTGTCAAAGAATCTGTTGTTATTCCTTTACAATTCATATCTGCAAGTTTTTCTGCCGTATTAATATCTTCCACAGTCCAAGCTTCAAAATCATAACCGGCATCATTTAGATTTTTAATCCCGTCATCTGTTATTTTTGTATATTTTATATCTAAAAATACGTCATTTGTATCGGTTTTAAGATTATCTAAAATTTCTATTGTTTCA
The DNA here is from genome assembly GCA_947588745.1 of Candidatus Gastranaerophilales bacterium. Lineage (GTDB taxonomy): Bacteria > Cyanobacteriota > Vampirovibrionia > Gastranaerophilales > Gastranaerophilaceae > Avigastranaerophilus. Next base: position 7,437 of record CANPYW010000049.1, read on the forward strand.
TCTTGAATTTCATTTCTTGATAAATATCCCAGCCTTGCTTCCGGCATGAGATTTTTTATAATTTCAAGATAATTTTTGTCAAAACTTACAAAAGTAATTTTATCTTCAATGCCATATTCTTTAATTGTATCCATAAGAATTTTTGCACGTTCTTCATCAAAACTACTGCATTCTTTTATTTCTACATATAAATCCAGATTGCTTTCTTTACTGCAATCCAATAACTCATTAAATGTAGGAATTTTCGTATCCTTGTATTCTTGAGAAAACCACGCACCAAAATCATATTTTTTTAATTTATCGTAAGTCATATCTGAACAATATTTGGGAAAGAATAATTTAAAGCCCAATTTTGTTCGTGCTGTTCTGTTTATTGTTGAATCATGAAGTAATACGGGTATATTGTCTTTTGTCCAAGAAACATCACATTCCACTGTATCATAGCCATGTTCAGCAGCTTTTTCAAATGCAGGAATAGTGTTTTCAGGTGCATTATTATCGCCACGATGTGCAATTAAGCGAATTTCATCATTAGTTTCCGTATTATCAAATACAGAAATCTCATCTTGTGATGTTGTTTCTTCTTTTTTTTCATCTGAATTTATATATTTAAAATCAGATATTGGAAATAGAACACTATTATTAATCATCATAATATTCCCGTATATATATAATAAAAAGTATTTTTGTAATAAATTGCCAAATTTTTTTATTTTTTTACAGTTACATAAAGAAAAATTATATAATATGAAAAACAGCCTTTGTCGGCTGCATTTCCCCAAATAATCCCTTGGGTTTATAGGGATTATAATTGGTTGGAGTCCTTTTGTTCTGAATTTTCTAAAAGCATTTGCGAATATTTTAATAAACAT
>CANPYW010000050.1 GCA_947588745.1 Candidatus Gastranaerophilales bacterium
GAATTTGTATTCAGATTTAATACAAGAGAATACACAGAGACAGACAGATTTACAAAACTTCTAACAAATATGACAGTTAGAACAAGGTATAGAGATTTAGTGACTGCTGCTGCATAAAAATCCTTATATTTTTAATTAAAATAGAAAAAACAAATTTTAATAAATTTCATTAAATAAACTTTTTAATGTATTGGATATTTTATAAATAACATTTATAATTATATAAATAGTTAAATAGGTTGTTCAAAATGGATAATGAAAGAATATTATATATAATTAATTCTCCTAAAATAATTACCAAACAACCTAAAAAGAAAACATCATTAATTAATGGTTCATATAGAAATGACTTTGAAGTAGCACTAATTGCAGATAAAAATGTAAAATTAAATGTTCATTTTAGAAAGAATGAAAAATTCTCTGAAAATTTTTCTATAATTTTAGAATATAACAATCAAGAATTGCAGAAAAGAATAATTTTGCTAAGATATAATGGAGCACATGGGTATCATAAAAATAAAATTATAGATGATAATGAATTTGAATCATTTCATATACATCGTGCAACAAATGAAGCTATTAAACAAGGGTATAATCCCGAATGCTGGGCGTATGCAACAAAGGACTATACAACATTTGAAGAAGCAGCAACCAAATTTTGGCAGGATATAAAAATACAAGATGATATTGATAAATTTTTTAAAAATTATAAAGCAGTTCAATTATTTCTATTTAATTATTAGGAGTTAGAATGATTGCAGTAGAAGAAATAAAAAAGCATATAAATATAGATATTAAAATAAAAGAAAAAAGACCCCACATATATCAAATATTTGCTCCATTTTTTCATGAAGATGGAGATATGGTTGAAATGTTTTTAGAACAAACAATAAATGGTACATTAAGATTTTGTGACTTTGGATTAACAGCAATGAAATTGTCATATTATCTTGAAAATTTAAATAATACAAATAAAAAGGTTTATAATGATATTTTAAAAGAAAATTCTTTAGATGAAGAAGATGGAAATATATTTTTAGAAACAAATTTAACTAATTTAAATACTAATTTTCTTCATTTTGCAGAAACATTGAGTAAAATATCGAGTTTAAAATATTTTGATTCGCACAGACAGAAAAACATATTTTATGATGTTTTATCGGATATGATTAAAGAAACATTCCAAAATACAAATGTTAAAAAAGATTATGTTCCTATAAAAGAATATCCTGAAAATAAGGTTGACTATGCTTTTAAGGGAAAAGGGAGAGATTTATATTTATTTGGGGTAAAAGATAATGTTAAAGCATTACAAGTTGTTACTTCATGTTTAGAATTTAAACAAATGGGATCTAAACATCAAAGTATTGTCGTTTATGACGACTTTTCAAATCTAAATTTAAGTAAAGGTACAGTGTCAAAATTATTGAGGAATACTGATAAGCAATTTATGGATTTAAATCAATTTAGAGAAGAGGGACAAAATTATATTAGCGAAATGATTGCTTAAAATTCTGTTTAGGTATAAACAATTTTTGTAAAATAGTTAGTAATAAGTCTACTATTATTTTGTATTTTTTTAAATTTTTTATATACTGTAAAATTGTATATAGTTACCAAAATAAATTTTCAACAGCTAAATATATTAAAACTAAAGCTCCTAATATTTCCATATATTTTGACGGGAATTTTTTAAAAAAGTTTGCGGAATAAAATCCTAAAAAAGAAAGTATAAAAGTGATAATTCCTATAATAAATGCCGGAAGAAGTATTGTCGAATTTAAACATTTAATGGTAACACCCGCTCCAAAGGCATCAATACTTGTTGCTATAGAAAGGTACAATAAGCAATTAAAAGATATATTACAAATAGTTGTTTTTTTATTCTCAAATGCTTCTTTAAAAAATTTTATTCCGAGTAGTAAAAATATAGTAAACACTATCCATTTAGAATAATTTTTTATATAAGTATATATGCATTCAGTAAAATTCCAGCCTAATATAGGCATAATGCATTGAAAGAAACCAAAAGAAACAGCCAGTTTAAGCGAATTATAAAATCTTTTTTGATTTAAAATCAAACCGTATGAAAAACTAACTATAAGTGCATCTAAAGCAAGTGCTGCGGCTAAAATAATTAACTCTGAAAGCTTCATTGAGCATATCTCCTGCAAAAAAAACCGCTTTTTTGAAGCGGTAAATAAGTGTTCTCTTTCCCTGTAAAACCTATTAAGCAGAAGCTTCTTCTGTAGAATTTTCAGCAGCTTTTTGTGCTTGAAGCTTAGCTTGAGCTTTTTTAGATAATTTAACGGTTTCTTTTTTTACGTAATTCAAAGAACCGTCTTCTTTACAATTGTTAATTAAGAATTGAACTGTTTTAGTGGGTTGAGCACCTTTCTTAACCCAATCTAAAGCAGATTGTTTATCTAATTTCATTTCTTTTGTTTTTGGATTATAGAATCCTAATTGCTGAATAGGAGCAGCTTCTCTTTTTGTTGTTGAATTTAAAACAACTATTCTGTAAGAAGGATTCTTTTTATAACCGAATTTTTTAAGTCTGATTTTAACCATGTTGTATAGTTCTCCATAATAAAATGCAATTTTGCTATATTAATAGCCATTTGCAGCCGTTGAACAAGTAATTTAATAAGAGGATAATTACAATGCTCACAATTATCAAAGCATAAGCATAATAAATAATCAAGTGGTTTATTTTTATTTTTGTAACTTTACTTAAAGAACTAAATAATTAAGTGTGTTATAATGAACATAAGTTGTCAGAGTATTTTAAATACGGAATTAATATATTAAAAATAATAGTGGAAAGAATATGTTCGAAGCGAATAAAATAAAATTAGTAGTTAGTGATTTTGATGGCATATTTACGAATAGAAAACTTACCGTATATTCGGACGGAAGAACTTCAAAGGTAATAGATTATATGGATATTATGGCAATAGCAATAATAATAAAAAAGGGTATTAATTTTGCTGTAATATCAGGGGAAAAATCCGCAGCTATAGACACAATAGCTGAGAAGTTTCCAATGATAAAAACTTATCAGAATATAAGAAATAAACTTCAAATTCTTGAAGAACTTATAAAAGAGAACAATATCACAAAAGATAATGTTCTTTACATTGGTGATGATATAAATGATATTGAGTGTTTAAAATATGTACTGTATCCTTGTACTGTAGCTGATGCACATAAAACCGTAAAGGAACTGCCTGGTATTTACATAACTAAAAATAACGGAGGTGAATGTGCATTTAGAGAAATTGCGGATTTAATTCTATGAAAACTTTTTTTAGGCAGATATATAATAAAATAATTAAATTTGATAAATATACTAATGAATATCAAAAGGTTTCAAATTATATAGAAATACCTTCTTTGGCATATACAAATTGGGGAATACATCTTGCACATTTAAAAGATTTTGACAGTGCCATTGAAAAGCTGGAAACCGCTATATTAATGTCTAATCAAGATCCGAAACCTTGTATAAGTCTTGGTATTATATATTCAAAATTAAGGGAATATAAAAAAGCGGAACAAGTATTGCTTGAGGCTATAAAAAGAGATACTCAAATATCTTATGCTTATTCTATTTTAAGTAGTGTGTATGTTGCCGAGGATAAATTTGACCTTGCCGAAGAAGCGTTGAAAAAGGCTTTACATCTTGAATCAAGGGATGCGGAAATATACTTAAATTATGGTGTATTGTATGCCAAAATGAAAAAGAAGCATAAAGCTATAGAAATGCTTAAAAAATCTAAGATGTTAAACCCCGCCAATATGCATGTTTATTTCCTTTTAGGGGTAATGTTGTTTGATGTTGATGAAGTATCTGCTGCGTTTAATGAGTTTAAAAAGCTTGAAGAAATTAATCCGAAGTATAAAGACTTAAATTATTATCTGGCATTATGTTATCAAAAGGAAAAGAATTATAATGCGGTATTAGAGTACGCTCAAAGGGCATTGCAGGAAAATATGCAAAATCCGGTTATATATATATTGCTTGCTCAAAATTATATAATGATGAACCAAATTGAAAACGCAATTAGAGTATATGAAGATGGTGAGTGCAGAAATATTACGGATACTGAGTTTTGCATATCATACGCAATGGCATTATATAATGCTAAAAGATACGATGAAGCAAAAGAAAAATTAAAGTCGGTATTGTCAAAAGAACCTGATAATGGGAATGCTCTTTATAAATTGGGCAGATGTTATTATGGCGAAAAAAATATGGAAGAAGCTCAAAACATGTATCTGCAAGCATTGGATAAAATGCCTGAAGATACATTTATAATGGCTGATATCGGTATGATATATTATGAATCCAAAAAATATAATGAAGCACTCGAATATTTTTTGCGGGTAATAAAAAAATCAACAGATAAGTCATATTTGTATTTTTATGTTGCAAATTGCTATTACAAGCTGCAAAGATTTAAAAAAAGCATAGAATATTATGAAAAAACTATTGAATATTTCCCTAACCATTTGGAAGCATTGATAAACTGTGCTGTTTGCCTGCTTGAAACGGATAATACAAGAGATGCTTTAAGAAAAATAAGAAATGCATATCAAATAAACAGAAATTCAGAAAAGGTTTTGCTTATATATTCTTTATGTGATTTAAAAGCCGGAATATATTGTGACGCTTTGGAAAAAGCTGATAGACTGCTTGAAAAAAATCCCGAGCATAAAACTATTAAACTAATAAAAGCACAGTCATTAATAAATATTTCAAGACCTAAAGATGCGATAATATTATTAAATTCACAAGATGAAGAAACAAAAAATTCGCAAACCTGTATATATTTATTCTATTCAGCTTATAAAATACTTGTGGAAGAAGAATACTCGAATTATAATGAAAGTATGTTAAAATTTTATTCTGAAAAGGTTAATGATTTGAATTTAACCGAAAATGAAAAGAATAAAATTGGAATATACTTAAATGAATAAAAGGATAAAAAAGTGGGTATAATAGTACAGAAATTTGGCGGTACTTCCGTTGCAGATCCTCAAAAAATTCATAATGCAGCCCGGGCGGTAATTAAAGAAAGAGAAAACGGGAATGATGTTGTAGTTGTTGTATCTGCAATGGGGCATACAACAGACTATTTAATTAAACTGGCAAAAGAAGTCACTTCAATGCCCGATTCCAGAGAAATGGATATGCTTCTTTCTACCGGAGAACAAGTATCCATAGCATTATTGACTATGGCAATTCAGGCAAAAGGTTATAAAGCTATAAGTATGAATGGACAGCAGGTAGGAATAATAACAGAAAATATTCATTCAAAGGCAAGAATAGTTGATATAAAAACAGATAAACTAAAAAAACATCTTGATGACGGTAATATAATAGTGGTTGCTGGTTTTCAAGGTGTTACACCTGAAGGTGAAATTACAACATTAGGACGAGGCGGTTCTGATACATCTGCGGTTGCAATAGCTGCAGCATTAGAAGCCGAAAGATGTGATATATATACTGATGTAGAAGGCGTATATGCTACTGACCCACGAATAGTTCCTAATGTTCAAAGAGCAGATGTAATATCTTATGAAGAAATGCTTGAACTTGCAAGAGTTGGGGCTAATGTATTACATCCCCGTTCTGTCGAAACAGCGAAACAATTTAATGTTCCTTTGAGAGTAAGGAGTTCATTTAAGTTGGATGATTGTGGTACTTTAATAATAGGAGTAGAAAATATGGAAATATATAAACCGGTTGCCGGTATAGCTGCTGATACTTCGCAAGTGCGGATATTGCTTTCTAATTTGCCTGATATTCCGGGTACTGCGGCAGAATTATTCGGTGCATTAGCAAAAAATAACATAAGTGTAGATATGATTATACAGTCCCTGGCAAGCAACGGAAAAAATTCAATTGCATTTACGGTTGATGCGGATGATTTAGATTCGACATTAAAAATTTTGGAAGATGAAAAAAGTGTAATTAAAGCAGATGAAATTTTAACGGATAAAGATATTGCAAAAGTTTCGATAGTCGGAGCGGGTATGGTTGATAGACCCGGAATTGCTGCCGATATGTTCAGGGCTTTGGCTGAGAAAAATATAAATATAAAAATGATTTCAACAAGTGAAATTAAAATTAGCTGTTTGGTTGATAAAGCTGATTCAAAAGAGGCTATAAAAGCACTTTGTAAAGAGTTTGATTTGGAATCACAAGAAATTGCTGTTGTAAAAGGTGATTTACCAAATTTATAAATATAGGATATAAAAAACTAAATGGGATGTTTTTATTAAAACATCCCATTTTTGTTTTGTTAATAAATGCCTAAAAGCTAATAAAATCAATTGAAACACGACACTTAAAATCTGCGGTTAATAAATTTTTGTAAATATGAAAATACGTTTGATAATCTTTCCTTATAATAGTTATAATAAAAATATATAGTTTAAAAGAAAGAAGGATATAATATATGTTACTTTGTAGAATATTAATTATAATTAATGTAATTGTTGCCACAATTTTGAATATTTGCTTTCACAATGAAATTCCTTGGCTAGTTTGTTTTCTATTTGGAGCACCGATTATATTTTTGGTGTGGATAATAAAAGGAAAAGCATTTGAAAGTTCGGGAAAATATTTAAGTATCTTTTATAGGATATTAGCATCAATATCTGCGTATGTTTTTCTATTTGTGTTTAGTTTAGTTTCTGTTTCTACTTATAATAGAATTATTGAAATATTACATACTAAAATTTAGAATAAATATTGGTTATAAAATAGCGGGTATATAATTATTTATCCTTTTTAAAAATTTCATAGTGGAATGCTTCTAGGTATTCGTTTGCTTGTAATATATACCCGGCTTTTTTTAGACTTTGCTCTGCTAATGTCATAATAGGCTCTTGTTCATCATCTTGTTTGCGTTCAGATGTGGTTAATATATAAACAATATCTTTATCTTTAATCAGTGTATTAAAATCATTTGTTTCCATTTCTTTTCTTGATTTTTTATCATAAAAAGTAATTATTTTCGCATTATCGGATGTATTATAATCTTCAATTTCATAAATATTTTGAGAATTAAAGCTTGATACACAAATTGAATTAAAAGTGATGATTATTTCGTTATTTGCGTTAATATTGTTTATTTTATTATATAGAATTTCATTTGGTTTCGTAAAAATGTAATAATTATCATATAATATGCCTTTAATATCGACTGAACTCAATGTATGTTTTAAGAAAAGACATAGATAAATGATAATGAAAGCATTAAAGATATTTTTATAATTTTTGAAATCAAAAACTTTAAAAGTGATAAAAATAATTAAAGGAATTAAAAAAGTGATTAAGCGGTTAGAAAAAGGGTAAATGTTAAAGTAAGAGATAACTAAAAATGTATAAACAGGTGCAATCAAAAGAAAATCTTTTAGATTTTTATTTTTAATTGAATTAACAATACAAATAATGCTACCTGCAAAGAAAATTGCAAGAAAAGCGTAGATTGTATATCTGTGTAGCATAGGAACATCTATTTTATCCCACCAAAAAAATTTGAAGTATATAAATTGGATAAGAGAATTAACTGCTTCAATTGAATTAGGTGAAAAATAAAAATCAGTATTTAGCCATACTCTGTTAATAGTAGCATTATTTTTTATTGAATTAATATAAAAAAGGTATTCCATAATAATAAACGGAATGGTAATAAATTGAAAAATCAATAAATTAATAATATTCTGCTTATTTTTAAGAATAATATTTTT
>CANPYW010000051.1 GCA_947588745.1 Candidatus Gastranaerophilales bacterium
AATTATGAACAATTTTGAAAAAAGACTTTTCTTAGATTATTTATATTCACTAATTAATGAGATAGATTTAAAAAGTTATGCGTTTAGTGAGGTTTTCGAGTTTTTTATTGAGGAATTCAAAGTATCAAAAAAAGAATTCAAAATTGATAAATACGGAGAATTTTTGTTTGATAGTAATGAATATAAAAGAAAATTAAAGAAAATAATAAAGCAATTACAAGAACAAATACCCAAAAAGAATACACTATTAGAACATCAACTGCTTCTTTTAAAAGATATTTTTAAGCTTGATGAAGATGAATACGGTATATTAACATATTTAGTTATTCAAGAAGTAAATAATATTTTTAAAGGATTATTTGATAGTATAGACAATGATGCATTTATCAAATTTGCAAAAATTTTCTTAAAAATAAGATATAACCGGCGTTCTAGGGTATTAGAGAGTCTTTATTTAAAAAATCTTACGGATAGCAGAAGAGGAAATGATATTAATATAAACCCCGAAATTTTAACAATCTTTGATAATCCTAATTGTAAAACTGCAGGTCAATTAATACACGTGCTGCTCGGTAAAAATGAGAAATCAAATTTATTTTTAACTGATTATAAACATATTGAAAAAGAAAGAATTAAGGTGGTAAATATATTAAAATCAGCTGTTGAGCAAAAGAAGAAGGGCGTAAATATACTTTTTTATGGACACGTAGGAACAGGAAAAACAGAATTCGCAAAGCTTATAGCAAATACCGCCAAAATACCGATGTATGCCGTAAAAACAGAAAAAGAAAATTTTAAAGAGGCTGATAGAGAATACAGGCTTGTGGATTTATATTCTAAACAAGATATTTTATCGAGAGCAAATAAAGCCTGCATATTATTTGATGAAGCGGAAGATGTTATGAATAGGGGCTTTTCATGTTTTGGTAGTGCTTCAAAAGGGTATCTTAATAAAATATTGGAAGAAACACCAGTTCCCGTTATTTGGACTACAAATAATATTTATGATGTTGACCCTGCTTTTTTAAGAAGAATGAGTTATGCAATAGAGTTTGAAAAATTATCAGACAGCGTAAGGCTTAATATATGGAACAGGATTTTGAAAAAGAATAAGTTTAAAGTTAAAAAATCGAAAATTGAAGAACTTAATAAAGCTTATGATATTTCGCCTTCAATTATCTCAAATGCAGTGCAGATGACAAAATTAACCTCAGGCAATGAACAAGATTTTGAAGGCTATATTGAAAACATCACCAAAGTTGTATATAAAAAGAACAATATTAAAAACCCGATAACATTTGATGTTAAAAACTATAATGTAAAATTAGTTAATAGTGATTTAGATGTTGATGATTTAGGGAAAAAAATAAAATCTTGCGGAAAATTAAATTTTTCAATTTGTATGTATGGTGAACCCGGAACTGGTAAAAGTGAATATTCAAAATATTTAGCCGATAAGCTCGGAATAGAAGTAATACAAAAAAGGGCAAGTGATTTAATATCAAAATGGGTCGGAGAAACAGAACAAAATATAGCAGCTGCATTTAAAGAAGCAAAAGATAAAAAAGCTATGCTTATATTTGATGAAGCTGACAGTTTCTTGCAAAACAGAAGTAATGCTCAAAATAGCTGGGAGATAAGTCAGGTAAATGAAATGCTTACCTGGATGGAATCACACGAGTATCCTTTTATATGCACCACTAACTTATTAGATACATTAGATGAAGCAAGCCTTAGAAGGTTTACGTTTAAAATTAAATTCGATTTTATGAATAATAAACAAGTAAATCTTGCCATGAAACATTTCTTTAATATCTCAAATTCAAATTTGAATATAAAAGGTTTAACAACGGGAGATTTTGCAACGGTTAAAAAGAAAGCTGATTTCTTAAACATTACCGATTTATCTGAATTATCCAAAATGCTCCAAGCCGAAGTTAAACTTAAACAATCAAAAGAACTTAAAAATGCAGTAGGGTTTAATTAAAAGGAGTGCTTTTTAAAGCACTCCTTTTTTATACTATCCTAGAATTACCAAAAGACTTATAATAAAAGTTTTAATTCGGGTATTTTTTAGGACAATCAAGTTTATGATTTTTAATTTCTTCAATTTATTTTTTAATTTCTTCACATCTTTCAAAGCCCTCTTTTCTTTCAAGCATATCAAGATGAAAACTTTTTTCGAATTACGGCTGAATAATTTCTATATTTTTAACTGGCTTATTTAATTGTGTTTCCAATATTTATCATCATTATGAGTTCCTATATAATCTATTGCAAGATTAATATCCTTTTTGTTGGTTTTCTCCTTTTATAGATTACAACATTTTTCCCTCTTATTAATTTTTTAAATTAAAGCTGAAAACATAATATTATTACATTTTATTCCTTTTGTCTTTTTAATACATCCCCAAGCATTCCAATATATTCTTTTTTGAGTTTCGCAGGCGAGATGATTTTAACATCTTCTCCCCATTTGAATAAATGCCACAAAATCTCTTTATCGCCTGAAGCCTTAAATTTAACTGTTACTGTGCCGTCATCATTCTGTTTTATCTTTTGCGTAGAGTGAAAATGAAAATTTAATACATCATCTGCTACGTTTTTTGAGAACAGTAATTTAACATCAAAACACTCACCATGATACACTCCAAACGATTTTTTTGAAAATTCTTCAAGGTTAAAATTACCCTTATTAAATGTTTCATCCGTTATTTTAACCTCCGAAAATTTATGAAGTAAATAACAATATGGATTTGTTCCTTTTTCCTCCTCTACTCCTATCAGATAAACTTTTGCACCGTATATTAACCCGTAAGGGGCAAGAACTTTATCTTTGTTGTTATACTTTGCACTTATTTTTTTATTTGAAGTCATTGCTTCTCTTATTGTTTCAAGCATACTAAGGTCAAATTTATATTTTGGAGTTTGCTGCAAAACAAAACCTTCCGTCTGCATTAAAATCTCTATGGCATTATCTATCTGATGTAATTTTTTCCTGCTCAATGCTCGTATTTTATTGATTGTCTGCTCTATAATTTTTGCTTTATCTTCTGTTCCTTGCTCTTGTTGATATTTTTTTAAGTTTTCAAGATTTGCAATTTCTTCAGGGGTAAAACTTATAATCTCTCTCATATAAGCGGTAGGAAATCCCCAATATTTTTCTCTTGATTTAAAGTTTTCAATCTCTTCCACTTGAGGAATTGCAAGCATAAGACTATCTCTCATTCTTTCTGCCGTCCTTCGTGAAACACTAAATTCTTTCATTATATCATTTAGAGAAACACCCTGCACTCTTGATTGCATAAGTATCATTAGTTCTAAAATATCCGTAGTTCTTGAATATCTCGGTTTTTCTTCCATTTCCATAACTCCATTATAAAATTTTATACGTCTATATAGGACATACAAATTATATCATTTGTCTTGTTTTTGTGCCACCTCTTTTAACCTAACTGAAAATTATAATATTTAAAAGAAAAAATATAATAAAATACGTTGGAATTAAACGTAAGTGAGATACTATTTTATAATCTTATTAAAAGAATTTTTCTTTCATTTTGATATTATATCTTTTAATTTAATTACCATAACACTAAATTATACGAAATATTCTTTAAGATTATCGGCAATATTTTTACAATAATTACATTTGACAGAGCAATTGACCGCACATTTATATCCGTTTTTTATGAAAAATTCAACATCCGGAAGATAATTTTTGAACTCCGATAACGGTATTTTTGCAGCTTTTTTGTTAAGTGAAAATCCCAACATATTATTTAATGCTATAGCGGGGCGATTTCCTATGCCGTTTTCGATTATATCCAAATAATCTCTGCAAAAATCTAAATTGTTTATATTCGCTCTCAAATTTCTTGAAAAGAATTTAAACGAATTAATTCCCAATGCAGAATAATATTCCAAATTCCAGGGATATATTATGCTGGATTTTATAATAGTTTCGCCGGGATTTTTTTTCCTCATCGAGGAACAGTCAAAATCACAAAATCCGACAGAAGCAGGATGAGAAATTCTTGCGGGACAACCTCTCAAGCATGGTTCATCAACCATTAATTCAATATTTATTTTTGGAAATAATTTTTTCAATGAAGCCAAAAACGAAAAGTTTTTGTTTTCATCAATGGCAACGTCTATTGTCGTAATGTATGGATGCTTTTGCAGCAGATTAATATATTGATTAACATTATGGTATTCAAACGACGTGGAAGCCTGAAATTCAATATCGTATGGTCTTCCTTGCAAAATATCCAGTAACTGAGTATTTGCGATTTTAAACTTTTTTATCCCGGAATCCGTTAACCTTTTTATAAGATTTTCAAAATCAGGATTAATCTCATCAAATTCATGTTTTGTAAGAACATTAGGTGAATTTATACAATAAATAACGTTTATGCCGATGTCTTTTGCGTGTTGACAATATTCAATATATTTATCAATCGAATTAATATCCGGATTATAGCCTCTTCCTGATTGAAAAAGTTCATATTTTTCTCCTAATGGAAGCGGAATCGAATTGTATAAACCTGTAATTTTATATTTCGAGGCTGTTTTATTCATATCAGCTATTTCATCAATCAGTTTATGATTGAAAGGAAGCGGCATTAATATTTTGTAAATATCGGTTTGTTTGGGAATAATGCTACAATCCTTAAGGGGGGGGGGAGAAGGGATTTCTTTACCTGAAACTGTTTTTTTTAAACCATCGAACAAACATCCCGAAAAGAATGTGCCTGCAAAGCAAAATTTTAATAATTCTCTTCTATTCATAAACTCACCGTCTTAATTCCACACAAATTATTTGCAAAAGAGTTATTTATAATTAAATTGATTTACTTAGATTATATTTATTTAATTTTTATATGTCAAAAATTTATTATTATTCAATAACTGTTATGATAAGAGAAAAGGGGCAAAATCAAAATTTTGAATAAATTGGCATAAAAAATTTCTGCCAACCATAGAAACCATCGTCCTGTCTTTGTTTTAGTTGTAGATATTTCTCTTGATTATTAAGAGAAATATTTACTTTCAGATAAAATTTACAGAAAGTAAGTTTAAAAATTTGCGAACCGAGGCAATATACAAAATATCAGTTGAAAAAAATTTTACTTTTAACGGAGATATTAAGAACTAAATAAATCTTTACATATTATAAGAAATGATTATAATGAAAGATATAAAAAAGTTAGTCTGGCAGTATAGTTATTTTATATAAAATTTTTTACTTGTAATTTAAAATAGTTGAGGATAAGAGCATGAAGAAAATTAAACCTGTAAATTCCCCCCCCCGTAAGGTTTTTGCATTAAATTTTAAATTAATACTTATAGCATCATTAATTTCTTGTTTAACATTATCGGCATATAAGGCAAATGCGGATAATAGTAGTGTAAAAGAACAAATTCATAATCCCCAAAATAATATAGAGAAAGATTTTATTGATATAGAACAAACCGCCAATTCAGGCGGAGGGGTAATTCAAAATAACACTAACCCCAAAGAAATCTTTATTAAAGGAAATTTTGAAAACAATCGCAATAAAAGAGTAACATCCGATGCATATACCTATGGCGGAGCAATTTATAATAAAAAATCCAAATTGAAATATATACAAGGTGACTTTAAAGGTAATTATAACTATGCCGAAAGTCAAGATTTAAAAGCAGACAATAGGGGCAGTGCCTTAGCAAATACCGAGAATGGTAAAATAGGAGACATAACAGGAGATTTTACGGGTAATTATAACCATGCCGAAAGTGGTGGGACGCAAAGTTATAATAGAGGCGGAGCAATTTATAATTATAGTAAAGCTGAAATCGGAAATATAACGGGAAATTTTATAGAAAATTATAACTATACAATAAATACCAACCCAAAAGGTTTTGCAGAAGCATATGCCGGAGCACTGCATAATGATACTAATTCTAAAATTCAAAATATAAAAGGGAATTTTACCCAAAACTACAACTATGTCTCAAGCATAGGCGGTACAGCTAAGGCTCACGGCGGAGCAATTAACAATTATGAAAAATCTAAAATCGAAAATATAACGGGAGATTTTACGGGTAATTATAACCGTGCCAAAAGTGAAAGCGGAAACATAGAAAACTGGGGCGGAGCTATATATAACAAGAATAGTTCAACAATAAAAGATATAAACGGTAATTTTAAAGATAACTATAACCGTGCCGAAAGTAAAAGCGGAGATATACAATCGTATGGCGGAGCAATTAACAATTATGATAAATCTGAGATCGGAGATATAACGGGAGATTTTATCGGTAATTATAACTATTCAGAAAGTGCGAGCGGAACAGCCGAATCACACGGCGGAGCTATATATAATGATATAAATTCAAAAATAGGTAATATAAACGGGAATTTTATAAACAATTATTCATATGGTACAACCGTTGCCCATGGCGGCGTAATAGACAATTACGAAAGTACAATCGGTAATATAACGGGCGATTTTATCGAAAATTATGCCGTATCCAAGAATGGCAATGCTTTTGGCGGTGCCATATATAATTATAAAAAGGGAAGCGAAACTAAAATAGGCAATATTACGGGCGATTTTATAGGAAATTATGCCGTATCCGATAAGGGTAATGCTTTTGGCGGTGTTATTTATAACCAAGAAGCGGAAAT
>CANPYW010000052.1 GCA_947588745.1 Candidatus Gastranaerophilales bacterium
TACGACAAACCAATCCGCATTACGGGGCGAAAATAATATGTACAGGCGGCAAAATCAAATCAAACAAACCCGCCGCATGAGCCACCTAAAAAAACGGCAACAAAAACCCGCACAAGCATAAAACTCAACAATCAACTATATTATAAAACTCATTTTCGTTTCTTTAAAGTTCCGCAAATACTGCGGAACTTTTATTTTGTGTCTTTTTGTTCTATATTATTTTTATGTTTGAAAATTATTTAAAATATCTTGATTTTTTAAACACAAAAATTTCAAAATTTTTTAATGAACAAAGTCCATATATTTTTTGCAAAAAGGGCTGTAGTTATTGTTGTCAACACGCTGAATTTCCTTATTCAAAAATCGAAGCGGAATATTTAAAATCAGGATTAAGAACAATTGATAAAGAAATTTATAATACTGTAAAATCTAACATACACGCTGTACTAAGCGAAAAAGAAACAAATAAAGCGGATAAATTTTTATACACATGCCCTTTTTTAATCAATAATATTTGTTCAATATATACATACAGAGGTATTATTTGCAGAACATTCGGGTTGCTGTCCATAGCTGCGAACGGGAATGTAAAAGTGCCTTTTTGCTCATCTTTAGGACTAAATTATTCAAATATACTTGATAAAAACACAAATACTCTTTCATCGGAAATGGTAAAACAATGCGGATACAACAGTAAACCATTAGGATACAATATAAATTATGATTTTCTTACAGGCAAAAAGACAGAAGAATTATTTAACATTGAATTTGGAGAGAAGAAATCATTAATCGATTGGTTTGAATAACAGGCTAACTAAAAAAATTTTCAGCAAAATATAAGTATATTGAGAGCAGAATTACCACAGAAAAAGAAATGAAGCTTAAAAAAATTATAAATTTCCAAAATAAAGGAATTTTTATTTGCAATAATTTTATAGATTTAGATTTTTCTGTGTTTAATTGTTTTTCAGGCTTGTTTTTATTAATTATGGGATTATTATTTTTAACATTTTGTATAGCATTTGTACTCTTTGCTTTTTTATATTTTTCAGCCAAAGATTGTTTTGATTTCGTATCCGTAATAAGCTTTTCAACATCATAATTAAGTCTTAAAATGCTTTTTGGTGCTCCTTGTGTATATACACTAAAACTTATTGCAGTTTCAAACGAGCGTTTTAAACATTCTAAAGCTGTCATTGCCTGTTTTTCCGTATGTATGGAATGAACGGCTTTATTTCCGTTTTGCTTTAAAAAATATAAATCCTGAATAAATTCTTTTTCTTGAATACTACCTTGTGATTTATCCTTTAAAGTCGCAAGCATATCATCAAAAGAACCGGTTTGTTGACCGTTTTCCTGCAATATTATCTTACAAATTTGTTCACCAAATCGTCTTGTTTGAACTATGCACTGTTCAAAATATTCATCCCTGTATAACTTTTCCGCATCGGTTATAATATTATACAAATTGTTATTAACTTTTCTTAAGAAATCAAAATTAGTTTGCATAGTTATATTAT
Source organism: Candidatus Gastranaerophilales bacterium (assembly GCA_947588745.1). Classification (GTDB taxonomy): domain Bacteria; phylum Cyanobacteriota; class Vampirovibrionia; order Gastranaerophilales; family Gastranaerophilaceae; genus Avigastranaerophilus. The sequence goes on from CANPYW010000052.1 coordinate 1,521, forward strand.
AATAGCATATATAAAATATTATGCATAAAATCGGAGAAATTATGAATATTGCAAAAACATCAAGTTTAAATGAAAGACCTGTCAATTTCCAGGCAAAAACGGTCATTAATGCACCTGATAGCATGTTAAGTAAAGAAGATAAAGATTATTTTAAAAACTTAGGTTCTCAATTAGGTACAATTAAAGATTCTATTGAAATAACACTTGGCGAACCTGAGCCAAGCAAAGTTGACCCGAATGTAAAAGGTTACCCTTTTATACAAAAGATTGCCATTAAAAAGAAAAATGGTGCAGTTAATGAAACTTCCGTAAAATTTGTTCCTTACATTAAAAACGGAGAAGAAAATGAACAGCTTAGTCCAAAAGCTTACATGGGAAAAGCCTTTGAACGTATTTCAAAAATGTTCCAAAAATAATTTTTTATATTCGAATTTGAAAAATCCCTACAAATAGAGTAGGGATTTTTTTTTAATTTATGTTATAAAAAAGAGGTAGTTTAATAAAGAGGAACACTAGCAATGAGCAGTTGGAAAGACAGTTTAAAAAGAAATTTAATTATTAAGTATACAGAAACAAAAATGAACGAATGCTGTAAGCATTTATCAAAATCAATACCCTGGATTCAAAGAAAAAGTATGGCTAATACTATTGAAGCACACTGCAGAGTTCTTCTTAATACCTTGATTAACAGACAAGAAAAACAATCTTTCAGAGAAAATAAATTTATTATTGACTCCATTTTTGAATACACTTTAGGTAAAAGCGAAAATTTATTAAAAGCAAATAAACAAACTAAAGATATTAAAACATATATGCAATTAAATTCTTATATTGTATTTGATGAAATATCAAAAGGGCTTGCATTGAACAAGAACAAAAAAGCTATCAAATTCAACATAGAAAAACAATTATCAGATATTCAAGAAGAAATTGATGCTAAAAAGAGTGTAAAAGAAATTTTAGACGAAAAAATATCTGTTTAAAAGCTTGTACAAACTCTTTTCAAAAAGTTAAAATTATAAATCATTAATGATTACAATCTGCATCCTTTTTAATACCGGTTTTTGTGCCTGCTAATATTAAAGTAGCAGGCAAAATTTTTGAAGTTATGCCGCTTAAAGATTTTACGTCTTTTAAAATCATATTTGCTGTCAAACATAAATCGTCAAAATGAAGCAAATAATCGGAAGGTTTTACATCGTGTTTTACTTCCTGCTTAAATATTTTGTTATTTACTTTATTCATGACAAAATTTCCGATTTCCATACCGCCGAATAAAGAAGCAAGAACTACCCCCACTTTTGGAGCGGTTTTTGTTACATTATGTTTTTTTAATGCATGATTACCCAAAGCAAGCAGACTTAAAGGTGCTGCAAGACATCCGAAAAACTGCTGTGAAGCCTCTCGTAATTTTGGCTTAACATTATTTTTATCGTCATCGGTAAGCAAACCGCCTGCCAACCCGCCCAATACGGAACCTGCTCCCATAATTAAAACATCTTTTTCTTCATAAGTAAGATTTTTTAACTTTAATTGCGGATTACCTTTTTTTGCAATCGAATAAACGGCAGCTACACCCGCAGCAATTCCTGCGGCACTGCCAATTATAGAACCGGTCATATTTTTGTTCGATTTATTTGTTTTATTAGTGTTTATTTTTGAATTGCAATTATAAAATGATTTATAATTTTGATTTTCCAGTACTGATTTTAAAAGATTAGTCATAATAAACCTACTTTACAAATAGATTAAACCATATAAAAAAAATTATTGTTATGTGATTAAACTATATTTACATATTTATCACTTATAATAAAATAAAAATATGGACAACAGACTAATGATTGATACACATTCTCATATAGATTCCGACGAATACAAAGAAAATTTTGATATATTTTTAAGCGAAATTATCAACAGCGGAGTTGAAAAAGTAATAATTCCGGGGGTTGAGCCGGGTACATTCTCTCGTATTACCGATTATTGCGAAAAATACGATATGTTATACGGGGCAGTCGGTATTCATCCAGAAGAAACTGACAAATGTAAAAATGACTCCTTCGATAAAATATATGAATACGTTAAACATAAGAAAATAGTTGCAATAGGTGAAATAGGACTTGATTACCATTATTGTAAAGACACAAAAGAAGAACAGAAAAAACTGTTTGAAAAACAGCTTGAAATTGCACAGGATGAGCAAATGCCCGTTCTGATACATGATAGAGAAGCTCACGAAGATACTTATGAAATATTAAATAAATATAATTTGCAAACGGTTGTATTCCATTGTTTTTCCGGCGATTTAAAATTTGCCGAAAAATGTCTGGATCACGATAATTACTATATAGCTATCGGGGGAATTGTTACTTTTAAAAAAGCCGTCGATTTAAAAGAAACAGCTAAAAATATTCCGCTGAACAGAATTTTGCTTGAAACGGATGCTCCTTATTTAGCCCCCGTACCATACAGAGGAAAACTAAATACACCCGCTTATTTACAATACATAGCACAGGAAATCGCAAATTTAAGACAAATTGATGTTAACATCGTAAAAGAACAAACTACGGAAAACGCAAAAAGGATATTTAAGTTCTAAAAATGGCAAAAGAAAGACTCGATAAAATATTAACGGATAAAGGGTTATTTGAAACAAAAAGTAAAGCACAAGCAGCAATTATGGCGGGTGATGTAAAAGTTAACGGCGAAACCGTTTTAAAATCAGGCACTTTAATAGAGTTAAAAGACAATACCGTTTTTGAAATTAAATCAATGCCGTTTGTATCAAGAGGCGGATTTAAACTTGATAAAGCGGTTAAGGAATTTAATATAGACTTAAACGGTAAAATCTGCCTTGATGCTGGGGCTTCAACGGGCGGTTTTACGGATTGTATGCTTCAAAACGGTGCAAAAAAGGTCTACAGCGTTGATGTGGGGTACGGGCAGTTTTCTTGGAAACTGAGAAATGACAGCAGAGTAAAAGTTATCGAAAGAGTTAATATAAAAAATTGCGAAGCGGAAGATATATACGATGAAAATGAAGAAAAAGCGGAATTTTTGACAATGGATTTATCGTTTATTTCGATAACAAAAGTCTTGAAAAATATAATCAGGCTGGCAGATGAGAATAAATTTGAAATAGTTGCACTGATTAAACCACAGTTTGAAGCCGGAAAAGAGCAAATCGGTAAAAACGGCGTAGTTAAAGATATTTCCGTTCATAAAGAAGTTATAGAAAATGTAATAAATTATGCAAAATCACTAAATTTATACGTAAAAAATTTAACATTTTCCCCTATTAAAGGGCCTAAAGGTAATATAGAATATTTGATTTATTTGACTTCTAATGAAATAAATTTGGATATCTCAATCGAAAATACGGTAAAAAAAGCACATAAGGAAACAATTTAACAAAACTTTGCTTGATAAATATTATTTGTTGAATTACAATAGTTGCCGTAGGTTATGTGATATGGAGTTCAAAAAAATGTCGTTTAATTTTGCAAATATGCTAAAACAAGCACAACAAGTACAAAAAAGATTACAGGAAGCTCAAAAAGATTTGGCTGCCGCAGAAATTCAAGGACAGGCTGCAAATGGTGCAGTAACCGTTGTTTGTGACGGACAAGCCAAATTCAAGTCAATCAAATTGACAAAACAAGCATTAAATTCGGAAAATCCCGATTCTGTTGATGATGAAACGGTTGAAATGCTTGAAGATTTAATTACTTCCGCAATGCAACAGGCAACAAATGAAGCTACAAAAAAAATGCAGGACAAAATGAAAGGAATAGTTCCGGCAGGAATTAACATCCCCGGATTATTCTAATTATGGAGTATACAAAGCCTTTAGCACAATTAATTGAATTTTTCCAAAAGTTTCCGGGAATAGGTCCGAAATCGGCACAGAGAATGGCATTTCATTTATTGAAAATGCCGCATTCCGAAGTTCAAAAGTTTTCCCATATACTCATTGAAGCAAAAGAAAATATTCATTATTGTAGTATATGCTATAATATGTCCGCATCCAACCCTTGCGAAATATGCTCGGATACAAAACGTGACAATACAATAATATGTGTTGTAGCGGAAACAAAGGATTTGATTGCAATTGAGAAAACACACGAGTATAAAGGCTTGTATCACGTGCTTCAAGGTACACTTTCCCCTCTGGACGGAATAGGAGTGGAAGATATAAGAATAAAAGAGCTACTCATGCGTGTTACAGATGCAAATATATCCGAAGTCATTCTGGCATTAAGCCCCTCGGTTGAGGGCGAAGCTACCAGTATGTATATTACAAAACTTTTAAAACCGTTTAATATTAAAATATCACGCATTGCATTCGGGCTTCCTATCGGCTCGGATTTGGAATATGCGGACGAAATTACGCTGGCAAAGGCAATTGAAGGCAGAAGAATTATAGATTAAGGAGATAATTATGAGTCAAATTACTATCAGGTCTGATAGAAAAACTGATTATACATTTACATATAAAGGTGAAGATGTTGTTTTGGAAGCGGGCAAACTAATAAGCATTGCAAACGGACTTCAAGATGTTATACTTCCGACTTGTAAAATGAAAATAGCTAATAATCTTATTGTTGTAAAAGAATAACTTTATTCTGAATTTTTAAATAAAATTAATAAAAAGAGAAATAAAAATAGAATGACTTAAACGGAGTTCTATTTTTATTATTTTTTGATTAAAGTTTAATTATTATACACAATTAAGTTCAAATAAAAATTAAATTTCAATCCGGATATTCCGTACAATAAATTTCTAACCTCGCCGAAACGCCCGTAACTCACCCGCCGATAAAAAAAGACAAGGCGGGTTCAAACAGACGGGCGTCCGCAGTTCGCTCGGATAAAAAATTTTAATTGCACTCCATAACGGATTTCAATTTAATTTTTATTTTGCTTTATTTGATAAATTGAAAGATTTTGAATAAAAAATAATAAAAAAAGAATG
>CANPYW010000053.1 GCA_947588745.1 Candidatus Gastranaerophilales bacterium
TATAAAAGAACCTCTAAATAAGATAAAAGGTCTTTCGAAAGAAAAGCTCAAAAATATTAAATCGGCAAAATTCGGCAAAATTGTATCAACGTTTGGCATTATACTTCCTTTAATTTATATGATTGCCCCGATGAGAAATATATTAACCTATAATAACAGCGGAAAAGATGAATTTGTATCCGTTGTGGGATTAAAGAAAGAAAACGTCAATAAAGAAAAAGATGAAACTAAAAATCAAAAGAAAAAAGAGATAAAGTCATTGTTGTTAAAATCGGCAGCTGCCGCCGTTAGTGCTCAAGTTTTGGCTTTATCGATAATTAAGGCTTCAAAGAATGATAATATTTATAAGAAACTTGAACCCGTAATAACCCCCGTTGTGAAACATTTGGATTTTACAAAAGACGGAGATTTAACTCTGAAACATTACGGGGCATTAATTTATCCCGTAAGTATAGCAAGTTATTTTAAATCAAGTCGTGATAAATATGAAAAAGAAGAAAATGCAAGAAGATTTTCATTTACCGTTCCGTTGATGTTTTTTGGCGAAAGAATGATTGAAAACCCATATATAAAACATTTGATAAGGCATTTGATACAAAAGTAATCGAACGGGGTAAAATAAAAACATATAAAGAAATAATGAAATTGCCTGAAGAAGTGAGAAAAACATATTTAAAAAGTAAAAATTTATCATACGGATTAACGTTTTTTACAAATACGATTTTTATTGCTTCCGCAATCGGAATACTTAACAGAATTGCAACAAAGAAGAAATATAATGATGATAATAATCTAAATAAAAGGTAAAATGAAATATTATGAATGAAAAATATACAGACCTTGGTTTTGCAAAACTCGATATCGAACGCATAAAAAGAAGAGGATATTCCGAAGCAATATTTTGTGAAAGCAAAACAAATGAACAGATTTATTCCATATTTAAAACTTTAAAAGAAAAAAATATAAATACAATCGGAACAAGAGCCTCAATGGCACAATATCAATATTTAAAAGCAAAACTGCCCGATATTAACTACTCTCAAACAGGGCGTATTTTAACATTGGTATGCAACGAAACAGAAAAAGTCGGCGAAGTTGCGGTATGTACCGGCGGAACAAGCGATATTCCCATTGCGGAAGAAGCCGCTTTATGTGCCGAGTTTTTCGGCAGTAATGTTAAACGCTACTATGATATAGGTATAGCGGGAATTCACAGATTATTCGATAAAATTGACGAAATTAAAAAAGCAAATGTTATAATTGCAGCAGCAGGCATGGAAGGTGCTTTGGGCGGGATTATCGCAGGCATGGTTGATATACCCGTAATTGCATTACCCACTTCCATAGGCTATGGGGCTTCATTTAACGGATTATCTCCGTTACTTACCATGCTTAACAGTTGTGCGGAGGGAATAACGGTTGTAAATATCGATAACGGATTTAATGCCGGATATAGTGCAAATCAAATTAACAGAAAAATTGCGGGGAGATAATATGAATATATATTTTGATTGTAAATCGGGAATATCGGGAGATATGTCGGTTGCGGCATTACTCGATGCGGGTGCCGATAAAGCAAAACTTGAAAAAACATTGAATTCATTAAAACTTGATGACGAATTTTCATATAATATTTCCACTGTTTTGATAAACTCCGTTAAAGCCGTCGATTTCGATGTTAAATTGCCTCACCATGAACATACCGGCATTCATCATCACGAACACAGAAATCTTAACGATATTTATAAAATCATTGATAAAACGGAAATGACACAAAATGCACAAGAGCTGGCAAAAAAAATATTCCGTATTGTAGCAGAAGCGGAGGCTGAAGTACATAATAAAAATATAGAGGAAATACATTTCCATGAAGTGGGTGCAATAGATTCAATTGTGGATATAATTAGTTTTTCGGTTCTTTTGGATGATTTAAACCCCGAAAATATATATTTTTCAACACTAACGGAAGGTCGTGGAACGGTTGAGTGTACTCATGGCACATTGAATGTACCTGTTCCCGCCGTATGCGAAATACTTGCAAAATACCAAATTCCTATAACGATAAGTGATAACGAGGGAGAAATGATAACACCGACGGGTGCCGCCATAGCAGCGGCTTTATACGAAAATAAAAAGCTTCCTAAAAATATAATACTTGAAAAAACGGGTTACGGGGCAGGCAAACGCAAATATAAAAATCCTGTTTTAAGAGCAATGATTTTTCATATAAAGGAGGATTAAATGAATACAAATTTTGAAAATTATAAAAAATTCCTGGACAGCATAGATAGTGATATCAACAAAATTTTTGAATACCAAAAAGAATATATTCATTGTAAAAAAGGATGTTCTTTATGTTGTGAACGGGGAGATTACCCTGTTTCGGAACTTGAATTTAATTATTTTATGCGGCAAGCGGATACACTTGATGAAAATTTTAAGCGGAACATAAAAGAAAAAGCGGATATCATAAAACAAAAAAACTTGGAGTCGTATACATGCCCGTTTCTGTTTGACGGAGAATGCGTAATATATAAATCAAGACCGCTTGTTTGCAGACTTTTCGGTGTCCTGACGGAAGATAAAACAGGTCATCCGGTTTATCCGTTTTGTGCGGAGGAGGGATTAAATTTTTCGGAAGTATTTGATGAAACGACACGTCATCTTTCGCTCGATTTGGCAATTAAGAAAAATTTCAAAGTTCTGCCTCGATTTTGCAAATTAAGTTATCAGGTGGTTTTAAATCTTCCGCTTGCAAAAGAATTAAATATAGAATTTGGTAAAACAAAAAGACTCATAGATTTTTTATAAAATTATGAGTTTAATCAAGGACATAAAAAAACAGCGTTTAGTACGCTGTTTTTTTACCGATAAATAATTAAATGTTTAATTCAATTCCGAAATATATTTAATTAAACTTCTTACGCCGATGGCGGTAGCACCTTTAATTCCTTCCGAATCAGCTTTTTCAAGAAAAGCCGTACCTGCAATATCAAGGTGAATCCAGGGTGTATTTTTAATAAATGAAGATAAGAAAATGCCTGCGGCACTTGCACCGCCCATTCTGCCGCCGGTATTTTTTGTATCCGCAATATCACTTTTTAAAGTTTCTCCGTATTCTTCAAACATAGGCAGCTGCCAAAATCTTTCGCCTGCTTTTTCTGCGGCTGCAATGAATTTTTTAATTTCGGTATCGTCATTACCCATTATACCACTTGCAACAGTACCTAGTGCAACCATGCAAGCACCCGTTAAGGTTGCAATATCAATAATTTCATCAACCTGTAAATCTTCGGCATAGGCAAGAGCATCAGCTAAAGTAACACGCCCCTCGGCATCGGTGTTATCAATTTCTATCGTTCTTCCCGTTTTGGCGGTAATAACGTCACCCGGTTTATATGCACTGCCCGAGGGCATATTTTCGCAAGCTGCGATAATACCGTGTACTTCAATATCGGGCTTTAATTCCGATATGGCTTTCATTGTACATATAACGGCTGCAGCACCCGACATATCATCTCTCATAGTAAGCATGGAAGCGGGCGGCTTTAAATCCAATCCGCCTGCATCAAAGGTAATCCCCTTTCCGACTATGGCAATTTTTTTAATCGGATTTTGAGGTTTATATTCCATGTGAATAAATTTAGGTTCGTGAACGCTTCCTTGTCCAACCGCCAAGAATGCATTCATACCCATTTTTTTTATTTCTTCTTTATTATAAACGGTTGTTTTTACTCCGGAATTTTCCTCCGCATATTTAGCAAGTGTTTCGGGATAAAGATATTGAGATGATTCATTAATTAAATCTCTTGCATTATTAACCGCACGGGCAACAATAATGCCGTCATTTACGCCTTTAAGTGCTTTTTCATATTTTTGACCGTCAATTTCGGCTATAATAAATTCTTCAATTTGAGTTTTCGTTTTTTGGGATTTATATTTGTCAAAAGAATAAGTTCCCGATATAGCACCTTCAGTAATCATTTGTGCACATCTGCGGGGGCATAAGCCGGCTATGCCCGCACCATGAAGTATGGAAACAACTTTTTTTGCACTACCGTCAGTATTTCTTACTATTTTAGCGGTTAAATCCCTTATTTTTGTATAATTAAATTTTTCCTGGTCGCCAAGACCTGCTATATAGATTTTTTTCCCGCTTTCCAAAATAGGCAGTTTATATATATCACCGAACTTGCCTTCAAATTTTTCCTTATTTATAACAAAATCGGAAATAACATTATTAAATTTTTTATCGACAATACCCGTAACACCGCCCGGATATTTAACCCCCTCAAAAAGGTTGACTATAATAACATCAGCCTCTATATCAAGGATGGATTTTTGTTCAATTTTAACAAGCATAACTGTCTCCTTATCACATTATTAAATATTATTAAAATCATTATAAAATTTCTTTATCCAACCGAACATAACGGAGAGTTCGTAAGGCTTTGGCAGATATAAATCCGCTCCTGCATTTAAAACAAGCTCTTTATCATGAATAGTGGTTGTAAAAATAATATCAGATTTAAAATTTTTCAATTCAAATTTTAGTTTTCTGCAAATATCAAGCCCTTTTAGCGTATCACGACAACCTGCATCAAGAATTATGACGGCGGGATTAAATTGTTCAATGGCATTATAAATATTTTCAAACTCATCAACAATTTTAACATTATATCCCTGAAGTTTGGCGGTTGCTTCAAGCAAAATTGCCAATGCTTCATCAGGTTCAGCTATTAATATATTTTTATTGATATTTTTCGTTTCAACGGAATTTTCAGCCGTAATTTCGGGTCTTTGCATTACATAAGCTGAATTGGTTTTATATTTTGCCAATTTATGGGTCGAAATTAAAGAACTTATGACCTGTTTAACATCCGAGTATTTTTTATACTGATTGGAAATAATACCGATACTCGTTGAAACAAGGTTAATTTTATCTTCAGCTTCATCATCCCCGTGCATAAATATAAAGCCTCTGTTTGCATCCGACTGCGAATAAAACTTTGATACAACCGTATCAAACGCAAACACAAGATAATTGGCAATTTTTTCGGCTTTATCGGCTGATGTGATAACAATAAAATCATCTTCGCCGATTTGACCCAGAAAATCATTTTTATCAATCGAAGCTTTGATTATGGCTGAATAAGTTTGAAGCAGTTTATCTGCAGCGAGTTCTCCGTATATTTCACGATAAAATTCGATATTATCGATATCAATAAGTAAAACAGACCATATTAAATCGGTATTTAAAAACCGTTTAATCATTTTATACGATACTTTGGCATTAAACAGCATTGTTTTTTCCGAAAGACAATTTTCCAAATTTCTTCTTATATGTGCAATAATCCTTGCATTAAATTCTTCGTTGTTAATGGGTTCACTCAGAAAATCATCCGCTCCCGCATCCAAAATATCTATTTTATCCTGAATATGATTTGATTTGGATAAAACAACCAATGCGGGACGAAAATTATATGTTAAAACTCTTATCTGTTCAACCGCTTTTTTTATATCAAAATCAATACTGTCGGAAATTAGAACCAAATCAGGCTCAAATTCATTGAGCAAATTGAGCGAGTCTGCGAAATCAGAAGCTGTAAAAACTGATATTTCATTATTTTCCAATATTTTTTTGTATTTAACGGATTGTTCTCGTCTTTTATCTATAATTAAAACGACCTTATTATGCATAGTTCAATGTTCTTTCAATTTCTTTCTTCCGTTATCTTCAGGCGTTGCAACGGGAAACGATATACTGAATTCGGTAAGATTATTTGAACTTTTTACCGAAATTTTGCCGCCCATTTTTTCGGTCAAAGTTTTGGTAATATATAGTCCTAAACCGTTTCCCTGTATTTTTCTGGTTAAAGGTGAATCAACCCTTGAAAATTTATTAAATATCTTATCAATATCTTCACTGTTAATTCCGATACCTTCATCTTTTACCGTAATAATAAGAATATTTTCGGTATAATTCTGACTGACGCTTATTTCCACCGCAGAACCTTCGTTTGAGTATTTTGAAGCATTATCGATAAGGTTTAACAGAATTTGTTGAAGTTTATCCGTATCAACAAGAATTTTAGGCAGATTTTTTTCGTAATTACAAATATAATTGCGTGATTGATACTGATTTTTAATCATTTGAACGGAAGATTCCACAAATGGCGTGACATCAACTGATTTATATATCAAAAGTTCTTTGTCGGATTGCATTTTTGATACCGTAAGAAGATTTTCTACAAGATTTATAAGTCTGTTGGATTGATTTTTAATGATTAATAAGAACTTTTGCCGCTGCTCCGGTGTAAGCCTGTCGTAAGATGACAGCAAAGTATCCGCAAACCCTCTTATACTTGTTAACGGGGTTCTTAATTCATGACT
>CANPYW010000054.1 GCA_947588745.1 Candidatus Gastranaerophilales bacterium
AACGGATCACGGTCTATACTCTCAAATAATCCTTTAAAAATATTATTTACTTCTTGAATAACACAATAAGTAAATACCCCATATTCATCTTCATCTAATTTAAAGATATCCTTTAAAAGAAGCAGTTGATGTTCTAATATTGTATTTTTTTTAGGTATTCTTTCTTGTAATTGCTTTATTATTGTCTTTAATGTTCTTTTAAACTCATTTCTAAGAACAACATTATCAAGTAATAATTCTCCATATTCATCAAATTTAAATTCTTTTTTTGATAAGTGAAATTCCTCACAGAAAAAATTAAAAACTTCTCCAAACGAATAACTTTTTAAATCAAACTCATTAATTAGTGAATACAAATAATCCAAAAAAAGTCTTTTTTCAAAATTGTTCATAATTTTCATCCCTTTTTCTATTCCTTACATTTTTATTTTAAGGGATAAATATGTCAAAATAGGACGCAAAAAATTTAATTTAAAAACTTATTATTTTATTAAATAAATCAATAAAGATTTAAAAACATTCTAAAAATACCCCGATTTGTAAATTAAACCGGGGTATTTGATTTTTACTAAACAGGTACCTTCTTTTTTATTTTCATCTTTAAACCGAAAATTCTTATAATTATATGGTTGCCTTCTCGTTTAACGGAAAAAACATTTTCCCAAAAAGTTGTTTTGTTCAATAAATAGTCTGTTTTATTTTCAATTTTATCCAAACGGTCATTTAATTCCTTTTGACAATCTTTTATTAAATGTCTCAAAGAATTTATGTACATAACAGAATCCGAAGGTTCTACCATTTTTACCAAACAGAGAACAGATTTATTAGCACCAAACAAATAAGAATTCTCAACAATTTTATTTTCTAAAATAATAAATTCGGATGAAGAAAAACACTTTTCAAAAACTTCGGGATTAAAAAAGCTTATATGCTCATGAATTAATATAGGCTGTTTATGATAATCAATTTCCCGAGGGGGGGGGTAAAACAAGGTCATTTTCGTAAGGGACTTCAACAAACAAATAACTTCCGGCTTTCATTAATGATATTAATTTTTTTATTATTTCCATAGGATAAGCCACATGTTCAAGAACATGACAACATTGGATAAAATCAAATTTATGATTACCCAATTCTTCATAAGAAACTTTTACCGTATCATCATTTGTCGGTTCAAGAACATCCACATCATATAGAAATTTTTGAGCATTTTTAAATTCCTTTAAAATATAATTCCCTCTTGCGCCACCATAATCAAGAACAGACTTAATTTTATCAAAATCAATATATTTTTTGAACATTGATTTCATATTATGAATTCTTGACAAAAACTCTTTTTCCGCATCGCCCGAAGTAACATAATCCTGTCTGAATTTATTAAAAGTAGGTTCAATCTTACATCTATGACTTATATATTCTTCTTCCATGTAATTTTTATAATAGCCTTCGCTTTCATTGTCGTTAGGACGTCTTGAAGAATAGTACAATCCGCAATCCGGACAATAAACCAATTCGGTATCGCACTCTTTATTTTTAAACATTCGTTCTTTTACAAAATCACAAAACCGTGCGCTATATGATTTCAAAATCTCGTTACCGCACATGATACATCGTTTCTTTTCCGATTTCATAAGTACTCTTTTCCATATTTTTAATACCGAATTTATCATAACATAAGCAATTGCTTTTTTGAAATTCATAAACTCTCAATAAATTTCCGATTTAAAATGTTTTTAAAACAAATACAGGATAAGGGGTTCTTTCTTTATATTAAGATTTTTCTTAACTATTAATCATATTTTTTCCTGCTTCAAATGCTTTTAGAAGATCATTAGGGAATTGTTCTTCCCTGCTTTTAAGTTTTTTATTTTTATCAAAAGTCTCGACAACATATTTATCATAGTCACTGAACTGATAAGTATCATAAGCGAAAATTCTAACGGGTTTTTCAAATACGGTTGTTATCATAAATTCGGTTTTATCAAACATATCTGGATACATTTGATTTGAAAGAGCCTCTGATACATTCATTGTATAAATCATTGCAGTTTTAAGTTTCTTTGGAGCAATTGAAGGATAACCTTCTTTATATTCAAAAAAGGGAAACGTCAAACGCTCTATAAAACATCTTGTAACCCCCGTTACATCGGAACAATATATTGGACTTGCGACAACAAGCCCATCCGCATATGATATTTTATCCAATACGGGCGCTAAACCGTCAGGGTAAGAACATCTGCCAAAGTTTTTGCCATCTTTTAATTTACAGGCAAAACAGCTTCTGCAACCTTTAAAATCAACGTCGTATAGATTTATAATTTCAGCTTCCCCGCCTGCTTCTTTTACGCCATTAGCAAAACTTTCGCACATTTTTGCAGTATTCTGATTTTTTCTCGGTGATCCGTTTGCTATAATAACTTTTTTCATTTTCAACTCCCTAATAATTTACGTGTTCAACTCTTTTATTTTAATTAAAAATTTAATATTTGATTATCATCAGGCACTAAAACATTTTCCAATTTTAAATTTTTAATATCATCTCTTGTTACTGTTAAGTGGCTTACCGTTCCCATGTGACTTGCAACAATTTTTGAATTTTTAGAGTACGTAGCAATTTCTTTTACGTCATCAACATTCATAATTATTCTTTCACCGTTTACGACAGTAGCTCCGCAGGCATTTATTACAATGACATCGGGATTATATTTATCAAGCGCTTCTTTTACTTCTTCGCACCAGATAGTATCACCTGCAACGTACAGAGTTTTTTCATTTTCTGATTTAAATACTATTCCCATAGAATCATAGGGCATTCCTGCTTGTTCGCATATAGGTTTTATGATTTCTCTTTTTCCGTGCTGGCAGTTTGTTTTATATAGATTTATCCCTTCAAAATCAATTCCGTTTGCACTTATCACTCTTACATCTTTAAAACCTAAGTTTTCGATTAATTCTTTGTCAATTTCCGACTGAACAAAGAAAGGAATATTTTTATTTATTGACTTAGCTGCAAATTCATCCCAATGGTCGGGGTGGTAATGAGTCAGAATAACTGCGTCTACATCAACAATTTTTTCAATAGAAATGGGGAGTTCGACTCTCGGCTGTCTGATATGAGAATTTACGCCTGCGTCAAAACCTGCCATATAATCTTTAGGCATTAACCACGGGTCAATTAATAATCTTTTGTTATTATACGTGATAATTATTGTTGCATTTCTGATTTGATGAATTTGCAGATTGCTCATATTTAAAACTCCAATTTTTAAAGTTAACACTATTCAATTAAAGAATATAACATAATTGTATTTAGAATACTATTAACTTTACATATAGGTTTGCTGCTGCATATTGACAATAAAATTAATTTTGTAAAAAAAATTTGAAATTTATGATAGAATAATTTAATATTGATTTATAAACTCGGGCAACTTCATAAAAAGACTAAAACACCGTGCTAAATTCAAAACTGCAGGTTTAAGTCTTACCCCGTGAAATTATTTTAGGAGAGTTGATAACTCAAATGCACAAAGTAAATCTGAAAAATTTTATAATCGGCGGTGATAAATTAACCATTTTGGCAGGGCCATGTGCTATTGAATCAAAAGATATTCTTTTTAAAACCGCAGAACATCTGAAAAATCTTACAACAGAACTTGGGATTAATTTTGTTTTTAAATCATCTTATGATAAAGCCAACAGGAGCTCCATAAACTCCTACAGAGGTTTAGGAATTGAAAAAGGACTTGAGCTTCTTAATGAAGTTAAAAAAGAATTTGATTTACCGATTGTTACTGATATACATAATCCGAATGAAGCTGCATTAGCTGCTGAAGTCGCAGATATTATTCAAATTCCCGCATTTTTATGCAGACAAACAGATTTACTTGTTGCGGCAGCGAAAACAGGGAAAATTATTAATATTAAAAAAGGGCAATTTTTAGCACCTCAGCAAATGAAATCTATTGCAAATAAGGTTTTGGAATCCGGAAATAATAATATTACAATTACTGATAGAGGTGTTACTTTCGGATATAACAATTTAGTTTCCGATATGCGCGCTATTCCGATAATACAGGAAATGGGATACCCCGTTATTTTTGATGCGACGCACAGCGTTCAACTGCCGGGCGGATGCGGTGACAGCTCATCGGGAGAAAGAAAATTTGTTCCCGTTCTTGCTAAAGCAGCAGTAGCAGCAGGAGCTAACGGTTTATTTTTTGAAGTGCACCCAAATCCGGATAATGCTCTATGTGACGGAGCTAACATGATTAACTTTAATCAAGCTGATATTATCTTTAAAATTTGCCGTGATATATTTAATTTGGTTAAATAATTACCAAGGATAATCGTTTGATATTTTCCATTCATCTTTAACTATTACTGCTGCACAATAATTTCCGCTTTTACTTTTATTGCAATTATCTTCATTAGAGGCAGTAATTAATTCTTCTTTTGTATATTGATGACCATAAGGAAGCAATTTTCCCTCATATTCCGGATGTTCTTTGTTTTGTGCCCAGTATTCAAACATAAAAATATCCCTTGCTACTGTATTTAAAAGACTTTTACCGTTTACATCAACATAAAAATATATAACCTTATAATCATCTGTACCGTTTGTCTGCATTGCTACAAACATTCCGTCATTAAGATAAAATCTTCTCCATTTTGAATCTAATGTTTTTTTAGTTCCGTTTAATTCTTTAAATTCAAATTCGCATTCTTTTTCATTTGATATTTTGCAATCTTTCATTAATGCCAAATATGATTTTAAATAATCATCAAAAAATGTATTGGTTGCTTGTTCACTAACACCTAAAGGAAAATCCCAATAATTATGAAAACCGTTAAATGCCTCTGTTTTTTTTAAGACCTGTCCTAATATAGTTGTTGTTTTTTGAAGTTTTGCTATTGTTTGCTGTTTTATTGTATGAGCCATTAAATTTCCCATAACCAAAGCGGCAACAATGCCAATGATTGTTAAAGCTAACAGTGTCTCCGCCAAAGTAAATCCTTTTTTATGAGCTTTTATCAACTTTCTCAATGCCTCTTATATTTATCAACAACAGTAAACAATTCCTCTTTTTCTTCATTATCCAGTATTACAAGCGGTAGTCTTACCGTTTCGTTTATAATACCGATATGTGATAATGCTGCTTTTACCGGAACCGGATTTGGTGCCATAAACAACTTTTTAAACAGCGGATATAACTCAATATGCAATTTTAATGCTTCTTCGTTTTTTCCCGATTTAAACAGTTGTATCATTTGTTTTACTTTATCACCTGCTATATGGGAAGCAACGCTTATAACTCCATAAGCACCTAATGATAACATCGGAAGTGTTAAACTGTCATCACCCGAATATATGATAAAATCTTCGGGACACATTGATTTTATATCACTTATTAAATCTAAATCAGAATTACTTTGCTTAACCGCAACAATATTTTTAAATTCTTTAGCAAGTTTCGCTATAGTTGCGGGCTGCATATTTACTCCCGTTCTTCCGGGGATATTATACAATATTATCGGCAAATCCACAGCTTTTGCCACTGC
>CANPYW010000055.1 GCA_947588745.1 Candidatus Gastranaerophilales bacterium
AAAGAATTAACTCAAAGCCTGTGCTTCAAACAGGTAATGAAAATTTAAAGGAATACCCGTTATTTTTACAGCTTCACAGGCAATTTTGCAACCCTAAAGAAATTATAAAAACGATAGAAAATTATGCAGCTTCAAGAGAAGCAGTTGAATGGGTAAAAGATAATGACTACATGGGAAATTTTGTCATTTCTTCCATAGATAAATTAATTAAGAATGAAGTTAAAGGGACAATTATATATGCGGAAATTTCTTTTACTTTACTTGAAAATCCTATTGAAATCGCACAAAATTTACTTGAAAAAGCAGATTTGGACAAATACGATAAATACAGCGAAAATGCTAACAAATTTAAGGATTTTGGCATAAAAGTAAAGAACTCAATAACGGACAATATAAAAGAAACAATTACAAACGCAACTATTTCCGCAAATTTGTCAGACAGTGCAAAGGAAATATATTCCAATGTTGCAAATGGAGTTTTAAACGATATCACTGAGGGTAAAATAACCGAAATATACAATACTTGTAATAATTTTGCCGATATTATCGAAAATGACAGAAATTTAAATTTTTCTGATGCAAAAGAACTGGTTGAAGCAATCACTTCAATACCTGATTTAATGCTAAATTCGGCAATGCGAAAGGCGGTAAATTGATGAAATATATTTTTCATACAGTAAAGCCGTTTGAGCGCTGGGACAATATAGCATATCAGTATTATGGAAATCAATATAAGATACAACCACTAATTGAAGCTAATCCTCATATAGAAATATCAGGAAATTTAAAAGAAGGAAGCGAAATTAAAATCCCTATTGATGATGAAGTAAAAATCGATAATTCAATGCTTCCGGTTTGGAGGCAGCAATGAGTAAAGATATTACTAACATTAATTCAAAAAATTGGCAGCACAAAAGAGGGAGTATTGGAGAAATAGTTGTAGAAAATGATGATATTAAACAATGTATTAAGTCAATTCTTGAAACGGCAAAAGGGGAAGTTCCGTTAAATCCTGAAGCAGGAACGGACATAATAAATGCAGTTGACGAAAATCCGGATGATGCGGTTGAAATTGCAATAAAAACAGTTTATAAGGAAATTCCCAAACAAGAGCCAAGATGCGAAGTATTGCACGTCGAATCCGAAAAAGATATTGATACAGGTGTAATAAAAATAATAATATATTTCAAAAATAAAAAAACAAATATTACAGATAAAACAGAGGTATATATAAAATGAGCTCACTTGATTTTATAAAAGTTGATGCCTTTGAAGACGAACAAAATTTAATAAAAAAATTTGAACAAGAGACAGATACAAAACTGCAGCCAATGCAGGATGCAAGAATACTTATATCTTTAATTGCATATTATGGCAGCCTGTTAAAATCACAAGTTAACGATGCTTGTAATCTTAATATCGTTGAAAACTCAAGAGCACCTTTTTTAGATTTTTTAGGCAGATTTAAAAATTGTCCGAGAAATACGAAACAAAAGGGCGAAGATGACCTTTTAATAAAATTAAATACTACCTTCAGTTATGATTTAACAATAAATAAAGGATTTCAAGTTAAATCAAATGACGGATTATATATTTTTGAAACACAGAATGATTTGATTATAAAAGCAGGTGAAAATCAAGGAAGAGTAAGAATAGAATCACAAGAAGCTACGGCAGAAGTCAATAAATATAAAGCAGGTGAAGTAAATACGGTTATATCATCAAGTTTTTCTTTCATTGACAGTGTTTCAAATATAAACGGAATAAATGGCGGTAGTGAAGACGAATCCGATGAGAATTACATCAAAAGAATTTTACTTGCACCCGAAGGCTTTTCTGTAGCAGGTCCGGAGCTTGCATATATATACTTTGCATTATCTGCTCACCCTTCAATAGTTGATGTTTCTGTTGATGTGCCAAGTGAAGATGCAACGGTTGATATTAACGGTTCAAAGAGTATATTAAGCGAAAATCAAGCTGATAATGAACTTTTTTCAACGATAATCAACTACCAAACGGGAGAGATGGAAATAGATTTAAAACAACAAATAAATTCGGGTAGTAAAATAAAAGTAAAAATCCCACACCCGTATGAAATAGATATATACACATTAACCGAAGACGGAGAAGCAGGTGATACAACACTTAAAGCTGTTGAAAACAGACTGCAGGATGTTCGTCCTTTATGTGATTATGTTGTGCCTAAAAGTGCCATAGTTAAAGATTTTACTATTTCAGGAACTGTTTACATTACTAAAAATGCTGATAAAGAAGTTATTGAAAAAAAAGTTAACGATGTTTTAAACGGCTTTTTAAACACTATAAAATTGAAATTAAATAAAGGCGTTGTTAAACACACCGATATAATATCTCCGGTGTGTCAAATAGAAAATGTATATGATTTTACGTTAACAGAACCAAAAACAAATTTAACACCATTAAAAAATACATATTACAGGGGGTTGTTAGGTAATATTCAATTTGAAAGGGTTAATTATGACGAATAGCTTACTGCCTTTAGTTTATCAAGATAAACAGAATTTGGCACTCGAAGAATGTATAAAAGAAGAATTAAATATTGATTTAAAAAAATTATTAATATTCCCGATAGAAAATGCTTCTGACGATTTATTGCCGATTTTGGCAAAAGAATGTCATGTTTTAGGTGCAGAAGGGTGGAATTTTTGCCGTAACAAGAGAGAAAAACAAAATTTACTGTTGAATTCATTAAATAAGCACATAATGAAGGGGGTTCTACCTACAATATTAAATATTTTACAAGATTTTGGAATAATAGCCGAAATATCCGAATTTTGGCAATACGGCGGAAGACCAGCCCATTACATAATGAAATTTGTAAATATCTATGACCGAGGCTTAACGAAAGAATTGGAGGGAGATATAAAAGAATTAATCAAGGCTTATGCACCTGCTTCAAGGATTTTAGACTTTATTAATTATTTTTTGTGCTCAATATGCAGATTATATATAAGTTCAAGGTTTACAACACTTGAAAAATGCACAATATCAACAAGAGAGGTAGTAATATAATGGCTGAATATTATACAGTAGTGACAGATATCGGGCTTGAATTATTAAATGATTGTTTAATTACTCAGAAAATTTTTCCGGGTAATAAAATGGCGGTCGGTGATTCAAATGGGGTTTATTATGAGCCCGAAAAAACACAAACTGCATTAAAAAATCAAAAATACATAACCAATGTGGCGCAAAAAGGGAAAAAAGGTAATTATATATTTTTTAATATGCAAATTCCGCCCTCTGAAGGTGACTATACAATAAGAGAAGTAGGACTTTTTGACAAGGAAAACAACCTTCTTGCAGTAGCTAAATATCCTGAAACTTTAAAACAAAAGACAAGCGGAAGTTCAAACAAAACAATCATGATAGAGATTCAAATTGAACTGTCGGATAACGCAATAAATACTATAATTATTGATAATAGCGGTAATTTAGTAACAGAAGATAAATTAAAAGAATATCAAAAACTTAACGAAAAAGGTATAAAAAATGGTTATACTCCCTTAAACGAACAGGCACAAATCCCATATAATCATATACCGGCTCCATATAAAGTCTTTTGCATTAATTCAGGCATTTTAGGCGCTGACGGGCTTCCTGCGTTTTTGAAGCTCGAAGAAAATACGCTAAAAACAGTCGGCAGTTTTGACTTAACAACCGCACAGGGAGTGACTTATACAATAAATGATGAACTTACAAAAGATGTAAGCGGACTGGATGAAGGCGAATACAATATATTTATTAACCCCGAAACAAAAGAAATCAGTTTAAAAAATAATAAAATTCATATTGATAATAAATTTCCGTCAGATGCTAAAATTGGCGATTATTTATTAAATATTGCTAAACCGCCTTTTGACTTAGAGGAAAAAACGGCAAGCGAAAACTTAATAGGTTTGAAAGAGGTCTACGCCGGTTCTCTGAGCGTATCGGGGGATAGTACACTAATGCTTTTTAATTACAACAAAGATTTTTTAAAAGCTGACAAAGATTTAAGTAATTTAAGTTCAGAAGGCGAAGCGCATTTTGACAATAAATATGTACAAAAAACAGGCGATGTAGTGACAGGAAATCTTATTGTTGAAAATTCGGGTAATTATGTTAGGTTTTTAAGTAAAGACAGTAATTTTGATATTAAGACAGACCTTGTTTCATCTGACGAATATACGTTAATTGGGGGATATACCGTAACGGATAAAAATAACGAGCAAACCGCAAGCTTCCAAAATCAATTGAGAGGTGAGGCAATGGAATTGCTAATTTTTACAAGCAAATATATAGATGAAGTTAAGAAATCCGCATCATTAACTTTATCAATAGATAATAATGGAGATACACTTTTTTCATTTCCGAAATGTAATTCTGCTCCAACAACAAAAGCAAGTGCAAATTCGGGGAAAGTAGATGCTGTTATAAAAAATTATTCAAGCGGGACAACAGGATATATACAATTTTCAAGCGGTTTAAAAATACAATGGGGTGCAATTACTGAATCAAAGAACACAAGTGTAGTTGTAACGTTGCCGTTAGCATTCTCATCAACTTATTATAATGTCCAATTAAACGATACAAATAACGGCAGATTCAGTTATGGTGCATATATTAACTCAAAATCATCATTTACCGGATATGCACCTTCCGCACCATTTCGTTTTTTCTGGCATGCAATCGGTTATTAAGAAGGAGTAAATAATGGAAGAAAATATTTTAGAGAACGAAATTGAAGAAAAAAAAGAAAAAACAGACTACGATAATTTTATTTTTGAAGTTGGGCAGATATTTGAAGGGGAATATCCGCCTCAAGCAGCCCAGTGGTGTAATGAAAATAACTGTTATATAGAAGAAATCGAGCCTTTAGAGTATGGGACAATCCGTTATGAGATAAAGGTAGTTCCCGAGCCTACAAAGGAAGAAATAAGGCAAAGATTAAATATGCTGACCTTAACGGCTGCTGATGTTGAGAGGGCTATATACAAAGCCAAAGGAATGGATTTTGAAGATATTATTGAATTTGTGAAATCCAATCCGCCCGAAGGCTTGGACATAAAGGCATTAAAGATAGAACTCAAAGCAAACAATTTCTATCGTGGAAACCCGTATG
The DNA here is from genome assembly GCA_947588745.1 of Candidatus Gastranaerophilales bacterium. Classification (GTDB taxonomy): domain Bacteria; phylum Cyanobacteriota; class Vampirovibrionia; order Gastranaerophilales; family Gastranaerophilaceae; genus Avigastranaerophilus. Next base: position 5,144 of record CANPYW010000055.1, read on the forward strand.
TAGAGCAAATCGGAACGCTTTTAGGATACAACTCCGATGACCTTGATTATTTGTTCCAAAATAAAGAATTACCCGAAAAA
>CANPYW010000056.1 GCA_947588745.1 Candidatus Gastranaerophilales bacterium
CTTAATAAAGTACCGATGTTATCACCTGCGATACCTTCATCAAGAAGTTTTCTGAACATTTCAACACCTGTAACGGTTGTTTTCTTTGTTTCGCCGAAACCAACGATTTCAACTTCCTGACCAACTTTAACTTTACCACGTTCAACTCTGCCTGTAGCAACAGTACCACGACCTGTGATAGAGAATACGTCTTCAATAGGCATCAAGAACGGTTGGTCAACGTCACGTTCAGGAGTCGGGATCCAAGAGTCAACTGCATCCATAAGTTCCCAAATTTTATCAACCCATTTATCTTGACCACGAGTGATTGAAGGATTAGCTTGAACAGCTTCCAAAGCTTTTAAAGCAGAACCTTTAATGAATGGAGTATTGTCACCGTCGAATTCATATTTTGTTAATAATTCTCTTGCTTCCATTTCAACAAGTTCAAGTAATTCTTCGTCTTCAACCATATCGCATTTGTTCATGAAAACAACTAATTTCGGAACACCAACCTGACGAGCAAGTAAGATGTGTTCTCTTGTCTGAGGCATTGCACCGTCTGTAGCTGCAATAACGAGGATTGCGCCGTCCATTTGAGCTGCACCTGTAATCATGTTTTTAACATAATCAGCGTGTCCGGGGCAGTCAACGTGTGCATAGTGTCTTGCATCAGTTTCGTATTCAACGTGAGCTGTAGAGATTGTAATACCTCTAGCTTTTTCTTCGGGAGCTGCGTCGATTTCATCAAACTTTTTAGCTTGAGCTTTACCAACAGCTGCCATACAAGATGTGATTGCTGCAGTTAATGTTGTTTTACCGTGGTCAACGTGTCCAACGGTACCAATATTAACGTGCGGTTTGTTTCTTTCAAACTTTTCGCGTGCCATGAGTTTAAACTCCTTTTTCTGTAATTTTTATTTGTACTATACTATATTTTTTGATTATAGATTATTTAAAAAGCCCTTGACGGGACTTGAACCCGTGGCCTCTCCCTTACCAAGGGAGTGCGCTACCACTGCGCCACAAGGGCTCATTTGTTTTGAGCCTGTTGCCGCGTACTCCCTACGGGAGTGCTTCCTCTCCTCGGACATGACATTCAGTCACCTCCTCGTCGGCAGAGTCACCACGCCACAAGGGCTCATTTTCCAAGCCTGCTTCGCCAAAACAAGCTCTTAAAAAATGGGCAGAGGTGGATTCGAACCACCGTAGACTCGCGTCAACAGATTTACAGTCTGTCGCCTTTAGCCACTCGGCCATCTACCCATATTTTATTCGCCGCAATCTTTCTTTTAAGACCACAGCACTTTTTTCAATGTGCTACCCGATAATCAGCCGGTGATAGGGCTCGAACCTACAACCTACGGTTTACAAAACCGTTGCTCTACCATTGAGCTACACCGGCACTTATCGTGCTTATTGTATAATATATAGGACATACTCTATTGTCAAGAAAAATTTATTTTTTGCCATTTCTGCTTAGTTAGGATATTATACATTCTATACCTTACCGATTTACTTTTTCGCTGAATTGATTTATTTAATCTTTGGCAGAGTATAAAAGGAGCATAATATGTCTAATGTTTTAGAAGTTTCTGACGATAATTTTGAAAATGAAGTATGCAAAGAAGATAAACTTACCCTTGTTGATTTTTGGGCAACTTGGTGCGGTCCGTGCCGAAAACTTTCCCCGGTTATTGATGAACTTGCTCAAGAGTTTGACGGGAAAGTCAAATTCGTTAAGATTAAGGCTGATGAGAATATGCAAACAGCTCAAAAATATTCAATAAGCGGAGTTCCTTGCTTATTGATTTTTAAAAACGGTGAACCTGTTGAACGCATTGTTAATCTCGTTCCAAAATCAATTATTAAATCCAATTTAAACAAGCATTTATAAGTATGGAAGAAAAAAAGCATAATAACAGTTATTTCAGCCGACAAAAAGTCATAAACTCCCCGCTATTATATTTTTTTGACATTAGGATGTTTAGACTTTATTTCGGCAATAATATTCTGCTTCATAAAAGGATACTAATATGAGTGATGACCGACTTTTCGCTTCAAATAACCCGATAGGAAGAAAATGGTATTTTTTAAATTTAATTATTCTTACAATATTAACCATTGCTACTGAATTTATATTTAAAAAATATATTATTCCGCATACAACAACAGAAGTTTATAAACAAATAGCATACGGAATGCTCTATTTGGCTTATTTATTTTATGCAATAACATTTTTTGCCCTCATAGACAGAAGATTATATGATATCACGGGTGACAGAAACAGCAATGTATACAAAAATACAGCAGGAGTTATGAAACTTATTGTACTGTTAAATTTAATAGTAATATTTTTTGAACATTTTTCCGTTAAATTACCCGTTAGTTACGAAACACAATGGTTAATAATTGCAGTATCAAATACAATTTTTATAATAATGACCTTAATTTTAGGACTATTCAAAGGTAAAATTTCAAATCTGAGTTATGAAGAATACAAGAAAAAGATAAAATATTTGAATTTATGAAAAACAAGTTTTGGGAAATATACAGAAAAATTAATAAATTACCACAAAGTGTAAGGATTGAAACTTGCAGCTTATGCCAATTAAATTGCCGTGATTGTTATATGAGAAAAAATGACCCTAATGTTATTATCGGAAACGGTTATTTAAAATTTGAAGACTACAAAAATTTTATTAAAAAAAATGCATATATTAAAAATATTGAATTATCTTTTGCGGGAGAAATATTCTTAAATCCTGACCTGTATAAAATAATAAAATATTCATACGAAAAAAATATCAATTTAACTGCACTTAACGGAGTAAATTTTAATAATGTTTCGGATGAAATATTAGATGCGTTAGTGAAATATCAATTTAAAGGAATAACATTTTCTATAGATGCCGTTACAAATGAAACTTATCAAATTTACAGAAGAAACGGAAATCTTAATAAAGTAATTGAAAATATAAAAAAACTGAATTATTACAAAGAAAAATATAATAGCATATATCCCATATTGCAAATACAATACATAATTTTTCGACATAATATATCTGAGATTAAAGATGTTAAAGAATTTGCCGAAAAATTAAAAATAGAAAATATATTTTTTAAAGAACCATGGAATGGGGAAATAAAGTTTTCGGATTTAGACAAGAAAACATTATTTGAAATTCAATTTATTCACAGACAATACAAGCAATATGACATTTTAAATAATAATATACCTTTATGCTGCCAGCCTTTTATACAACCTCAGATAAATTGGAACGGAGAACTTTTAGGCTGCTGCTGTTCAACGCATAAAAATTTAAATGTTAATGTATTCAAATCAGGGCTAAGAAGAGCATTAAATTCAAAAAAAATGAAGTACATGAGAAAAGTAATTCAAGGAAAAGCAACGTCGGAGGATATTATTGCGTGCCACCGATGTTCATTTTATCATCAAATGCAAGCAGCAAATAAGTACTTGAATATAAAAAAAATTAAATTTATATAAAGAGAATAAATAATATGGTATAATACTGTTTATAGTTAAAAAGGGAAGTATTATGCCGAAAAAACACATATATTTTGTAGATGTAACAAACCGTGACGGAGTACAAACTTCAAGATTAGGTTTAGCAAAATTGCAAAAAACAATTATAAACTTAATGCTGGATGATATAGGAATAACACAATCTGAATTCGGATTTCCGACAACAAAACATGAAATAAATTATTTAAACGGAAATTTAGAATTAGTTGACCGCGGGGTAATAACAAAAACAAGGTTATCCGGCTGGATGAGAGGTATTGAAGAAGATGTATTGTTGTCATTCCAAAATGTACCCAGATTAAAATACATTAATCTTTCCGTATCTACTTCCGACCAAATGATAAAGGGTAAATTCGGCGGGAAGAAAACGCGAGCTGACATAATAAAATCCACAACCAAAGCACTTGATACCGCAATAGCATGCGGTGCGCAGGATATAGGAGTCAATGCGGAAGACGCTTCAAGAAGTGATATTGATTATCTGATTGATTTCGGGCTTGAAGCAAAAAAACACGGAGCTAAAAAATTCAGATATTGTGATACTTTAGGCTATGATGATCCGATAAGCGCTTATGAGAGAATTTCTAAAATAGCGCAAGCAACAAAAATGGATATAGAACTGCATTTTCATAATGACCTTGGTATGGCTGCGGGTAACTCTGTTATGGGAGCTAAAGCTGCAATAGATTCGGGTGTAAATGCTTATATTAATACGGCAATAAACGGAATGGGAGAGCGTGCCGGTAATGCTGACTTGATTTCCTGTCTGCTGGGTGTATTAAAATCAAGCGGAATGCACGGTAAATATGAAATAGACCCGAATATTGATTTATCTAAAACTTGGAAGCTGGCAAAATACACTGCTTATGCCTTTGGTATTCCGATACCAATTAATCAGCCCGCAACAGGAGCGAATGCTTTTGCGCATGAATCGGGTATTCACGCGGACGGTGCTTTAAAGGACAGATTAAATTACGAATTATATGATTATGCGGAATTAGGCAGGGGGGAGCCTGAAATCGTTGAAACGGGCAGAATGATTACCACGGGTGAATATGGCGGAATTAAAGGTTTCCGTAATGTATATGAAAAAATGGAAATAGAATTTCAAGATGAAGATGAAGCAAGGAATATTCTTGAACTTGCAAGATATGCAAATGTTCATACTCAAAAACCGCTTACACAAAGCGAATTAAAATTTATATACTATTATCCCGATATTGCGGCAAAAATAATGACGGTAACACCTTATTACATGCCAACGGGAAATCTTAAAAAGAGGGTTGATAATAACTTTATTACGCAGCCGCATTTATTTGTATAGGAGAGCTTATGGGACAAACAATAGCAGAAAAAATATTATCCTCTCACGCAGGTAAAAACGTCACTCCGGGGGAGCTGATAATATCAAATATAGATGCCGTAATGGTTCAAGACGGAACAGGACCTTTAGCGGTAAATGAGTTTAAGAAATTAAACAAAACAAAATTATTTAATC
>CANPYW010000057.1 GCA_947588745.1 Candidatus Gastranaerophilales bacterium
GGCACTCCGTAATCTTCCGCATGTACAATTTGAGGTTCCGGAACATTATATCCCATACTTTTCAATTTATTAATAAAATTAGGTAAAGGTCCGTCTTTATCAATTTTTTGTAGTCCCGGAACATTTTCACATAATATAAAATCAGGTTTACAATCCTCAACAAATCTCAAGAATTCACTTAAAAGATTTATACGCTTGTCATTTGAATCAAACCGTTTTTTATTTTGTGTAGAAAAAGGTTGACAAGGTGCACAGCCACAGAACAATATTTTATTATTGCCCATTCTGTATTTATCTACAAGTTCTTTTATTTGTGATGTTTCAACTTCTCCTATATCTTTGAGTATAGTACCACATTTGGGTTTAATATTTCTTTCAAAAGTATTTAAAGCTTCTTTATTATTATCAAGAGCCAAAACAATATCCATACCTGCTTCACGAAGTCCTTCACTTGTTCCGCCACACCCCGAGAAGAAGTCAAATACTTTGATTCTGCCTTTTTCTTTTTTCATTAAATCCGCCTTTATTAACTTAGTTTATATCAAAAACAGAGAAATAGCCAGTCTTAAAATTTTCTTAATAAATTTTTATACTACATTTTCAAAATGTAGGCTTTATTTGTACTATATTTTACAAACATTTACAAAATATTGACAAAATATTTTATCTATGAAATTATAATTATAAAATATAAGGAGTATTGCATGAAAGAAACCAGGCAACAGCGTTTTAAAAGAATAGCAGGAGCAAGAACTAATAAAATATTAGATATGATAAAATTGCTTGCAAACTGTGCGAACACAGGTAATTATGAATACTCGGATGACGATATAAAAAAAATTTTTTCTGCAATAGATTCAGAACTTAAAAATGCAAAAGCTCAGTTTTCAAAGCAAAGTACTAAAAATAAAAAGTTTAGTTTATAAGGGGTTATTAATGAATAAGACTGTTAAATGGATATTTTCGTCATTGGGAGAAGTTCCGGATATTGAAGGTCACACTACCGGTGATGTAGAAACTTTTAAAAACAATATAATTGATAATCTCGCAAGAGAAATATGTCAAAATTCATTGGATGCTAAGAATAAAACTTTACCTAAGGATACGCCTGTTATAGTAAAATTCAATCTTTCAGAAATTAAAAAGAAAGATCACGATTTATTATTAGAGTACGAACATTGTCTTGATTTATGTAATTCTTTTTGGAAAGATAATCAAGAAAAAAGAGTACACGATTTTATTAATAAAGCTTATTCTGTCTTGCAGAATGACCACATAAAAGTTTTGATTGCCAGTGATTACAACACAGAAGGCTTAACAGGATCAAATATTGAATTAACGGATAATAAATCAAAATCTAATTGGAAAGCATTAGTAAACGGGAAAGGAATTTCCTCTAAAAATGACGGTCAGGCCGGAGGATCATATGGTATTGGTAAAAATGCTCCTTTTGCTTGTTCGGATTTAAGTTTGGTATGTTATAACACATATGCAATAGATGGGAAGTTTGCTTTTGAAGGTATTGCCAAATTGGCTACTTTTAAAGACGATAAAGACAACTTAACACATGCAACAGGTCATTACAGAAAAGAAGAACATTCAAGTTCAAGACCTATAACTCCTGAAATTGAATGCTCAATACGAAATCTGTGCGACAAAAGAGATAATAATAAGTTTGGCACAGACATAATTGTTATCGGATGTAATAATCTTATAGAAGAAAATGAAGATTGGGAATTACAACTTGAACATTCAGTGATTAAAAATTTCCTGCTTGCAATAATAAATAATCAACTAATTGTATATATTGGAAATAAGGAACTTAGTAAAGATTCTGTTGAAAAAATAGTTGAGGGATACAGAACAATTAACAATAATACTACTGTTGCACAAATAATAAGACTATATGATACTTATGTATCTTCTGATATTAGAAAGGAATTTTCAATTGCCGAAGAAAATGATTTATTAGTATGTTTTAAGGCTAATAAAACTTATAAAAAAGAAATTTTTAATTTTAGAACAACAGGTATGTTAATTGGTTTAACAAATCGTTCTATATGGCAAGCCTTTTCTGCAATTGTTATTGTAAAAGGGAAATTATTAGATAAAAAATTAAGACAAGCTGAACCTCCCAAACATGATAAATGGGACTATAAATTAGTTGAAGACAAAAGTGAACGAAAGGAAGTGAATAACTATATAAAAGATATTAAAGAAAAAGTTAAGCAGCTAATAGATGATCAATGTAAAACAGAAGCCCTTATGACTCAAGATTCCGGGTTAGGAGAATATTTGCCTGATGATCTTGATGATTTAACTTCTAAAAAAGGAGGCACTGATAAATTAAAGCCTTTGCAACAAATTGCAGGAAAACCAAAAAAAATAGACACAAATCATCATTTTAAAAAAATGTCCGAAAAAATATCAAAAGGTAAAGAGAAAGAAGAATTATCCGATGAAAAATATCATAAATCCGGAAAGGGAGGTGGTGGCGAGCCTGGAAACAATCCCATAACAGATAAATTGCCCTTAGTAGAACCTTCAGAACAAGAAAATACTGTCGGAGTGGAAAAAATTAACAAAAATGATAATATAGCTAATCCGGAACTCTATATGCGAAAAATATTTGCAATTAATTACAAACAAGGATTATATAAATTATTATTAAAATCAAAGAGGGATTACGAAAAAATATACATTGAGGTTTATGCGTATGGAGAAGATGGTTCAGAAGAAAAACTAAATATAAAAAAATGTTTTTTAGATGGCAAACAACTATCTTGTAGCCAGTCTAATATTGGACCTTTTAAATTATCTGCAGAAGATAAAAAAGAATTATATATAACATTCGATAATCAAGAAAAAATGGTTTTAGATACTAACATATGGGAGTTTGTTGCAAAATGAAAACATTAAAATATGAATATCCACATCCTTTCCTAAACAAACATAATTCTGATTATGTTGACTGTATTTTTGATTTAAATGAAATATCTTTGGAAAGCATTAACATCAAAGATGATAATATACATGTACCTGTAAGCTATCGTTTATTATCTTCAGGTTTATGCAAATTAATAGATGAAAAAACAGCTTCCGTTATAATTAGTATATATAGTCCAAAAACAACTTTTAGAACAACAGAACTTATGCCGCAAGAAAAAAAAATTATAAAAATTCCAAAAAATTCAGTTGCTGAAGAAATCGAAATAACAGGTTATATTATTGCAAACAAAAAAATAGAAAAGTTTTGTCTTGAAGAACATAATAAAGAATATTTCGGGAATATTGAATTTGAAATAAGACAAGGCGATAAATTAGGGGGAACTGATACAATATCAATTCCTCTTGATTCAAGCGAACTTCAGGCTCCAATCGTATCTGTAATAAATATATCTGAAGATCCAAATTTAGAATGTTCAATACAACCTGATTTTAATGATGACAAAATAAATATTAGGTTGACTCATGAATTAAATGTTGTATATTGCAATATCAAAAATAACATAGAATTAAGAAGGTTTTTAGCTGCAATTATTGTTTATCCTGTTTTAGTAGATGCAATCTCGATCATGAAAAGTGAAAACAAACATGAATTTGAAGATAAACGATGGTATAAATCTATTGAAAGGAAGTTAGATAAAGAAAATATCAATTTAGATGAATCAATAAGTATTGCGGTAATTGCCAATAAAATATTAGGGGATATTGTAAAAGACGCATTACTTAGTTTTAAAGAAAAAATTGATTTGGAATATCCAGACCAAATGGAAGAAATTGAAAGGGAGTAATATATGAATTTAGAATATTTTGAAGAACCGGCTTACGATAGACTTAAAGCAGATATTGAAAAAAACTTTGAAAAATATTCTTCTGACGAAGAATGGCTGGCTTCATACTTCGAATCCAAAAAATTTTATTCAATTTCAAGTGTAATTGTAAACAATGTGCAAAATTTAGAAAGTAAAGATTTTAGCACATTGCCTGATATAAGAAAAAAAGAGATTGATAATATTAATTTACAGCATGATATAATTAATATTCGTTTGATTTATGATGCATTTAAAAATCTTACTCCTTTGCAAGCTATAAATAAATATATGTGGTCATACTTAGCTCATACAAAATATAGTAAGTATGTTCGTGAACGTTGGTTATACAGGGAACAAGATAAAAGTTCTCGTATAAATACAATAAGAACACACTATTTTGTAGAAGGAAAAGATAACTTAATTGTGGATAATGCCATATCGAGATTATGGTGGGCCGGATATTTGACCTATGATGAAAATAGCAGTAATAAATATCATTTAACTGAAATTCTTTTTTCTGCCCAACAAATTTCAACAGATATTCTTGATCGACGCTTTGCATGGAATAAAAAAGTTATGATGGGTATTCTATTAGGACTTGAAAAATACAAAGAAAAAAATGTTTTAAAAGTAGATCCTGTAAGACAGTGCATAAAGTATTTTGGAAGGTATGCAGCGGTTACTATGGTAGATGAATTACCAATAAATGATATTTCAACAATAATATATGAATACTTGATAAATAATTAATTTATAAATTTAATTATTTCATATTGTTTTTTATTCTATTTATTTTGTTTCTGGGGTGCAACTCAGATTATCATTATAGTTATATTTTTTCATATTGGACATTTCCGAAATACGCAAACTAAACGTTTCTCCAACAAAAGCCCGAAAAGACCGTTTTCCTGAACGGATAGTTGGATTATTTCCTACAGCTAAAATTCAGACAGGAAGCTAACTTCCCGAAAAAATCAAACTAACTGTAAATATCAAAATACTCAATTAAATACATAAATCAAAAAAGCGCGCCCGGAGACTCTGCCGAGTGAAACGATTGAGTATCGTTTCACGAGAGGTAAGAACCCGAAGGGTGAGAATTCCTAAACAAAAAAACTTCCTATTAAGGAAGTTAAAGCGCGCCCAGAGGGATTCGAACCCCCGACCTTTTGGTTCGTAGCCAAACGCTCTATCCAGCTGGGCT
>CANPYW010000058.1 GCA_947588745.1 Candidatus Gastranaerophilales bacterium
TTGCGTAGCAAATAGTGAGCGACTTGAAGGTGTGAAGCAATAATTTGTACAGTCATGTTAATCGGGATGTGGCGCAGTTGGTAGCGCACTTCGCTTGGGACGAAGGGGTCGCACGTTCGAATCGTGTCATCCCGAATTATTAAAAGGAGAAACTAAATAGTTTCTCCTTTTTGTTAAAAAAATATAATTTCATTCTATTTTTATATTAAAAAAATTATTTTACAATAAAAGATAACCCATTTATTGAAAACTCTGCTTTCAAATTTTTTGATTTAAAATAATCTATTATAAAATTTTGAACTTCAGAGTTATTTTCATCCAACGAAAATGATTGAGCGGGGCAGGTATCATGAACATGCACTTTTGCTTTAAATTTTTCAAAAACTTCTTTTCTCAGTTCGATAACATCATCTAACGAAATTATTGTCATTTTATCCTCCTAATAATTAATTTATAAATATTAGAAGAATAAACGGATTTTTAAAATTCCCCGATTGGATAATTTTATATATCTTCATTCAATTTATATAAATTTTTACCGCCGACGGCTTTATATAAAGATATAGAAGAAATCAGATAATTAATTTTATTTGTGACTTCATCTTTTTGAACGGTTAATTCCGCTTCTTCAGAGTACAGAGTATCAAGATTGGAAGCCGTTCCTATAATATTCTTATCGATTATAAGTGAATTTATTTTATGCTGATTTACAAGTCTTTCTTTGCTTTTTTGATAATTTTTTTCTGCCGTTTTTAAATTAAAAAGTCCGAGATTAACTTCTTTTATATCATCCAGTACGGTTTTATGATAATTATTTAAGGCTTCTTCGTACTTATATTTTTTATATTGCAGAAAAGCAATTTTTCTTCCGCCGCTAAAAATATCAAAAGAAGGCATTATTCCCGCATTTGCGAGCTGAGAATTTCTGTTAAACATACTTGCCGCACTATATGCATTAAACCCTAACTGCCCGAATATTACAAAAGAGGGAAGAAGCTCTTTTTTTGCTATTTTGGTATCATAACCCGCCTGTTTTATATTTGCTTCCCTTATTATATAATCCGGACGATTATTTATAATTTCGGAATTTATCCGTGAAGGAAGATTATAAAGAACAACAATATCATCATAAGATTTTCTTATGATATCTTCTTTTGGTGAAGAAAGTAATGCACTTAAATTATTCAGCAAAATTTCTCTTTGTTCTTCAAGTTGATTTCTTTCTTCTTCAAGAACCGTAAGAAGTTTTTCTTCCTGTAAAACCTCGTTTATATTACCTAATCCTGCATTATTTTTTTCTTTAACTTTAGAGATAATATCCTGTTGAATACTTATAATTTGATTTTGGATTGAAATCAATTTATCGGTTTTAATCAGATTAAAATATTCGGCGGCAAAATCCGACGACACTGAAATATAAGCAGCACGTTGTTGTTGTTCCGATATTTTAAGCTGTTCTTTATTCCTTTTTGTTTTAAGCCTGTTTTTGCCCCAGATATCAATTTCGTATGACATTGTGAGCGGCAATTGAATATTTGTTTGTGAATAATTCGGAATAGCCATATCGCCGAATTTTTGCATGGAAGAGCGAAAATCTCTTGAAACGAAGCCGTCAAAAGATAATGACGGAAGTTCTTCCGCTAATTGCATTTTAACAAGTTTTTCGTTTTCTTTTACACGCAATTGAGCATTCTTTAAATCATAATTTGCTTCATACAATTTTTTTAAATGGTTTATTAAAAATTCATCTTTATAATTTTCCCACCAGTCAAGATTTAAATAAATAATTGTATTTTTATTCATTTCATCATCATTTGCCGTTTGTTTTGCAAAACAAGGCATAACAAAAATTATTAATAATAAAATTAAAAAAGTGATTTTTTTCATATTCAATTTCGGTTTTTTTCTTTATGATATAATATCTTCGTACATATAATATTATAAAAAAAAGAAAAAGAAAATATGCCAGAAACATTGAATAATGAAGATGAAAGGCCCGAATATTTAAAAAAAAGGGTCTTAGTGCCAAGTATTACGGCAATAATATTTTTAATTTGCGGAATTTGCTATTCCATTCACTCAATGTATTATAAATCAACCGATGATGCATTCGTGGAAGGTCATATAATAACGGTATCGCCAAGAATAGCAGGGCCGGTATTAAATTTGGCGGTTGAAGATAATCAGTTTGTTAAAAAAGGTGATTTGATACTCGAAATTGACCCTAAGGACTATGAAGTAAAACTTAAACAAACCCAAGCTAAATTGGAAGAAGCAAAGGCTGCTTTGATTAGTGCGGAAAATCGATTGGAAAAAAATAATTCCGAATTGGAATTTGCAACAGATGATTATGAACGCTATTCAAAAATGTTCGAAAAAGGAATTGTATCAAAACAGGATTTTGATTTAAGCAAAACAAAATATACAACAAAATTATCCGATGTTAATTCTTCAAAAGCCGATTACGACGAAATTGGTGCTTCCGTTAAAAGACTTGAAGCCGAAATGGAACAGGATGAACTTAATCTTTCTTATACTAAAATTTATGCTCCGCAAGATGGTTTAATTACAAATCGCTCCGTTGAACAAGGCAATTATATTCAAACCGCTCAGCCTTTAATGGCTGTTGTTCCCAATAAAGTTTGGGTTGTAGCAAATTTCAAAGAAACTCAAATAGCAAATATGAAAAAGGGACAAAGTGTTAAAATTAAGGTTGATACATACGGAAATAAAAAGTTTTTGGGAGAAGTAGACAGCATTCAACGTTCTACAGGTGCTAAATCAAGTTTATTCCCGCCCGAAAATGCAGTCGGAAGCTATGTAAAAATAGTACAGAGAGTTCCCGTTAAAATCATTTTTAAAGAAGATATTTCTAAATATAATATAGTCCCCGGCATGTCTGTTGTCCCCGAAGTGAAGGTAAAATAAATGGACACTTCAATTAGTGCTAAAAAACCGTCGTTATGGCTTATTGCGGTATCTATTCTACTGCCTACAGCTTTTTCCTGCCTCGCTACCTCGGCTACAAATGTTGCTATTCCGCATATTGCAGGCTATTTTGGTTCTACTGTCGACGAAGCTAACTGGGTAATTACCTCTTATATGATTGCAAATGCATGTTTAATACTTATGACGGGCTGGCTTGAAAACCTTTTCGGACGTAAAACATTTTTAAAAGTCTTTATATCTGTATTTACAATAGGTTCTTTGATTTGTGCATTAGCTCCTAACCTTAATATTATGGTTCTGGGACGTCTGATACAAGGAATCGGAGGAGGGCCAATGACTCCAATTGCACAATCAATCTTGCTTTCTGCTTTCCCTTATGAAAAAAGAAGCATTGCAATGAGTCTTTTTGGTATGGCGGTTATGGTATTTGCAGTTTTAGGCCCTACTTTCGGCGGTTTTATTGTTGATAACGCCGATTGGCAATGGATTTATTTCATCAACATTCCTGTAGGAATTTTATCTGTTGCACTTGTACATTCAAATATTGATGAACTTGAAATACGTAAAAAAATCAAAGAAATAGATTTTCCGGGCATGATTTCACTTGTTTTATGGCTGCTTTCAATGCAGATTGTGTTGGATAAAGGGCAGCAGTATAACTGGTTTGATTGTGCTTGGATATGCTGGCTTGCGGGATTTTCAGCCTGTGCTTTGGCGTTTTTTATTGTTTGGGAGCTGGAGTATAAAAATCCTTTGGTGAACATAAGAATTTTTAAAGATATTAATTTTTTTGTAGGCACAATTTTGAGTGCGTCTGTTAATATGATAGTATTTTCAACAATCGTTTTGTTGCCTCAATATATGCAGGGCTTAATGGGATATACCGCCATGATTAGCGGAACGGCACTTGCACCAAGAATTATATCCAGTACAATAATGATAATTCTTATTAATCCGCTGATGAAAGTGTTTGATAATCGAAAATTAATATCATTGGGCTTTTTGTTTTTAGGTGTTTCAGTCTTTATGTATACCAATATTAATCTTGCCGCTTCGTTTGTTTATATTATGCTTCCCAATATAATTATGGGGATTGGAATTATACTGGTATTTGTTCCGGTATCATCGTTAGTATTAGGAACATTACCTAAATCCGAATTATCCAACGGTGCAAGTTTGCATAATTTGGTAAAATGCACATCAATGGCAGTTGTAGCTTCAATTGCATCTACTCTTGTTGCAAGACATACACAGATTCATCAAGTATTTTTGGTTAAAAATTTATCGAACTTCAATCTAATTTTCCAACAAAAAATGGCAGGGCTGTTGCATACATTTATGGGAAATTCCGTTTATACGCAAACAAAGGCGAATTTGTATATTTATAAATCTCTCTTATCTCAATCAAAATTGATAGCTTATGTTGATGTTTTTGCGATATTTGCATTAATCGCCTTTTGCTTGATACCGATGTCCATAATGCTGAAACAACCCGAAGAAAAAAATTATCAGATTAAAGAAAATAAAAATTAAATTGAAATCCGTTATGGAGTGCAATTAAAATTTTTTATCCGAGCGAACAGCAGACGCCCGTCTGTTTGAACC
>CANPYW010000059.1 GCA_947588745.1 Candidatus Gastranaerophilales bacterium
GACATGATTTCTCCTCTTTTATTTTTACTACGGCAGAGTGTCTTGCGGTTACACCTTTTTCTTTCCTATATGAAAAAAATATATCAGACATACAGCATGTGCAATAGGCACAAACATCTATATTCCTGACCCCCGTTTTTACCAACTGGTTATAATTTAATAATTTTAAATCTATAAAATATTTATCAGACTTCTTTTTATATATCTTTTCGTCTTTATCCGTTTTTATAAATGCATTATATACGTCTTCTCCCGTTTCAAAACAGCATTGCCCTATACAAGGGCCGATTAATGCGGTTATATCTTCGGGATTTATATCCATATTATCCCGCATTTTTTCTACAGTCTTTTTGACTATTTGAACTGCACTTCCCCTCCAGCCGGCATGTATGACGGCACCCGTATTATCTTTTTTACTGTACAAAATTACGGGAACACAATCAGCAAAATTCAAAACCATTAATGTATTTGGAATATCAGATATTAATGCATCCGTATTGTCATAATAGTTTTTAGTATTATCTATTATTTCAATATTACAGCCATGCACTTGCTTAGCACTTGTTATTTTCGCCTGCAATTTTTGTTCAAGATATTCCCGGTTTTTCTCAGCTTCAAAGTCTAAATCAGAACGGTTAGAACTCATTAAAACAAACTCTCTTGTTGTAAAAAAACAATCATAGTCTTTTAGTAATGTTGATTTCAATATTTTTTTTCCGTAAAAATCATCAAAATAAAACATTAGTTCTCTGCCGTATTAAATATCCTATCACCCGCATCACCCAATCCGGGACGAATATATCCCGAACTATTTAAACATTTATCTATACTTGCCGTAATTATATCCACATCAGGGTACTTTTCATGTACGTTTTCTAAGCCTTCCGGAGCACTTATCAGACTTACGAATTTTATGTTTTTCTGCGGAACTTTTTTATTTACGAACAATTTTATCGATTCAATTGCAGAATTTCCGGTAGCAAGCATAGGGTCGAGCAATAAAATGATTTCATTTTCCGGATTATCAAACTCGACGGGGATTTTATTATAATACCATACAGGCTGCAAAGTCTTTTCATCTCTATACATTCCGATGTGTCTTACCGTCGCAAACGGCATAATTTCGTTTGCGATATCGGAGAATATCAATCCCGCCCTTAAAATGGGGGCAATTATTATTTCTTTTTTCGTACTGATAGTTTTACAATTACATACTTCCAAAGGCGTTTCAACGGTCATATCTTCAAGTTCCAAATTTTCCGTTGCTTTGTAAAATAAAAGATAAGTAATTCTTTTCACTGCATTTCTAAACACTTCTGCTGTTGAATTTTTATTTCTGATTATGCTCAAATTATGACAACATAAAGGATGTTCAACTACAAAAACATTACTGTTCATTATTTTCCGCCGTTTCCGAATTTTTTATTTGATTATCCAAATTTTTTTGTGTTTCTTTTGTTAATTTATTTATAAATACGGTTTGAGTATTGTTTAGACTTTTTGTTTGCTCCGAAATCTGTTTAATAAGCTTGCTTTGATATACATAAGGGCTGTATTTTATAATATCTTCGTTTGAAACATTACGACCAAAACTGCCGTATATATCTATTAATACCTGAGAATCCAAAGCTGAGCCGTCCCAATAATCTTGAATTCTGTATGATTTAGAAGGTATTATACCAAAACTTGAGTTCTGACACACAGAATTATAAGCAGGATTAAGTTCTAAAGAAGTAGAAGCACCTAAACCGTAAAATTCAATAGTTGCAATAGCACACTGGGGAATATTGATATTTTTTTTAGTTATTTTAAATGCAACAAAAACTTTATTATCAAAGATTTTGACAATGTCAACATATCCGGCATTAACCCCCATTAATCTTACAGGAGAACCTTTAACAAGACCTTCAACATCATCAAAAAATGCATAATATGTGTTTTTATCACTATTTTTTATACCGGTTTTATAAATAAACAACGAAAAGAATGCTGTAAATATCAACACCCAAATTACTATCTCAAATAACCAAATTCTTTGCTTTATCATAGAACTATTATAAAACAAAATATATTGCAAGAAAAGTATCGATAATGTTATACTTCCTATATAGAAAATGTTGGGCTTATTGTGATATCTCAAATACAAACAGCATGCATAATTGGACTAGATGTGTATAGAATTACGGTTGAAGTTGACGTAAATAATTCGTTACCGTCCGTTTCTATTGTCGGTTTGCCCGATGCATCCATATCAGAAGCAAGAGAACGTGTTCGTTCAGCCATAAAGAATTCGGGTTACCCGTTTCCGAACCAAAAAGTCGTAATAAATCTTGCACCTGCCGATATTAAGAAAATGGGAAGCTGTTATGACCTACCAATTGCCTTGGGAATACTTATTAAAAACGGTACAATACCTTACATCGACTTAAAAGATACAGCATTCATCGGAGAACTTTCGCTTGACGGTTCTTTGAGAGGCGTATCGGGTGTATTGCCGATTGCGGCAGGATTAAAAGAACAGGGCGTTAAAAATATCTTTGTTCCTTTTGAAAATGCAAAAGAAGCAGCAATTATAGAGGGATTAAACGTATTCGGGGCAAAACATTTAACCGATATTGTTAATCATTTCAATAAACAAGCACCGGAATTTAAGGAAATTACCCCTACACTGGTCAATATTAAAGAATATATGCAGGAACAAACCGAACGTGACGGTTATTTTGATTTTAAAGATGTAAAAGGACAGTTAAAAGCTAAAAA
>CANPYW010000060.1 GCA_947588745.1 Candidatus Gastranaerophilales bacterium
AAATCTTTCCCTTTTACTGAAAATTTGAGGTCGTGCATATTTGTAACGCTGTCCGCAGAAGTAAAATCAAGCGTAGCAGTGCCTTTCCCCGAATATATTGTATCGTTGCCGATAGTTTCTGCAATGTATATTGTATCTTCGCCACCGTCCATATAAATTTTATCATTGCCATCACCGCCGTATATTGTATCATTTCCGGCTCCACCATATATTGTATCGTTGCCGTTACCACCCGATATAACGTCGTTTCCGCTGCCGCCTTTTATTTTATCATTATTTTCAGTTCCATCTATTTTAAAATTCATTATTTCATTACTGTAGCAATTGAGTAGTTCCTTTTTTCTTTTTGACGGCAATGTAAATAAAAGATCATCGTCCATAACGGATGTGTAGCCGTATTTTTCAAGGAATGCTTGTACTTTTGCAGTAACATTAGTGATATATGTTTCTACATCCAATGTTCTTGATATACCAGTGGAATCAACTGCCGTAATTGTATTAATATATCCGCTTCCTTTTCCTATTGAAAATGTTTGTTGGTCGTCCGCAACGTGTCCGAAATAATTTTCAACCAATACCGCCCCGCTTTGAGGTGCTGCTTTTTGTAATGCTTCTTGAAACTTTTCGTCATGTTTATGAATGTCGTAGTTTTCATCTGTATTATCTAATGCATTTATAAATTTTGACATTTGTGACATTACGGAGTCCATAGCACTTTTTTTCATTATATATATGCTGTTATCGGGAAATTGTTCTTCTGTAAGAGAAGTGCTTCCGTTTATATTTACATCAAAGAATATTACTAAATCATTGCCATTTACATTGTTTATTTGAATTTGATTATTAGTATCGTGTTTAATGTCATTACCTTCAGCCTCATAACCGGTATAATCATTTATTAATGTAAAAGAATTGTTAATATTATCAATGATATAAAGGTCATCTCCTTTACCGCCGGACATTTCTGTATATCCTTTTTGGTTATTTTCAAGTTTATCAGTTTCTTCAATTTGAGAATTTAGTGCTTCAATAGGCTCATTAACTCTGATTGCCATGGCTCACTCCTTTACTTATGAATTTTACTAATATCAAAATATAGTATAAATTTTATCAAAATTAAACTAATCATTGTATAATATTAAGTTTTGTTTATGCTTTTATTATCTTCGTATTCGGAATTTTATGCCGTCTTGATTAAGTAATAATGCGGAATTTACAGGAGTTGAATGTCTGTATTCCTTATTGTTAAAGCTGCTAATTAGTTATTTATCTAATTGCAAATATTATTGATTTCTCTTTATTATCTTGAAGCATTCTTGCGGATATTAAGTCTATTTGGCTTCTTATTTCTTCTTTTGAAATATCTTTATTGAAGAAATGTTGATATAATTCATCATATAAAAAATCAAAAATTTTATGTCGTCCTTGAATTTTTATTTTTTTTACGCCTATATCAACTAATTTTGCGACTTGCTCATCGCTCATACAAACACTTTTATATTTTATATTATGTTCTTTGGGACAATGTTTAATAATTTCTGCATCAATTGCCGCAATTTCTTTCATTTCTTCTTGATTACTTTGAGTTTTTAAAAAATTATTATAAATAAGTTTATTAATCAGTATGTAATGTAATTTATGATATTTGCAGTCATATAAGCAATGCTGGTTAATTAAAACCTCTATACGAGAGATATCGCTGACTAATTTATCAAGTTTATCAATATTTTCAATTGCATATTCAGGTCTTATAATAACTACTTCATATTTATCGAGCATTTCGTTATAAAATCTTGTTTCATCAAAATTTTTATCATCAATTTTTTTACAAATAGGACTTATAACGCTACAGTGCATTTTTGCATTTGGATATCTTGCTTTTATATGATTATACAAAGCATCTGTTGCTACTATAAAATGTGCATCGTTTTTATATGCAACATCCAACAAATTATTAGAATTCTCATCATTTAATTTTTCTTCAATATTATTTATATTCGAAAATGTAAATGTCGGGATAATATTATGGGATTTTAAACTTCTTAAGTATAAGTCAATTTCGGAAAAGTTGTTTATTTCTGGTTGTGTGACTCTGCCGCCTTGCCACGCACAAGCGGGAGAACCGTATACATATTTAATGGGGTTTATTTCATCTTTTAGTAATTCTTCTAAAATAGGAATAAAAATATCATTACAATATAAAAAAGGCATAAAATATTCTACATTATCATATTTTACATACTTTTTCATAAATAACTCCAATAAAATATTAGCATAAAAATAGCAATTCGTATAATATCACAATGCATATTATGCATCAAATTCTTTAACATAGACTAGTTTAAAAGGTTTATCCACATTATTTAATTTTACACTTTACTTTCTTTATGCTGTTTAATTTCTAATAATTGTACTTCAAGCAACTCGCAATTTTCTGTTTCATTTTAACACGTTTTTCTTTTTTCTCTCCATGCTCTGTATTTTTCTAAATCTTCACCTACAATTTTTAATGCAAGACCAATCATTGCAGCATCATCCAAATATCCAGCATAAGGAATCCAATCGGGGATTAAATCAATTGGCGAGAGAAAATATATAAGTGCAATTATTATTACGATAATACTCTTATATGGAATTTCTGTATATTCTTTTTTTGTATAACTTTTTATAAGTAATATCATTAAGGGTATTTTAGCTAATACTTCTCCAATGTTTAATGTTTGTAAAACTTTTGATAATACTTCGCCTATTAACGGAATTTTAGCTATTGATTCTAAAATTTTAGGATTTTTTGATAGCCAATCTTTTATATTTGGCAATTTTTTTAATTTCTTTTCGATGTCTTCTAAAAATTTTTCCAGTTTATCAGGGTCATTTAAAATTTTTTCCGCTTCATCCTGATGTTTGTTAAAAAATTCGTTTGCATTATTTTTGAGTTCATCATCTTGATTGGAATTATTTAAATTGTTGTTATCATTTTCCATACTTTTCTCCTTTTATTTAACACTTATTTTTATTGTATCAAACAACTATGTCAAATTCGGACATGATATTTTTTATCTTATACATATATTATAACATAAAAACTCTTTTGTTTAATACGTGTCCTAAATTGACGCATATATAAAATATAATAATTTTTGAAAGGAGCATAAATATGTACGATGAAATTTTTAATTATGATAACAGTGATTTTACGATTGCTTATAAAAATGGAAAAGCAGGACTAATTGATGTTAATACGGGTAAATCCATAACGGAGTTTATTTATGATATTGTTGAAGATAAAAATAGTGGCAATCTTAGTGATTTGATTAAATTTGAAGATGACATTTCTCCAAACTTTTTTATAGAAATGCTTGGCGGAATCAGTGAAGATTATTGTACAATGAGCAAAAATCACAAGTGGGGTTTGTTGGATAAAAATGGTAAAGTTATTTTTGATTTTAAATATAGATACCCGATACAACTATTAAGCTTTCATCGATATATTTCTGATTGTTATATTGTGAATGCTGATGGGTATGAAGGTGTATTGGATAAAAATTCAAATATAATACTTGCCCCTGTATATAATCATATAATGGAAGAAAAACATTATTGGTGCTGCGAAAAAGATAATTGTTCGGGGTTAGCTGATATTAACGGAGAGTTTGTTACTAAAATAAAATATGACTCAATTAGTTGTGCTTCGATAAACAAACCTTATTTTATAGCTAAAAAAAATTCAAAATACGGACTTATAACCCTAAATGATGAAATTATTGCTGATTTCGTTTATGAGTACCTTTCAAGTGAAAAAAACGGTAGATTTTGTATAGGAAAGCTCAAGGGTAAATATGGAGTGATAAATTATAAAGGCGAAATTATTTTGGATTTTAAATATGATTATATTTCTGTTTGTACTAACAAAAATAATAAAGTCGCTTTTTTGACAGAATATAAAAATAAAAAGGAACTCTTGAATGAAAGTAGGTAAAAGCTTGAGAAAAAACAATTTTTCCTACTTATTGAAATTAAGTAGTATAATACCAAAAGAGAGGTTACATGAAGGCAATATTTATATTTCCACCGACTTGGGATATAATTTCACCGAGTACAGGCATACCAACACTTATGGGCATATTATCCGAT
>CANPYW010000061.1 GCA_947588745.1 Candidatus Gastranaerophilales bacterium
CCTACGTAAATTTCGCTGTCTTAAAATTTACTTTCGGCTAAATCTTGTATCTCCGTTTCAAAAGCCTAAAGGCTTTTGGCACTCCGACCGATTTACGCCTTCTCGGGTTCGCTCGGCTTTCGCCTCGACTCCACCCTACGTAAATTTTACTTGAACGGAATGATTTTTTATTTTAGAAATTAATACCGACTAACTTACCGGTTTATTAGCAGATGTTAGATTATCCAGCGGTTTATATACTTTTTTAATATATGTACTCGGAATTTCCTGATTATAAGCGTTTATTTTCTTCTTCGGCATAATATCGAATAAATAATTAATACCGAACTGGAATCCAATACCCGTTACACCTGCATTTCTCATAGTAACCTGCCCATAAGCACCGAGTCTATCACTCCAAGTTTTTGTACCACCTATGCCATATTGTATATAGCCATGATCCATACGAACATTAGGTAAACCAATGTTACCGGCCTGTCCTCCGATTTTATCATTTATAAAGTACATATATTGAAGCGTTGCATATAAACTCCAAGTCTTTTTATTATAAATGAAGTTAGCACCCGGAGCGACGTTAACACCATTCAGCATGTTTGAACTCATACTCATAATACCGAAATCAGTTCCCCAATTTTGCTTACCGAATGCATTATATGCCGCAAACAAATTGGGTTGGAAAATGAAATCTCTGAACGGATGGAAGTTATAAGCAGTCTTAACAGCCGTACCTGCGAACCAATTTCCCGTATCATCCTGATATCCCGCAACATCCATATCATTTGTATAACCGCCGCCATAAGCAGTAACAGAAGTTATAAAGTCGTTATCTTTTATAAACGTACCCATAACACCCAATTGACCGCCATTTTGCTGCATACTTACGCCGTTAAAGTGTTGATGTCCCGCATTATATCCGATATAACCGGTAGGAATGAATTTCCAATCTTTATTAAGCTCGACAGCCGGCAAATCCGCACCTGCCAAAGTACCCCAAATATTGTTTCCTACTCTTAAATTATGGGTTAAATCCATTTTATTAAGAGATACATAAGTTTTAGCCCATAACCCGCCGTCTTCGTAAGTATTTTGATACGGAGCAAATAATGCACCGCCTGCGGCATATTTATTACTATTTTTTGCATTATTCATAAAGTTATCATTATGCAATACAAAATGGTTTGTAATCATATCATCAACCATTAATTGATGAGTATAAGCGGCAAGAGTTGCAACCTGACCTCTGTATACTTGCGGATTAAATGATTTAAAACTAGCCTCATAAATACCGTCACCGAGCGATTTTAACCCGTAATTACCTATCGGAGATTTTATCTTCGTAATAGAAGAAGTAAATGTAATATTATCACTTACATTCTCAGCATCGAATATTTGGAACTTAATCTTTTTATCAATTGGTGCACCGCCAGAAAAACTAAATTCTGATACATTTAAACTTCCACCGCCATCAGATGTAAGCTCATCAATAATAAATTTGTCATTTTTATGCTTGCGTGGGTTCAAATCAACCGTTACATTGTTTTTGCCCTCAACAGTCATATCGCCTACATTAATATCGTGTATTACGTGATTTTTTACACCCAATGTTGAATCATTAGTCATTGTTAAAGAATCAACATTTAATTTTTTACTGCCCTTACCGAACGTTAAGTTTGAATTTTCTGAAATAGTTACGTCGCCACCATCTATATAGCTGTTTTTATCGGTAATCACAATGTTCGCATTATCCGTAAATTCGGATTTGCCGCCGTTTTGTTGAAGTCCGCCGGCATGACCTTTGGTATTATCAATACCGGATACGGTTAATTCACCGTTATTATTTTTAATTAAACCGTTCCACTTGTCGCTTTCATCCAAATGGAATTTACCGTTTTCTATGTCAACGGTTGAGCCTTTTTGTATATCAATAACAACTTCATCTTTAACCACACTCGGATCAACTATTGTTAAAACGGAATCTTTAAGTAAGTTCAAATTACCTTTATTTGCGTGGAAAGTACCACTCTTTTTGGCGTGATAATTTAAAGTTCCGTCATCTAAGGTAATAGCACCTTCCCAGGTATCTTCATCATCTATTTGAAGCGTACCGCCATTAATATCAACTGAAGAATCACTTGTAATCGTAATATCAACATCACCGTCAACAATACTCTTTTCGGCATTCAATTGCAATTGTCCACCGTTTTGTACGCTCAATTTTCCTGTATGTGCTTCAAGCGTTACATTTTCGCCATCGGTTGTAACGCCTTTTTCATAGTTCAGCGTACCACCGTTCAACAGTGTATGACCTTTTGTCGTATCACCCTCGTTCAAAGTTACTTCGGCATTTTCATCAATATATAACGTGGTATTATCGCCTATTGTGGTTTTAACATCTCCAGCTATCGAACTTCCGTTAGCCAAATAAAGAGAGCCTTTTTCAATATTTACGCTTCCTTTTTTTGCGTTTAATACGGATTTTTCGCCCTGAGTCGGAGTATTTGACGAAATAACCAAACTTCCGTTTTCATCAACGTTTATTGTGCCGCCCCAGTATGAGTCGTCTTTTATTTTTAAGGAACTTTCGCTTGAAGAACTTTCCTGCCCTATATTAATGGTTGAACCTTCAAATAATGTAACTTTAGAATCAACGCTGCTTCCGTTTTTAAGCGTAAGATTGGAGTTATCAACACCCGTTCCGACAACTAACCTTGTATTATCACCGCTTACAGTTAATTTAGCATCGTCGGATAAATCATTTTCGGTAAACCAGTTGAGAGTACCGGCTGTAATACTTGTATCTCCGTTAAAGAATTTAGCACCTTTATCAACCTGAGTAATGCTGTCATCATTATCTGATTGAGTGTATTTGCCTTTATATTCGGAGGCATCACCTTCCAAATCAAATCCACCTTTGTTTGTAATTGTTCCGCTTTCAGAACCTTTAACAACCGAGCCTGCGTCAACGGAAATCATACCCTCGTTTTGGATATCTGCTTCATTATTTAATTGAGCATTTTCCTCGATATATAATTCGTCTTTATTGGTGAATGTTCCGCCAGTTTTATTTTCCAACTTCGCTTTTTCGCCCGATACATTTAATACCGAGTTGTTTACTGCGGTTTTAGAGTTAGTAAACGTTCCCGTCAGGTTATTTTCGGTAGGTATAGTATATTCACCGTCACTTCCAAAATTAACAGTGCCTTCATTTGTTAAGTCTACAATAGTATTATAACCGCCAAAAGTTACCGTTCCGCTTGAAGTATTATTTAAAGACGTAATATTTGAACCGTCCTCATCTCCAACACTGACGGAATAGAAATTCAACGTACCCGCATTTTCAATATCTGAATTGAATTTGTTAACCTTTCCACCATTTGTAACCTCCATATATCCACCGTTATAAATATCATTCTTGGCGTCACCCGTTGCGGCATCAACTTCAACATTTTGAAGTATTGTATAACCGTTTGTATCGTTATATAACGCCCCGCCTTTATCTGAAGCTTTATTGTTTGAAAAATGAACATCATTTACAAATAAGCCTTTAAAATCGGAACTGCCGGGTTGAGATTGTGATTCATCGCCGCCATTATTATAAATAGCTCCACCATTACCTGCTGAAGCAGAGTTATCTTTTATATCAACATTTTGAATAACAACTTTTGACGTTTCACTGTCATTATGTAATACTGAACCACCGATTGATGAACTGTCCGCATCAGATATTGTCATATCAGATAATTCAAGATGAGTTGTTACATCCGAACCGATATTAAAGAAGCTGCCTTTTTCAGTTTCCTTTCCTGATAATTTACCAGATAGAACGTCACTTCTTTCACCTTTTGTTTCGCCATAAACGAGTAAAGTACCATTTTCTGTGTTATCAAGGGATTTATCCGACTGATATTTTTCTTTAAAGCTGAATTGTCTTGTTCCCTCACGTTCATCCATTTTATATAACGTGTCATCATCGGTATTACCGGTTCTCTTCAAAGCCACTGTTTTGTCCGAAACTTGAACATCATAAGTAAACGCACTTGTTGCTTTTGTAAAATCAACTTTATCATCATCCAATTTGCTTGAGTTTTCAAAAGTTACCTTTCCTCCTGATAAAACATTCTGTTTTGTTTCAATATCCATACCGTTTTCGGCATTATCTTCATTTTGAATATAAATTTTGCCTACGGATAATTTACCTTTACTTTTACCCTCAAATGTAAAACGGTCAGTATCCAAATAAGCGGTTTTATCATCATCGGTACCTTTTTTAATTTGCACGTCAAAATCAAGTTTACCGTTATTTGAAGTAAAATCTTTAAATTTGTATTCTTTTAACTCACATCCTTCTTCATGAACGTTAAGCGTTGTGCCGTCAAGCGTTATGGCACCTGCATTTAAATAATCCGTACCGCCGAGTTTAAGGTTTGTATCTTTAAATGTCAGATTGTTTCCGCTGCCGCTGAATTTATCTGCAAGAGTATATGTTTCACTTGCACCGCTGAAATTTGCGTTTGCACCCGTACCAGTAAACTTTAATACGTTACTATCTATCGTACTTCCTGTACTTCCGGCAGATGTATGGTTCAAAGTAGCACCGCTTCCGAGTTGTACGTTTGTATAATATAAATTATCACCGGTAACTTCTAAAATACCACTTTGAATTTCTTTCGTACCTCCAAATAATTTACCGCTTGCATTAACGGTAGTTTTACCTGCTGTTTGAGTATAATTTCCACTCATTTTCGACACATCGGCATTTACAATAACATTTGAACTGTTTGAGAATGTGCCTGAACCCGACATTTCACCGTTTAAAGTAAAATCTCCGCTGTTTGTAACACTTCCTCCGTTACTAAACGAACTGCCGTTAAAAGTAAACGAACCGCCATTTGTAATACTGCCGCTGTCATTATTAAGTGAAGCGGAATTTCCCATCGTAAACGAACCTTCATTTGTGAAAGCACCACTGTTAGACATTGTGCCTGAGCCTGTATAATCAAAAGTGGCATTATTTGAAACGGTTGCATCAGCACTGTTTGTGAAAGAAGAACCCGAATATGTAAATGTTCCGCTTTTAATATCCAGGTTTCCACCGTTTGCAACTGTTCCGGAAACATTATTTGTACCTGTAGCCGTAACAACACCCGTTCCCGATGTCGTTAAATCCGCACCAAAATTAGAACCGTTTAAGTTTGCCGCTTTTATTTGACTGCCGTCAACCGTTAAACTTTTACCGGAGGACGTATCGGCATTGTTAAAGTTTAAAGTTAAACCTTCTTGAGTGCTGCTTCCGTCTTGAATTGCGGTAAGAATATGGTCGGGCAAAGTATTTCCCGTATCTTTAAACGTAAGTGTCGAATCCTTGGTTTGAAGCTTTAAAGTTTCTGCCAAAGAGTTTTGAGTTCCCTCAAAAGTAACTTCGGAATTTTGAATGCCTAAAGTTCCGTTACCTGTTACTTGAAGCCCGGTGAATGCGTCGGAGCCGTTAAACGATTTAGCCAAATTTAACTTGCCTTTTTCGTTAATTTGTATTTTTCCGTTACCTTTGTTTAACTTGCTTCCGTCTTTAATAGTCAATTGTGCATCGTGTGAACCGTCGCCGACATTCAAATTAGATAATGAAGAAAGGTCTAAATCAGCCTTTTGAACGTCATTATTGGTATTCCAATTAAGCGTACCCGAAAGAATAGAACTTCCTTCAAAGAACGTACCGTCTGCAGTAACTGTAGTAGTAGCATTTACATCCTGTCTATATGTACCAGTATATTGTGAAGCATTTCCATCTATCGTCAATTCTTTGTTATTTTGAATGCTTCCCGTTCCTTTAACGGTATCAACCGTAAGTTTTCCTTTGTTTGTCAATGATGTTGAATTATGCGTTAATTCACCAGTTATTTCAACATTGGCATTTTGATTAACCGTTATTTCACCGCCGTTTGATGTTGTTATATTGCCCTGATAAGTTGTTTCATTAGATGAAGTATTATCAAACGTTAATGAGCTTATATTTGTGCCGTTAATCTCCAAATCCGTCGAAGCTGCACTTACATCTGTTAAATTCAAGTTTAATGATTTGTTATTTTTTTCGGAATTTGCTGCAACGGCATTAAGTATTGTTGTTGCATTAACTTCATTATCAATGCCGTTAAGTTTTAAGGTAGCGTTATCGGATGAGAATTTAATATTGGTATCAAATTCGGCACCTTTATTTAAAGTAAGAGTTGCATTTGTAACATCAAGTGTACCGCCCGTACCGCTTGCGGATGAACCGCCGTTAATTTTTTTATTATAACTCATATCCTTTTGAACAGATAAAGTACCGTCATATAAGTTTATATTGGCTTTTTCAATGTTGCTGTCACCTTTTATCGTTAATTTTGCATTAGCCGACCTATTACCAACACTTAAAGTAGTACCTTCTTCAGCTATTTGAATATTTGTACCATTTGATACATCATTTTTTGAATTCCAATTTAAAGTACCCGATCTAAATGTAGACCTTCCGCCAAAGAATTTTGCATTTTCTCCTACGTTAGTTGTTGAATTTGATTTATCTGCACCCTGGTCATATTCTCCCGTATAAGCGGAAGCGTCACCGTCAAGATTAACAGTGCCTTGACCTTTATTTGAAATTGGAGCAGTGCCAGAGATTGCTCCGGTTTCTTTAATATTTAATGTACCTGTTGTGGTTGTAATACCCGATCTTCCATTTACCGTTAAAGTTCCGTCGGAAACATTAACAGTTCCGAATGAATCAATAGCAAGATTACCGCCCCACGAATTATCACCCGTAAAATTCATCTCGGATATAGTAGCAGAAGATAAACTTCCACCAACCGTAAGATCTTCCGTAACGGTATTATTGTTAAAGTTAAGAGTCAGATTGGTTATACCCGACGTTTCTTTAAACATAGTCTGCAATATACTATCAACATTTACTGCGGAATCGAATATAACAAGCCCGCTATTTGAAGTAAACTTTAGCCCGCTGAATGAAGCATTATTTTTAAATGTTAAACTTGCACCGCTGCTTAATTCATCAGTAGGTTTCGCTCCTAAATTAACCGTTCCTGCACCTTGCATTGTGCCATATATTGTGTTTTGATTTTGTATATCTAAGGTAGCACCTTCTTTTACGGTTATATCTTTTGCACCGGATAAAGAACTGTTTCTTTTTATCGTAAGTTTGGCAGCCGTATTGCTGTCATCACCAACGACTAATGAACCGCCTTTTGCAGGCTCATTACCGAATTTTAAAGTTCCGTTTCCTATATCCTGATTAGATTTCCAATTTAACGTGCCGCCCGTAATATTTGACGTACCTGCAAAAAACTTGGCACTTTCGCCTAGTGTTACATTTCCTTTTTCATTATTGAAGGTACCATAAAAATTCGAATTATCTCCATTTAAGTTTAAATTACCTTCACCATTATGTGTTACGGTTCCGCCGCCGGAAATACCGGTATCAAAATTAACGGAACCGCTATCACCGTTAATAATCGTACTTCCGCTTAACTGACGAAGATCTCTCGGTGTTCCTTCACAGGTATTATTTTTAAATGTAATGTCTTTTCCTTCTTCAGATGTTAAAGTCACCTTTCCGCCGCTATTAATAACGGCACCTGCGAATGGATAGTTACTTTTATACTCAAAATTCTGCATGGTAACATCTTTTAAAGTTAAAGAACCACCACTATAGACATGAAACCCCGGCCCGCCGTTTGCCTTATTTCCTTCAAAAACATTACCTTTTCCGTTAACAGTAATATTTTTTTTATCCTGCACATTAAGAGATTCATTTTTCCCGAATTCAACATCAGCACCCTTGTTTGCAAATTCAATATCTGTATGCTTACCTGTATGTGCATCATTTACAGCTTGTTTTAAGCTGTTAAAATCAGTAATTTCCTGCGAATACGCACTTGCCGACGTAACCATCATTGCACATAACAATGCTGCGGCATTTAATTTTATTTTATCATTCAATTTTACCCCCCCCCGTAAGATTTTCGCCTACGGGAGCTTAATCCAAACTACTATCAAAAGATTATACAAACATAACAAAAACAATCCCACAATTCAATACAGGCTTTATAATAAGACAAGAAAATTAATAAATAAAATATTCGAAAAGCATTCATTCCGGTGTTTTCAGGCATTATTCGCATTTATATAAAATTTTATTAAGAAACGTTAACAAAAAAGACAATTTAATTAATAAAAAAAACTTTATATATATAACACGATATACCGGATAGGAGAGTTTTAAATGACACAATCAGTAGGACTTAATTCTATTAAGGAATTATGGCAATTACAACAGTTAAATGGTTCTCAAACAAATCAACAGCCTAAAATAAATAATGATGACGGAAGTATTATGAATGCTTTATCTGATTATTATAAACCAGAAACAGGTGATAATCTGGAAAGCGAATATGCACAAGCTTTATCTGCAATAGGTGCAACAAATAACGTTAATGGAACAAGTGAAGTCGATACTGATAACAAAACAAAAGAAGAAATTGAAAAAGAACTTGAAGAGTTACAAGAAAAACGTGAAAAAATCGAAGAAGAAATGGAAGCCATTGAAAGCGAAATCGAAGATTTAGCTCAGCAGGCTGAAGAAGATATAAAAAATGCATTAGCAGAAAAAGAAGAAAAAACCGAAGAATACGATGAAGAGGCACAACAAGCATTAAAAGATAATATAAACGCATACGTTGAAGCCAACAAAGAAGGTGGCGAAGGTATGACAAGAGAAGAATTACAACAAAATATTAAAGACTCACTTCCCAACAGCCCTCAACTTGCTGAAACAATGGCTACTCTTACAAATGCAAGTGATTCCGTAAATGAAATAGATTCGTTATTAAAAGATTTAAACGGCAAAATTCAAGAAGCCAATGCTATGGACGGTCAAATCGGAAGTTTGGAAGAAGAATGCAAACAAATTGAAGAAGCTGAAGAGAAGAAATGCTGCGACCCAATAGGATTTACGGCAGGTGAAGGCGAAAATGCAGCTAAATACGATTTCATAATTGATGACGGAAATTTTGATTCAACAAGTGATTTCCTCGGTGCTAACGGTCAATGGAGTGCTATGCAGGCTTTAGATACCGACGGTGATAACATTGTTTCTTCATCAGAATTAAAAGCCGGAAATATTAAAGCCGTAAAAACAGGAGCAGACGGCAGCCAAAGCATTGTTGATTTAATGGATGAATTCGGAAGCGATTTTTCGATTGATTTATCATCTTACAAGCAGGGCGGTTCTCATAATGCGGTAAATACCTCCTCTGATAGCGACGGCGATGGAGTTAAAGACCAGCAGCTCCTCGGAACATTTAACGTAAATGCTAACGGTCAAACTTTAAACGGCTATAATACTCTTGATGATAATGAATGGTTGGAATCTAACTATGGTATAGAATCTGACAATATGGATAATCCATTTGGCGAATTTTCCGGAGATGACAGCAGCAACAGTTTAAATCCGGAAGATGAAACCAACGGAAAACTTTTAAATCCTGATGATTATTCCGAACAGTTACAACCGCACGTTAATTTCTTTAATACATATACCGAAATTAATGAAGAATTTAAAAAACAATTAGACGGAGCTTATGAAAATATAGGTCTTAATGAAGAAGAAATAAATGATATTAATAATTCTTTGATGAATAAAGCAAATGCAAAAGCAAAAAACGACGAAACAAATGATGAAAATTCACAATTAGTTGAAAGCGAAAATACTTCAATGAATGAAAATTTGGAAGAAGAAGAATATGAAAAAGAATTAATAAGAAAATAATATTAGATTAAAACAACATTTTAATTCAAATAGAATACTAAGTTTTCCTAACATAAATATTATATGTTAGGAAAACTTTTTACTATATAATCTAAACAGATACTTTTTGGAGGCAAAAAATGAAATCAAGATTTTTTTACAAATTACAATGTATATTAAAATCTGATATTCTGTATAACGTTCTTATTTTCATGTTTAGTCTTGTAATCATATATTTCGTCGTTTCCATTTCGTATTTGCACATGTTTGTGGGTGATGACTTTGATTATGGCTTATACTTTCTTGATGAAGGGATATTTGATTGTTTATTTAAAACTGCCGGTCGAGAACATGGCGGCGGTTATCTTTCCTTATTTATGACAAGATTTTTTTCGTTTAAACTGCCAATAATGCTTGGACTTCATCCCGCTGATTTTATGCGGGAAGGAGAAGCTTTTTGCCAGAGTTTATTTCTATTAATGTTTTTATTCTGGCAAGTTAAGTTCGTTGAATATACAAAAAAATTCAAGCCTTTATTTTTTATAATGTTTATATTTATTACTGCTGTTTTTGTTTGGCAAATTTATGCTTCAGAAGCATTTTGGATTTTTACAAATAACAATAATTTTTGGAGATACATACTAACTTCTTTATTGTTTAGTATCTTTATATATTATTTACTCAAAGTGACTACAAATAATAACTATAAATTAAATTTTATAACAATGTCCGCTTTATTTCTTTCTGCGGCAGGGGCTTGCTCAAATCAAGAATTGATTATGTATCTGACAGTATTTTTGCTGACTCTGTTTTGGATATATGATTTGTTTTTACTATTACTCAATAAATATCAACATATAAATATAAAACCCTTTTACTTAAACTTAAATAAATACTATTGGATTACATACATTATTAGTACGGCAGTAATGTTTATTATAAGGTCATTTCCTTCTTCTCAGGCACTATATTCCCACAGAACAAGGTTGGGTTATGCAAGAATATTTGAAATATTCCCCAATTTTTGTGCTGAATATTTCCGAATATATTTTTGGGAAAAAATACTTTTATACACAGCAATGGCAATATTAATATATACCGCATTTAAAATTGCAAGCC
>CANPYW010000062.1 GCA_947588745.1 Candidatus Gastranaerophilales bacterium
TTTTATTATAATCCGGGTTCTTCTTCGTCAACAACTTGATCACCGTCTGCGGGGTCACCGTCACAACCGCCGGATGTATCAGGAACTTGTTCTTGAGGAGGCGTTTCCTCTTGTGGTGGAGTATCGGGAGTTGTTGTTCCTGGGTCTGATGTTCCGGGGTCAGATATTTCGGGTGTATCAGCTGCACCGGGGTCGGATATTTCGGGGTCGGATATTTCGGGTGTATCAGCTGCACCGGGGTCTGATGTCCCGGGGTCTGATATTTCGGGTGTATCAGCTGCTCCGGGGTCCGATGTTCCGGGGTCTGATATTTCGGGTGTGTCAGCTGCTCCTGGGTCTGATGTTCCGGGGTCTGATATTTCGGGTGTATCAGATGTTCCTGGATCTGATATTTCGGGGTTGTTATCCGTTTCCGGAGTACTTCCGGATTGACCGGGTTCTACAACATCTTTTTCATCTGCATCATCAGGATCTTTTATAACTTCACCGGGTGCACCTTGTTCACCTTGAGGCCCTTGTTCACCCTGCGGTCCTTGTTCACCTTGAGGTCCTTGTTCACCTTGAGGTCCTTGTTCACCTTGAGGTCCTTGTTCACCTTGAGGCCCTTGTTCACCCTGCGGTCCTTGTTCACCTTGCGGTCCTTGTTCACCTTGAGGTCCTTGTTCACCTTGCGGGCCTTGAGCACCGGTGTCACCTTTGTCGCCTTTGTCACCTTGCGGGCCTTGAGCACCCGTATCACCTTTGTCGCCTTTTTCGCCTTGAGGGCCTTGAGCACCCGTATCACCTTTGTCGCCTTTTTCGCCTTGCGGGCCTTGAGCTCCGGTGTCACCTTTGTCACCTTTCTCGCCTTCTGCTTTAATACCCGTATCCTGACCGTCTATGAACCAATTGCCGTTTTCACCGATTTCCGGTGTTACACCGTTAGCACCGTCTTTACCGTTAGCACCGTCTTTGCCGTCTTTACCGTCCATACCTTTTACACTGCCGGCATCTTCTATCGTTCCGTCGGTATATTCAAAAATAAGGTGTCCCGATTCATCAACGTATGCATCTTTAATTCCTCGACCGTCTGTACCGTCATGCCCGTCTTTACCGTCAGCACCGTCTTTACCGTCAACGCCGTCTTTTCCCGAAACACCGTCCTGACCTTCGGCTTTTATGCCCGTATCTTCACCGTTGATAAACCAGTTGCCGTTTTCACCGATTTCGGGTGTGGCACCGTCTTTACCGTCCTGACCTTCGGCTTTTATGCCCGTATCTTCGCCGTTGATAAACCAGTTGCCGTTTTCGCCGATTTCGGGTGTGGCCCCGTCGTCACCTTTGTCGCCTTTTTCACCTTGAGGTCCTTGAGGTCCTTGGGGTCCTTGCGGGCCGATATCACCTTTGTCGCCTTTATCGCCTTTGTCACCCTTGTCGCCTTTGTCACCCTTGTCACCTTTGGGACCTTGAGGCCCCGGATCGGGTATCGTACTGTCATCAGGTGCCGGATTTGTATTGTCAGGTGTCGAATTGTCATCCGGAGTAGGTGTTGAATCCTGCGGATTATTCGGTGCCGGTTTTTGTATATCGGGTGATGACGGGGTTTGTGCAATAGGCTCGGCATTATCCATACAATTACATTCTTTTTCCAATGTAAAATCAGGTAATATTACTTTATCGTCCACGTATAATACTGCGTTTTGTCTGCCCGAACCGCCGGCTTCCGGTCGCCAGCCGCCTTCTTCCGTTCCGTAAATGTTCGGGTTCGCATCCATTACGGCTTTTTCCAATGCTTTATATTCGTCACTGTCTTTTTCAATTCCCATTGCTTCCAAATCATAGCTGTTTGCTATAATTCTTGATAAACAGTTGTTGCTTGCTTCATCGGTGCTCCAACCCTCAACATTGACATATTTATTGCCGTCATCGTCGGTTTTTATTCTGTCATCATTCTTTAATACCGTTGTTATTGTATTTGCCGAATGATCTTCTTCATTACACGGGCATGTGGGGTCACATCCGCAATCACATAATGCATCTGCCCCGTCAGCCATTGCTTCCAAAAATTCCTGAATATCGGCTTCTTCTATTGTATTACCGTCATTCTGTACGTTCGCCAATATTTTTATTTCATCTTCGGATAGATTTCCGTCTGTTGAACCGTCGAAAGCATTTAAAGCATCATAAATTTGTGCAAGTTCTTCTTTTGAATATGCATTTTCTGTATTTTCCGCATATAATGCCTTAATAAAGCCGTCTTTAGACAATAAATCTTTATTAATTGTTCCGTCCTGCTCGTTAAAAATGTTAGTATCATCTATAATTTTACCCTTATCAAGCTTATTTAGCTCGGTGGAGTTAAAATTATTGCTTTTGATTGTTTTTGCCAACAAATCACTCAAATAAGACATTCTAAATACTCCTTTTTTACTATACAATTTTGCTAGTCGGCTTTAAATCGAATTTCTTTAGAAAAATTATAAAAATTTTAAGTTTTGTTAAATTATGTTTATTATTTATCAATTTAATATATTTAGTTTATTTTATAATGCCAAAAGAAAGGTAACGGTTTTTTATGGTAAGCATATCTAATATATCATTTGGAAATAACGATAAAATTATAAAGATTGATAACGGGGTTCAAAATCACAAAAATCAAAAAGCAGCAAGTAAAGCTCAATATTTAGACAGACAAATTAAAGTACCTCAGTTTATGTTGGATAAAGAACGTCCGGCCCATCTGCCCGACCGTTTGTCAAATTTGGAAGCGGATACTTTTGAGCCTGAAAATAAAGAAGTTATTATTAAAAGAGCAAACGTACTTAGAGCAGCATTAGCATTTTTAGCAGGTGCAGCCTTCGCAAGCGGAGTATCGGCAGCGAAAGCTCCTAAACCGGTTCCGGAAGAAGTTGCTGTTATATTTAATCCTTCCGATGATACAATGGATAAATTTGCAGATTTATATGGTACTGATGAAGATATAATCCGTTTATATAATAATATTCCACAAAATTCCGATTTGGATGAAATAACTCAAATTACAATACCTTCTGAATATGATAATATACAAACCGAAATAGAGTCCGAACAGGATAAATTATTTAAGAAGAATTTATCTCAAGATAAACGTACTTCAATAGAAGAAAATATTCAGGCATTAAAAGCAAAACAATCATTGCAGCAAAAAGTCGCAACTTCATTCACAGACGGTGAATATGTTTATTATTCCTTAAATAACATTGAAGAATTGCCGGAATATGAAAACGGAATTAATATAGAGGACTTTAAAAAATTATTTGATATTGAAGACGGTGCAATTCAGAAATATAACAGTCTTGAAAATTGTCAATGGAGTGTTGATGAAAACGGAAAAGGCGGCACTATTGATTTTACAAAAAGCTATTTGCACAGCGGCGATTTAATTAAGGTTGATTCTGAAGCTGTAAATGAAGATGTTGATTTATCTGATTTTACTGAAGAAAATATTCCGGAGTAATACATCCCTGTCTTAACACTTTTAAATCATTATTTATTGCAAGAACTACGGTTGATTCAAGTCCGAAACACGAACAGCCGTAGTCTTTGTATATAATATCAACATAACTGCCGATTGAATTTAACGCTTCTTCATAAGTTTTTGAAGAAGGTTGGTTTGATAAATTGGCACTTGTTGTTGCAAGCACTCTGCCTTCTATTTTGGAACATAACATCTGAAAAAACATGTTATTCGGAACTCTTATACCGACGGTATTCTTTCCTGATGTGCAATACAGAGGTGTTCTATCGGATTTTTCCATAATAACCGTTAATGCACCCGGAAAATATTTATCCATAAGCTCGTTTGCTTTGCTTGAAATATTTTGAACGTAAGGCAATAAATTTTCTTTTTTATCGGACATCAAAATTAAAGGTTTTGACTTATCTCTGCCTTTAATTTCATATATTTTTTCAACCGCCGATTTATTATCCGGAAGACATCCCACCCCCCAAACGGTATCTGTAACAAATGCAATAACGCCACTATTTTGTAAAGTTTCGTTTAATTTTTTAACGTGCGATTTTTCGTTTAATATAGTTTTTAATTCTTTCAATTAATTCACCTACATATTCTATTTTAAAGGCTGCCGCAAATGCCGTATATGTGAGCATACATAGCATAAAGATAACAAAAGTCTTGATGAACAGTAATATCCAGTTCGAATTTTGAACAATCCAATATTTATATAGTATAAAATTTACCGAAAATGCAAGAATTGCAGCCAAAAGCATTTTTGTTAAATTTACAAAGTATATCTTGTATTCCAAATCAATTTTTCGTCTTAAAATAATTCCCAGCCACATCGCATTTATTAAGGTTACGAGTGATGTTGATAATGTGATTGCCGCAATTCCGAGCTTTGATATGAATATTGCATTTAAAATAAATTTAATTACTATTGATGATAATGCAACAAGAAACGGGGTTCTCGAATCGTTAAACGAATAAAAAATCCTCGTAACGGAATCTCTAAATACATAAGGTATTATTGCCAAAGATAAGAACGTTAATGCTTGCGTAACCATATATGTGGCATTTGAATTAAATTCACCCCGCTGAAATACCAATTGAACCATATCGTAAGCCAATAAAATTATTCCGAACATAATCGGAATTGCAACAAAATTAAGCAGTCCTACCCCTTTATGAAAATAGTATTTTATTTCTTCATAATTTTTTTCTCCTACGAGTTTGGAAAATATGGGAAATAACGGAACAAGAAATGCTGTTACAAGTATGCCTACAGGAAATTGGAATATTCTGTTTGCGTATCCTACCGCAGTCCAGGCTCCCTCTCTTAGTTGAGAAGCAAAAAACATATCAACATATACATATATCTGTCCAATGGTGGAACTTAAGGCTGCCGGAAATACAAGCTCAACAAGATTTTTAAATTCGGGATTGTTTTTTATGTTAAGATTGGGTTTTAATTTGAAGCCCAATTTATGAACCGCAGGTGCTTGTACCAAAAATTGCATAACCGCACCGATTGTTGTTGCTATTGCCAAATTTCTTCCCGTAATATCTCCTTTTGAAAATGCTATTATACCGATTATGCACAAACTCATTAAAACAGGCGAAATATTGGGAAGAAGAAAACATCTGTAGGTGATTAAAAGCCCGTAATAAATACCAATAATTCCTCCGATTAATATTACGGGAGTCATTATTTTTAAATGACCGCTTGCGTAATTAATCAATTCCGAGTTATCAGAATGAATTATAAAACTTAAAATTTCGTTTGAAAAAACAAAAACAAGTATGGAAAAAAGTGCAAAAACAATAAATGTTGAGGTTAAAAACGTATTAAACAGTTTGTTTACTTTCTCCGGCGGGATTTTATCTTCAGGATTAACAATTTTTGCAAATACGCTAACTGTTGCACTATGAAAAGGCCCGCCGACTCCTCCCATTAATATTATTGCCAATGAAGGAATTTGATATGCATAAAAATAAGCGTCGGAAACAAGTCCGGCACCATAATAATTAGCTATACAAATATCCCTTAAAAATCCTACAAATTTAGAAATAATGGTAACAAATGCAATTAACCAGGCCGCTTTTAATAAAGAAGTATCTTTATTCATTCTCTGCTCCGTCAATAACTACAAATGCACTTATCTTTTTTGCAAAATCAAAATTATCAGTAATTAAATAAGAAATTTTATTTTCACCCTTATTTATATATTCCGATATGTTAATATCCTGATTTTCTCCGTTTAATTTTGTTGTAAAACTACTTTCATTAACAGTTATTTTTAATTCACGAATTTTATCAATATTATCTATATGAATATATGCATCATTTGTGTTGGAATAAAATGATGTTTCTATGGTTTTGTTATTGCAAAGAACATTAACGGGTATTGTTGCAAGCTTTATGCCATGGTAGTAATGTTTTAAAATTTCATCATATCTGTAGCCTAAAGATGACATTTTGCCTGCCCCCCATTGGCTTAAACCTACACCATGTCCGAAACCTCCGCCTGAAAATTTATAAACGGGTGTTTCGGCGTCTATATAGCTTATTACAAAATTTGCACTCGGAAGTGATATCCCGTTTTTAGGGAAACAGCGTCTTATTACAAGTTCTTTTTCAATGATAAATGTATTTTTATCGGTATATAATCCCAGTTTTATTATTTTGCCAGATTTACCCCGCTCTAATACTTTTAATGATTTTATATTGCCGATTTCTGACTTATCAGTAACTGCTGGAGTAATAAATCCTGTTTTTGATTGACTTATTAATAAACTGTTAAGTACTTCCTGAAGTTCATCTACAGTCCATTCTTTAGACCATCTGTAATATGGTGACTGATCATCAAATGCTTCCGGTCTTGATGTGTAAAATTTTTCGGCTTCTTCATCCGATGAAAGATCCGGAAATTCAATATTATCCGGAGTCGCAATCATATAAGTAAGATGATTAGACGGAAAAGCTTTTGTATTTGGGTCTGAAAATGCGTTTTCATAACTCTCCGTATAACCGCCCGCAGTTGAACTGTACAGGGCAAGTATCGGTTTATTCATATCATCTAATGCTATTATACTGTCTGTCTGCTCAATTGCTTTATTTGCTAATGTTTCTTCTGTATTAGCACCGAAATATACCTGACAAGCTACTGAATCACATACATCAAATTCTTTGTATGCTTTTACTCGTGGCGTTACAGCATAATTCCTTGCAGCAACGGTTTGTGCTTTTAAAGCTTCCAGCCCAAATCTTACGGGCATTTCATTGGGTACAACACCTTTTAAATAGTTCTTCAGACTCAATACATTAACTATTGCAAACTTCTCCGGATTTTTTTCGCTTTTTGTAAGTTCGATATAACCTCTGTATGAAGCTTGTTTACCTTTCCTTTTTAAACCAGATATTGATACTAATTCGTTTTCTTGTGGAGTTATAAGTATTGGCCCTGTTAAATTACGTGCTACAAGATTTTCATTAATATATATTCTAAAAAGTCCATTCTCCATTGTAATTTTAACTGTTGAATTTTCTTCTGTTCCTTTTATCAAATAGCCTGTTTGTGCATCCATAACATCAATGTTTTTCGCATTATTAAATTCAACATTATCAAAAAGGTACGAATGAAAAGCAGTATCGCTTATCCCTACCCTGACAGGAATATTGCTATCTCCTGCATACATTGGCTCAGAAAATGTTAAAATTATAAAAAATATTAACAGTTTTATTTTTTTGAATATACTCATGCCCTTATCCTACTTGTTTTATTATAGTCGAAACATATATTAAAGGTAAATATTTATTTACCTTTATTTGACTTGAAAATTCCATACTGTTAAACTTTTAATATGTTTACTGGATTAATCGAAGAACAGGGAAAAATTCAAAGTGCAAAGCTTTCAAATAACGGAATGGATTTAACAATCGGCTGTAAAAACATACTTTCCGATGTTAAAACCGGCAGTAGCATTTGTGTTAATGGTGCTTGTCAGAGTGTTGTTTCTTTTAATGACAACTCTATAACCGTTCAGGTGTCCAATGAAACATTAAATGTTACGAATTTTAAAAGCATAAAAAAGGGCGATATTGTTAATTTGGAAAGAGCATTAACTTTGAATTCACGATTGGATGGGCATATTGTATCCGGTCATATTGATTGTACCGCTAAATTTATTCGAAAAACAAATGATGGTTTTTCTCAAAAATTCTTTTTTGAAATACCCTCGTCTAAATCAAAATATATTATTTATAAAGGTTCTGTCGCTATTAATGGCGTTAGTCTAACTGTTGCTTCAATAGATGAAAATATTTTTAGTGTAGAATTAATTCCTTTAACATTAAAGGAAGTTAATTTATCTTTGCTGAAATCAGGGGATATTGTTAATATCGAAACCGATATGCTTTCAAAATATGTTGAAAAATTTTTAAGTTCAAAAGATAATACTAATAAAATTAATTATGGCTTTTTAAAAGAAAATGGATTTGTGTAGTATGGAAGAAATCAGATTTAATACAATAGAAGAAGCAATTGAAGAATTTAAACATGGTCGCCCTATTATTGTTGCGGATGATGAGGACAGAGAAAATGAAGGTGATGTCATTATCCCGGCTCAATTTGCGACAGCTCAAATTGTTAATTTTATGATATCTCATTGTAAAGGCGTTTTATGCCTTGCTTTAACAAGAAATAGAGCTGAGAAATTAGGCTTATCCGAAATGGTAAGTCATAATACAGACCCTAAAGGTACGGCGTTTACTCAAAGTATTGATGCTGCAAAAAAATTCGGTGTCACAACCGGAGTTAGTGCAATAGACAGAGCAAAAACAATTGAAGTTGCAGTTGCAAATGACGCAGTTGCAGCTGATTTATCTAAGCCAGGTCACGTATTCCCTTTAATTGCAAGAGAAGGTGGAGTGCTTGAAAGAGTTGGCCATACCGAAGCTTCGGTCGATTTGGCACGATTATCGGGGTTGACTCCTGCTGCGGTTATTTGCGAAATAGTAAATGA
>CANPYW010000063.1 GCA_947588745.1 Candidatus Gastranaerophilales bacterium
CATCATTTAAAATCCTTATAGATGTAGGACGAGGGCTCTGTCGTAGAATTCAAAATCAATGCTATTATCCAGGCAGCGTTGTCTTATATAACGCAGGAGGTCTTTAACATAGTCAGGAACGTTACCGTTGTGGTTAACGAACCATTTTTCTTCAACGTCTGCGATTAAGTACTTAACGCCGAGATTATTAACACAGATATCAAACCATTTATCAATTTCTTCTTTATTATCGTTTATATTTGGAATAATGATATATTTAACGCCCAGAGCCTTAGGGTTATCTTTAGCAGCAGAGGCGGCGTAGTTTTTAATATTTTTACAAACGTCTTTAAATTTATCAACCTTTTTAACTTGTTTAAAAACGGATTTAGAGCCGGCATCGAGAGATATAACGATATTGAGGTTAACCCCTTTTTGAGCGAGGAGTTTAGAAGCCATTTTACTGAA
This sequence comes from Candidatus Gastranaerophilales bacterium, assembly GCA_947588745.1. Taxonomy (GTDB): domain Bacteria; phylum Cyanobacteriota; class Vampirovibrionia; order Gastranaerophilales; family Gastranaerophilaceae; genus Avigastranaerophilus. The sequence continues at coordinate 448 of CANPYW010000063.1, forward strand.
TTTAATGCCGTTAGTATATAAAGCGATATGTTTATTGCCGTATTTAGCGAATAGTTTAATGATATCGTCGAATTTTTTAAGGATAACAGGTTCACCCATAGCGAATGAAATGTGAGCTTCAGGTTCTTTAGAGAGGTTATAGATTTTCTTATCCAGCATTTCTTTAAAAAGGGGGAAGATGTTATAAGGTTTATAAGTTCTATGTTCGAGGATTTCGAGGTAAGAGAAGCAATAGATGCAGTTAGCATTGCATTCGTTGGAGTGACCAATCCAAATCATATCGATATAGTTATCGAAGTCGGAGCTAAATTTTTCGGCATCTGCTTCGTCAAATTCTTCAATCCAATGGCAGCCGCTGCAGAAAGGAGGGATATCGCCGTAACGCATATCGTTAACGAGTTTATGTTTAATATCGAATATTAAATCCCAATCAGCTTTATCTTTCGGGCCTTTATAAGGGATAATAAAGTTGTTATTTCTTTCTTTAGGCGAGTGGATAGACAGATGGCAGTGTCTAAAGCAGTCGTAGTGGATATATAGTCCATGAGCGAGATATTTACATCTAAACAATTTTTTCATAAAGACCTCATGACAGGATTATAGCATAAAATAAATAAAGAGGTTGAAGAAAGGGTTAAAAGTGATAATATAGAGATATGTATTATAAGAGTTGCAGATTATTAGAGCATGGGATATACATATATTTAGATCCTGGGACTGGGCAGTTATGTGCGGGTCATTGCTGTAATACAGACAATTTTGATTTTAAAGAGAGGTTGTATATATATCCTGATTTAAAGAAGGAGAAGCTTGATTGGGAGGAAGTGTTCAGTGTTAAGCGAGCCTTAAGGGAGGAAGCGAAGGCAGGGATATATCCGATACAATGTGAGGGGTGTTTTGAGCTTCATTATGAGGATTGGGATGAAGAGGATTATATAAATCATTTTACAGCAGCACACATTATGAAGTGTAATTCAAGGTGCATATATTGTCCTATAGGCAGGATAGCGGAGTGGCATAATCGAGAGCAAGATTTTGACATAAAGGTATTATTGGAGGAATTGAGAGAGAAGGGGTTATTGCGATTTAACGGTTCGTTAAGATTTGTAGGCGGAGAGCCAACGTTAATGAATGAGTTTGAATGGCTTGTGGATTTATTTTCGGAGAAGAACGTACCGGAGATATATGTACCGACATCGGGGATAAAGATATCAAAAAGTTTATGTAAGGCACTAGAGAAGGTGGAAACGGCGTCTATAGTAATAAGTGTAGATAGCGGCTGCAAGGAGACATTTGAGCGGATAAAGGGTACTAAATTTTATGAAATAGTGATGAAAAATATAAAGAAGTATTTATCGCACGCAAAGAAGAAGGAATTTATAATATTAAAGTTTATATTATTAGCGGGATACAACGATACATCAAGCGAAATAGATAAGTGGTTAAGGGAATGTAAACGGATAGGGATAAAGTCGGTTCAATTTGATGCGGAGCATTCAGTCAGTTCATCATCAGATTGTGAGAATAAGAAATACATAAACAGGACGATAAAGATGTTAAGATATGCGGAGTTAGCGGCAAAGAGATACGGAATAGAGTTAGTGTCGGAGCTTGCGTTTATGAATAGGGCAAAGAGTATATATGAGGAGAGCAAAAATGGGGATAATTCCGGCAAAAAGGTGTATACGGATGCAGAATTGAAAGAAGAAGGTCATTTAAAAAGCGAGAAGTATTACGGGGATATAAAGTTTAATATAGATAGGGATTACAATCGAATAGGAGAGATAGAAGAAGCCGTACAGCGAGAGCATTTTAGGTGTGAGAGGATTGCATTTTTGACATCGGAATATAAAGAGATAACAAAATCGCCCAAATTTGAGGAGAGTGTTTTTGCATTGTTAAGATTAGGGTTTGATGTGAATTACACTACGAGCAGGTATGACAGAGTTACATCAGAGGTGTTAAAAACGAGTTATTCGAGGATAAAGCTTAAGGGTATACACATAAAGCCGTTATTAGAGAGAAAGTATTATCTTGGGAGTATAGAAAGAAGTTAATTTTTGTGTTTAAACAAGAAATGCAATTCAGAACGCAATCTTGTGAGCGGAGAGATTTTTCTACAGTTATATACTTTATTTTCGACAATAGCATCTGCCCAGGGTTCAGGCAATAGCGAGAAACCGAGTTTTTCAGCTTGTTTAGAGAAGTAGTAGTAAGCTTTAATAACGGAAGTTTCAATTAGTTGATTTTTAGTGGTATCCATTTTGCTTTCGTGGTGGTTTACGGCTCTTGTAACGGTTTTGACCCCGATAGATTTACATACATCAAAGAATTTATCAATTTCATACTTATTATCATTTACATTAGGGAGGATGATATATTTTAGAGTAATGTGATTGGCATTATTTCCGGTTTTTTGAACATATTGTTTAACATTTTGTACAACCTGATTGAACATATCTACCCGTTTAATTTTTTTATAAGTTTCTTTAGAACCGCAATCGAGGGAAATAGAAATTCTGTTATTATTAGGTGCATTTAGCATATCGGTGATAACAGGTTCATAGACAATGCCGTTGGTTAAGACTTCGAGCCTGCAATTTTTGGATAGGAGTAATTTAACGATAGAAGGGAATTCAAGGAGCATAGTAGGTTCACCGCCCATAAAAGCGATAAAGGAGTCTGAATTTAACCTGTTATTTTGGATTAAATTTTCGATAATAGGCAAAGAATCGTAATCATCACTTCTTTTAACGTTTGGATAAAAGGTAGAGCCAACGGAGCAGTAGAAGCAAGCTGCGTTGCAGTGTTTCCAATTAAATACGGTTATTCTATATATTTTACCGTCGAATTCTTTCCATTCTTTCTCTTCTAAGAAAGGGCATTGTTTGCAGCGTTCAGGAATAATTCCCTGTTTCATATCCTCGATAATCTGCAATCTTCGTTCTTCATTCTTTTCAAATGCATTTTCTTCACTGTAATGGATATAATCAGGGCCTTCCCATACTTCATTACAATATCTGAAGCCTAAAAAACCCAGGTTAATACTACCTAATATATGATTACAGCATTTAAATTTCATTATTAATCCTTTTTTTTAATTATAACAAAATATTTAATTTTGTTATACAATATAGTCAAATAAGGGTATTACTTATGTGTCAGAACTACGCAATATGTACGTTTCCTTTTACGGCGGCACAGATAAGCACTTTTGGAAATGTTTATGTCTGTTGTCCACCTTGGAGCAGTGATTATTCTTTGGGGAATATATACGAGGAGAGCTTTGACGAAATTTGGAACGGCGAAAAAGCCATAGAATTTCGCCGGCAGTTTATTAACAATGACTTTAAATACTGTAAAATAGATTTATGCGTCAAAGATTGTTCTCAAAAGATTATAGCGGAAGAGCAAGTGCCAAAACCCAGGACGTTTATATTCTGCTACGATAGTATGTGCAATGTAAAATGTAAATTTTGCAGAAGCTGTCATCAAAAACAGGATTTATCATACTTTGATGAACACATGGATGAAATAATATCGAATATGCTGGAGAATGCAGAAAATGTTGTTTTATCCGGAGTAGGCGAGGCTCTTTTCAGCCCTCACTCAAGGAAGTTAATAAAACGCATTTCACAAATGTTTCCTCAAATCAGGTTTTCACTCATTTCAAACGGGATTTTAAGCGATGAAGAAAATCTAAAAGAACTCGGTATAATAAATAAGTTACTATCTATAACAGTATCACTACACGCAACAAATAAAGCCACCTATGACAAACTTGTTGAAAACGGTGATTTTGAAAGAGTTATGCAAAATTTGCAATTCTTATCAAAATTAAAGGAAACAGGTAATCTTGAAAGATTTATTTTAAATTTTGTTGTTACCTCTTATAACTACAGAGAAATGGTTGATTATGTAAAAATGGCAGAAAAACTCGGTGCTACTGTAGGTTTTCTGGAATTATTAAAACTGGAAACAAATGAAGATGTTTTTAATGAACTTAATATTTTAGATAAAAATCACCCACAATATGACGATTTTCTCAAAATAATGCAAAATCCAATATTCCGTTCCGGGAAATGCACTATTAATGATACTATGCTCAATTTGAGCAAAAATACAAGAAAAAGGAAATTTTATGAGATATTTAAAAATATTCGCATTTAATTTAATTTTTATTGTTCTTATTATCTTTGCCGCTAATTTCTTTATCTTCTATAAAGAAGTAAAACACGATATTAACTATCACATAAACGGCTTTAAAAAAATGGCTGCTTTCTATTACAAGTTTTTAAGCAGGGATATAAGCGAAAAAAATACATACGAGGCAATAATACAAGATAAAAATCATTGGTACAGACCGATTGAAAATAAAACATCGAAAGAACTGCCGATTATATTATTCGGTTGTTCTTATACATACGGCACTAATTTGAAAGACAACGAAACATTTTCATACCAACTGGCCAGATTAACAAACCGCCCTGTTTATAACAGAGCATACGGCGGTTGGGGCGTGCAACACATGCTCTATCAATTAACTTCTTCTGAAGAACTCTACAATATGGTGCAAAAATTCTCTAAACCTCCTGAATACGTAATCTACACTTTCATAAGAAGTCATTACTACCGGCTTAAAACCCCTGTCAGCTTATTCTTTGCACCTTCTTATCTTGTATTCTATAAACCCCCGAAAGACGGTAAATTAGAATTAAAAAAAGGTAATTTTATAAATCAAAAAATGATTTTACATCATTTCTTTATGAATAAATTTGTTTATACTACCTTTAGCAAATACCCCTTCTTTCAGGAATATTTCGATGATTTATTGCTGAATTACTTTATCGAAGCTAAAAAAGCTCTTAACAGCCGCTGGCCAAAAACTAAATTCGTAATCTTCTTTTATGAAGAACCATTTAGCAGATATCTCGTCGAATCCCTTAAAGAAAATAATTTCTTAATTATTTCTAAAAAAGATATCGGCATAAATCCGGAAGATAAAAAATACCATTTCCGCAATGATCCGCACCCTAATGCACTATTTTGGCACTCCGCTATCCCTCCAATCTTGCAAAAATTACAAGATTATAAATCTAATAATTTGTTTATATTATAATTGGGGTATAAAAATATTAGGAGAGAATATGGCATATTTATCATGCGAGTTTGTAGAAAATGGTATGTGTTTTATATATGATGCTGCAGTTTTATGTTCTTATTCAATGTGCATGAAATTTGAAGCAATAAAAATTATAGAGAATTATAAGGGCGAATTGTTTGATTGGGATAAAATCAGACAAATAAAACAAGAATATCGTGACAGATTTGCCAAAAATGATATTCCGCCGATATGCCAGGGATGTCCAAGTTTAAAAGTAAAGGACTGGGCGGGGGATATGCAATTAAAGTATATTCTTATCAATCATTGGGAAAATTGTCCGCTTGACTGTATTTATTGCCACACTCACGAACGCAAAAAAGAGCTGAATAAAATGAAACCCTGGAAAATACTTCCGGTGTTGAAAGATGCATTGAAAAATAATATGCTTAGCTATGAAGGAAATGTTAATATAACAGGGGGTGAACCTACTGTGTTAAAGGAATTTCCGGATTTAATGAAGTTCTTCCTTGAAAAAACAAACATTTTTATAATGATTAATACAGCAGCCATTGACTATTCAAAATGGATTAGAAAAGCTATTGAACTAAAACGTTCAGCCCCAACAATATCGCTGGATGCCGGTACAAGAGAAACATATAAAAAGATAAAGAATGTTGATTGTTTTAACAAAGTTATAAACAATATAAAAAAATACAAAAAAGGGCTAGACCCTGTCCGCAACAGCCTTATAGGCATGAAATACATATTTATTCCGGGGTATAACGATACGTTAGAGGAAATACAAAGCTGGCTTAACATAGTTGAGAGTCTTGGTATGACTAATATTCAGCTGGAGCTTGAACACCACTGGTATGAAAAGAACAAATACTTACCCGATAATGTTAAAGAATATATTGAATTGGTTGTTAAATATGTTCATGAGCATAAATGCAATCTTTCATACAGAGAAATACTTACAACTTGCGGTTATACCGAGGTCATAAGATATATAGATAACGGAAGGTAGTATGGAAACAAAACATATATATTGCCCGAACCCATATATTCTTGCGGAAATAATGCCGTTTGGAAATGTATATCCCTGTAGCTGCGGTTGGATTAAGAACTATTCTTTCGGAAATATTTTTGAACAATCTTATGAAGAAATTTGGAACGGCGAAAAAGCAAAAACCTTCAGACAAAAACTGTTTGATAACGATTTTGCTTTATGCCCCGGCTGTCAAAATCTTGAAATCCTTCAAGAAACAGAAGAGTCAGAAGCAAAGTTAATCTCTCAACCGCCTGAAAGAATACTTCTCGGTTTGGATGAGTTCTGCGACGTTAAATGTATTTTCTGCCGTCCCGAAGACTACAAAATTAACCCTAATCTTATCCCGAAAGATAAAGAAGATAAACTGCTTGATATACTCTCACCTTGGCTTATTAACGCTAAATATGTTAAAACAAATGCGGTGGGTGAAGTATTTGCAAGCAAAATATCAAGAAATTTAATCAAAAATATCGCAGATAAGTTCCCTAATATAAAGTTTGAAATTATTACAAACGGTATACAATCCACTAAGGAAAATTTGGAAAATCTTAATCTTGTCAACAGAATATCAATGATTACCGTTTCTCTCCACGCTTGCAATGAGCGTACTTATAACAAAATCGTTAAAGGCGGAAATTTTAATAAAGTTATAGAAAATCTTTATTATCTTTCCGAACTTAAAAAATCGGGCAGGATTGACAGGTTTGAACTCCACTTTACCGTTACGCTTATTAATTACAAAGAAATGCCAGATATGATAAACTTTGCACGTAAAATCGGGGCTAATATAAGATTTTTAGGCCTTGACTGCTCCAGAGAATTGGAACAGCTCTATAAAAAACTTAATATTCAAGACCCTAATCATCCTGATTATAATAAGCTTGTTAAAGTTGTTCATTCTAAAACCTTTATGGAAGCTAATGATGTGGTAATTCAAGGTTGGGAATATTTTACCGGCTTAAAACCTGTACCAATTATAAAAAGAATAAAAAACCTTTTCTCCCGTTAAAACATTATACATCTAATCGCCTTTGTGTAAGCCGATGCCGACGTCTAAGTCCTTACCTTTTATTGTTCTGTACTGGTTCGCTACACCGTAAAACTGTATATCCAATCCCCGCCTTTTTATATCCGCAACTATATAATCATACAAATCATCTATATAAGAGGGAATATTTTTGGAGTTTCTTGCCAGCCAATCCGACTCAAAATCAATAATAACTTGCTGAATGCCAATTCGTTCCGTTTCATCCAGCCACTTATTTACATCTTCCTTTGTATCATTAACCTTCGGTATAATTATATACTTTGAACGCACCATCTTCTTATTAAGACCCTGTGCTTCTACGTAGCGTTTTAATGTATTCATCACTTTTTTATATGCATCAATCTGCTTTATCTGCTTAAATTTTTCTCTATCTCCACAGTCTACGCTCACTGTTACAGACATTGTATCAGTCTTTAGTCCGTTTAATACCGATTTTACAGGCACTATGGCATTCGTGTGAACCATTATATTCCGCTCGCCTTTTTTTATAAAAAAGTTGGTAATATCATCAAATTCTCTTAAACACGCAGGCTCACCGCCCGAATAAGCAAGTTCACCGGAATAATCCAGCAGTCCCATTTTATCAAGTTCTTTAATAACTGGCATAAGCTTATATCTTTTTTTAGGTTTTACGAACTCCGAGGCAACCCTGTAACAATAAGTACAATTACAGTTACAATCCGACCAATGAGCAATCTGTATCCACTTGAATTTTGTATTATCATCCCAGTCATCTTCTCGTAATGCAAAACAGCCCTTGCAATGAGAGTCTATTTCTCCACGTTTAAACCCCGACCTTATCTCTTGTATTTTGGATATTAACTCACTCCAATTAAGCTTTTCGCCATAATAATCTTTTTTTATCGTTAATGGGTCAGGTGTATTCGTACCCATAAAACAGCACAGCTTTATGCAATTATACTCAAATCTTAATCCGCTTTGTATATTGGAACAACATATATATTTCAAAATATAATCTCCCTTCCCCAAATTATATCATGATTATTATTTTTTATTATATTATATTATTAGAGTTACTTCTTTATTTGAGCTTTGCCAAAATATGAAAAAAAAATTTATTATTACTCTTGTTATTATCTTACTTAGCCCATTCATTGCAGATTTTTGTTTGTTTCTTTTTCTCTGCAATACCAATAATATTAGTCTGCTTCAATACAGAGTTTTTGCCAGAAAAAATTTTGATATGAAAAAATTTACCAAAAGTTATTACTTCAAAGACCCTCAAGGTCTTAACTACAAAAATAAACCCCCAATAATCCTTTTTGGCAATGATTTGGATAGTAAATCGGATAGTAATGGGGATAAAAGCTTTGATAAATACTTATCAGACCTAACACAACGCCCGGTATATAACCGAAATGTGAGTTATGGGTTTATTCAACACGCTATTGCACAAGTTCAAAGCCGAAAACTCGATAATCTGATTAAACATAGCAGCAATGCTATATATTTTTTACCTTCTCTGGTTGATTTACCAAGACTTAAAGTCTATCCCGGAAATATTCTTGACGCTAATTTCTTGCTTAATGATGTTTTGTATTTTAAATATGTTCAAGACAAAAACGGTAATCTTATTCCTAATGTAGAAAAACATCCCGCCATTAAAGGCTCTATTATTTACAGATTGATTGACAAACAAAAAAATTCTTCCATAGATTACAAAACAAAAAAGTTATTCATCCAACATTTAAAATTGCTTAAAGACGAATTGCAAAAAGTAAATCCTCAAATTAAGCTAAGTTTAATCGTTTACTATGATGAACTAAACTCAAAAAATAAAATGTTTAGAAAGAAAATCGAACAAGAAGGTATTAATGTGGTCTATGTAAGCGATTTATCTACATTTGTTCTTGATAAAAAATCGGAATATTATAAAAACGGAAACCCTACACAGAAAGCCTTGGAAACCTTTACTCCGTATATTGTAAACCAATTAGGACTTTAATATATCTATGACTAAAATATGCCAACACCCTTTTAAAACTATTCAAATCCAAAATACCGGCGAGGTATATTGCTGTTGCTGTTATTGGACTGATTTTTATTCATTCGGCAACATCTTTGATTCTTCCTTTGAAGAAATCTGGAACGGACAGAAAGCACAAGATTTCCGTAGGCAATTTATAGATAATAACTTCAGCTTCTGCAAAACTGATGTTTGCGACCCGGCTTTTGAAGATATTACACCAACATTAACCGTTCCATTCCCTAAACGCATTGAATTCAGCTATGACAGACACTGTAATGTCCGCTGTATCTTCTGCCGCACTCAGTCTGATAACCAGGAAGAACTGCATAACAGGCTTAAAGAAAAACGAATTGAAGATAATTTTGATTCAATATTTACTCCGGTTATTCAGCACGCTGAACTCGTTGAACTTAACTCCGCTGGCGAACTCTTTGCCAGCAAGCATTCTATCGATATTGTTAAAAAAATTATCAAGATTAATCCTAATATTCAATTCAGAATTATATCTAACGGTATTCTATTCTCAAAAAAAAATACACAGGCTCTTGACCTCGAAAATCGACTCAATTCCGCTATCATCTCTATACATTCCGCCTCCAAAAACACTTACGATAAATTAGTTAAAAATGGTAACTTTAATGCCGTTATCGATAACGTCCGCTATCTCGCTAATCTCAAAAACTTAGGCAAACTTCAAACCCTTCAGCTTAATTTCGTTGTTACTGCCCTGAATTATAAAGATATGAAAAATTTCGTAAAATTCGCTAAAGATATCAACGCTAAAGCTTTCTTTATCAACTATCACCGGCAAATTGATTCCGATTCCCTTCAATCTCTCCTTGATATTTCACTGCCTTCTCATCCTAAATATAATGAACTCGTTGAAATACTTTCTGACCCTATATTTAACGACGATGAACACTGCGTTGTTAACGATTACCTTAAAAACCTTAAACCTTCTAATCCCTCGTTATTTCAACGTCTTAAACACCTATTTAAAAAATGACCCCTTTTCTAATATCTCTTTTACATATTCCCAGATATTCGCTTCTATATTGCATTCTTTACATTTCTCTTTATAATATCTAAATAATTCATAATAATATTCAGGTATCTTAAATTCTCCACCGCTCATAAACTCGCTGTCACACTGGTCTATCATTAGCTCTGAATTCTTTATACCTATCTCTTTCATTAATTCTATATACTTTGTTATTTCTTCCTTATTATCATTTACCCCTCTTACCAATATATATTTCAACCGCAATAGTATCGGGAGTTTTACATATCTTTTTAAATTCTCAACCACTTCCTCAAATTTATCTACGGTTTTTATCTTCTTAAAAGTCTCTCTCGTCCCGCTGTCTATGGATATATTTACATCAACAAATGTTTTCCCCGCTATCTCCGCTATCTTTGGTAAATACTTTATCCCATTTGTAGCTATTTCTACTCGCTTTACACCATTTTGCATAAATATATCCACCAATGGCTCAAATTCTTCTAATACTGATACATTCCCGCCCTGAAAATGTACGTCTAACTCCTCTTTATCTATTATCCCTCGCTTGTAACTCTCCTCTATTATCGGCAATAAATCATAATACTCACTTCTCTTCGATTTTAATACTATTTTCCTCTTTGATAAATACTGCTCACAACAATATATGCAGCTGCAATCACACTGCTTAAAATGCTTTACTATTATTAACTTGGCTTTGGGTAATCGCTTAAACCAATCTGACGGATGAAACCCGCTATCTTCTCTCTCTTTTAAATCAAAACAGCCTTCACACTCCTTAGGAACACGCCCACGAGCTAACTCCCTTATTAGCCTATCACGCTTTTTTATAATCTCTTTTACCCGCCCTTTCTCTGGTATATCTATCGACGGGCCAGTTCTCGTTCCGCAGCAGTAATACACCTTTAATGCATCAAAATTTAGCGTCTCATTTAATCTTTTACAATAATAACTCTTTTTCATGTCTTCATTATATAATATTTTTATGAATATTTTTAATATCTTTAATCATAACTCTAAATATATGTGTCCGCTGCTCTTTAACCACTTGCACTTCTCTTCTCGCAACGCTCTTGAACCCTGCTGTAGTGCTAATATCGGGCCGGCACTCGTTAATAACCTCTCCGATAAATCTTCAATTCTCTCTTTTATTAACGCTAAAAAACACCTCATTAACTTGTTTAAATCCGGAATTATTCCCGATGAATGTAAAAATTGCGTTCATATCGCACCTTTTAATCCTCCTCTTAATCTCAAAATTAATAAAATCACTCTTAATCACTATACCCAATGTAACTGTGCTTGTATCTACTGTACTCAGGGTAATAGGTCTATTCAAAAAATCAAAGAAGATGAAAATAAACCGGTCTTGTATAACGTCCTCACCTTTATTAACGAACTCTATGACCATGAACTTATTGATACTCACAACCTATATATCGATTTTCAGGGCGGCAATATCTCTTGCCTTCATAACTATCAAGAAATTATTAATACTTTCCTATCTAGAGGCGTCGGCACTATTTATATCCCAACCAATAATATTGTCTATATGCCTGTTATTGAAAACCTCCTCGTCTCTAAAAAAGGTGAACTCTGCACCGCTCTCGACTCAGGCTCTAAAGAAACTTATCTCAAAATTAAACAGGTCGATAAATTCGATATCTCCGTTCAAAACCTCAAAAAATATATCGCTAAAGCCGGTAACGACTCTATTATCGTTAAATATATCATTGTTTCAGGTTTTAACGATAACATTGATGAAGTTACTAAATTTATGAAACTTATGATTGATATTAATATTAAAATTATTGTTATTGATATTGATTACAGAAATATTATTGATACCTCTTTTGTCATTCCTAAACATTACTACGATATTGTTAACTTCGT